>NZ_PKRR01000003.1:0-607203 GCF_002855595.1 Uliginosibacterium sp. TH139 | reverse complement strand
CCTAACGTTTGACGTGAGGGGCCGCCGTAGCGGCGAAGCCGCGAAGGGAACCCACAAGCGCAGCTTGTGGGCGGTCCCTCTCGACGGAATGGTTAGCAATCTGTTTTGATCGGTGTGGGCACATTGGAAACCTCAACACTAAAGAGCAACTGCGAGATGTCGGGCAGTGCTACCAACTCATTTCCCATGCCAACAGATTTACGTATGCAAATACATAGCCGCGTAAATGACAAAATTTCTGACTCCGTTTGGAGTGTACCGCCGGCCCTGATGAATTTCGCCAATTCCTGAATCACTGCAGCATGCCCGTACACGCATATTCTTGCTTTTGCGTCAGCCAAAATGGCCAATTCAGCATCAACGCGAGCCCGATTGCCCGCTCTTTGAGCAACAGCTATTGCAGAGGCTGAGTTTAAGAAGTCCGAGTAGGAGTTGTTTTGAAGCTCAGCCAGTTTGCTGTTCGTGTTGTTCTTCCTGGTTAAGTGCGCTTGGAGCCAAGCGCCGAATCCAACCCCTAACAGGCCAACTAAAGGTGCGAAAATAACCAACGCGGAATTCATGGCTCGGATTGCTAACGTTTGACGTGAGGGGCCGCCGTAGCGGCGAAGCCGCGAAGGGAACCCACAAGCGCAGCTTGTGGGCGGTCCCTCTCGACGGAATGGTTAGGCACTGATCGCCACCTGCAGAGCCTTTATGGACGCAGCCCACTCATCAGGCCCTGCTTCGCCCCACAACTCTTGCAATTCGGAGTTTTCACCAGCAACACGGACAAGTACGCGCTTTGCTTTATCAATCAATTCAGGGCTTGGCGTAATACTCACAGACTTCACCCATTCATAAACTTTCTCGGTATAGGAATCCAACTGCGTGCCTTTGCCAAGAAGTTTTGCCAAGACTTCAACAGCTGCTACAGCGTTTGAACCCTCGGGGGCTTCCAAATACTCTTCAGCATTCAGAGCTTCATCAATAGCCCGCTCCACAAACGACAAATCTCGGACATCTTCCAGCTCATAGGCCCAATCGTTTGCATCATCGTTGCCAAAGGGCTCGTGCGACCATGCTCCCATTCAAACTCTCCTCGCTTGTGAAATGTGGTGTGCCTAACGTTTGACGTGAGGGGCCGCCGTAGCGGCGAAGCCGCGAAGGGAACCCACAAGCGCAGCTTGTGGGCGGTCCCTCTCGACGGAATGGTTAGAGCGATGTTTTAGCATCACCTTCGGCAAAATTAAGCTGGGGTTTGGCTTTGTGCCACATAAAAATGGACGACAGCGCAAAAACGACAATGAAAACAAAAAGCATCGCAATAAGCTGAAAGAACGCTCCGCCGTAATCTTCCGCTAGCTCGGATGCACTACCGACGCCTGTTTTCCAGACATAGATACGCCACCACACTTCACCGAATACGTATGTGACAAGCGACGATGCAAGCAGCCCGAAACCACATGATTTGCTTAATCTGACAAGCGTTCGCATTGCACTCATCTGAATCGCTCTAACGTGGAAGTGAGGGGCAGCCGGAGCGCGTAGCGCGGAGGGAACCAACAAGCGCAGCTTGTTGGCTGTCCCTCTCGACTGCAAAGTTAGAAATCATGTCTCGCGCACCCAAACAAGAATTTTCTTTAAGCCTCTGGCGCCAAGAAACAGCCATGCGCCAAAGAGCAACTGAAGCACATTAAAGGCGACGTGAAGATGCCAGTCCGGGCTTACGCTGAAACTATCAGGATACATTTTTTGCCCCAGGTAGTTGATGATCAGATAGCTGCCTAGTGCGGGGATGGCTTTTGAGAGTGCCCATACGCCAAGCAAGCTACAGCCAACGGAAAACCAATCTTCGAACACTGGCTTTGTATTTTCTTCGTCGGATTGCTTGGGCAGAATTTTCTTCGCTAAGAAGGTGGGAAACAGCCAAAGCAATACACAGATTGCAGCAACCAAGATTGCCCCGACAATGAACGGAGCTAGTAAGGTTTCGTGATCCGCGCCGCTAGCCGTGAAGTACGTGCTAGAGACGTGGGTAAGGCCGTACCAAAGAAGCCAGATCGAAAACAATCGAACGCATACAGCAAGAGATTGGATAGGACTCATCTGATTTCTAACGTTTGACGTGAGGGGCCGCCGCAGCGGCGAAGCCGCGAAGGGAACCCACAAGCGCAGCTTGTGGGCGGTCCCTCTCGACGGAATTGTTAGCCAGCGGATGAACCGACATGGCGCTTAAAAGCATAGGTCCACCACGTGTGGCTGCATAGTGCGAAAAATACAGCGTACAACCCGCTAACCACGAAATAGCTCATTCCAAAATTACCACGCGGCGACGATGCCAGGAACCAATTAAAAAACATGAGCAAATCCCCAACGATGACCGCCAGTGCTCCAAAAAATGCAGAATTACGCTGCGCAAGTGCGGCAATAGGGACACTAAAAATAACGGCTAGAAAAATATGAACAAGTATCTCGCGTAAAGAACGAGAAAAGGCGGGAGTGTAAGTACGTTCAGCAACGAAAACCGCGATATCGATTGCGTTGTAGAACAAAAAGGCGCCCACAACGGCAGAAACAAAAAAAGAGGCCACAACTCTGCAGGAGTGAGACATGCTTGATGGCTAACGTGGAAGTGAGGGGCAGCCGGAGCGCGTAGCGCGGAGGACACCAACAAGCGCAGCTTGTTGGCTGTCCCTCTCGACTGTAGTGTTAGGCGAATTTTGCATCATAAAAGTATTTTAGCTACGGGCATCGTTAATCGCAGTTGAAATATATAACTTTCCCATTTTCAAGATGCGGACGCCCACAGTCATTGGTGGAGTCATCTATTTGGCACGTGCCACGAGTTACCGGCTTGTCAGTAATAGGGGCGATGCAGTGGCCAACGCAATCTTTTGAGTTTTTGCATTCCTTCCCTGCATCTGGATATGGCAGCACGCAGATTGCGTAACCCTTGCCCTCAGACCATTCGCCATTATTTTTCTTGCATAGGCTTTCCGTCCGAATGCTATTTCCTTTGGTGCGCTCTTTTTTGGTCGGTACATGATTGACGACGCCTGGTGCAAATTCGGCTCCAGCGAAACTTGCGAAGAAAAGTAGCAGCAAGAACAAAACTAGGCGCGGCATGTTTTGGCCTAACGTTTGACGTGAGGGGCCGCCGTAGCGGCGAAGCCGCGAAGGGAACCCACAAGCGTAGCTTGTGGGCGGTCCCTCTCGACGGAATGGTTAGGATTCAATTTCATTTAGCAGGCGCGAAAGGAACTGAATGTTTTGCGCATAAAGAACCCCGGCTGTTGATTCTAATTCATGCGAACCAGCCTTGACGGACAGCCTACGGCTCTGCTCAAGCAATAGCTCCTTTATTCGATTTAGTTTGCCCGTTGTGCGGCGGCCATACTCATGAGCATCTATATAAATCCGATTACTTAAGTTTAAAGCCTCTCTAAATTCCGCAGCATTCAACTCAACAAACTCGCCGGAGAATGAGGCCGCCTTAAGCAAGACTTCCGTGCCGTCTTCTGCAGATAAGACTGCGGAGCCATGGTACCAAGATGCGTAGATGTACTCGTTGTCTGCCCGCAGCTGCGTGAGTAGTAGATGGGCTTCTTGGGCAGCTGACAGGGAGTGAGCTTGAAACTCGAAGGCTCGCGCCTCTGGTTCAAGCACAGACTCTGGTTTAAACCGAACCGAAAGAGTTTCGTCACGGAGCGAAACTTCCGAGAGGTATTGGGCATCAGGCGGAAAAGAGAACGGCTCGCTCATTGAATCCTAACGTTTGACGTGAGGGGCCGCCGTAGCGGCGAAGCCGCGAAGGGAACCCACAAGCGCAGCTTGTGGGCGGTCCCTCTCGACGGAATTGTTAGGCCTGCACGCTCTCATGTGCGAACTCCAAATCTTTGAAAACCAGCCGAAACATAGCTGAGGACGCGAAGATCATGCGTAGTTCAGTGCCTTCAGAAAGTGCTTCCCACTCCCAGTATCCGATGTCGCCGAGTTCGGACCCCACGTATTCATCAGGTGGCAGATGTTGTTCGAAGATCGAAACGCCAGTGAATGTCAGGTGGTATTTCGTTTTCGTATTGAAACCGGTGTTCCACCCAAGAAAACTCAGCCGCGTTTCCTTCTTCGTAAAGTTAGACACTATCTCCTTGACCTCCGAGTCATGGAGGGTGTGGTGCGCGTCGAAGGTGACCGCTGCCTTTGGCAGGCGGTGCTTTACTGACGCGATGTACTGCTGGTACTTCTCGAAGACACCGTCAGCGCCTTCGCATCCACTGCCCCACCATTCCGAAGTGAAGTACTTCATTTTGTAGGCCTAACGTGGAGGTGAGGGGCAGCCGGAGCGAAGCGCAGGGAACCACAAGCGCAGCTTGTGGCTGTCCCTCTCGACTGTAGGGTTAGATGACATCAGGGGCCGCTCATACTAGGCCCAGAGCTGTGCCCGGGTTTTTTTGTTGGTTTTAGATTGCTCAAGGCTCTTAGCTCGCGGAGATTGTCGAACCGATTCGCTACGAGCTGCCCGCTATTGTTTCGACTGAATAGGATTGAGCGAAATGGCGCTTCATCTCCAGATGCGCTGCCACCGGCTGTTTTGTTTAGATGCTCAATGTAACGAACAAAATCTGTATAGCTCACACCTACTGTGCCTTTGACAAAGGCATTAATGAACGAGGGGTGCAAATAGTCTGCTGGAGAATCTAAATGTTCAGTACATCCCCATAAAGGGCAAACCAAATCAATGTAGGGATTCAATTCAACGTTTAGAGTAGATCCGACTGCGCCCCAGCCAATGAAATGGCACGAACGAGATAGATTAGAGATGTCTTCCGTGAGCGTTCTGCAAAGCCGCTCTCTTAGTGGCTTCGCAATTTCGTCACGATACTCTTTCTTGAACTCCTTGAACTCAATCAAGATGTTTGCAGAGTCTGTGCCCGCGAAGAAATCAGCAAATTTTCTGTCTTGGCTTCCAGAAAAATTTCCAATTACATACTGGCATTCATGGCCAAAGGTGCTTCTTATTTCATCTGCAAGCACGCCAGTGAAAAATTGAATAATTTGAGACTCTCCCATCTTTTTCATGGCAAAGACCTTTTCATCTAACGTGAAGTAGTCCTCAAAACGAGGAAATAAAGGTTTATTTGTCAAAACGACCCGGATTCTCAGACTTCTGTTTTATAAGAAATTTGAGGCCTTACTTGGCGTCAAAGTGACAAATAAAACAATGGCGCCGTTGTTTTCACAGGTTTTCTTCATCTTGTCTGATGAAGTGCGAAATGACTACAAGTGGAACAAGTGCTTCTGGGGGCAGTGGGTGATCGTTCTGTCCGGGTATTTGTTATGGATCCTAGGCCGGCCTCTCCGTCTGGTATTACAAGCTTGACTCAGCATGCTCACCACATCTTCCTTAGCCTCTCCGCCAGCGTCAATTGGCTTCAGGCTGGAAGTGTGAGAAATATCAAACCGGGCTACATGTTTGTCATCGCTTCGGTGCGCTTAAGTGCTCTTGAGGTTCGTGGCCAAGAGAGCCTCCTTTGGGCGTGGACGGCGCGAGAGATTGATGTTGTGCGCAGGTATAGTGATGCGCAGGTCTGGCGAATGGAGATGAAGGGGTGAAAGCATACTTTTGGGGCTGGCTCGTGTTGATGTGTGTGGCCAAGGCGCATGCGCTGGAGCCGGAGCGGGTGCTGCACTTTGAATTGAGGCAACAACTCCCGATCCTTCAAGTTCAGGTAGATGGCCGGGAGGCATCCCTGATTCTTGATCTTGGCGGGGCGGCAGCTTTGGCTTTGCGGCCGGACTGGGCGGAGGCCGGGGCGGCGGGCGAAGGGCGTGAGCATTCACTGGCGCTTGCGCCGGGTGTGCTTGAAGTGGTGCCGGCCACGGTCTGGAAAAAAAAGAATATCCCGCCGGGGATCGATGGTTACCTGGGCTGGGCCTATCTTCAGCGTTACAGCCTGGTGTTCGATTACGCGAAGCAGGCGGCGAGGCTCTACCCACGTGGGGCGGTGCATGCCGAATGTCCGGGTGGGTCAGTGCCGCTACGCCGCCTGGGCTCGCTGCCCTATGTGCAGTTTGATCATGCGGGTCAGGCGCTCCTGTTGGGCCTGGATACCGGGGCGAATCAGAATCTCATCAAGCCTGATGTAGCCGGCGCGACCTTGTCGGACAAAATCCTTTCGATCGATGATGCGACGCTGGCCGGGCAGGCACTCAAGCTCGGGCCCTTGCGGGTGTTTGAACTGCCGATTCCGACGCTGCATGGCTTGCTCGGCTACGATTTCTTTGCCCGCTATCGCGTCTGCCTCGATCCTGCCGCCAACACCTTCGCGCTCACGGCCTTTGAACCGGAGCAGGGGGCTGTAGCCGACGGGGCGCGCTGAGTATTCAACTACCCAGCCGGGGTTGCGTGGGCAAGCCTTTCATCTGGCGTGGGGCTGGGCCCGGCCGGGTATTGCAAACCTGCGGCTGGCCTTACTTTTTAAGCAGATCCTTGAGTGCGGCAAAGGGATTGTGCGTCGCACTGCTGTGGCCGTTCTCGCCGCCGCCTTGCCCCGAGTCCGCTTCGAGGTAGCGTGAGTGCTCGTTCTCGTGGCAGTAGATACACAGCAGCTCCCAGTTGCTGCCATCGGGTGGGTTGTTGTCATGGTTGTGGTCGCGGTGGTGCACAGTCAGCTCGCGAAGATTGTCGCGCGTGAAGCTGCGTGTGCAGCGGCCGCAGACCCAGGGGTAGAGCTTCAGGGCCCGCTCGCGGTAGCCCTGCTCACGCTGCTCGGCACTCTTGCGGGCTTCGGCCACGAGGCGGTCAAGGCGGTTGGCATCGGGGGTTTTGGGTTGGGTCATGAGTATTGTTCCGTGGGATGAGGGCGTGGGGACTTAGTGCGGCCTGGCGCGCCGGGCGGGCGGAATGTTGAGCACCCCGGCGCCGTCGATGCGCAGTGCTTTGCCGAGCCGCACGGTTTTCACGGTGACGCTGAATTCCGGCCAGCCCCTGCCTTGCAGTTCGACATAGCCGGGCGCTGGGCAGCGCCGCAGCTCGAAGCCCTGCTCGGGGTAATCCTGGGCATCAAGCAGCAGATCGAAACCCCAGCCGAGTTCTGGGTCTTGTTGCAGACCCTCAGCCTGCTTGGCGCGGTAGGCCTTGCGCAAGCCTGGCGAGACGAGTGGATTGGCATCGAGCCAGGCCTCGACGGGTTGGCTGCTGCTGCCCAGAAACACGGCATCGTTGTAGGCGAGATAGCCCTGCATGAAGCGCAGCGCAAGGGCCGCTTCTTCAGGGCAGGCTGCCTGCGCCGGCAGGAGGGCGAGGCTGCAGGCCAGGGCGGAGATGAATCGCTGCATGCTGCAGGGCGCTTACTTTGGTGAAGGGATGTTGATCAGCGGCGTGCTGCTCATGTTGGCCGGGATTACCACGGTATGGGCCGAGCCTTTCTCGGCGAATTTGGCCAGGGCCTGATTCACTTCGTGCTGCAGGTATTCGCGGGTGAGCGAGCCGGAAATGATGGCCTGGGCCTTGGCGATGCCTTCGGCTTCGGTGATCTTGATTTGGGCTTCGCGCTTGGCGATTTCGGTCTGGATCGTCATGGCTTCGAGGCGCTTCTGGTTGGCCACGGCGGCGCGGATCGATTCTTCGATGGAAGGATCGGTCATCACCGAGCGGATCACCACGCGTGACACGGAGAACACCTTCGGGTCATTGGCTTCGAGCTGGGCCTGCACATTCTTGTGCATGGCTGCGGCGATTTCGTCGCGCTTGGTGTGCAGGATCAGCGAATCGACCCTGGAGACTTCCTCATAGGCCGCGTTGCGCACCAGACGCGAGACCAGACCGTGGGCGGGGAACCACACGCCGCTCTCCTCATCGCGGGTGGACTGGTTGGCGTACTTGGCCTGCAGCTCGGTGATGCCGCCGGGGGCGACGTGGTAGTAAATGGTGATGTCCATGTCGCGCAGGCTGAGGTTGTCCCGCGCCTTGGGCGTGAGGTCCTGCACGTCGATGGCGATTTCCTTGGCAGTGAATTCCTGCACCTTGGAGATGAAGGGCCATTTCATGTAGATACCGGGCGGGATCTCCTCCGGCGAGATCACGCCGAGCGTGGTGCGGATGCCCACGTTGCCGGTGCCGATGGTGCCAAACACGCCGCTGAACGCGAAAAACAGGATCAGGATCAGGAAAAAGAAACTGCCGAGCCTGGACAACCATTGCGCTTGCATACCGCTCTCCCTCTGTGAGTGTTCTGTGATCCGCTCAGCCTACCACCGGGGTGTGTTACCCCAGCTTCTGCTCCGCCGCAGCCAGGCTGGCGTAGCCGTACAGTCGAGCGGTGTGCTCCATGGTGACAGTGGTGAGGTTGCGGCCTTCTTCCTGATACTCCTCGACCATGCGCAGGTAGGCGCGCAGGGTGTCTTCCGAGTAAGTGCCGAGCTCGCCACGCAGATAGGTTTCGAACGAAGTCCCTTGCGGGCCATCCTCCTCGCTGCGGATCAGGCGGGCCTGATCAGACATGCGCGGCCACTCACGCGCGAAGGTTTCGCGCCACTCAAGCTGGGCTTCGATCACACGCTCGATGGTGCGCTGCTGCCAGGTACTCAGGGCCGGCAGCAGATGGGCGAAGGCGGCGTATTCGGCCGGCGCGGTGTAGGCCATCATGCGGGCGTATTTCTCCTGCACCAGATTGCGGCCCACTTGCGCGGCGCGCTTGAGATCGGCGTAGTAGCTGGCCAGCGTGGCGGAATCCCAGGCGAGGAACTGGCTCTTGCGCATGATTTCAAAGGTCTCGAAATTATCCTGGCAGTTGGCGCGGCCGCCTTCGTTCTGCACCTTGTCGAAGGCCTGCCATTCGAGTTGCACGATGTCGTCGATGAGGCTCATGGGGTTTCCTGTGAGTGTCCCGAGGTGAGGCTGAGGCCGCACGCATGGATGACGAAGTGACGTTGGCCCTATTGCGAAGCTTGCGTAGGGCGGACTTCAGTCCGCCGCCACGCGTGGTGTGCGGCTAAAGCCGCACCTACGGGTTGGCGAGAATGCTGTCGACATGTGCTTCGAGATAGGCCTCGCCTGGCTGACTGAAGCCTTGCACGATGATTTCCTGCAGCACGGCGGCGCAGATTTCTTCGATCAGCGGCGTGGCCTCGGCGGCCAGGGTCTGCGCCAGTTCTGTGAGTTGGCCGTGCAGCGCCGCGAGTTTGGGCAGGCTGCCCACGCTACGCACCAGCCACTTGTCTGCCGGGGTATAGCGCCGGTTGAGCACATGGATCGCGGCGCAGGCCTGGCGGATGAACTCGGCCTGCGCCATAAGCGCAGCGGCCGGCTCGCCACGCTTGATGGCGCGCGGCAGGTTGTACTGCCCGCTCTGTGCCATTTTCGCTACGGCCTGGGCGAGCTTGCGTCGAACAATGCCATCCGGGTAGTGGGCGGCGAGTGCCGCGCGGATGCGGCTGAAGTCACCGGTGGGGTCGGAGAAGACTTCGCCATTGGTGGCGCAGGCCAGCAGCGGCTCCGGAATCTGCAGCCAGTCCGCTTCGGACTGCGGCAGCTCGGCCGCACCGAGAAATTCGCGGTAGAAGCTGGAAATGCTGAACACGCCCACGCGCTGGCCGCTGCGACGGCCGGGTCGGCGCGCCGGAAAGCCGGCGAACTCAGGCGGCAGGCGCTCGTAGTCGGCCTGCAGCTGTTTGCCCAAGGCGGCATAGTCCTCATCCGTGAGCCAGAGGCAGAAACCGGGGCCGAAGTCGTGATCGCGGGACTGTTCGTCGTCGAAGCCGAAGCACTCCGAGCCGTGACCGACCAGACCCACGGCAATGCGGTGGGCGATCGGCGCGTAATCGGCCAGCAGGGTGCCGCGCATCGCTTCGTAATACTGCCGCGCGAGTTCCAGCCCCTTGAGTTGCGGGCGCAGGGCGGCGGCGACCTGCTGCGCCTCCTTCCGCAGGCTTGCGCTGCGGGTCGGGTCGGAGGCTTCGATAACCACCGCGAGGCTTTCCAGCATGTCGGCATAGGGCTGGTTCTTGCCGAAGCGCGCCTCGATCTCGCGCAGGGCGCGTTCGTACAGCGCGGCGGCTTCAGCCGTGCGCCCTTCCTTGAAGCACACCTCGCCCAGCGCCGCGATGGCTGCGGCGTGATGGCCGCTGGGGCGCGGCAGGGCGGCGAACAGCCGGTCGGCCTCTTCCAGCGCAGCACGCGCTTCGGCGAGCTGGCCCAGACGCACGCGCGACTGCGCAAGATTGGTGAGGCTCACCGCCACATCGTGTTCGGCGCCCGGATTGCTGCGGCTGATCGGCAGCGCGGCTTCGAGGAATTGGATCGCGCGGGCGTGATCGCCGGCTTCCTGCCAGGCCAGCGCCAGGTTGTTGTAGAGCGTGGCAACCAAAAAGGCGTCCTGCACGCCCAGCGCGAGGAACTGTCGCCCGACTTCCTCAAACAGCTCGATGGCGCGCTGGAACTGGCCGTCTGCCCGCCAGGCGGTGGCGACGTTGAGCAGGGTGGTGGCGTAGTGCACGCTGTTCTTGAGGCCCAGTTCTTCGAGCAGGCCCAGCGCCTTGCTGGCCGCAGCGAGCGAATCCTTGAAGCGGCTGGTGCTGCGGTAGTAGCCCATCAGCTCATTGAGCAGCGAGAGCACCGCGCCCTTGTCGCCCTCGGCTTCGCCACGCGCGATGTGGTCCAGCATGAAGGCTTCGACCTGATCGTAGGCGCCGCGCTGGAAAAGGCTGTCGAGCTGCTGCAGGACCTGCTGGATGTCCATCGGTGAATCCTCTCTGGAGTTTCCGACAGCCTAGCAAGGAGCGGGTATTTGCGGCTGGTCTCAGATCAAGTCCAGCCGCCAGGCAGGCAGTCTTACTGGAAGGCGACTTCGGCGAAGCTCCGCAGCTTGCGGCTGTGCAGCGCATCCGGCCCGCGCTCGCGCAGGATCTCCAGCGCCCGGATACCGATGCGCAGATGCTGGTCGACGCGCTCGCGGTAGAAATTGTTGGCCATCCCAGGCAGCTTGATCTCGCCATGCAGGGGCTTGTCGCTCACGCAAAGCAGGGTGCCGTAGGGCACGCGGAAGCGGAAGCCGTTGGCGGCAATCGTGGCGCTCTCCATGTCCAGCGCCACCGCACGGCTCTGCGAGAAGCGGCGCTGCGGGGTGTTGTCCGGCAGCAGCTCCCAGTTGCGGTTGTCGGTGGTGGCCACCGTGCCGGTGCGCAGGATGCTCTTCAGCGCCGGGCCCTGCAGGCCGGTGACGTCGGCCACGGCGGATTCGAGGGCGAGCTGGATTTCGGCAAGCGCCGGAATCGGCACCCAGATCGGCAGGTCTTCGTCGAGCACATGGTCCTCACGCACATAGGCATGAGCCAGCACATAGTCGCCCAGCGCCTGGGTGGTGCGCAGGCCGGCGCAGTGGCCGAGCATGAGCCAGGCGTGCGGGCGCAGCACGGCGACGTGGTCGGTGATGGTCTTGGCGTTGGCCGGGCCAACGCCGATGTTGACCATGGTGATGCCGCTGCCATCGGCACGCACCAGGTGGTAGGCCGGCATCTGCGGCAGGCGCGGCGGCTGTTTGCCGAGCGCATCCAGCTCGCCTGCCGGCTCGCCGACGCGGCGCGTGATGACGTTGCCTGGCTGCACGAAAGCGAGGTAGGGGCTGGCCGGGTCATTCATCGCCTCCAGCCCCATGCGCACGAATTCGTCGATGTAGAACTGGTAGTTGGTGAACAGCACGAAGTTCTGGAAATGTTCGGGCGAGGTGCCGGTGTAGTGGCGCAGGCGCTGCAAGGAGTAATCCACGCGCGGGGCGGTGAACAGGGCCAGCGGATGGGCTTCACCGGGCGCAGTGGCATGGGTGCCGTTGGCAATGCCGTCGTCCATCACCGAGAGATCCGGCAGATCGAAGAGATCGCGCATCAGCATGCGCCGTTCGGCACTCATGCTGCCTTCGATGTGGTCATAGTCGCCAAAGGAGAAATGCACCGGAATCGGTTGCGAGCTGATGCCTACTTCCAGCTCCACATCGTGGTTTTGCAGCAGCAAACGGAATTGGTCGAGGAAATAGCCGGCGAAGAGGTCCGGTCGGGTCAGGGTGGTTTCGTAGTGCCCGGGGCCGGCGACGAATCCGTATGACAGACGCTTGTCAGCGGTACGCGCCTTGGCCACGGTACTGGTGTGGATGCGCACGAAGGGATAGCAGGCGCGGGCGCGTTCCTCTTCGGCTTCCGGCACGGTGCCGGCTACGTATTGCTGGAGGGCTTCGCGCAGGTGGTTGATGCTGGCGTTGTAGATCAGCTGAACCTGGGCCAGCGCGGCATCGGCATCGGTGAAGCGCAGCGGGGCAATGAAGGGCGGGCGATGGGGCATGGTGTTTTTCTCCGTGATATTCCAGTCTGGATCAAGCATACCGCATGCCGGGAGATCGTTTTCAGCGCTCCGGCCGCCGCCACAGCCAGATGGCCACCGTCAGCATCACCAGTGCCACGCCGAGGGTGATCAGGCGCGGGGCGCCGGAGAAATACATCAGCCCGGCGCTGGCCGTCATCATGATCGAGGCGGCCCATTTTGCGCGGCGAGACATTGCACCGTGTTCACGCCAGGCGCGGATGCTGGCGCCCCAGCGTGGGTGATTCAGCAGCCAGGCTTCGAGCGCCGGCCAGCCGTGCCCGGCCGCCCAGGCCGCCAGCAGCAGGAAGGGCACGGTGGGCAGGCCCGGCACGAAGATGCCGATGAAACCCAGCAGCAGCGTGCTACCCGCGAGCAGGCGCCACAGGATCAGAGCCAGCATCCGGCGCATCAGAGGAGGCCTTTCACGAGCAGGCCGGCCAGGGCGCAAAGACCGATCACGCCCATGACATTGGCTTTGTAACGCAGCAAGGCCACTGCAGCCGCCAGCGCAATCAATGCAGCTGGCCACTCGAAGCCCACACCAAAGCCCTGCGGCCACAGCACGTGGTACGCGAAGAACAGCGCCAGATTCACGATGACCCCCACCACGGCCGCGGTGATCGCAGTGAGCGGAGCGGTGAAGTGAAGAGCATCGCGGGTCGATTCCACCAGCGGAGCGCCGGCGAAGATGAACAGGAAGGACGGCAGGAAGGTGAACCAGGTGGCCAGGCACGCGCCGGCCAGTGCCGTGAACACGATGGCCGGGCCGGACAGGAAGGCACCTGAGGCCATCTGCGTGCCCTCGTTCCAGCCGCCGACGAAGCCGACGAAGGCCACCACCATGATCAGCGGACCCGGTGTGGTCTCGCCGAGCGCCAGCCCGTCGATCATCTGGCTGGGGCTGAGCCAGCCGTAGTGCAGCACCGCGCCCTGATACACATAGGGCAGCACCGCGTAGGCACCGCCGAAAGTCAGCAGCGCCGCCTTGGTGAAGAACCAGCCGGTCTGGCTGAAGAAGTGTGTCCAGCCAGCGAAAGCCACCAGCAAGCCCATCGGTAGCAGCCATAGCACGGCGCCCAGGCCGCAGATCAGGATCAGGCGGGGCCACCGGAAACGCGCATGCTCCGGTGTGGGCGTGTCATCGTCGATCAAGGCTGGGCCGTAAGATTTTGCCGCGCCAGCATGACCGCCACCGGTGCTGAAAGCTGCGGGCTGCAGGCGCCCGCCAAGCCAGCCCAGCGCTGCCGCGCCCACCACGATGGCCGGGAAGGGGACATGCACTACAAATATCGCGATGAAAGCCAGCGCCGCAATGCCCCACAGCCAGCGGTTGTGCAGGGTGCGCCCGCCGATGCGCCAGGCCGCCTGCAGCACGATGGCGCACACCGCCGGTTTGATCCCGTAAAACAGCCCTGCTACCAGCGGCTGCTGGCCGAAGGCCATGTAGAGCCATGACAGGGCGATCAGGATCAGCAGCGAAGGCAGCACAAACAGCGCCCCCGCCGCGATGCCACCCCAGCTGCGGTGCATCAGCCAGCCCAGATAGGTGGCGAGCTGCTGGGCTTCCGGCCCCGGTAGCAGCATGCAGTAATTGAGCGCATGCAGGAAACGCTTCTCCGAGATCCAGCGCCGCTTCTCCACCAGTTCGCTGTGCATGATTGCAATTTGCCCGGCCGGCCCGCCAAAGCTGATGAAGCCGAGCTTGAGCCAGAAGCGCAGGGCGGTGAAGAAAGGGATGCTGGCGGGCAGATTCAAGCGAAAGTATCCAGATACAGGTTTTCGACCTGAGTGCGGGCCCAGGGGGTCTGGCGCAGGAATTTCAGGCTGGACTTGATGCTCGGATCGAGGATGAAGCAGCGCACTTCAATGCGCCGGCCGAGTTCTTCCCAACCGTAGTGCTCGACCAGGCGAGTCAGGATGAATTCGAGCGTGAGGCCGTGGAGCGGATTCTTGGGCTGCGGATGCATGAGGAGGGGATGGAGCGCTGGTGCCGGCAGCGGAATGCTCCGGCGTTCCGCGCTAGTATGCCAGCACCCTGTTTCGCTAGGACCACCATGCGCTATCGCAATGCCGCTACCCGCCGACCCGATCCTCAAGATGCCGCCCGTGGTGAGCACGGTGAGCTGCTGCGCCTGCTCCTGAGCGTGAGTCTGATCCTCGTGGCCTGCCTCTTCGCGGCAGATCGGCTGGCCGTGTGGCTGGCGCCGCACTTACCCTTTGCGGCCGAAGTGCAGCTCGCCGAGAGCCTCAAACTGGATCGCCTGGCGCCCACTCTGGGCGGCGGCGCCCCGGGGCCACAGGATGCGGCGATCCAGCAAGCCCTGCAGCAACATGCCGGGCGGATAACAGCCAGCCTGCAGCTGCCGCCCCAGATGCCGATCCAGCTGCATTACGTGGCGGGGGATACGGTGAATGCTTTTGCTACCCTGGGCGGACATGTGTTCGTGTTTCGCGGCCTGCTCGAAAAGCTGCGCTACGAGGAGGAACTCGATGCCGTGCTGGCTCACGAAATCGGCCATGTGGCGAATCGTCACATGGTGCGCCAACTCAGTCGCGGGGTGATGACGGCCAGCGTACTGGGCCTGATCGGCGTGCGCAGCCCAGCGCTCAATCAGTGGCTGATCGGCGATGTGCAGCAGTTGCAGATGCTGGCCTATAGCCGTGAGGCTGAGCGCGAGGCGGATGCCACGGCGCAGCTCGCCAGCCAGCGCTTGCACGGTGGCAATCAGGGCCTCGTGAAGCTCTTCGAAACTTTTACGGCCCTTCAGGCTGAGCGCGGCGTGCGCGCACCGGCTTGGCTGCAGAGCCACCCGCTGCCGGCCGAGCGGGCGGAGCATGCGCGCGCCGCTGGGCAGGATGCGGCACGGCTCACGCCGCTGAGCGGAGCACTGGCCTTGGGGCGAGCCGAACCGTGAGCTTGTTTTTTCAGTGCTGTGCCGAGTACCAGGCCTCGTACTGCGGCCCGAGCGGTCGCAGGTCGTACTGCAGCACGCCCAGTGCGCCGCGCAGCACGGTGAGGTGTACCGGGCTGCCTTCAGGCTGGGCCGCCCAGTAATCGGCGTAGTCGTAGAAGTAAAGCTCCGGCAGGTCTGCTGTCACCGGCTGCAGCAGGCCTTCGCTGGCGACCTTGTACGCTACCTGCTGCGGGCCGTGGCTGAGCAGGCTGTTGAGGCGCAGCACGCCGAAATAGAGCGTGGCCTGCAGGGCGGGAATCGTCAGCAGGGATAGCACGATGGCACTGGACCACGGTGTCTTCGCGCGGCGGGCCCACAGCAGCAGGGCGAGGCCAACAATGCAGGCCAGCATGAAGAACAGCGCCGTCGGCGCACCATGGGCATAGCGCCACTGATGCGTGAAGCGTGCGTCGCCGATGAGTTCGACAAAGGCATAGATCACCGCTGCTACCAGCGCGAGCAGCCAGGCACGCGTGAAGCGGTGTTTGAACAGGCTGAAGTTCTCCGGCGACGCCAGCGCCGGTCCTGTCCGATAGTGGGCGCGGCTCTCGGCGACCGAGCCTGTCGCGAGGACGAAGGCGGTGCCGACCGCCAGCACTTCCACCTGGGTGGCTTCGCCACCCCGGCTGTTGGAGATGCGGCTGGTGGTGATACGCACGTTGAATACGTGCTTAGCCCCGCGCGCCTTGGCCGCCTGCTTCAGACGGACCATGGCCTGGCGACGACCGCGTTCCAGCAGCTGTTCGTAGGCGCGGTAGTTGCCGCCGACGATCTTGCGCAGGCCGGCCACGAAGAAGCGGAAATAGTCCGACGCGATCACTGCACTGCCGGTGACCAGCAGCGGATCGAGCACTTGGGCGGAGGGCGGCGGATAACGTGTGGCGAAGACCAGCACATCGGCCACCGCATCTTCCTCGGCGGCGAGGCTGCGCAGATGGGCGCGCTCGTTGCGGCGGCCGCGCCAGTAGCCGATGGTCACCAGCACGAGGAAAACCCCGAGCTTGATCAGCAGTTCCATGACGTGGGCTTACTCGAGGATGACGGCGGTGCCGTAGGCGAGAATCTCGGCGGCGCCGGTGGTCACGGAGGTCGTGGTGTAGCGGATGTTGAGCACCGCGTTGGCGCCCATTTCCTCGGCCTGCGCCACCATGCGGTCGGTGGCCTGCTGGCGCGCCTCGACCAGCAGGTCGGTATAGGCCTTGAGTTCGCCGCCAACGATGTTCTTCAGCCCGGCCATGATGTCGCGCCCGGCATGTTTGCTGCGCACCGTGCTGCCTTCGACGATGCCCAAGTGTTCCTTGATGCGCCGGCCCGGCACGATTTCCAGATTGCTCAACAGCATGTCAGCTCCTGCATTCAGATGTGGGGCGCACCTTGCAGGAACATGCCGGGCGGGTCAAGTCGGGATCAGGCGCTGGCCAGTTCCTGACGTGCCTGGCGCAGTACCGAGAATCCACCGGACAGCGCCAGCCCGGCCATCACCAGGGCCACGGCCAGATCCGGCCAGGCACTGCCGGTGCCGAACACGCCGGCCGCGGCGAGCATCACGGCGATGTTGCCGATGGCATCGTTACGGCTGCACAGCCACACCGAACGCATGTTGGCATCCCCTTCGCGAAAGGCGTAGAGCAGCAGAGCCACGCCGGCGTTGGCGGCCAGCGCGATGAGGCCGATTACGCCCATGGTCAGCGGTTCTGGCGGAATGCCCTGCCAGGCGGACCCGCCCGCGCGGAGCAGCACGAAGACGCCGAAGGCCGCCATTGTCGCGCCCTTGAGCCAGGCTGCGCGGGCGCGCCAGACGAGGCCCAGTGACAGCACTGCCAGCGACAGTGCGTAGTTCGCCGCATCACCCGCGAAGTCGACCGCATCGGCCCACAGGGACACCGAGCCGGAGCTCAGACCGCCAATGATCTCGACGCCGAACATCAGCGCATTCACCCACAGTGCGATCCACAGCGCACGGCGAAAGCGCGGGCTCGGGGCGGTGCTGGTGGAGCAGCTGGTTTCACAGGAACAGCAGGCCATGAGGATTTCCTTGCAGGGAGGTTGAGGAATGACTGGATTCAACACCCTGTAGTCACTTCAGGGTCAAGCCTTTAGTATCACCGCCTGCAAGGAGCGAAACATGAACACTATCTGGCGCATCGGCGAGCTGGCCCGGGCCACCGGGATCGAGGTCGAAACCATCCGTTACTACGAGAAAACCGGCCTGCTGCCGCCCCCGGCGCGCCAGGCCAATGGCTACCGGGCTTACGCGGCTGCGCATCTGGAGCAGCTGGCCTTCATCCGCCATTGCCGTGCGCTGGATATGAGCCTCGCGGATATCCGCCGCCTGCTCGATTTCCTGGAGCGGCCACAGGCCGATTGCGACGATATCAACCTGCTGGTCGACGCGCAGTTGTTGCGGGTGCGCGCCCGCCTGGCCAGCATGCAGGCGCTGGAGCGGCAATTGATTGAGTTGCGCGGGCGCTGCGCCCAGCCGCATCAGGTGGCAGACTGCGGCATCCTGCACGAGCTGGTGGCCGCCGCGCATGGCGAGGCCTGTGCCTGCCATGCGCCCGGCACGGAGCCGCCGGTGGCTCAGGCGCCGAGGTAGTCGCGCTTGCCGATCTCCACGCCGTTGTGGCGCAGGATGTTGTAGGCCGTGGTGACGTGGAAGTAGAAGTTCGGCAGGGCATAGCCGATCAGATAGTCCAGACCCTTGAACTGCAGCTCGCGCGGGCCGGCCTTCACGGTGATGTCACGCGTCTCCGAGCCATCGATCTGCGCAGCCGGGATGGTTTCGATGAAGGCAATGGTCTTGGCGATGCGCGCGTGCAGTTCAGCAAGCGTCTGCTCGTTGTCCGCGTAGCTCGGCACTTCGACGCCGGCCAGGCGGGCAACCGTGCCCTTGGCGAAGTCACAGGCGATCTGCACCTGGCGCGTGAAGGCGAACATGTCCGGGAACAGGCGACTGGCCAGCAGTACGGCCGGATCGATTTTCTTGGCTTCGGCATGGGCTGCGGCCTTGGCGAGGATGGCGTCGAGCGCCTTCAATTGGGCAATCAGGCGCGGGCTGCTGGCGACGTACATCGAAATGCTCATGGTTTTCTCTTTTGAAGTTCCCGGAGGGCGGACCTGAAGCTTAGCGCATCGCCGACAGGCTTCCGACCTTACTCAGGATGTGGCTGAAATCTTGCTCTAAAACCGTAGACTGAATGACTGAGCCTCTCGCCGTAAGCCTCCCATGCCTCTGCCTGCTGATCTTGCTGCCCTGACTTTCGATCACCGTTTTCTGCGCACCTTGCCGGCCGATCCGCTGGATCTGCCACAGCCACGCACGGTACAGGGGGCGGTGTATTCCTTCTGTGCGCCAACTCCGGTGGCCGCCCCGCGCCTCCTGCACTGGTCGGCCGATTGCGCGGCCCTGCTCGGGCTCAATGCGCTGCCCGTCGATCCGCAGGCGGCGGCGGGAGTCTTCGCCGGCAATCGCCTGCTCACCGGCAGCCAGCCCTATGCCACCTGCTACGGTGGCCACCAGTTCGGCAACTGGGCCGGCCAGCTGGGTGATGGCCGCGCCACCCTGCTCGGCACGGTGATCGGCGCGGACGGGCTGCGCCTCGAAGTGCAGCTGAAAGGGGCGGGGCTGACGCCTTACTCGCGCCATGCCGATGGCCGGGCGGTGTTGCGCTCCTCGATCCGCGAATATCTGTGCAGCGAGGCCATGCACCATCTGGGCGTGCCGACCACCCGCGCGCTGTGCCTGGTCGGCACGGGAGAGGCGGTGCTGCGCGACATGTTCTACGACGGCCGGGCACGCGAGGAGCCCGGCGCCATCGTGACCCGCGTGGCGGAGAGCTTCCTGCGCTTTGGCCACTACCAGCTGCCGGCCGCGCGCGAAGATCTCGGCCTGCTGCGCCAACTGGTCGATTACACGATCACGACCCACTTTCCGCAGCTCGGAAGCCCCTCGCAGGAGGTCTATCTGGCCTGGTTCCGGGAGGTCTGCGAGCGTACCGCGCTCCTGATGGCGCACTGGCTGCGGGTGGGCTTCGTGCACGGCGTGATGAATACCGACAACCTCTCGGTGCTGGGCCTCACCATCGATTACGGCCCGTATGGCTGGCTGGACGCCTTCGAGCCCGGCTTCACGCCCAACACCACCGACCGTGGCGGGCGCTACGCCTATGCCGAGCAGGCCCGGGTGGCCGGCTGGAACCTGAGTTGCCTGGCCAATGCACTGCTGCCGCTGGTGGGCGATATCGGCGCGCTGGAGCGTTGCCTCGATGCCTATGGCGAGGCTTTCGAGCGCCACTATCTGGCGATGCTGCGCGACAAGCTGGGCCTGCCGCAGGAGGGGCCGGCGCAGCCGGACTTCGAGCTGGTCAGCGCGCTGTTCGCCTGCTTCGCGACAGTCGATACAGACATGACAATCTTCTACCGCGCGCTGGCCCGTATCAATGCGGATACGGAACGCGAAGCAGCGCTGCAGATTCTGGCTCCGGCCTTCTATGCCGAGCCTTCCACCCAGGCGCGCGAAGCCTTCGCAAACTGGCTTGGCGCCTGGCAGGCGCGGATTGCCACTGCGCCGGAAGCGGCCGCCGCGCGCGTGGCGCGCATGCATGCTGCCAACCCCTGGCTGATCCCGCGCAACTGGTTGGCCCAGAGCGCCATCAAGGCTGCCGAAGCGGGGGACCTGAGCGTGCTGGAGCGGCTCATGACGGCGATTCGCCAGCCTTACACGGAGCAGCCCGAATTTGCCGATCTGGCCGGCCGGCGGCCGGACTGGGCACGTAACGAGCCCGGCTGCTCGGCCTTGTCCTGCAGTTCCTGAGGGTCAGCCGGCAGTAAGGGATTTCCAGGCAGAAAGCCGGGCCATGACCGCTTGTTCGACAGCGGCATAGCCCGGTACGCAGTCGAACTGCTCCCGGCTGCCATTCTTCCGGCACTGCCCCGATGCCCCGCAATAGCTGTCGCAGTGACCTGTGGCATAGGTGATCCGGTGCATCGGGTTGCCCTGGCGGTAGATGGCTCGGTGGCTCCAGGCGATCGAGCTGCCCAGTACCACGATCTCGGCATCTGTCGCACCTGCGAGTACGGAGAGGCCGTTCTGGCCAGAAACGAACAGGCGGCAGCGATTGATGGTGTGGAAGGCCTGATCGATGCTCTGGCGGTTGGTGAGATCCGTGCAGCCTGCAAGCGGGCGTGAGGTTTTCATTAGCCGGTCCGCCTGGCTGTAGCTGTCCTTGCCGATCACGGCCACCGAATGGCCCTGTTCGAGGATGCGGTCGGCCAGGCGTTGCCAGCTCTCGTGCGGCCAGCTGCGGGTGATCCAGGTTTGCGAGGTGTTCAGGACCACATCGAAGCGCTCGGCCTGGTCGGCCTCCAGCGGGAAGTACTCCAGCTGCTTCTCGTCAAAATCCAGCGTACCGAGCCGCAGCGGGATGCTCATGAAATCGAAGGTGTCGATTTTCTGGTGATGACACCACTCGGTGTCGAACATCTTGATGACCCTGCGGGAGGAGGCATACAGCTGCAAGGCTGTGCCATCGCCGATGGGGCTGGCCGTTTTCACATACGGAGAGTTCCTGAACAGGTCAGGATGGTGAGTGAAGATGTCCAGCGTGATCGGCTCGCCCCAGTTCTTGAGCAGGCTTTTCAGGACCGGAATGGCAAACAGGCAATCTCCCAAGCCTTCGCAGGTCAGATATACCCCGATTCGTTCAGCCAAAATCATCTCCAGAGTTTGAATACAGGTATCGGCCAAGCATGAGCCGCTGGAGATTCTAAAGGATGCGGCGGCGCCGACGGGGCACCCAAAAAACAGGCTCAGAGCTTGTAAGCGGACACCACGCCCTGCATTTCCCGTGCGAACTGGTCCAGCTCATTCGCCAGGGAGGCGCTGCTGCGTGCTGCGGCGCTGCTCTCTTCAGCCCTCTGGGCGATCTTTTCGACATGCACGGCGATGCTGTTGCTCGCTGTGCTCTGTTCGCGGATCGCGCTGGAGATTTCTTCCACCATGCTCTGCGAGTTGTTGCTGCCTTCGCTGATGCGGTGAATGGCCTGGCTGGCAATGCCGGCACGCTCCACACCCGCTTCGACCATGCTGACAGCCTCTTCCATGCTGGTGGCAGCCTCTTGGGAGAGGTTGCGGATGGCGCTCACCATGCTGCTGATCTCGGTGGTTGAGCTGGCGGTGCGTTCGGCGAGCTTGCGCACTTCGTCGGCCACCACCGCGAAACCACGGCCCTGTTCGCCGGCACGGGCAGCTTCGATGGCGGCGTTCAGCGCCAGCAGATTGGTCTGGTCGGCCACTTCCTTGATCACCGAGACGATCGAGGAGATCTGGTCACCATGTGCTTCGAGCTCGCGGATACGCGAGGACACATGACTCACCGAACGCGAGATGGCGTTGATGTCGCTGACTGTTTCGTCGATCACGCGGATGCCGTCGTGGGCCAGTTTGCCGGATTCCTGGGCCAGATCACGTGCTTCGGTGGAGCGGTCGCTCACATGGTTGATGCTGACCGTCATCTCCTCGATGCCGACGGCCATGCCGGAGGCTGAATCGCTCTGCAAGGCTGCAGCGTGCGCCACTTGCCCGGCGGTGTCGCTCATCTGGCTGGAGGAAGTGCTGATTTTGTCGGCATGACCGGCAATCGAAGAAAAGCTGGCATTGAGCTTGGTGAGCAGGCGATTGAGTGCATTCGACACGGTGGCGATCTCGTCCTGCCCATTCACCTGAGCGCGTACCGAAAGATCCAGATCCCCTTCAATTTTCTGCATCGCCTGCTGGATGTCGTCGAGCGAGCGCTTGATGCCGCGAATCACCGAGAAGCTCAGGCCGCCAATCATGGCCAGGGCGAGGAGGATGATGGCGAGGGAGATCAGCATGTCGCGCCGGGCATCTGCTTCAGCGGTTTTGGCCTCCCGGCTGGCCGAGTCGATGTTGAACTCGATGTGTTCATCGAGCAGCTTCGAGAACTGGGCGCGCTTGGCGCCCATTGGCCCGGACATCTCGGGTGCGCTGCCGCTGGCGCGGGCTTTGGTGATGAATTCGGCAAGTAGTCCCAGATATTCCTTGACCAGTCCGCTGGTCACCTGGAAGCGTTCCTTGCCCTCGGCAGTCTGGATCAGCGCTGCGTAGCCGGCCATGTCTTGCTTTACGCGCTCGGCTCGTTTTTCCATGTCTTGCTCGATCTGCGCCTTGACGGCGGGATCCGTGCTGAGCGTGTGGCGGAACAGGCCGATGGCGATCTGCTGCTGCTCCGAGCGCACGTTGTGAAGCAAGTTCAGGCCCGGAATGGCGCGGTTGTTGATGTCTTCGAGCGTTGCGGAGCCTTCCCGGGCGGCGTACAGACCGGCTGCGCCCACCAGGATCAGGGCAGTGGCTGCGCATAGGGCCAGGATGATCAGCTTGCGGGCGATGGACATGATTTCTCTCTGTGGGGGCGTTGGGGGGCGCTCATTCAATGCTGTACGGCATCCGGCGGAGGCTTCTTGAACGTACGTTTGCCGCGATGGCCCGGCTCACGGCCCGGCGCCGCAGGAAAACCCGCACAGGTGGGCACGCAAGATTTGCGTTGGCGTGACGTTAAGCGTGGGATAGCGCCGTGTACGGCATTCAGGTTCTCATGCCTCACTCTGTCCAGATCCATCATTCCGCCCCCTCCATCCTGCGTCGCGGGCTATGGCTGTCGATGTTCGCCCTGTTGGCCGTGATGTGGGGCCTGGTGCTGGTGTTTTCGGGGATGTATCGCGATCGCCTGTTGGCGTCTTCGACGCGGGAGCTGGAGCAGCTCAACAGCGTGGTGACCCAGCACACTCTGGCTTTGTTGAAGAGTGTTGAAACCGATCTGCGGGTTGTGGATCTCTGGCTGCAGGCCCATACGGGTGCCGATCCGCTGACAGACCCGACTTTCCTTGCGCTGCTTGCGGAGCTGCGGCGCCTCTCCGGCGATCTGATCGATCTGCGTCTGCTTAGCAGCGATGGCACGGTGCATCCTGGGGCTGAGGTCGCAGGAAGCGCGCTGGTGAATGTCAGCGACCGTGATTACTTCAAGGCCCAACTGGGGCGCGGCGAGCGCCGCCTGTACATCGGCAGCCCGGTGGTGAGGCGTACGACGGGAAAATGGGGCATCCCGATTTCCTGGCGTCTCGAAAACGAGCGTGCCGGGCTGAAGATGGTGGTTGCTGTGGTCGAGCTTGACCGGCTGATCAAACCGCATGAGCAATGGCGTCTCAAGGAGCAGGGCGGCCTGCTGCTGGTGCGTGCGGATGGCCGTCTGTTGTCGCGCGCGCCAATGGATCTGGCCATGCTTGGAAAGGATGTCAGCAGCTCGCCGAACTTCCCGCGTTTCCATACGGCGGAGCGGGGGCATTTCGAGTCCGATGGCCGCTTCAGTGATGGCGTGCGGCGCATCGTCAGCTTCGAGCATTTGCCGGACAAGTCCCTGTTTGTCGTGGCAACGCGTGGCTTCGATGAAACGCTCGAACCCTATTTCGCCACCCGCCGCCTGGTGTTCACGGTGGCCGGCGTCCTGAGCGTGCTGGCGCTGGCTTTTGCCGGATTCATGCACCGCATCCAGCGCTCTCTTTTCAAGGCCCAGCACCATATCCAGCGTCTGGCGATGGAGGATGAACTGACCGGGGTGATGAACCGGCGTGCCTTCTTCCTGCAGGCTGGGCGTGAGTTTGCGCGGGTGAGCCGGGCAAAGGGCCGGCTCAGCCTGCTGATGATGGATATTGACCATTTCAAGCAGATCAACGATCGCCATGGTCATGCGGTGGGGGATGAGGTGCTGGCAGCATTGCCCGCGCTGTGGACACAGGCCCTGCGGCGTGGCGATCTGCTTGGGCGCCTCGGGGGTGAAGAGTTTGGTGTGTTGCTGCCGGATACCGGGCCGGAGGGGGCGGCCGAGATCGCCGAACGCCTGCGTGCCCTGAGCGCACGCTCGCGGCCGTCCAGCCGGGTGGCCGCCCTGGAGGTGACGATCAGCATTGGCGTGGCCAGCGGCACGCCCGCCGATACCGACTGGCAGGCCATCCTGGCGCGTGCCGATGCGGCGCTCTACCGGGCCAAGGCGACAGGGCGCAACCGGGTCGAAGTGTGATTCAAGCCTGCTGAGTTTGGGGATGCGCAGGTTTTCGTGCCCGCACCTATCGTTGCGTGATGACCACCGCGTGCGTCCGGAGCTGGTGGAACGTATCGACCCGCCAGGCCGCAGTCGTCTCCTGTTTGCAGAAAAATCCGCAAAGCACTCCGTTAACGGTGCTCAGGGCGGCATTGGTTGTCTGACCATTTAGCCTTGGAAACGCACAAGAGGCTGTGTGTGCCATTCAAGAGGCTGCGCACCCGGCATGTGCGAGCTGGCTGAATCAGGACAGGCCCTTGAGCAGCGCGCTGAGCAGGTCCGGCTCGGTCTGGGCCCATACCACGCGATTCTGGCCGCGCCGGCGAGCCCGGTAGAGGGCGACTTCGGCTGCCTCGAGGAGCATGGCTTCGCTGATGTGGCGTAGCCCTGGCGTCCCATCGGCCACACCGATGCTGACGCTAAGTAAATATTGCGGGCCGGCGGCAATGTGAAGGTCCTCAATTTCGGCGCGCATGGCCTCAGCGATCCGGCGCGCCTCGGTGCCGGGCGTGTCGCCCAGCAGCACGACAAACTCGTCGCCGCCGTAGCGTGCCGCCAGATCGGTGGGCCGGCGGGCGTGTTCGCGCAGGAGGGCGGCAATGGCGATCAAACATTCATCGCCGATGCGTGTGCCGTGAAGTTCGTTGATCGTGCGCAGGTGATCGGTGTTCAGCATGAGCAGGCTCAAGGGCTGTTTCTGGCGTCGGGCGCGGCCCAGCTCAGCGCTGAGGCTGAGGGCGAAAAGCTGACGCGTGGCCAGGCCGGTGAGCGCGTCGTGCTGCAATTGCGGGCTGTGGAGAACGCCCAGCACGACTTGCCCTGCGTACTCGATGCGCCAGGCCTTGAGGTGGTAGTAGTCGTGCGCCTCCGGGCCCTTGCTGAAGTAATCCTGGCTGAAGCCTTCGCCCCCTTCTTCCGCCAGCCGGCGTAAACCTTCAGCGGTAGCACCGGCGCTGCGGTCACCGCCGCCGGCCGCCGCATTCAGCAGCGTGAGGTAGTTCTGCCCTGGCCAGGGTTGGTCCGGTGCGCTGCTGACGCGTGGGCTGAGATGCCAGGCCGGATTGGCGAAAAGGATCTCGCCGCGTGCGTCAAGGAGCAGCGCCGGGGCTTCCAGGGACTCCAGAAACAGGCGAAACAGCTGTGGATCAAGCGGAAGCATGGCGGGCTCGCGGAAGGCTGCACATGCTCTGCTATAGCAGTCGCCCCCGACCGCCTCAAGGCGGACGGCCCAGAGGTTCGCGCATCTGGCGGGTGGGCGGCCGACCTCAGGCGGCGGCTATGGCCGCGATGGCCGCTTCCAGCTCCGGGTTGTGTTCGCGCGGGATCACACGTGGGCGCTTGTCGGCGCCGATCGCGACGTAGCTGAAGGTGGCTTCGGTGACGCAGAAGCGCTCGCCGATCTGTTCGCCGGTCACTTTCTTGACCCATACCTCCACTTTCACCTTCAGCGAGGTACGGCCGACGTGCGCACATTCGCCATACACGCAGACCACATCGCCCACTGCGACCGGGCGGTGGAAGCTCATCGCATCGACGGCCACCGTGACGATCCGGCCGCGTGACAGCTCCTTGGCCAGGATGGCGCCACCCAAGTCCATCTGTGACATGAGCCAGCCGCCGAAGATGTCGCCGCTAGGGTTGGTGTCGGCCGGCATGGCCAGGGTGCGCAGTTGCAGGCTGCCGCGCGGGGTACGGGTCAGGTCGTTCATGGAAAGTGTTCCTGTGTGGGGGGCAGGGGCATTATGCCGCGAGCCCGATCTGGCCGGGGTGATGATGCTGATAGCCCGCTGCACATGGCTTCCTGCGACAATACGTGCCCGCTGAATCGATCTTCATCCGGAGTTCCCCATGAGTCACCCCGTCCACACCCAGCCTTCCACCACCGCCTTGCGCGTGCATAGCTTTGCCGGCCTTGAACCAGGCCCGAAGCTGCTGGTGCTGGGCGCCGTGCATGGCAACGAGGTGTGCGGCTCGCGCGCCATCGAGCGCCTGATTGCCGAGTTCGATTCCGGTGCGCTGAGCCTCAAGTGCGGCACCCTGACATTCGTGCCGATCACCAATCCGCTGGCCTACCACCTCAAGCAGCGCATGGGTGACCGCAATCTCAACCGCAACCTGCGCCCCACCGCCGAGCCGGTCGACTTCGAGGATCGCATCGCCAATGCGCTGTGCCCCCTGCTCGAGGCGCATGACGCGCTGCTCGATCTGCATTCCTTCCACACCGGCGGTGAGCCTTTTGCAATGCTTGGCCCGCAGGACAATTCCGGCTCCCTGGAGCCATTCAGCCATGCTGCGCAGGAGCAGGCGCTGGCCGTGCGCCTGGGCGTGCGCCGCATCGTCGAAGGCTGGCTGGACACTTATGCGCGTGGCGTGGCCCGCCGTCTCGCCTACCCGGACGCCAGCCTGCGCGCGCAGATGCTCAGCACGGATCCGAGCTATGGCGTGGGTACCACCGAATACATGCGCTCCAAGGGGGGCTACGCGATCACGCTGGAATGCGGTCAGCATGAAGATCCGGCGGCACCGGAAGTGGCCTATAAGGCGATCCGCAATACGCTGGCCTTGCTGGGGCTGATCGACGCACCCGTTCCGGCGCCGCACCCGGCGCCGGAACTGCTGCGTCTGGTGGATGTGATCGACCGCATGCACCCGGACGACCGTTTCGTGAAGGAATGGAAGAGCTTCGACCCGGTCGAGGCGGGCGAGGTGATCGGCATCCGCCACGATGGCACGGAGGTACGTGCGCAGGGCACCGGCTTCATCGTCTTTCCGAACCCGAAGTCCCTGCCCGGCAACGAGTGGTTCTACTTTGCCCTGCCGAGCGATCGGCCGCTCTGAATCCTGCGCAGGCTGCCATGCACAAGGCCCCGGTTTACGGGGCCTTGTGCTTTCTGGCGGGGCGGTTTCAGTTCGCCGGAGAAGCGGCCGCCTCAGGTTTGGGCGCGACAGACGGGTGCATCACTTCCGGCGGCACGGCATCACGCTCGGCGCCGATGTGCTGTTCGATCGGCGGCAGGTTGTGGGCAATGCCCTTGTGGCAGTCGATGCAGGTCATGCCGTCGGCAAAACCCTTCTGGTGCATGACCGCGCCGCGGCGGTTCTGCTCGGCGTAGTCCATCGAATCGTAGTTGTGGCAGTTGCGGCACTCCTGTGAGTTGTTGGCCTTCATGCGCCGCCATTCGTTCTGCGCCAGGCGCAGGCGTTCGGCCTGGAACTTCTCGGGGGTGCTGATGCTGCCGGTGAGTTTGCCCCACACTTCTTTCGAAGCCTGGATCTTGCGGATCACCTTGGGCACCCACTCCTTGGGCACATGGCAGTCCGGACAGGTGGCGCGTACGCCGGTGCGGTTGGAGTGGTGGATGGTGTTGCGGTATTCCTGATAGACGTTTTCCTGCATCTCGTGGCAGCCGATGCAGAACTGTTCGCGGTTGGTCAGCTCCATCGCAGTGTTGAAGCCGCCCCAGAAGATGATGCCGGCGGCGAAGGCCACGGTGAGGCCGCCGAGGCCGATGAACCATTTTTTCTTGAGCAGGGCGCACAGCTTCGCTTTGATCCCGTTGCAGGTGGTGTTTTCGCTTGTCATGTTTTTGTCCTGTGAAGATCGAGTTCTGGGACTAAGCGGAGGAGCCGCCATAGCGAGCGCGTCAAGGTCGTGAAGAGAGGCGAAGTCGTACGAGTGGTACGGCGAGCATCGGAGTCACGAGATTGGCGTGCGTAGTCGGCGGATACCCGCTTAGCGCATGCCGGCGGCCGGCTGGAACTTGTTCGCCACCAGCGGCTTGGCATCGGTCTGCGGTACATGGCACTGGGTGCAGAAGTAGCGGCGCGGGGAGATGTTGGAGAGTTCGGTGCCTTCGCGGGTCTTGAAGTGAGTCACGCTGACCTTGGTGGCCCCGGTGTCCTTGGTACGGTTCCAGGCGTGACAATCCATGCACTTGTTGAAGTTCTTGGTGATGTTGTAGCCCTTCACGGTGTGCGGGATCAGCGGTGGCTGTTGCACGAAATCCCGCGGCAGTGGCGGCTGGTCGCGCTCGTTGCGGAAGTTGTCCGACGCGGCTTCCGGGCCGTCGATCGGTACGCCGCGCATGCCGAAAGCCTTCACGCCGGCAAGCGGATCAGGCACGGGTTCGGCTTTCTGGGCGTAGGCCGGGGCCAGCATCAGGCAGGCGGTGAGGATCAGTATCAGTTTTTTCATTTTTTGCTCCTGTTGAATCGGCTGCCGAATCGGAAGACCTCTTGACTGCATACGTCGATACAGCGACCGCAGTTCGTGCAGTCACCATCCAGAATCAGGGGGCTGGCGGCCGCATCGCGTGGCTTGAGGGCCGGCCGGATCACCTGGGGTTCAGGGCATACGGCGAAGCAGTCCATGCAGTCGTTGCAGGCGCTGCGGCCATGAGCGGAAACGCGGAGCAGGGCTGTCTTGCCGATCAGGCCGTAGAGGGCGCCCATCGGACAGACATGGCCACACCAGCCGCGTCCGGCCAGCAGCAGGTCGTAGAGAAACACGCCGGCCACGAAGACCCAGGCGGCACCGAAGCCGAAGATCAGGCCGCGCTGCAGCATCGATACAGGATTCACCCATTCCCACACCAGCGAGCCGGTCAGCGCGGCCGCCAGCAGCACAAAGCCGAGCAGCCACAGGCGGGTGGCGTCGTGCGGCGTGCGCCCGCCTTTGAGGCCCAGGCGGCGGCGCAGCCAGCCGGCGCTATCCGTCACCACATTCATCGGGCAGACCCAGGAGCAGAACACCCGGCCGCCCACCAACAGGTTGAAACCGAGCACGATGGCCACGCCGATGAGCGCACTCATCTCAGGCCAGTGGCGGGTGGCCAGCATCTGCAGGAACAGGAAAGGATCGGTCAGCGGCAGCACATCCAGGGTCAGGCTGGAGGCGAGGTTGCCCTTCACGAGCCATCCGCCGAACCATGGTCCGGCGAGGAAGGCGGCGAGGATCAGCAACTGCGACGCGCGGCGCAGCAGCAGCCATTTGTGGGCGGTGAACCAGCCCTTGTCGGCGATGGCTTCGAGGCCGGGGCGCTGCGCACTCACGGCTGGCCTCCCGGTGCAGATTGATCATCGAGGCCGCGTACGGGCAGCTTGACCTGATCGCCGATCAGCGAGCCGCCGGCCTTGCCTTTCTCTTCCCAGCCGCGTCGGTAGTGTTCAGCCGGGGCGCCACGGGCGATGTGGGCGGGCAGCACCTTGATCGCGGCCTCCGGCAGGATGCAGCTCTTTTCGCACTTGCCGCAGCCGGTGCAGGCGTCGGCATGCACGGTGGGTATCAGCATCGCGTGGCGGGTGGCGGCCGGGCCTTCGCGCTCTTCACGCGGGTTGCGCCGCATCTCCAGGGTGATCGCCTTGTCGATGACTGGGCAGACGCGGTAGCACACGTCGCAGCGTAGGCCGAGGAAGTTGAGGCAGTTCTCCTGATCGATCAGCACCGCAATGCCCATCTCGGCCTGGCGGATGTCGCTGAGGGCGTGATCGAGCGCGCCGCTGGGGCAGGCTTTCACGCAGGGAATGTCCTCGCACATTTCGCAGGGGATGTCGCGAGCCGTGAAATAGGGCGTGCCACTGACTATGCCATCGCCGGGCGTGGCGAGCTTGAGCGTGTCGTAGGGGCAATCGCGCACGCACAGGCCGCAGCGGATGCAGGCGCCGAGGAAGGCTTCCTCCATCAGTGCGCCGGGTGGGCGGATGGCTTGCGCGGGCCGCGCTCCCGCCTGTTTCGAATAGAGCGTGACGCCCATGGCGAGCAGGCAGGCGCCCCCGGCCGCACCGGCCATTTCCTTGAGGAAACGGCGGCGCGGGCTGGCGTTGGCTGGCTTGGTGGGCTCGCTCATGAGGGGCGGAGTCAAGGTTCAGGCGTGATCCCGGACCCGGCCGGGATCAGCGCATTCAGGCGCGGGTCACTTTCACCGCGCACTTCTTGAAGTCCGTCTCTTTCGAGATCGGGCAGGTGGCATCCAGCGTGAGCTTGTTCACCAGCCGGCCTTCATCGAAGAAGGGGATGAAGATCAGGCCCACCGGCGGCTTGTTGCGACCGTGCGTTTCGATGCGCGCGGTGATTTCGCCGCGCCGCGAGGCGACCTTGACCAGCATGCCGCGCTGCAGCTTGCGCTTCGTTGCGTCGTCCGGGTGCATGAAGATCACCGCTTCCGGCACCGCCTTGTGCAGCTCGGGCACCCGGCGCGTCATCGAGCCGGTGTGCCAGTGCTCCAGCACGCGGCCGGTGCATAGCCACAGGTCGAAATCCTTGTCCGGCATTTCCGGTGGATTCACATAGGGCAGCGCGAAGATGACGGCCTTGCCATCCTTGTGGCCGTAGAACTTCACACCTTCGCCCTTCTTCACATAGGGATCGAAGCCTTCGCGGAAGCGCCACAGGGTTTCCTTGCCATCCACCACCGGCCAGCGTAGGCCACGCGCCTTGTGATACATGTCGAAATCGGCGAGATCATGACCATGGCCGCGGCCGAACTTCGCGTACTCCTCGAACAGGCCTTTCTGCAGATAGAAGCCGAAGATTTTCGACTCGTCGTTCATGTAGCCGGTAATGGCGTGGGCATTCACCTTCTCGACTTCGCTGAGCGGGAATTTGTTCACCACCTTGTTGGCGTACAGCACGTCATACAGGGTCTTGCCCTTCAGTTCCGGCTTCTTGGCGATCAGCTCGGCCGGCCACACTTCCTCGACCTTGAAGCGCTTGGAAAACTCGATGTACTGCCACAGATCCGAGCGCGCGTCGCCCGGCGCCTTGACCTGCTGGCGCCAGAACTGGGTGCGCCGCTCGGCGTTGCCGAACGCACCTTCCTTCTCGGTCCACATCGCGCTGGGCAGAATCAGGTCGGCGGCCAGTGCGGACACCGTGGGATATACATCCGAGACCACCACGAAGGCGGCCGGATTGCGCCAGCCCGGGTAGACCTCGCCATTGATGTTCGGCCCGGCCTGCATGTTGTTGGTGGTGCTGGTCCAGTAGCACTTGACCTTGCCATCCTTCAGGGCGCGGCTCTGGGCCACGGCGTGCAGGCCGACCTTGTCGGAAATGGTGCCGTCGGGCAGCTGCCAGATCTCTTCGGCGTGCTTGCGGTGCTCCGGATTGGTGACGACCATGTCCGCCGGCAGGCGGTGGGCAAAGGTGCCGACTTCGCGTGCGGTGCCACAGGCGCTGGGTTGGCCGGTGAGCGAGAAGGGGCTGTTACCGGGCTCGCTGATCTTGCCCACCAGCAGGTGGACGTTGTAGATCATGTTGTTCACCCAGGTGCCGCGGGTGTGCTGGTTGAAACCCATGGTCCAGAAGGAGATCACCTTCTTCTTCGGGTCGGCATACAGCTCGGCCATTTTCTGCAGCTTGGCGGCCGGCACGCCGGAGAGTTTGCTGACCTTCTCCACGGTGTATTCGGAGACGAACTTGGCGAACTCTTCGAAGCTGATCGCTTCGGCTTTGCCCACGTCGCCCTTGGGTTTGCCGTCTGCCCCCGGGTAGCCGTTGTTGGTGGCGTTCTTTTCCAGATCGTGGCCGGGGCGCAGGCCGAAACCGATGTCGGTCTCGCCTTTCTTGAAGTTCACATGCTTCTTCACGAAATCCAGATTCACCTTCTTGTTCTGGATGATGTAGTTGCAGATGTAGTTCAGGATCGCCAGGTCGGTGTTGGGCACGAAGACCATGCCGTTGTCGGCCAGGTCGAAGGAGCGATGCTCAAAGGTGGATAGCACGTGCACCTGGCATTGATCGTGGGATAGCCGGCGATCCGTGATGCGGCTCCACAGGATCGGGTGCATCTCGGCCATGTTGGAGCCCCACAGCACGAAGGCATCGGTCTGCTCGATATCGTCGTAGCAGCCCATTGGCTCATCAATGCCGAAGGTGCGCATGAAGCCGGTGACGGCGCTGGCCATACAGTGGCGCGCATTCGGGTCCAGGTTGTTGGTGCGGAAACCGGCCTTGTAGAGCTTGCTGGCGGCATAGCCTTCCCAGATCGTCCACTGGCCCGAGCCGAACATGGCGATGGAGTTCGGCCCGCTCTCCTTGATTGCCGCCTTCCACTTCTCGGCCATGATGTCGAAAGCCTTGTCCCAGCTGATCGGCGCGAATTCGCCGTCCTTGGCGTACTGGCCGTTCTTCATGCGCAGCAGCGGCTGGGTCAGGCGATCGGCGCCGTACATGATCTTGGACAGGAAGTAGCCCTTGATGCAGTTGAGCCCCCGGTTGACCGGCGCGTCCGGGTCGCCCTGGGTCGCTACGATCTTGCCGTTCTGCACGCCCACCAGCACCGAGCAGCCGGTACCGCAGAAGCGGCAGGCGGCCTTGTCCCAGCGCACTTCGCTGGGGGTGGCTGCGGCCGTGGCGGCATGCACCAGCGGGCTGCCCACGGCGGTTGCGGTGGCTGCGGCCAGCGCCTGGGTCTTGATGAAATCGCGACGACTGAGCGTTGCACCGCCCCCGACCCGGCTAGCCGCCGGGTCACCCCCCGCGGGGGTCAAGTCAATCTTGGACCGGTCCTGCGATTGTCTTGTGGTCATGCCTGCATCTCCTGTACGTGTCTTTTCTTGGAACTGGCCATGGCGGTGGCCAGTTCGTCTGGGGTGACTTCTTCGTCGGTGTATTCGTAGGCCAGCGTGGTGCCCAGCACGCCGCTGGCGACGGACACGGCGAGAATCGAATCGGTGACGGCATAGCCTTCGCCGTCTTCCAGCATTACCACCAGGCGGCCCCCATCCGGTGTCGTGCCGTGCAGGCTTGCGCCGGCAATGCCGACGAGGCGGGCGGCGACTTCGGCGGCCTGTTCCGGCCTGACCCTGACCAGCAGACTTACGATCTTCATGTGGTTCTCCAATCCCGGTGGGCTATCAAAGCAGTCTGGTAAAAATGCACTGCTGTGGTGCGTCATTCCACCCAAAAGGGAAATGCCCCGCACTGGTGCCATCAGGGGGATTGGAGTCGCTTGGCCGGGGTGGCCTCCTTGATTCGTGTCAAGAATGGCCAGAGCCCTTGCTCTGCAAGACTTTGCGAGACTCAGGGATTACCCGTGGCCGGGCGAACGCGAGGTGGCAGGGTGTGAAGCAGGGCGAGGCGCTGGCGGTAGGCGTGCATCGCACGAGCCAGCAAGCTCAGCTGGACGAGCTTGCTCGCCGCGAGCAGGGCCGCACCGGGCAGGACCAGCACGGGAACGAAGGCGGCCGTCGTGAGCACCAGGCTGGCGCCGAAATCGGCCAGCAACTGCGCACGCTGGGCGCGCTCAGGCACGATCTGGTGCAGCAGGGGCAGACGCGCGCGGGCATTGTTGGCGCGCTGCCAGTGCAGCCAGATCAGGAAGGGCACGATGCGATAGAGCATCACGCTGATCGTTCCACCCCCCAGTCCGGTCAGTGCCAACACGCCGAAGGCTACGCCCCAGCGTGGGTCCGACGCCAGGCTGGCGAGCAGGCCCAGCAAGGCCAGCCCGCTGGTCAATGCAGCGACCGCCAGCCAGCCCCAGTGGAAGGCATCGCGCTCGCCGCGCCGCGCTTCCACCACGCGCAGCCCGGTGAGCAGGCCGAAAGCCAGGCACAGAACGGCCAGCAAGGCCGTACAGAGTTGTGCCAGCGTGCTCCAGCCGGCCAGGCTGGCGAGGCCACCGGCGAGCAGCAGCAGTGGCAGGCCACGCGTAGCCAGCTCCCAGTGCCTGGGATAGGGCGCGCTGACATGGAACATCGGCACCACCACGCTGCTCACGCTGATGATCAACCCGCCGACCCAGCCGATCAGCCCCCACTGTGCATGCCAGTCAACGAGTTGCAGGAAGGGCAGCGCCCAGCCGAAACGCATCACCCCAATCAGTGTGAGGCCCAGCAGTACGGTGGCGGCGAAGGCCAGGGCATTGCGGCGCAGGGCGGCGGGCAGGGTGGCTTGCAGCTTTTGCTGCCACAGCGCGCGAAGCAGCTTGGCCAGAAAACTCAGCAGGCTTGCGGCCAGTAGCAGGCCGGCTGTGAGCAGCCAGGCCGGGTCGGCGAAGAGGAAGCCGCCGGCGAGCGCGTAGGCCCCCGCCAGCAGCGCGAACAGGATCAGCCAGTCCAGCCGCGGCCAGCGCGGCAGGGCCAGGCCGCAGGCCACCGGTACGAACTGCAGGAGCGCTCCCAGCATCACCGGCATCAGGCCGGCCAGGGCGAACAGATGCACGGCTGCCAGCGCGGCCGGATGCCAGCGCGTGAGCAGCGCTTCAGGCTGCCAGGCCAGCAGGATTCCCGCCGCGCCCATGCCGGCCAGGCCGGCCAGAAAGTGGGCGAAGGAAAGATCAGGCGCAGGCGAGGCTTCGGTGGAGACGAGTTGCATGGGCGTGTACAAGCGGAACTGGCCGCGAAGGTTTCGGTCGGGGTGCTTGTGGCCGGGTCAGAGACTTGTTTTCGTAGGGGCGACTTCAGCCGGCCTGCCACGCGGGGTGTGCGACTGAAGTCGCACCTACGAGGTTTGTCCCGCCGCCGCGATGTGCAGGCGGAACTGCTCGTAACCCGAAAAATCCTCGCGCTTAGCCGTCCATGCCCAGCCGCGCTCGCGCAGCCAGTCGTAAAGCGGGAAGGGCTCGCGGTGGATGAGCACTTCCAGCGCTTCGCCGGCCGGCAGCACATCCAGTGCGGCCATGATGCGTTCGAAGGGTTCGGGTGGCGGCAGGCCGCGCACATCCAGTGTTTCCATCAGGCCTCCCGGCGCAGCACGATCTGTGCGCTGAGCTCACCGATGCGCGTCCCAAGGCCTTGCTGCGCCATCGGGTAGAGGATGTTTTCCTCCTTCATGTTGTGTTGCTGCAGCAGGATCAGCAGGGCTTCGCCGTAGCCGCGCACGCCGTCCGTCTCCTGTGAGGCGATGGATTCGGCCAGATCAAGCAGCAGTTCGCGCGCTTCCTCGTGCTCCATGCGCATGACGGCGGTGGGCCCGCATGTCATGCCGGAGCTGGCTTCGAAGGCCGGGAAAAGTACTTCCTCCTCGGCAGCGAAGTGAGCCAGGATGTCATGGCGCAGGGCTTCGAAAGCGGCGCTGGCGGCCTGCCAGTCGCCGCCGATGGCGCTGCGGCGCAGCGCGCCGAGCTGCTCGTCGCAATGGCGGTGATCGGTGGTGAGATAGGTCACGAAATCAGGGGAGCCCATTGTTTTATCCATTCTCTGAGTGTGGTCTGAGTATGGGAATTGCCGTCCCCGGCTGTAATTGACTCGTATCAAGCGCGTCAGCGCCGCTGGCGGAGGTGCGCGTCTCGTCGCGGCGAGGCCGACACAAGTGTGCGACTCTGTGGTTAAATGAGAATGGTTCTTGTTAAGAAATCATGAACAGCTTCAAGCTGTTTCAACTCATTCGTGGATTCTGTCGTGCTGGAGCGTTATCACCGCGAGCTGCTGAATTTCCTGAATCGCCAGGTGAGCGATCGCGATACGGCGGCCGATCTTGCGCAGGAGAGTTTCCTGCGGGTGCTGTCGGTGCAGGGCAGCGGCCAGGCCATCCTGGATGTGCGGGCCCTGCTCTATCGCACGGCCCGCAATCTGATTGTCGATCTCCATCGGCGCGATGCGGTGCGCCGGCACGAGCCCCTCGATGCCTTGCCCGAAGAGCTTCATCCGCCGGCGCCACGCCATCTGCAACCCGAAGAGGTGCTGGCCTCGCAGCAGATCATCCGTGCCTATGTGGCCACCATCGAGGCGCTGCCGCCGCGTTGCCGTGAAGCCTTCGTGCTATCCATCCTGGAAGGCCTCAGCCATGCGCAGATTGCACAGCACATGGGGGTTTCGGTCAGCATGGTGGAGAAGCATGTGGTGCGCGCAATGGTGGCCTGCAAGCTGTGTGAGCGGCAGCTGCGCGGGGCGGGCTCCGGCAGCGTCTGAGCTCGGCTATAGTCCGCCCAAAAGTACGCCCGTCTGTCGCAGGGGTGAGGAAATGCCCACCCTCATGCGTCTGCAGAACAAGAACATGTCTTCCGCCCCCTGCCCATGAACTCGCGCCCACACGACCACGCCCCCGCCGCCTCCCCGGATCCCGAAGAGGATGCGCGCGACTTCGACGCCTTTGCTCAGGATCAGGATCCGCTCGACATCGAGGCGGCGACCTGGGTGCTGCGCCGGCGCAATGGTCTGGACACAGCGGGCGAGGCTGAACTGGCGGACTGGCTGAAGGCGGATCCGCGCCATGGTGCGGCCCTTGAGGACATGGAGCACACATTCGATGAGCTGCGGCATCTGCCCGACGAGCATCTGGCGTCCCTCAGGGCCGGCCTGGGTGAGCGTGCTGCAGGCGCTCCGCCGCAGGCTCCGGCCCCGGCCTGGCCGCCTGCCTTACCGCGTCCGCCGGCCCGCAGCGGCTGGAGGGCATGGCTGCAGGGCGGTCGGCTGCCGCAGGCCATGGCGGCGGCGCTGGCCTGTGTCGTGGTGGCAGGTGCCTGGCTGGGCTGGCAGCAGTGGCAGCTGCAACCGGGTTTCGTGCAGGCCTATGCCACCGAGCGCGGGCAGCAGCTCAGCGTGACCCTGCCGGATGCGGCCAGCCAGGGCAGCACGCTGCAGCTTGATACGGCCAGCCGGGCCGAGGTGCGCTTGTTCCGCGACCGTCGCGAAGTGCACCTGCAGGAAGGTCAGGTCATGTTCGTCGTGCATCCGGACGCGCAACGCCCTTTCCATGTGTGGGCCGGAGGGGTGCGCGTCACCGTGGTGGGCACCCGTTTTTCAGTGCGCCACAGCCAGAGTGGCCGTGATGCCGGCCAGACGGTAGTGGAAGTAGAGGAGGGACGGGTACGGGTGGCGCCCGCCACCGCTGATGCCCGCCTGGCGAGCGTGGAGTTGCATGCCGGCCAGCGTGTGGTGGCAGATGGCCGCGGCCAGCTCAGTGCGCCCGCCGCACTGCCACCCACCGCCGTGGCCCCCTGGCGTGAGGGGCGGGTGAGTTTTGACCAGACGCCGCTGGCCGACGCCATCGCTGAGTTCGAGCGCTATGGCCATACCGGCCTGGTAGTGCGTGATCCGGCCGTGGCTACGCTGCCGGTGGGCGGCAGCTACACCTTGCGCCAGTTCCAGCAGTTCGCCCGGGCCTTGCCGCAGCTTCTGCCCGTGCGGCTGGAATCGCGCGGCGCGCTCACGGAGGTGGTGGCAAGGTAGCGGCAAAAAAACTTTGAAGAATTCTCATTTGCAACATGAGGATTCGCTGGGGGTGGTGCGTCTTCATCGGCAGGAGGATCCGCAGCGGCGAGCTGCGGTCCGGCAATCAACGACCGATTCAGGAGTTCCCCCATGCGCGCAGCGCTGCACCACAAGAAACGCTTCACCCCGGCGCCCTTGGCCCTGGCTGTCGCCCTCAGCCTGACCCTGGCGGCCACGGCGCCGGCCCATGCTCAGAGTGGCACCCCGGCGGCTACCGCGCTGAGCATCAATATCCCGGCCCAGCCACTGGGCCATGCGCTCAACGAGCTGGCGCGGCAGGCCAACCTGCAGCTGAGCTTCCCGGCCGAACTGGTGGCCGGCAAGACGGCACCAGCCGTATCCGGCCAGCTCACACCGCGTCAGGCGCTCGATCGCCTGCTCGTCGGAAGTGATCTCGAAGCCAGCGTGGACGGCAGCGCAGTACTGGTGAAGAAGGCCCCGCCGCGCACGGCCGGCACTGACAAGGAACTGGCAGCAGTCGTGGTGAGCAGCCTGCGCGCCAATCGCGTCTCCAAGGGCGCGACCGGTCTGCCGATGGAGGTCAAGGAAACGCCGCAGAGCATCAGCACCTTTGACTCAGTCGACATGCAGAACTACGGCGTGACCGGCAGCAATCAGGCGCTGCAGATGGTCACCGGCATTAATGTGGAGCAGTACGAGACCAACCGGGCGACCTTTGAATCGCGCGGCTTCGAGATCCAGCTCACCCAGATGGATGGTCTGGGCATGACGAACAGCTGGGGCACGGTCGTGGGCCAGCAAGACACCTTCCTGTTCGACAAGATTGAGGTCATCCGCGGCGCCAATGGCCTGCTGACCGGGGTGGGCAACGCCTCCGGCACGGTCAACTACGTGCGCAAGCGCCCCACCAACAAGGACGAGGGCCAGGTGGTGCTGGAAGGCGGCTCCTACGACAAGAAGCGCGTTGCGCTCGATTACAACAAGGTGCTGACCGAAGACGGTACGGTGGCTGGCCGTGTCGTGCTGATCCATCAGGACAAGGACTCCTGGATCCGCAGCCTGAACGATCGCGACACCACGCTGTACGGCGTGATCGACAGCCAGATCGGCAGCAACGGTGTGCTGACGGTGGGCGTGACGGATCAGGATCATCGCCAGAAGTCACCGATGTGGGGCTCGCTGACGCTCAACTACGCGGACGGTAGCCAGGCCAGCTTCGATACCAGTGCGTCCACCTCGCAGGACTGGACCTACTGGAACACCAAATCGACAACCGCCTTCGCTGAATACACCCACTATCTGAGCGATAACTGGGAAGGCAAGTTCACCTACAACAAGCGCCACGCCGAGGAAGAAACGCGCCTGCTCTACGCCTACTCGCTTTCGGGGGCGCTCAACAATGACAACACCGGCCTGGTCGGCTGGCCCTATGGCAGCTTCACGACGACTGACAGCGATCTCTTCGACCTCAACCTGAGCGGCAACTTCAACCTGTTCGGCCGCAAGCACGAGCTGATCACCGGCCTGAGTCACTCCATCGAGGAAACTGACACCGATACCTACGGTTTTGATTCCAGTTACATGCTGCAGGCCTTGCCGGCCTTCCCCTACGGCGGCAACGTCTATCCGGAGCCGAACTGGGGCGCACGCACACCGGCCTCCGGGGGCAAGCAGACCCTGACCCGTCTCTATGGCGCGACCCGTCTGGCGCTGACTGATGAGCTGCGTGCGATCGTGGGTCTGAACTCCGTGAAGCTCGAGCGTGAAGGCAGCTCGCGCTACGGCTCGGTCACCACCACCACCGAATATCCCGACACCCGTAAGTCCAGCCCCTATTACGGCCTGACCTACGACATCACACGCAACTTGCTGGGTTACCTCTCCTATTCCGAGATCTTCCAGAATCAGGACCAGACCGACTACAGCGGGGCCTATCTGGACCCGATGAAGGGCGTCAACCGCGAAGCCGGCCTGAAGGCCGACTGGCTCGATAAGCGCCTGCTGACCACTGTCGCCGTGTTCAGCGCCAAGCAGGAAGGCCTGGCTACCTATGACGGTATGACCAGCGCGGGTCAGTACGCCTACGTGCCCAAGGATGTGAAATCCACCGGCTTTGAGCTTGAGGCCACCGGCAAGATCGGTCGCGACGCGAACCTGGCCCTGGGTTTCACCCGCATCAAGCTGACCGGGCCGGATGGCAATGACATCTATGAATGGGTGCCGCGCACGCAGGTGAAGGCGCGCTTCGACAGCGCCATCCCTGGCTTGCCCGCGTTGCGTCTGGGCCTCTCCACACGCTGGAATTCCGACGTGAGGAAGAACGGCGGCGCCCGCCAGGACGCTTATTCCGTGTCCGATGCCTTCGCCCGCTATCAGATCACCCCGGAGATGTCGGCCCGGCTCAACGTCAACAACCTGTTCAACCAGAAGTACGTCACCGGGATTGCCTATGGTGCGGTCTATGGCGAGCCACGCAGTGCTTACCTCACGCTTGATTACAAGCTTTGAGCCCTGAGCCCGGACCGGCAGTTTGATGCCGGTCCGGCGCATGCCATCCAGACCGGACCTGCCGGACCTGCTTCACCCAACAGGCTTAGCCCACAGACATGACACGCACGCATTCGCGACCCCTACAGCAACTCGGCATTGCCCTGCGCATCCTCGCCGCCATTCCCGGCGGCTGGGCTTTTTCCTGGGGCTTCGTGGCCTGCGGCACGGCGGCCCTGGTGGCCCTCGGCGCGCCCTTTCATGATGCCGAGACGGCTCTGCTGATGCTGGGCCTGCTGGTTTTTGCCGGCGTCTTCCTGTGGTCTTTTGCTGCGCGCAGCGTGTTGCGGGTGTGTGGGGTGCTGGTCGGCGGTGCCCTGCTCTTCAACGCTGCGGCCCTGCTGCTGCAGCGCGCGATCCTGTCCTGAGGGCGCCGCCATGTTCACGAGTTTTCGCCAATCCATGGCCTGGCTGCATACCTGGTTCGGCCTTGCGCTAGGCTATGTGCTGATGGCCTGTTTCTTCTTCGGTGCGCTGTCGGTGTTCGACCGCGAGATCGACCGCTGGGCGCTGCCCGAAACGCGTTTCGCACCGCAGCCCATGCCTTCCTTCGACAAGGTCTTGCTGCCGGCCTTCGCGCGACTCGAAGCGGACCCCGCCGACTATGCCCTCAACATGCCGGCGCTGCACGATGCGGCCAGGGGCCCGCAGACCCCGCGCCAGGAACTGCCGCCTGACGAGTACTGGGCCTACACCACCCACCGCGATCCGGTGCTGGCCATTGGTGCCGGCTTCCGCGTGCCGCAGCCGAAAGATCCAGGCCTGGAAAACCATATCCACGCCAACGCCACGATCGATCCGCGCAGCGGCGCGGCCGTGCCTTCGGACCAGCTCAAGATCGGCAGCCAGTGGTTCTACCCGATGCACTACAGCCTGAACTGGCCGTGGCAGAACATGGGCATCTTCACCGTGGGCCTCGCCGGCCTGGTGATGCTCGGCGCCCTGGTGAGCGGCGTGATCATGCACCGCAAGTTCTTCCGCGAGTTCTTCACCTTCCGCCCGCAGAAACAGCCCCAGCGCAGCCTGCTTGATCTACACAACCTCACCGGCGTGGTGGCGCTGCCCTTCCACTTCTTCTTTGCCTTCACCGGCCTGCTGATCTTTGCAGGCTTCTACTACTTTCCGGTGTCGCAGTTCCAGCTCAAGCCCCTGCACGATCAGCACGAGATCATCGAGGCGCGCGAAACCGGCCTGCCGCATCAGCGTGCCGGCATCCCGGCGCCGCTGGCTTCGGTCGACGCCATGATGGCGGAGGCCAAGCGGCGCTGGGCCGCGCGCGACATGGCCGGCGAAGTGGGCTTCCTGCAACTGCATCACCTCGGCGATGCCAATGGCTATGTGAGCATCTACCGCGCGGGGAGTGATCGCGTGGCCCTGGTCGGCGAAGCGATCCACTTCAAGGCCAGCAGCGGCGAAGTGCTGCGCGAGGAGCCGCCGCGCGCGGCCGTGCCGGCGCTCAACGAATTCCTCACCGGCCTGCACCTGCAGCATTTCGAGCACTGGCTGTTGCGCTGGCTCTACGTGCTGGGTGGTCTGCTCGGCTGTGCCTGCATCGCCACCGGCTTCATCTTCTTCGTCGAAAAGCGCAAGCGGCAACACGCCGCAGCCGGCAGTCAGGGCGCCCGCATAGTGGATGCCCTGGCCGTAGGCTGCGTCACCGGTATGGTGATCGCGGCGGTCGGCATGCTGGTGGCCAATCGCCTGCTGCCCTCCGGGCTCAGCGGCAAGGGGGAGTGGGAGCAGCAGATTTTCTGGGGTCTGTGGTTGCTGGCCTTCGTGCATGCCGCCCTGCGCGGCGCTCCCGTGGCGCAGGCACGCATCAATCCGGCCTGGCGCGAGCAGTGCTGGGCCATCGCCGCGCTGGCGCTGGCGGCGGTGCTGCTGAACTGGCTGAGCACCGGCGACCACCTGCTGCAGACGATCATCCTCGAACCGTACTGGGCCGTGGCCGGCGTGGATCTGAGCCTGCTGGCCGCCGCCGGCCTCGCCACCCTGGCGGCGCGCCGGCTGGCGCGGCGTGAGCAGCACGCGCTGCTCAGCCCGAGTGCTGCGCCGGAGACGGAGGTGGTTCATGCCTGAAGCTATTTGGCTCTTGCTTGCCAGTCTGCTGAGTCTGGCCGGCATGGCCTGGCTGGCCCTGGCGATGGCTGTGCATTGGGAGCAGGTCATGCTGCAGCCGGCGGCCCGGGCGGCTGGTGTACGCCTTTTGCTGCGTGGCACGGGCGCCTGCGCCCTGGCCCTCGCGGCCGCTGCCTGCCTGCTGGCTGACCGGCCTTCGATGGCGCTGCTGGTGTGGCTGATGTTGCTTGCTGCCAGTGCCCTGACGGTGGCCCTGACGCTCGCCTGGCGACCGGTCCTGTTGCGCGGGCTGTGCCCCCTGCGAGGCTGAGAAACCCTCGACGGCGCGGCCCATCGCTGCGATGCTCGGGGCTTCGTTTCCTGCTTCCCGTCCGTATGAACTGTCGCTCTGGTTGCGCTGCCTGCTGCATCGCGCCCTCCATCTCCAGTCCCATCCCCGGCATGCCGCAGGGCAAGCCGGCGGGTGTGCCCTGCATCCAGCTCGATGCAGCCTTGCGCTGCAAGATCTTCGGCATGCCCGGCCGCCCGGCCGTATGTGGCGGGCTGCAGCCTTCGGCGGAAATGTGTGGCGACTCGCGCGAGCAGGCGATGCACTGGATCGGCGCGCTGGAGCAGGCCACGCGCTGATCGCATCGCGCGTCGCCGCCGTCTGTCGCGATCGAATTCTGCAGGCGTACGCCACACGCGGGCTGTAGCCCTGATGTGCCCCGAGGCCAAGTTCATCACGCCGGCATGCATCATGGCGCGGCCTCGCCGCAGTGCGCCCGTATAATCCGGGTTTCCCCCAGCCCGGCGCATTTTCATGGACCTCATCCTGCTGCTCAAGGCCGCCATTCTCGGCATCGTCGAAGGCCTCACCGAATTCCTGCCGATCTCCTCCACCGGCCACCTGATCCTGGTCGGCACCCTGCTGGATTTTCACGACGAGCGCGGCAAACTGTTCGAGATCGTGATCCAGTCCGCCGCGATCCTGGCCGTGGTGTGGGAATACCGGGCCCGCCTGGGCCATGCCCTGATCAGCGCCACCCGCGAGGAAGCTTCGCGCCGCCTGCTGGTGAACGTGGCCATCGCCTTCCTGCCGCTGGCCGTGCTGGGGCTGGTATTCGGCAAGTGGCTCAAGCTGCATCTGTTCAACGCGCCGGTGGTGGCGGCCACCTTCATCCTCGGCGGCCTGATCATCCTGTGGGCCGAGCGCAGGAGCCATCACGAGCGTGTTGCCACGGTGGACGACATGAACTGGCTGGATGCGCTGAAGGTCGGCATTGCCCAGGCCTTCGCCCTGATCCCCGGCACTTCGCGCAGCGGTGCAACGATCATCGGAGGCATGCTCTTCGGTCTCTCGCGCAAGGCGGCCACCGAGTTCACCTTCTTCCTCGCCATCCCGACCCTCGGCGTGGCCGGCCTCTACTCGCTCTACAAGGAGCGTGCGCTGCTCTCGGTGGACGACCTGGGGATGTGGGCGGTGGGCATGCTGTTCTCCTTCATCTCGGCTTTTGTCTGCGTGCGCTGGCTGATCCGTTTCGTGTCCACCCACAGTTTCAAGGTCTTCGCCTGGTACCGCATTGTGTTCGGCCTGATCGTGCTCCTCACCTGGCAGATGGGCTGGGTGCACTGGGCTGACTGAGTTTGATGCCTGAGTTCTGTTGTTCAGAAGCCCGGCTGTGACCGGGCTTTTTCATGCCTTGGGCCGGCCAGGCCGGGGGCGTCTGCAGGGGTGTTGCCCGGACGCGACGCCCGGATCACATGCCGCGAAAGCTTCGCCAGAAACTGGTCGCCTTCAGCCCGGCCTCTTTGTTAGCCTCCCCCGTCTTTAAAATTTTTAACAAGTTGTACGGGGGAAAAGATGTTCAAGTACGGATCGGGGTGTGCGGCGCTGCTGACGGCGCTGGTATTGGTTGCGTGTGGCGGCGGTGGCGGTGGGGGAGGTGGTGCGAGCGCGCCGGCAACAGCCGCCGCGGCTGGTAGCAGCTCGTCTGCAGCGGCCTGCGCCGGCAGCACCAGTACGGCTACGGCCGATTTCAGCTTGTCCACGACGGCGGTGAGCCTCACTGGCACGGCGGGCTCGCCTCTGGCTTCCTCGCAGACTGTCACGATGACGGTGAGCAATCCGGCAGCGACCACCGTGTACATCACCCAGACCGATGCCTGGCTGACGATCACCCCCAATCTGGCCGGCGGCTATGCCACGGTGACGGCCGACGCCTCCACGCTGGCGGCGGGTTTTTACTGCAGCATCGTGAACGTCGCCCTGCGTAACGCAGCCGGGGCCACCCTGTCGTCGCGGGATGTGGCGGTGAGCTTCAGTGTTGCGACCGGTGCAACTGCGGCTTCGAGCTCATCCAGCAAGGCTTCTTCCAGTTCGCTTAGTTCGTCTAGCAAGGCTTCGTCTAGTGCACTCAGCTCGTCTAGCATCTCAAGTGCAGCAAGTTCCTCAGTTGCTTCGAGCTCCGTCAGCTCTTCGGTGAGCTGGAACAGCTACAACGGAACGCTGCATCCGACTGCGGACGGCGCGCTTGTTCTCGGGAGTGGGAGTGGCAGCAAGTTCGTGCTGATCGGTGGATCGATCCCCGATTCGTTGCCGGCCTCCAGTTCGAGCTCCAGCACGAGTTCGACGAGCAGCTCTGCGGCCAGCTCAAGCAGTGGCACCGCATATTTCATGGATTACATGAGCGCCAGTGGTGGCACGCTGAGCCTAGATTCGTCAGCCGTGCCGCTGAACCGCAGCCTGATCCGCAGCAATAACACGCTCAACGCGAGCCCCAGCTATCCGCGCTACATGACTTTCCTGACCCGCGTGATGCCGGTGAGTGGTGTGAGCTATGACGTCAATACCCGCCTGGCTGAGTTCGAACTGGCCTTTGCCGACAGCCGTGTGGTGCTGGTGCTGCGCGGAGACGCCAGCAGCAGCAATGTGCGACTGCAGACTGTCGAACAGGGTGGGAGTGATGTGGTTGCGAAGATCGACATGACCCAGCCGCATATCTTCCAGATCGCGGTGACCCTGACCAGCGCCTATGCCGGTACCGTGGCAGTGTATGTGGATGGCGACTCCACCCCCTTGCTGGGCCCGCTGAGCACCACCAACATGCAGCGCACCTATGCGGTGGGGCAGGACTATGTCCAGTTCGGTGACAACCGCAATGTGGCCTTCCGCAGCAATCTGGACTGGATGGCATGGACCACCCAGGGCGCTTACAGCCCGGCGCAGCTGGCCGGCAAGCTGCCCAGTGGCCTCGGGGTGACCACCGGTTACTGATCCGCTATTGCCGTAGTCGCGAGGGCGCAGCTTTGGCTGCGCCCTTTTTCTTTGTTGCGACGCATCACGCTGAGCGGCGCAGGCTGGCAGAATCCGGTTTTGCCGATTTCTGGCCGCTTGCCATGATCCTCTACCTCCACGGTTTCCGTTCCGGCCCCCAATCCCAGAAGGTGCAGGCGCTGGCCCTGCGCATGGCGCAGCGCGGCCTGGGCGATTACCTGTGGTGCGAACAGCTGTCGCCGGTGCCTTGCGAGGCGATTGCCCAGGCCGAGGCACAGCTTGCGCGCTGCACCACGCCGCCACTGCTGGCGGGCAGTTCGCTGGGCGGCTTCTACGCCACCCATCTGGCCGAGAAGCATGCGCTGCAGGCTGTGGTGATTAATCCCTTCGTGCCCCATGCCGGCTTTGACCAGAGTCTGTTCATCGGAGAGCACCAGATGATCTACAGCGGTGAGCGCTTCAGCTTCACGGCGGAACACGCCGCGCAGATCGCCGCGCTGGATGTGGCGCGGATCAGTCGGCCGGAGAATTTCTGGCTGCTGGCTGAGGAGGGCGACGAGGTGCTGGACTACCGCCATGCGCTCAAGCGTTACGCCGGCTGCCACCAGAGCGTGCTGCCCGGCGGCGACCATAGCTTCACGCGCTGGGATGATTACCTCGATGCAGTGATCGAGCGCGCCGGGCTGGCCGCATGAACGCAGCACAACAAGGCACGCGCGCCGGTTTCCTGGCGGCGCTGACGGCGTTTTCGATCTGGGGCGTGGCCCCGCTGTACTGGAAGCTGCTTACCGGCGTGCCAGCGCTTGAAACGGTGGCCCACCGCGTCGTCTGGTCGCTGCTGATGCTGACTGGCGTGATGGCCTGGCGGGGGGGCTTCACGGTGTTGCGCCGGCTGGCGGGCGAGCCGCGCCTGATCGGTCTGCTGGCGCTGACCACGACCCTCACAGCGGTGAACTGGTTGCTCTTCGTGTGGGCCATCGTCAACAACCATGTGCTGGAAGCCAGCCTCGGCTACTTCATCGCGCCGCTGATCAATGTGCTGCTGGCCGCGATCTTCCTGCGTGAGCGTCTGCATGCCTGGCAGAAACTGGCGGTGGCCCTGGCCTGTGCCGGCGTGCTGTGGCGGGTGTGGCATCTGGGTACGCTGCCCTGGGTGTCGCTGAGTCTGGCCGTGACCTTCTCGCTCTACGGCCTGCTGCGCAAGCGCGCGCCGATCGGAGCGCTGGACGGGCTTTTCGTCGAAACCCTGCTGGCTGCGCCGGTGGCGCTGGGCTGGCTGCTGTGGCTGCAGGCCGGTGGCGAGGGCCATTTCAGCGGTGCCGGCACGATTGCGGCGCTGATCGGCACCGGCCTGATCACCGCTGTGCCACTGTTTCTCTACACCGTGGGCGCGCGCCGCTTGCGTTACACCACCCTGGGCTTCATCCAGTATGTGGGCCCGAGCCTGCAATTCGCCCAGGCGGTGTTCCTGTTTCATGAGCCCTTCAGCCATGTTGCGCTGATCAGCTTCATGTTCATCTGGGCCGGGCTGGCGGTGTTTTCACTGGACGCCTTGCGCCGCGCCCGTGCGGCTTGAGCAGCTTCCGGGGCGGCGCCCGCTATAATCGCCGGTCGCAACCCCCGCAGGCTGAATTTGATGAATGTGCTGTTTGAAGAGGACGGGTCTTTCAAGACCGCCACCATCCTCACCGATAACGATTCCTCCCTGCAGGTGGAAACCGCCACGGGCAAGCGTGTGAAGCTCAAGGCGGCGAATGTGCTGCTGCGTTTTGCCAGCCCCTCTGCGGCTGATTTGCTGGCCCAGGCCGATGTACTCACGGCCGACATGGATACCGAATTCCTGTGGGAAATGTGTGGCGACGACGAGTTCGCCTTTGCTGAATTCGCGGCCGATTATTTCGGTCACACGCCCTCGGCGGTCGAGTCGAGCGCCGTGCTGGTGAAGCTCTTCGCTTCGCCGATCCACTTCCACCGCAAGGGCAAGGGCCGCTTCCGCAAGGCCCCGCCCGAAATCCTCGCGGCCGCCCTGGCCGGCGCCGAGAAAAAGCGTCTGCAACAGGAGCAGGTCGAGCGCATGAAGACCGAACTCATGGCCGGCACGCTGCCCGCCGAGTTTCCGGCCATGCTGCAGGCCTTGCTCTACAAGCCGGACCGTAACCGCCTCGAAACCAAGGCGCTTGAAGCGGCGGTGGACGAGAGCGGCCAGTCCGCGCCGCGCCTGCTGCTCAAGGCCGGCGCCTTGAAGAGCAGCCACGAACTGCATCTGGGCCGCTTCCTGTTCGAGTATTTCCCGGAAGGCACGGCCTTCCCGGCGCTGGCCGCCCCGCCCCTGCCGGAGGATCTGCCGCTGGCACCGGCCTCGGCCTTCTCGATCGACGACGCCACCACCACCGAGATCGACGACGCCTTTTCGCTGGTGCCGCGTGCCGAAGGTGGCTGGACAGTGGGCATCCACATTGCCGCGCCGGGCCTGGGCATCCGCCCCGGCTGCCCGATCGACGCGGTGGCCCGCAAGCGCCTGTCCACGGTGTACATGCCCGGCAACAAGATCACCATGCTGCCGGATGAGGTGGTCAGTGCTTACACCCTCGGAGAAGGCCAGGCCCGCCCCGCGCTGTCGCTCTACGTCGAAGTGAATCGCGACTTCAGCATCGCCGGCATGGCGAGCCGTATCGAGCGCGTGCATGTGTCGGCCAACCTGCGCCATCACGACATCGAGCCGGTGTTCAACGAAGACAGCCTGCAGGCCGAGGCCTTGCCGGATGCGCCTTACATGACTGAGCTGAAGACCCTGTGGGAGTTCGCCACGGTGCTGGAGGCCGGGCGCGGTAAGCCTTCGGCCAACCAGAATCAGATGGACTTCAACTACTACGTCGACTGGTCGCAGGAGACGCAGGATGGCCCGGGCTTCATCACCATCGAGCAGCGCAAACGTGGCTCGCCGCTGGACAAGCTGGTCGCCGAGCTGATGATCCTGGCCAACTCCAGCTGGGGCAAGCTGCTGCATGAAGCCGGCCTGCCGGCGATCTACCGCATCCAGGCCGGTGGCCGGGTGCGCATGAGCACGGCGGCCGGCCCGCACGAAGGCCTGGGCGTGGATAACTACGCCTGGAGCTCCAGCCCGCTGCGCCGCTATGTCGACCTGTGCAACCAGTGGCAGCTGATTGCCCACCTGCGTGGCGAAGCGGCCCCGTTCGCACCGGGCTCGGCCGAGCTGGCGCACGCGATGAGCGATTTCGACGCCACCTACAGCGCCTACAACGAGTTCCAGCGCGGCATGGAGCGCTACTGGTGCCTGCGCTGGCTGCGTCAGGCCGGGGTGAAGGAAATGCCGGCCAAGGTGCTGCGCGAAAACATCCTGCGCCTGGAAGAGGTGCCGCTGGTGTTCAAGCTGCACTCCCTGCCGGCGGGTGTGAATGCGCATGAGCGCGTGCAGGTGGGCGTCGACAAGGTGGATCTGATCGACGTTGAGCTGCGCGGCAAGTACCTCGCCACCCTGGCGCCGCTGACCACCGCGGAAGACGGGACCGACGGCGAAGAAGAAGAAACGCCGCTCGCGTAGAATTCCCGCGCATGTCTGCCGCTACTCCCCGCCCCTCCACCCCCAAAGCAGCCAAGGCTGAAAAGCCCGCTGCGGCGGTGAAACCTGCTGCCTTGGCTAAGTCGTCTTCTTCCGGCAAGCCGGCGCGCAAGCGGGTGCGGGGCCGTTCCCTGTCCTGGCTGGGCGGCCATGCCCTGGGCTTGGGGATTGCGCTGTCGGTGCTGTTGCACGGCGTGTTCGGCGCAATGAATTTCGTGGCGCCCCCGGGCGGCCTCAAGAAGCTGGAGGAAAAGGGCCTCCAGGTGGTGCTGGTGAATTCCCGCCACAAGAAGCCCCCGCGCGATGCGCAGGCCTTGGCTCAGGCCAACCTCGATGGGGGGGGCGAGCAGGCTGACCAGAAACACATGCCGACTTCGCCGCTGCCGCCGCAGGATTCGGTGCGTGATGGCGAGGCCGTGGCCGAAGCCCAGCAGCGTGTGCGCCAGATGGAGGCGCGCCAGCGTGAATTGCTGGCCCTGGCGCAGGGCAGCAAGAAGCAGGTGGCACCCGAGCGGGCCAAGCAGAGCGAAGAAACCCCTAGCGAAACCAAGCCTACCGAGCGTGGCCTCGATCTGAATTCGGCTCAGGCCATCGCGCGCCAGGAGGCGGTGGTGGACAAGCTCGTCAAGGATTACGCCTCGCGGCCGCGCAAGGGCTTCATCTCGCCGCGCACCAAGGAACACAAGCTGGCCATGTACGGCGAAGCTTTCCGCCTCAAGCTGGAGCGTATCGGCGAGGTGAATTTTCCGCGCAGCGCGCGCGGCTCCATGTACGGCAGCGTGATGGTGGTGGTCGAGATCCGTCCGGACGGTTCGCTCGAATCCGCCGAGATTGCCCGCCCGAACGCCAATCCCAAGCTCAATGAAGCCGCACTGCGCATCGTGCGGTTGGCTGCGCCCTATGCGCGCATCCCGGATGAGCTGCGCAAGGATTACGACATCCTGGTGCTGGCGCGCACCATGAACTTCACGCGCGACGAGATCAGCGTCGAACAGTGAGCGCTGACCGGGGGGCGAACATGTTCAGACTGATTGCTGCCAGCCTTCTGATGCTCGCCCTGCTGCCGGCCGCCCGGGCTGACGAGGCGCCACTGGCGGCGGCGAGCCCGCCAGCTGAAGCCGCCGCGCCGCGTACCATCGTCGTGGCCCTGCGCAGCCGCGAAGCGCGCCTAGCCTTCTATCGTGAGGCCTGCCTGCAACAGATCCTCTCTGAATTGCGCGAGCGGGTGCCGCGCGATGCGGCAGGCAAGGTCGCCCATGGCAAGAGCCTGCTGTCGCTGGAAGTGGCTGCCGATGGCAGGCTGGTGGCGAGCGAGCTGATCCAGCCGGATACCAGTGCGGCCCTGAATGCAGCGCTCTTGCAAAGCGTGCAGGCGGCCGCGCCCTATCCCGCTTTTTCACCGGCGTTGAGCAAGGATTACGATCACATGGTCCTGATCCTGCCCTTCAATTTCGGTGACTGAGAAGCGCCTCACGCACGCTTCCAGCGGGCCAGAGGCGGCCCTCGAAAGTTTGCGCGTGCTGGCCGCCGCGGCCGTGGTCTGCGTGCATGTGGCGGCGACCGCCCTGATCGCTGCGCCCGATGCCGTGAGCTGGTGGAGCGCGAATCTGTGGGACAGCTTTGCGCACGGGTGCGTGCCGGTCTTCGTGATGCTCAGCGGCGCCTTGCTGCTCGGTCGCCGCGAGCCGGCCCCTCATTTCTGGCGCAAGCGCGCGGCGCGCCTGGTGTGGCCGCTGGTCGGCTGGAGCCTGATCTATCTCGGGCTGCAGGCCTGGCAGGCTGCGCACTGGTCGCTGCCGGGCCTGCTGGCTTTGCTCGTGCGCGGCACGCCTTATTACCACCTCTGGTATCTGTGGATGTTGCCGGGCCTGTATCTGACCACGCCGGCGCTACGCCTCTGTGTGGCGCGCTGCTCGCGGCGCCAGTTGTGGTGGCTGTGTGCAGGGCTCAGCGTGCTGGCGGCACTTGAGGTGCCGCTGGGCTGGAGCAAGCAATTTTTCCTGAGCAGCAGCCTGGCGTATCTGGGCTGCTATCTGCTGGGATGGCTGTTGTTCACCCAGCCAACCCAGCCGCCTGTGCGCTGGCTGTGGGCCGGTTTTTTGCTGGCCGGCGCTGGGGTGGCGGTGGGCGCCGGGCTGTTGCGACCCCTGCTGGGAGCACAGGCCATTGAGTGGATGTATGCCTACCCGAACCCGCTGGTGTTGGGCATGGGCGCCTGTGCCTTCATGCTGGGCCTGCGCCTGTTGCCGGGGAAGGCCTGGGCCGGGTGGCTCGCACAGTTCGCGCCACTTTCCTTCGGCATCTACCTGGTCCATCCGCTGTGTTTGCTGGGCCTGTCGAAAGCCGGCCTTACGGCCCTGCACTGGCATCCGGCACTGGGCATTCCGCTGCTCAGCGGACTGGTGCTGCTGCTCTCGGCCGCCGGTGTGGCCTTGCTGGCGCGGCTGCCGGGGATGTGGCGCCTGGTCCGCTGAGCGAAGGCTGCATACGCTAGCATTTTGAGTTGGGTCAAGTAAGGCGCGGGTGGCTTCAAGCTTGGCTGCGGCCGGCCGTTAGGACCTGATGGCCCGCTTCATTTGTCACCCTGAGCGTGACGCAGATACGGCCTCTCCTTTGACTCCTGTGCATTCCCCACGGCCATGAACCTCAGCGTATCCAGCCGCCTGCTCGTGATGAGCGGCGCATCCATCCTGTCCCTGTTCCTGGTTTCATTGGCCGGTTTCTTTGCCGCCAGAGCCCCGCAGCAAAGCCTTGAGCAGTTCCAGCAGAACCTGTTGCCAAGCATGGAGCTGGTGGCTGATATCGAGCGCGATTTCCTGGCCGTGCGGCGCCTGATCACGGTGCACGTCACCGAGCTGTATGACACCAAGAAGAAGGAGGATCGCGCTGCGATCATGGCAGCACGTCAGCGCATGGATGCCGCCTTCGAGCGTTACAGCCGGGAGATGGTGGTCGATGAGGAGGACCGCAGCCTGCTCGAAGCGGTGCGCAATGAAGTGGCCACTTACGATCGCGTGCGCGACGAGGTGCTGGCCAAGTCCGATGATTTCGATGTGGATGGCGCCCGCGATGCCCTCACCGGCATCGGCGTGGCGCAGGGCAACAAGGTTTCGGAGGCGATCAAGGCCCATCGCGAGTACAACCATCGGCAGGCGGACCGGATGGTGCAGGCGGCCTCCAGTCAGGCCTCTTTACTGCTGACGGTCTCCTGGATCGTGGCCTTGCTGGCGACCGTCATCAGTGGTGGCCTGGCTTTCATGCTGATCCGCAGCGTGCGCGTGTCACTGCATGCGGTGCAGGATACGGTCGAGCATATTGAGCGCCGGCTGGATTTCACGCGGCGCATCCCGGTACTGCAGCGCGACGAGCTGGGCGCCATCGCGGGGGCGATCAATCGCCTGATCGATCGCATGCAGGGCAATCTGCAGACCATTGCCGGCAACGCCCAGTCCCTCGCCGCCGCCGCCAGCCAGACGGCCGGATCCTCCGAACAGGTCGCACGCGCTTCGCTGCAGCAGAGCGAAGCCGCTTCCGATATGGCGGCGACCGTCGAAGAGATGACGGTGAGCGTCAACCATGTGGCCGAACGCGCTCAGGAGGCGAACCAGCTCTCCAATGCGTCGGCACAACTGGCGGCCAACGGCGAACTGGTGATCGGCCAGACCGTGCGTGACATCAATGACATCGCCGTGGTCGTCGCGGATTCCTCGGCCCGCATCCACGAGCTGGAGGCTCATGGCGAACGCATTTCCAGCGTGGTGGCCGTGATCAAGGAAGTAGCGGATCAGACCAATCTGCTGGCCCTCAACGCAGCCATCGAGGCCGCCCGGGCGGGTGAGCAGGGGCGCGGCTTTGCCGTGGTGGCCGACGAGGTGCGCAAGTTGGCCGAGCGCACCCGCAGCTCCACCCAGGAGATCGGCTCCACCATCGAGGCTATGCGCGGCAGCGCCTCTGCGGCGGTGGCCTGCATGCAGGAAGCCGTGCTGCGGGTCGGCACCGGCGTTTCCGGCGCGGAAGAAACCAACCAGGCGATTCAGGTGATCCGCAGCGGTAGCCGCGACGCGGTGCAACGCGTGGAAGAAATCGCCACCTCGATCCGTGAGCAGGGCGCCGCCACCAACTCGATCGCGATCCAGGTCGAGAAGATCGCCCAGATGTCCGAAGAAAGCAGCGCCGCCGCAGGCGAGAGTGCCGACGCGGCGCGTGCCCTGGATCAGCTGGCCCGCCAGATGCACGAGATCGTGGCGGCCTATCGGCTGTGAGGGGGGAGTAAAGTTGGCGCGGTTTCCGTGGCTGCGGCGTCAGTCACGCGCAATGCTGACGCCATGACTGGCTTCGAGTTCGTCGAAGAAATCATTGAGGCGCCGGCCGGGCTGGTCCGGGAAGCGGGCGGGCAGGGTGTCGAGATGCTGGATGCGGTCGACACGGAAATGGCGGAAGCCCTCGCGCAGTTCGCACCAGGCAATCAGGGTCCAGGCGCGTCCCCAGAAGAACAGGCCTAGCGGCCACAGGCGGCGCTGTGAGGGGGTCTGGTCTTCGCGCACATAGGCGATGTGCACGATCTTGTGCTCGCGTACTGCAAGGCGCAGCGGCTGCAGCCAGGGGAGCAGATCTGCGCCGATCGGTGGCACGAACAGGCGGGCGAGCTGGGCTTCGCGTTTGAGCGCTTCCGGCAGCACGTTGTGAATCTTGGCCAGCGCAGCGCCGGCCGAACGCGCCAGTTCCGCATCGCCCCAGGCCTGCACCATGCGCGAGCCGACCAGCAGGGCTTCGAGTTCTTCCGGGCTGAACAGCAGTGGCGGCACATCCAGCCGGTAGCGCAGGCGGTAGCCGACTCCGGCCTCACCCTCGATCGGCACGCCGGAGAGGGTGAGGTCGTGGATATCGCGGTACAGGGTGCGCAAGGACACCTGCAGCTGCTCGGCGAGCCACTGGCCGGTGGCATGGCGCCGGGCACGCAGCAGTTCAACGAGGCGGAAGAGGCGGTCGGCGCGGCGCATCAGGCAGAGTGGAGCGGATAGCTGAAGAATCGCACCTTACACCAGGCCGCTCAGTGCATTGAATGCAGGCCGATGACATTGCCCTCGGTATCAAAGAACAGGGCGAAATAACCGATCTCGGGGCGGATCAGGGTCTTGGGCGTCACGATCATGCCGCCGGCTGCTTCGACGCGCGCCAGCACCTGGCCCAGGTCGTCGCCACCGTTCAGATAGATACGTACCCCGTCCTTGTGCGGGCGGGCCTGGGCCATTTCGATCAGGCAGCCGCTTACCGCTTCGCCAGCGTGCGGCCAGATCGCCATGCGGCTGTCCGGCCCGCAGGCTTCCGGCTTGAGTTCGATGGCGAAGATAGTTTCGTAGAAACGGCGGGCGCGCTCGAAATCGGCGACGGGGATTTCAAACCAGTGAATGGCATGCATGACAGACTCCTTGTTGCGGTTGAGGAGACGTCATGTTGCGCGGGGCCTGCTGACAGCGTGGTGTCAGCAGGCTAGCGCTGCAGACTCAGTTGCAGCGGCCCTGCAGCGAGTTGCAGCAGCACGCTGCCGTCCGCCTGCTGCTGCCAGCTTTGCGCGCCACTGAGGGTTTTCACGCCAAAGCCGGGGCGCAGCCGCAAGCTCAGTGGCTCGCGTAGCGTGGCGGAGAGACTCAGCCCGTGGGGAGTGCGGAGGCCTTCCAGACTGAGCGCTGCGCTGGCGGAGAGCTCCAGCGGGCCCGCCAGGCTGCGGGCTTCGATCAGGCTGAAGCGCAGCGTATCGCCCTCGCTGCTGAAGCTGGCGGCCATCCCGGCAAGCTGCCAGCCCGCCGCCTCGACCTGCTTCTCGGCCTCGCGGGCGATCAGGATGAGATCATCGCCAATCCGGGCGGCGTAGCCCTTGCTGGCGGGCAGAGTCTGCACATTGGGCAGACCCGCTTCGTTTGCCCGCCAGGGATAGAGCAGGGTGAGGAAATCCTGCTGCTGCGCGGGCGACCTTGTTTCGGTCGTGACATGCCATTCGTTCGGCATTTTCGCTTGGTAGCTGGCGCCCACCGGCGGTTCGAAGGTGTCGCTCTGGCGCATCGTCAGGGCACTCGCTGCCGGGCTGAGGAAGCGCACCGTGAGGCGTGCGTCCTTCTGTTGCTGGGTGATCTCGCCACGCTCCGGCACGAGGCTCATTTCGCTGCGGGCATGGAGTTGCCACTGGAACTTCACCGCCTCCGCTGCGCTGGCTTCATCGAGCATCACGAAGTAGCGCCGGTTGACGAAGAACACGTGGCGCAGAGCGCGCTCGGCATGCGGGGAATAGGCGCGGCTGGCGTCGCCCGTGGCGAAGCTGTAGCTGGCGCCATCGGCAAAGCGCGTGATCGTGCCGCTGGCCGAGGCGTCCTTGATGCGCTGGCCCTCGCCGCCGAAGAGCAGCGCGTTCTTGGATTTCGTCTGGCGGCTCCAGCCTACGTGGTGCGGGCTGTCGTAGAACTCGCGGTAACCCGAGTTGATCGCCAGCGGCTGGCCGAAGGCGTTGAGCACGAAGCTGTTCTGGTCGGCAAAGCCATGCGAGGCCGAGCCCTGTGGGCTTGAGCGGAAGGCCAGCATGATGTCGTCCGGCGAGCCGAGTGCTGAGTGCATGCTGACGACGCCGATGTCGTCGAAATAGCGGCTCTGCGGCAGCTCCGTGAGCTTCACGTCAGGCAACGCGGCCTGGCCGGTGCGGAAGCGTTGCAGGAAGGCGTCGATGCCATCGTAGGTGTAGTAGCCGAAGCTGGCCGGTGGTTTCTGCCGCAGCAGGCGCGCATAGGCCAGCGGGTAGGGGTCGGCATTCAGCACCGCGGCCTTTTCGAGGATCAGCGCGATGCTGCCGGAGGGGTTGGCGATGTTGTTCAGATCGCCGAAGAAAGAGCCGCCATAGGGCATCTGGTTGTACACGCCGAAGTAGGCGGTGTTGCGCCAGAAGGGGCGGGCCAGCGGTTCGCTGAAGCCCAGCAGGGCCATGCCTTCGAGGAAGCGTTGGTGCTGGGTGATGCCGGTGCTCCAGTAGTTGAGCCCTTCGGCCCAGCCGCCGGCCGGTCCGCCCCACACTGGGAACTGGCGCAGGTAGTACTCATGGCTCCAGGCCAGCCAGTCCGCTGCAGCCTTGTGTTCGTGCAGCAGCGCGAGGCCGCCCTGACCGAGCGTGGAGATGAAGCGCATCGGGTGGCTCAGCGAGTTGTCCGGCACGGTCGGGCGGGTGAGGCTGAACTTGGGCTGAACCTGACTCGCCAGCACTTCCATGCGTGCAATCAGCGCGCGGCTCACGGTCTTGCGCTCGTCTTCGCTGAGCGCGCCATGAGCCCAGTCGTACGCAAACAGCATGGGGCGCAGGGATTGGATGAAGAGCTCGTCGTTGCTGCGATAGGTGTCGCGGTCGATCGACCAGCTGGCCAGATGCAGCAGCCAGCGCGCGGCTTCGCGGCCGTAGGCGGGGTCTTCGGTGAGCAGCCAGGCCAGCGCGTAGCGTTGTGCCCAGGCGGCGGTGTCATTGGCGGCCTTGTAGCCGGCCTGCCAGAGCTGGGTGCCCTCGCTTGTGCCGTTCTTCACGGCGCGGGGTTCGGGGATCAGTGGCTTGTTGTCCAGCGCGGGCAGGGCCAGCTTCGCGAGCGTGGCGCCGTCCGGTTGCGCCGGCAAGTCTTTCAGGAAGGCACGCAGGGCGGGCAGGTCGGCCGGGCGCAGCAGCAGGCGCGGATGCGTGTTGGCGATTTTCTGGCTGAACTCGGCACTGCGCGTAGCGACCAGATTCGCGTCGCTCTGCGCGAAGACGGGCAGACTCAGGAAGGCGATGAGGCAGAGCAGCTGGCGCATGGGGGTTCTCACGAAAAAGCTGTGCAACGTAGGTGCGACTTCAGTCGCACGCGGAGTGTGGCGGCGGACTGAAGTCCGCCCTACGAAAACCCGCCTCGCTTCTACAGGAGTTCGACCAGCACCGGCGCGTGATCGGAAGGCCGCTCCAGCTTGCGCGGTGCTTTGTCCACCCAGCAGCGCGTGGCCTGAGGTTGCAGCGCCTGCGAGAGCAGCAGATGGTCGATACGCATGCCGAAATTACGGCGGAAGGCCATCATTCTGTAGTCCCACCAGGAATAGATTTTCTCGGGTTGCTCGAAGAGGCGGAAGGCATCCGCGAGGCCCAGATCGAGCAGGCGGCGGAAGGCTTCGCGCTCGGGCACCGAGACGTGGATTTCGTCCTTCCAGTCCGGGTGGGCGTCCCGGTCTTCCGGGGCGATGTTGTAGTCGCCGGCCAGCACCAGCTTCGGGTGGCGGGTGAGCTCATCCTTGATCCAGGCGGTGAGTGCCGCGAGCCAGTCCATTTTGTAGGCGAATTTCTCGGACCCGACTGCCTGGCCATTCACCACGTAAGCGCTGATGATGCGCACATCACCTACGGTGGCGGCAATGATGCGTTTCTGCTCGTCGGCGAAGCCGGGGATATCGCGCTGTACATCCTGCGCCGGCAGTTTCGAGAGGATGGCCACGCCGTTGTAGGTCTTCTGCCCGTTGAACACCGCGTGATAGCCGGCCGCTTCGATCTCGGCGAGCGGGAAGGCCTTGTCTTCGCACTTGAGCTCCTGCAGGCAGACGGCGTCGGGCGATTCGCTCGCGAGCCAGTCGATGAGATGCGGCAGGCGGACCTTCAGGCTGTTGACGTTCCAGGTGGCAATCTTCATCTGTTGTTTAACCTATTGATTTTTTGTTATAAAAAATATTTGTTTTTAAAAAATACCCGCATCGATACCCGCTTTCAGCGCTCATCGTAAGGTGGCCCTGAACGACCCATCGCTGTGCGGGGGGGCTCTGATGGCGGCTTTCCTTTGAATACTCGCACAAGTGAGCGCGTTCTCGTCCGCTCCCTTACCGAGAGCCTCAACGGGTTGCATTCTCTTTGAATTGTTTTTTGCTATTGAGTGTAGTTTTGCAATAGCTATAAATAATCAATTATCAGGCTGTATTTCTCCTATACGAACAGTGACGTCATTTGACGTTCCCGGACATTGGCGGACTTCCCCGTCTGCCATTTGAGGCATATTCAATTTTCGAGGACACATTTCCCGGACAACCCAATGGGGACGGAAATGCGTAATGAACACGACTACTTCTTTCCTGCGTTTGCCGGAAGTTCTATCAATTATTCCAATTTCACGGGCAACTTGGTACGAAGGCATCAAGAAAGGCCGGTTTCCTGCACCGGTAAAGCTGGGGCCGCGAGTGTCACTTTGGCGGCGTACCGACATCGACAGGCTCGTAACCGATATTTCATCGCCGGACATTTCGTAACCATCAACCTCTCGCCGCTCGCAGCGTGAGGAAATATATCGAATTTTAGGACAATTATTTGAGCTGTATGCGGCATGCACTTGGAGCATGCCTTGGCTTCTGCCGCACTTGTCGAGCTCGTCACAGAGTTCGCACCCCGCCGACCTTATTGTGCCTGGGACAAGCACGCAGCGCGTGTACGCCCGCAGGCAATGGCGCTGACCGCCCCTTATCTGCAACTCAATCCTCCAGCCCATCATGCCTGGTTGCTGATTGATATTGACCGCATAGGGGCCGCAACCGCCTGGATAGATAAAGACCTTCCGCCGCCGACGTACATTGCTATCAATCCAGAAAATGGCCATGCGCACATGGGATATTCGCTCGCAGCGCCCGTTTGCAAAACAGAGTTGGCTCGATTGAAACCGCTTCGCTATTTGGCTGCGATTGAGCATGCTTTTACCGAAAGGGCCGGTGGTGACTTCGGCTTTACAGGTCCGCTCGCAAAAAACCCCCTGCATCCCCAGTGGAAACTCTGGGAGCCGGCGAACGCCCCGAGATACGAGCTGGGATATTTGGCGGAGTTCGTGGACTTGGCGCGCCGACGCATGCCTCTGGAGGCAGGAGTTGGCCGCAATTGCGAACTGTTCGATTCCCTTCGGTTTTGGGCTTATAGCGCCGTGCGTGAGTTTTGGGGGCCTGGGAGAGGTGATGCGTGGCGAGAGGCCGTTCGGAGGCAGGCAGAGGCCTTAAATACGTTCCAGCAGCCCTTAGGGAACTCCGAGGTCGCCGGGATTGCGCGAAGCGTTGCAAAGTTCATCTGGAGGTCATTTACGCCTGCGGGGTTTCGTGACATTCAGGCAGAACGAGGACGCCTGGGCGCGGCAGCCTCCGCCAAGGTCAAGCGTGCCGAGCATGAGAAGGTCATTCTTGAGGCTATCGAGCATTTGTCTGTCGAAGGCTGGATGCCTTCTATGCGGACCGTCGCAAAGGCCGTTGGATGCTCGATTTCGACCTTGTCGGAAGGCTATGGACATCTCTGGACGTCATAAGACAAAGTGCTCGGTTAGGCCATGTCAGGTAGCAGCACCCAGGGGGTGGGATGGACGCAATCCCTGCGGATTGGGGGAGGCTCGCCGGGAGATGCAGGACTCGAGGGTATGCAGCTATGGCGAGGGGCGAAGCCCACCCCAAATCATGCGGCACACTTGTAGGCTGCACGGGTAGATAAGCTAGGGGAAGTGCGGACTTCGACCTGTTTGATTGTCGGTGCCGGTGAGCGCTGACTACTATGCTGGTTCCGACTGGGCCGTCGTTCCCTGCCAGACGCGGACGCTTCTACGATGCCGCGCAAAGCAATCAGATGCCCTCAGTGATGTATATGCGCTCACAAACCAGACCTGCCTGTTTGCACTATTTTGATGTGCGCATACAGCGTGTCCCTTGTATGATATTTCAAATCATGGGCCTAGGGCTTCAAGCACCTGCCCGAATTATCAGCCGTAGTCGGACCACCTAGCTCATCTACTGACAAGTTATCCATCCTTACTACCCACCTGGAGCCATCAATGGGAAATGAAATTACGACAATTGAATCTGCAACGAGCTTGACGGGCATAGACATTAATAAAGCCGTCGAAGAGGCCCAAAGAGTTGGCCAGCTTTTCGAGAAGATGGGAATCAAGGAAGCCACCCTGCATAACGGGAACTACTTCAACCATAATCTCGAAAGCAACACAAAAACAGTAGTCACTGAGGGCTGTATTGTTCAAGAGCAAGAAAATACGGTGACTGTCATTCTCAAGAAAACAGATGCGGCGCCACTTGCTGCCGTCTCAGAGATTGATAGCCAAACACAGAAGGCTCTCGGAGCGTTCGTCGGCAAGTCTCAACCGTGGATTTCTCAAAACAAAGAGTAACCGCATAACAACGCGCTAAGGCCGAGCCTCTAAAGGGGGAGGCTTGGCACAAAAGTTACAGGAGCAATCATGCCTCATCAGCAATGGCGAGTCAGCTACAAAGACCGCGAAGGAAACCTAGGCAGCACAATCATCGAGTGGCCAGGTGAGCCGTCGATTGAGCATGCTGCAATTCGCATTCGTGAGCGACTGCTCGGGGATAATTATTTGCTCGTTGACACGCCCCGCGGCCATTCTGAGCCCACAGTTTTTCTTCTACAAAGTTATGGCTATCAAATAACAGGCATAGAAGAAATAGCAGAGTAGCCCTCTAAAAGAGGGCTCAATTTTTGCTCACTTCGTCCGCCGTATACCAGCTTCTTTAGTAAAGCGAGAAAGGCTTTGCTGGAGGCCATCTACACACTCTTTTGCTGCGATTGAACCATAGGTCGAGCTTCGTTCAAAGCTGCGTCGAACTCAAACACCTGTACCCGTTGCATGACCTCCAGGAGATTGGACCGAAACTCATAATCATCCCGCGCAGCTTGTTGCAGTGCTTTAAATAGCCGTTCGCCGACCGTCCTGGCGCAATCTGCGGTGACAATCAGTGTCAGCGTGCCAAAGGGCTGAAAGTGGTTTCGATACCACTGGCGGCAAAAAGCTACCAGCCGCTGGAGGTCGCGAGGGCTGCGGTAGCTGTTCTCGATTTCAAGCCAATATGTGCTCCACCCGTCATTGCGGGAGACCTTGATTATTCCGTCCGCAACCTTGTCGAGAGAACGGTTATCCGGACCGCTCCAGTATTGCATCTGACCCAGCGCTCGGTTGGCGGCAATCTCCAGTTCGGAGCGAACAATGTGACCATCGGCGGGTGGATATTTTCTGAGGTAGTAGGCAAGGACTCCATTTGCCGCCGTGCGATGTGAATTGACATGCCGAAGGTTGTCGCGAACCGATGGAGCTATGCCCCCCAGAGCTGGAATTTGTTCGGCGGCAAGGCGAGCGCCTGACGTAGTGAGTGCTACAAAACGTTCCGTCTGCAAGCGGTCGATACGCTCGTGGATGAGATTGTCGGCCAGCATCCTGGATAGCGTGCGATTGAGCATGTTGGTTTTGTTTTTGGATGCGCTCCCGGTGCAGTAGTAAGCCAGTTGGCGGGTTGTTGCATAGCCGGCTCTGGCCAGGAAATACAGCACATCGAGGCGGCGCTGTGCGCCAATGAGGCGCTGGGGATTGGTGTCGGTCGTCATGCACGGTATAGCGCATCCGACGGCAGCCCAAAGCTATTCTCCGACCTATTTTTGTGTATGTGTGCCGACCAGTATGTTGCCGCGCATACATGTCTCGGGCATAGGGCTGGTTACCTGTCCGACTTTACGAACTTCGCCCTTCGGGCTGCGCGTCGATTCTCCGAATCTCCTTGCGGGCCAACGTGTTTCGCGGCCGGGGCTGGACGCCCCTGCGAACCACTCGACGACTAGGGTCGTCGTGTCCCTGCGGCCCCTCGCTACGCTCGGGCAACCCCTTTTCTGCGGTGCTTCGGACTTGCGTCCTCGCAGCCCCAAGGGGCCTCCCGTCTCCGACGTCCGCCTTGAAACGGGGTTGCCCGACCGCAGGCCGGGGCCGGGGGCATAAGCCCCCCGGACTACGGGTCGGCGCTGGGGCGCCTCGCGGTCCTGGACCGCGCCCCTTGCCGGCTCCCCCCAAAACGGGCATCCGTCCGCTGGGGCGGCCGGACTGCTCCGGGCGCCTGCCCTGCGCAGCCCTTTGGGTGTGCGCGCAAGCATAGCCCCTACGCTAGGCACCAGCCTGAAGTTGTACACCATCTATCATAGTAATCTGCATAAGAGCCTGTCTTTCTTTTAGGGCGAACTTCATTTGCAGACGGAATATGTTTAAGGGGAAGGCATGTTTGATATATATCCAGTAAACCCTGAATTAGAGCGCGTACGGGCGTATTCTGTGCAGAAGAAAATTTCATTTCTGCGCACCCATTTCGAAAAGATTGAAAACATTTTCAATCAAGAGCTTGATGCTCTGTCGCGCGAATGTGTTTTGGAAATGGAACGAACGCAGGGCGATGATGATGACGGCTCTTACGACTACCGTGCTTCGGAGGCGATGCGCGAAATTGAATACGTTTTTCTTAGGATGCACCGGTATTCAGCGATTCTTGCAATCTATTCATATCTTGAAACAAGCATGATGGTTTTGTGTAAGGACGCAAAGGAGTCTCTTGAAATTAGTATCTGTGTCAATGATTTGAGAGGTGAAGGTATCTTTGCATGTAAGAAATATCTTGAGCTCTTAGCTGGAGTGGACTTCAATAAAATAAACGGTACGTGGTCGAACTTAGTTGTGTTAAATAAAGTCAGAAATTGCATAGTGCACGCTGACGGAGATGCAAATAAAGCCAGACGTGATGACCTTTTAAATATTATTGGAAGCAATAGAGGGTTGTCTTTTGTTGAAAAAAGTTTGATTATGGTTTCAAGTGATTTTATTTTTGATGCAATTGATGATGTTGAAAATATTCTTGTGTACTTGGCTGAAACTGAAAGACCGAAGAGAGTCAGTGCTTCCTTTTGATTCTGGTTGGAATGAGTGCCGTTCTTTTTAAAAAACTAGCGCTGGACGATTGGATGGTTCATGTTTTTAGATTGGCGCGGCTAGCAATTGATTGGTATTGAGTCAGGCCGACTTTGATATTCCTACCAGACGATGTTTTGTAAAGGGTGGCAGCAGAGAGGCTGGCTGTTTTGACGGCGACGCCCTTATTTTTACTCATCTAAAGAGGGGTTTTGCGCGGTGATTTTGAATTGCTCGAATTACGAGACAACCGTACGGTCGCTTTCTGATATTTTTGGGGTCAGCAATGAGTCCTTTGTATCTTTTGTCAGGACTGTTGGCGATGCTCCGATTGAAAAGGAGCCTGATGTTTTTATTTATGAAAAAGCTATCGAAGAATTCGGGAGAGTGGCGAGCGATTTTCGTGCCTATTGGTTTCATGGGACACGAGTTGCTTGTCCGGATGTGTTTATGCACGAGGGGATACTGCCGAAAAGCGAAGCACTAGGTAAAATTAAGTCGTTGGTTGAGTTGTTGGCTGAGGGATTGTCCCGAGATGGCGAGAGCCCATTCTCCACGTCCATGGCGTTTAAAAATGGTCTTGGTTCGAAGGATGAGGGGCCGTTCGGGTTTTTTTTTAAAATAGTTGCAAGTGATGCACGCGGTTCAACGCACAACTACAGTGATGTGCCTGAGTCAGTGGAGGACTTGGCTGGCCTGATATTGGGTAATAATTATCATTTGTTGATTGAAAAGTTTAAAAGAGTTACTCGGCCATGTGTTGTTACATTTGTGGGTCTTGCTGGCGAGTATGAGTTGCGTCGGGCTTTGTGGCATGTTCAGCAAGTGGAGCAAGGTGTGGGTTTTTTGGAGTCCGCTTTGCATACCCACACTTGCTATAACGGGAATGGTGTCGCCGTTAGTCCTGGCGATATAATTGAAGTCGACGATTTAACTTTGACGAAAACTGCGGTTAGCTAGTGAGTAAGAAAAAATTATTGGTACTCCTGTTCTTGGAGCTCAACTAGCTTTGGTGACTTTGGCTGTACAAAGATAGTCGGCCCACTCTTGAAGCAGCTTTCGCCGTTCAGGCGCGTAATCCCAATGATTGTAGGCGGCTCGGACTTTATCGCCAGGTTCGTGCGCAAGGCAGCGCTCAATCGCCTCTTCGTTGCCTCCAAGTCGATTGAAATGAGTGCTAAACCCAGACCGTAGGCCGTGAGGCGTTCCTTTTCCCTTTAGACCATGTCGATTCATGATGCTATTAAGGGTGTTGCCAGCCATGGGGCGCGCGGGGGTTCTTCTGTTTGGAAAAACATAAGGCGAATTGCTGTCGGAGTAGCGGTGCCACTCTTTAAGGAGCTGGACTGCTTGCGTAGACAGCGGAATCCAATGCGCAACTCTTCCCTTCATTCGTGCTTTGGGTACGAACCACTCGCCTTTCTCAAGGTCGATTTCATCCCATTGCGCGGATGTTGCTTCTGTTTTCCTGCATACAGTGAGCATGACAAGCTTGGTTGCAACGATGGTTTTCATCTCGCTTGTGTCGTCTTTGCAGAGACAATCCATGAAGTCGATGAGTGCGTCGCCCAGTATGGCTGAGTGGTGACGTACTGGCGCTCTCTTGATATTTCTTCGCGTTGGGCACGGATTGCTGGCCAAAACGCCATCGTCAATCAATGACTCAAAAATAGCCATGAAGTATTGACGCAAATTGCGCGCAACTTCCGGGGCGCTTTTTTCAACTGGACCCAGAATTTCAACAATATCCCTTCGCGCGATTCCATTGACTGGTCTGGAGAGAAGAGAATTTGCGTGCTTAGCAATCTCCCTCTTGCGCTGAGCGATAGTCTTTGAATCAAGCCCCTTGGAGGTGGCCGCCAGCCACTTCTCGTATGCTGCTCGGAATGTGTTGGTCTTCTTAAGCTGTTCGTCCTGCGCGGCTTGGCGGCGCTCGTCCTGTCGGACTCTGTTCGGGTTGTGCCCCTCGCGTACGAGGTCGCGCGCGACATTGCGACGGCGCCTAGCCTCCCGCAAGGATAGTGTTGTTGGGTGGTAGAGCCCTATGGCGTGGGTGTTCTCGCGGCCAAGCAACTTGAAGCGGTACTGCCACAGCTTCGTTCCGTTGGACTTTACGAGCAGATAGAGGCCGCCTCCATCGGAGAGCTTGTCGCCTGGCTTGGCGTGTCTGACTTGGATGTCTGTAAGGTAGTTTTCGCTGCGCATCGAGAAACGATACCCGCCTCGATACCCGCTATCAACCCCGGCTGTAGCTAGCTGTTACCGGACAACGTCAGACTCGACCGTAAAGTAAATCGCTGTTTTATATGGAAATAACTTTACTTTCTGGATTGGTGCGTACTTTGTCGTACATCAATTAATATTCCAGGTGGCAATTTTCATGGCGGCTCGTGTTCTTTGCGGCGCAAGGGTGTTGAGGGTGGTGCAGTCATCCGGCTACGCCGGTGATGATTTGCTTGTGGCAGGCCGACAGTTGGGCACACTGCCTTGGCTGTGTCCGGCACAGGAAAGGCAGTCGATGCAGGCGGGGCATGAGGTTGTCAGAAAGCGTGCGACAGGAACAGCCCGGCCTCCCAGCTATCCAGTTTGCTGACCCCGATGCTTTGATAACTGGCATTGAGTTCGATCTGTGTGCGGGCACCGAGCGAAACGCGGCCGCCCAGACGAATGAAGCCCAGCCATTCGGCATAGTCGGACTGCAACACGTTGCTGCTGGCCGAACTGGGCCACTGTTTGGTGTAACGGGCTCCGAATTCCGCGAAGGGCACGTAGAGCTGGTCCTTGCCCCGCCTGATTTCCCGATTGATTTCGAAACTACTTTCCGCCGACCAGCTCTCGCTCTGTTGTGCGTCCAGACCGACGCTCACGCTCTGGCCAAGTATCTGGCCGGCAAGCATGAAGGAGTCGGTCTTCGTGTGCTGATAGCTGAGGCCGATACGCGGTCGCAGGAAGCTTTCTTCCGATAAGGCGTGCTGGCCCTGGGCATTGAGGCTCGCGCTGAAAAGTCGTACGTTGGCTTCACCGGATAGGCTGACGACTTGGTGATCATCGCGCTGATAGCCGAGGCCCATGCTGCCAAATAGGGACCAGTGCTCCGAAATGCGCTGGGAGAGGTAGGGGCCGACCGAAAAGCCGCTGGATTCCTGGGTGACGGAGCCGGAATAGCGCCGGCTTTCGGCGTCGAGCGCAGAGGCCATGATTCCGATGGCCAGACCGCTGTGAACCTGGCGGTCCACTCCAAAAGTCAGGGTGCCGCTCCGGCTGCTGCTTTCAAAACCCGAACGCTGATCCTTGGTGCGGAGCGCGCGTGCGTCGGCCCATGAGTTCCAGAGCGAGTCCTCCAGCAAGTCGCGGCCCGGCGTCAGGGGCACTTGCGTGCTTGTCTGCTGCTCGGGCGCGCTGCAGGGATCGAGGCGCTGGGCGCTTGCGTCGATCTGCGTGGAAGCTTGGCCGTGACACGGGAGGGTCATGACTAGAGGCATGCCCTGATCCAGGTGCTGGGCAGGTGGGCGCTCAGGCTGCAGCCCCTCTGGCGGCAGTACGGCAATCGGCGGTGTAGGCCTGACCGGCACGCTCGGGGTGATACCGTCCGGTGGCAGCACACCAAGCGGTGGCGCCGGTCTGGAGGGGAGTGTAGGTGTCACGCCGTCTGGAGGTAGCACCGCGATAGGGGGAGCGGGTCTGACCGGCAGGCTAGGAGTGACGCCCTCAGGTGGCAACACGCCAATCGGTGGCGCCGGCCGGCTGGGGCGAGACGGTGTGACGCCCTCGGGCGGAAGTACACCGATCGGCGGCGTGGGCCTGACCGGCACGCTCGGGGTGATACCGTCCGGTGGCAGCACCGCGATAGGGGGAGTGGGCCTGACCGGCAGGCCAGGAGTGACGCCCTCAGGTGGCAGTACACCAATCGGCGGAGTCGGTCTGGTCGGGAGTGTGGGCTTTATGCCCTCCGGGGGCAGTACCGCGATTGGCGGCGTGGGGGCAACCGGAGGTCTTGCCGGCGGGCGCCAGTTGGGCGGCACCGTGAGTCCGCCTTTCTGATTTTGGCTGTCGAGCTGGCAAGACTTGTTGCCGTCTGTGCCATACAGCTTGTGGGTGCCCCCATTGCCCGGGGATACAACATCAGACAGGGTCAGGTGTGCGCCTGCGTTGCTGCGGCTCCAGCGATCCCGTTCGGTTCCCTGGGCTTCGACAGAGAATTCGCCGGCGCTCGTCGCGGAGAGCCAGACCGAACGGCCCTGCCCGACGGTGTTGCCGACATAGAAGATCTGGCCATTGCTGTCGCAATTCCCGGCCATGGCGGCGGCTGGCGCGAGCGCTGCGATCAGTAGTGCGATCTTTCTCTGGGGGGGGTGTCCGTGGGGCATGGCGGACCTTTGTTCTTTTAGTTTTTGACCGGGGAAGTGTGCCAGTGCATCCGAGTGATGACAACCGCCTAGATTGTGACGGAAAAGTTGTGCCCGTTAGGGCTAGCAGAGCTAGCGTATGAGCCCTCGCGCAGGAGCGACTGGGGTGGGTAGATCTCTGGCAGCCTGGCCGGCTACTTTGCGTCAGTCGGGGCGGTGGTAGAGCAGCACTTTCAGCGCGCGCTCTTCCGACTGGTCAGCAAAGACATCCGGGTTGGCCAGGCGGCGCACGAACTCCAGCTCTGGCGCAGCCTCCTGCATGCGCTCGGTGAGGAAGGCCGTGTCGAGCTTGGGCGCGTTCAGGCACACCAGGGCGTGGCCGCCGGGGGCCAGCAGGCCGGGCAGGCGACGCAGCAGGCGGATGTAGTCCTTCTCGGCCACGAAGCTGCCTTTCTGGTAACTGGGCGGATCGACGATCACGATTTCATACGGCCCTTCCCGCCCGAGCCGGCCCCAGGACGTGAAGATGTCGTGCGGCAGGAAGCTGGCGCCGCGCTCCAGGCCGTTGAGCTGGTGATTGCGTTTGCCGATGGCCAGCGCGCCCGGGCTCATGTCCACATTCACTACGCGGGCCGCGCCGGCCTGCAGGGCGGCTACCGAGAAGGAACAGGTGTAGGCGAAGAGGTTCAGCACGCGCCCGCCGCTGTGGTCCGCGAGATGCGTGCGCAGCCAGCGCCGGGCTTCCCGCATGTCCGGAAAGAAGCCGTGGTTGAGGCCGCGCAGCAGATGCACGCCGTAGCGTGCGCCGTCTTCGCTGACGATATGCGGCTCTGGCACGCTGCCGGCCATCAGGCGGGTTTCGGCGCGGGCATCCTGGCGGAACTGGTAGATCCAGTTGAGCGCCTGGCCCGGTGCGAGGCTGGCCAGGCGGGTGGCCAGTGCGTTGTGCACGACGCCGAGCTGCGCCTCTTCGAGCGGCTGAAAACTGGTGAGCAGCCAGACCGGCGGGTAGAAGTCGAGCGAGAGGTGTTCGCAGCCCGGGTGCAGGCCACCCCGGCCGTGAAAGATGCGACCGGCATCGGTGGGCAGATCAGTGTGGGCAATGGCGTCCAGCAAGGCTTGCATGGGGGAGCTAGGGTGGGGATGAGGGCGGCCATTCTGCCAGCGTCTTAGCCGAGTGGCGCTTTCGCCTGCGGCTGCGGGCTAGAATGCAGCACTCCCACGAAGACGCTTTCCGATGACAGCCCTCTGGATTCTGGTATTGCTGATTGCGGTGTCCGGCCTGTTTTCACTGGCTGAGATGGCTTTTGCCTCGGCGCGGCGCGCGCGCCTGATGCAGATGGCGGAAGACGGCGATGAGGGCGCGGTGGCCGCGCTGGCGATCAAGGAGCAGTCGAGCCGCCTGCTGGCCGCTACGCAGACCGGCATCACCGCTGCTGCACTGCTGATGGGCGTATATGGCGAATCGGCGCTGACCAGCGAGCTGGTTCGCTGGCTTGATCTGCACGCCCCGGCGCTGATGGACTGGAACGGCATGATTGCCTTCAGCTGCATGATCGTGGTGGTGACGGCGACTTCGATCGTGTTTGGCGAGATCGTGCCCAAGCGCATTGCGCTGGCCTACCCGGAGCGCCTGGCAGCCTCGCTGGCGCCGATGATGACGCTCTTCATCCGTGCCTTGTCGCCCGCCATCTACCTGCTCTCCTTCCTGGCTGACCGCGTGATTGCGCTGCTGCCGGTGCAGGCCGCGCCGGCTGTGACCAGCATGGAAGACATCCTCGCTTTCGTGACCGAGGGCGAGCGCACCGGCTCGATCCAGCGTGAGGAAAGCCATCTGCTGGGCAATGTGGTGCGCCTGGAGGATTGGCGCATGGCGACCATCATGACGCCGGTGAGCGACGTGGTGTACATCGATCTGCTCGACTCGCAGGAGAACAATCTCAAGCGCATGGTCGAGTCGCCGCATTCGCAGTTGCCGGTATGCAAGGGGGATGTGCAGCAGGTGATCGGCATCGTGCAGAGCCATGACATTCTCAAGGCTTCGCTCGAAGGCCGGATCGAGTTCGGCTCGCTGCCGCTGGAGCCTCCCTTGTTCGTGCCTTCCAGTCTGACCCTTGGTGATCTGCTGCGTACCTTCCGCCAGCGCCGGGCGGACTTCGCCTTTGTCGTCAGCGAGTTCGGCCTCACCGAAGGCATCGTGACACTCGGGGATCTGATGACCTCGCTGGTGGGCGACATGATGCCCTTCTCGGATGATCCGGACGAAGCGCTGGCGGTGGAGCGCCCCGATGGCTCCTGGCTGCTCGATGGCCTGCTGCCAATCGATGAGATGCGTGACAAGCTGGGCCTGCGCGAGCTGCCGATCGACTCGATGGGCACCTATCACACCGTGGGGGGCTTCGTGCTCGCTACGCTGGGGCATATCCCGCGCAAGGCCGAACGCCTCGTGTGGGAAGACTGGGAATTTGAAGTGGTCGACATCGACCGCAATCGGGTGGACCAAGTGTTGGCGAGCCGCCTTTCGGGCCCTGTTACGGCTGTGCCGGGCTGAAGCGCCGCTGGCGCTTCAGCCCGGCAGGGCCCGTCGGGCACGCTGCGGCGCACACACAATTGCGCCCCGAATCCTTGGCCTGATAGAGCAGCTTGTCCGCATGCTCGAGGAGTGCCTCGGGAGCCATCTCGGAGGTTGGCACCAAGGTGCTGACGCCCAGGCTGATGGTGACCGAGGGCGCGCAGACCGAGCCGCGGTGCGGGATGCCCAACTCAAGAATGGCCTGACGGCACCTTTCCGCGATCAGTGCAGCGGCCTCATTGGGCGTGTCGGGCAGCAGCATCACGAACTCCTCGCCGCCGTAACGGGCAAAGAGATCCGTTGAGCGGACCGGGATTCCAGTGATCGCGCGGGTGAGGCGCTGCAGGCACTCGTCGCCCTGCAAATGACCGTAGCTGTCGTTGTACTGCTTGAAGAAATCAATATCGAAGATGATCAGGGACAGCGGCGACTGGCTGCGCTGCGCACGCGCCCATTCGCTCTTCAGGTGCTGATCGAACAGGAAGCGGTTGCCGATACCGGTCAGCCCGTCGCGCCGAGAGATCTCCTGCAGTTTCTCGTTGAGGGAGAGCAGCTCTTCTTCCATCCGCTTGCGCTCGGAGATGTCGAACATGAAACCGACCAGATCCGTCGTCTTGCCCTCGGCGTCGCGGATCACATGCACCACATCCCGAATCCACACGAAACTTCCGTCTGCCTTCAGCGCACGATAGTCCGCCTCATGGTCGATGCCTTCTTCCGACTGACGGATGCAGAAGGCTGCTATGGCAGCACGCTCTTCCTCATGGATGCGGTTGATCCAGTCCATGGCGCCCAGCCAGCTCTCCTGCGGCCAGCCTAGCAAGGCTTCGATCTGCGGACCGATATAGTCGAACTGTTTGGTCTCCCAGTTGAGTTTCCAGGGGATCGCATTGGTCGATTCCAGCAGCGTCTTGTAGATCCCCCAGTCGTCATCCCTGGGCTCGATCTTTTGGGCGGGCTTGAAGTTGTCGATGTAGTCCATGGCCGGAGTTTCTCAGAGGTGGTGGGGTCAGCCGGGGCCGCAGGTATCGGGGGTCTTTGCATGCAAAGACCATGCTCGGCTCAACTTGTGCAACGCGCCAATCAGGCGGGGCTGATCGTGGGCAGCGAGATGGCCAGCGTTCAGCACCTTGATCCAGCTGAGGCCGCCGCCATCCTGGATGAAGCCCAGCACTGGCCCCTGGGGATCATCTTTCCATTGCTGCGTGGAGGCGCGCTGGAAGGCCGCGGCGCTGTCGCCCTGCAGGCGGCGCAGCCACGCGCCGGTGCCGAGGAAGTTGCAGTCCTTTGCATCATTCAGGCCAGACACGATGATGAACTGCAGGCCACCGTCCAGCAGCTTCTGTACCGTACCGAGATACGAGTCATTCACGCCAAACGCATACAGATTGCCGATTGCTGCGGACCACGATTCAGTGACGACAGGCTCCGCGGGCGCATGGATCGCCGCGCGGACGTCTGCCCGGTTGATGTAGTCCAGTACTGGCTGGAAAGGTGGATCCTCGGTTTGCGCCGTATTCGCCATGTAGAGGCCGCAGAGCTGCTGGATGGCCTGATTGATCTGCGGGTAATTGTGCGCATAGTCCGTATCGAGCGTCTGCTTCTGCTCCGGCGTGATCAGTCCGTGGCTCAGGGCATAGCTGGTGTCAGTGGCCATCTGGGTCATCGGATCGACCCAGGCATCGGCGAGTACTAACGTCTGCAGATCCAGCACCGGATTGCCCGGCACCTGATTGCCGGTGAGGATGGCTTCGGCCAGCAGGGGCAGATAGGTGCCGGCGTAGGATTCGCCTGCCAGAATCAGCGGATTGGCCGCGATTTCCGGATGCAGGCGGATGAAATTGATCAGCGCCTGGTAGAGCTGATCGATGCCTTGCTTCACGTTCTGCGGGAGATTTTTCTCATCCTTCGCGAAGGACAGCGTGACGCCGAGCGGATGCTCGAATACCAGATAGTTCGCGACCTGGTTCCAGCCGTTTGGATTGTTGGCAATCCTGAAACTGCCACTCTGGTCTTCATTGAACACAAAGGGGCCGTTTTCGATAAACAGGCCCCAGAAGCTGCTGGAGCCTGGGCCGCCGTTGGACCACAGGATGGTCGGGCTGTTCTTGTAGTCAGCCGTGCCGGCGAACCAGTAGAACAAGGCCTCATCATCCGGCCCACCGGGCTGGGGGCGAATCGAGGCGTAGCCGGCGAACTGCGTCTGCGCAGGCACGCCCAGATCCGGCAGCGTCGTGACTTGGTCGGCTGGCAGGAAGGGGGCGGGATGGGGGCGAGGATCAGGCACGCTCATCGCCCTGGCCGCCAGTCCGGCACCACATTGCGTGCCATCTCGAGGCTGTCCTTGTCATACACCAGCACCGTGTTGGCACTGGCCAGCGCAGAGTCCGCCACGGTCAGCGCATACACGCCGACCAGCGTGCCATCGCCGTGGATCGTGCCGCTCGGGGTGTAGAGCGCATAGCCATACGGGATCTGGAAGGCGGTGAAGTGAAAGACTTCCTCTGCAATCTGCTTGCCGATCACGATGTAGCCGCCGCATGCTTCCGAAGTCGGGATATGGATGTGCGGGAAGTCGTGGGTCTCGACGAAGATGCCACCACCACCGTGGACCTTCATCAGAAAGTCTTTCTTGTAGTCCTTGGTGTAGTCGTACTCCATCAGGGCGATTTCGTACTTGGGCGACGAGAGCACGAAATCGCTGCCGGCTTCGATCAGTTGCAGGCCGTAGTAGCCGACGTTGTCCGGCGTGGCGATGACGGTCGGGATGCTGAAGTCTTCCGGCACCAGCAGGCAGCCCATCGCGCCGAACACGTTGGCGCTGCCGCCGCTCACTACCTTGATGCCGGTTTCGAGCGCTTCCTGCGTTGAGAACCAGCGTGCCTCCACCTTCACCATCGGCGGTCGTTCAGCCACCGGACGGATCGCATGCGGGTCCGATAGCTCGAAACGCCAGCTGGAGACGCCTTTGTCGACAAAGGCGAGGTTCTTCCCGGTTGTCATTACCGGCTTGCTCGGGTCCGGTTTTCCCTTGCGAATAGCATAGCGGGTCAGTTCCACGCTCTTGACGATGGTCTCGCGCAGAAGCCCGGGATGAAGCTTGCCCTTCTTACGACTGCTCTTCTTGTTCATCGTTGTTGTTCCCTGTTGGTTCGAGCGGACTTTCGGGAGCCCTGGAGTTATTTGCGACTAATACCAAAGTATAAAATCGATATTAGTGGCAAATATGCTAAATCCAGCCATTGAACAATGCAAAGGATTACAAATATTAGGTTTGAGTGATGATGGTGGGGATTTCCTGGTGCGCTGCCTGTGGACGCGCGAGCGCCTCCTGCCTGCGGCGGGGCGCCGATGCAGGGAAGCGGGAGCGGGCCGGATGGCCCGCTGCGGGAGATGACGCTGAGAAAGTTCTGGCGGGCGGCTTACTTCGGATAGCCTGCCAGATCCAGCTCGCTGCCCCAGGTGCCCGGCTCGAAACCGTCTAGCACCCGGCTGCCGACCATCAGTGTCGGCACGCTGAACTCCTTCTTGCCGGTCTGGAGCTTGTAGGCGTCGATCTCTTCCTGGGTCTTGAGCAACTTCTCGCTGAAGGGCGCCTTGCGTTTGCCGAGGTAGTCGCGCGCCAGCTTACAGGGCTCACCGCAGCCTTCGCCAGTGACCAGAACCAGCGGGAAGCGACTGGCTGCCTGGCGCGTTGTGTAGGGCAGCTTTTCCTGCTCAATGCTGCTGTCGTAGAGGCGACGGGTCTGGGCCTCGGTCTCCGTGGGCGGGGTGTCGGAGTAATGCACCTTGCCGCTCTTGTCCGTCCAGCGATAGACCTCGGCACTCGCCGTGCCGGCAAGGCACAGCAGGGCAATGACCAACAGAATCTTCGAATGCTTCATGCTGCCTCCTTGCAGGATTTCAGGCGGCGATCATGCCGCTGTGGCGCAACAGGGCGTCCACTTCCGGATCACGGCCGCGGAAGGCGCGGAAGGATTCCAGCGCCGGCCGTGAGCCGCCCACCGAGAGGATCTCGGCGAGGAAGCGTTCGCCCACCTGACTGTCGAACACGCTGCCGCCGGCTGGGCGGGCTTCTTCGAAGGCCGCGAAGGCGTCCGCCGACAGCACCTCTGCCCATTTGTAACTGTAGTAACCGGCTGCGTAGCCGCCGGCGAAGATGTGCGAGAAGCTGTTGGCGAAGCGGTTCCAGGCCGGCGGGAAATTCACCGCCACTTCACGCCGCACTTCGTCGAGCAGCGGTTGCACGCCGGCCGCGGGATCAAAAGCCCAGTCATGGTGCAGGCGCAGGTCGAAAAGCGAAAACTCGAGCTGCCGGACGGTCTGCATCCCGCTCTGGAAGTTCTTGGCCGCCAGCATCTTGTCGAATAGCGCGCGTGGCAGCGGCTCGCCGTTTTCTACATGGGCGCTCATGCCGCAGATCACATCCCATTCCCAGCAGAAGTTCTCCATGAACTGGCTGGGTAACTCGACTGCATCCCATTCCACGCCGGAAATGCCGGATACCCACAGATCCTCGATCCGGGTCATCAGGTGGTGGAGGCCGTGGCCGGCCTCGTGGAACAGGGTCTGCACATCGTCGTGGCTGAATGTTGCAGGTTTGCCATCCACCGGGCCGGGGAAATTGCACACCAGATAGGCAATCGGGGTCTGCACGCCACTGGCCAGGCGGCGGCGTGACAGGGCGCTGTCCATCCAGGCGCCGCCGCGCTTGGTGGCACGGGCGTGGAGGTCGAGGTAGAACTGGCCGACGAGCTGGCCGGCACGTTCGATGCGGTAGAACTGCACATCCGGATCCCACACTGGCGCCTGATCGGCCCGGATCTGCACGCCGTACAGGCGCTCGACCACGCCGAACAGGCCAGCCAGTACCTTGGGTTCCTGGAAGTACTGTTTCACTTCCTGATCGGAATAGCTGTAGCGCGCCTGGCGCAGTTTTTCAGAGGCGAAACCCACATCCCAGGGCTCCAGCGTGCTGAGACCCAGCTCGCTAGCGGCGAAGGCGCGCAGTTCCATCATGTCACGCTCTGCGAAAGGCTTGGCCTTGGCACCCAGATCGCGCAGGAAGGCCAGCACCTGTTCCGGTGACTCGGCCATCTTGGGTACCAGCGAGACTTCGGCATAGCTCTGGTAGCCGAGCATGCCGGCCGCTTCGCGGCGCAGGGCGACGATGCGGGCGATGTTCGGCGCATTGTCCCATTCCGGATGGCCCAGTTCGGCCGAGAACTCGGAGGCGCGGGTGGCCGAGGCACGGTACATGGCTTCGCGCAGGCTGCGGTCTTCGGCGTACTGCATCACCGGCAGATAGGAAGGCATGCGCAGCGTGAACAGCCAGCCCGGCTTGGCTGCAGCTTCGGCCTCGTTGCGCGCTGCGGCGATCACGTCGGCCGGCAGGCCGGCCAGGCGGCTTTCGTCGGTGACATGCTCGGTGTAGGCGTTGGTGGCATCCAGCACGTTTTCTGAGAACTTCGCGGCCAGCGCGGCGAGCTCTTCCTGGATCGCCTGGAAGCGCGGCTTCTGGTCTTCGGGCAGCTCGGCACCAGAGAGGCGGAAATCACGGATCTCATTCTCGATGATGCGCTGGCGCACGCTGCTCAGGCGGGCGAACTCTGACGAAGCGCGCAGGGCCTTGTACTTGGCGAAGAGGGCGAGGTTCTGCCCGAGCTCGGAGTAGTAGCGCGTTACTTCCGGCAGCAGGGCGTTGTAGGCATCGCGCCAGGGCGGTACGTCGAGCACGCTGTGGAGATGGCCAACGATGCCCCAGGCGCGCGACAGCCGCTCGCCGGCATCCACCATCGGGGCTACGAAGGCATCCCAGGTGGCTGGCACTTCAGGAGCGGTCTGGCACGCGATGAGGGCGCGGCCTGCTTCCAGCAGCTCACGAATGGCCGGGCCGACCTCTTCCGGGGTGACGGCATCGAAACGGGGCAGGGAGGAGAAATCGAGCAGGGGAGAGGTCATTTTCGAGTCCTGGAGGCAAATACTGAAGTTCAGGTGCCATTCTGCCGTCAATAAGGCAGAGCGGCAAAAATCGGCGCGAGAGGGTTGGACTATGGCGGAAACAGGCGATCGACGGGCGGCTTTCAGTGCCGCCATCGAAAAGGAATTGAAGAGCGGTGAACTGGTCTTCCCGACCAGCATGCAGGCCACGATGAAGATCCGGCGCGCGCTGGATGATCAGAATTCGAGCCTCACGTCGGTATCCCGGGTGATCAGCCTGGAGCCACTGCTCTCGGTGAAGCTGCTGCGCATGGCCAACTCGGCCTTCTTCAACCCGGCCGGGGTGGAGGTGACGGATGTGCAGCGCGCGCTGATGCGGGTGGGGGTGAATAATGCCCGTACCCTGGCACTGGCCGTGATCGGCGATCAGCTGGCTACGGCTCAGGAGTTTGCGCCGGTGTGGCGCCTGGCTGACCAGTTGTGGCGGCATTCGCTGGACGTGGCCTCGCTGTCCTACGCGATTGCCATCCAGCTCGACAGCACGGTGCCCGATACCGCGCTGCTGGCCGGCATGGTGCATGACATCGGCCAGTTCTACCTCCTGGCGCGTGCGCACGAATTCCCCGAGCTGCTCGAAGAGCAGAGCGAGCTGGCTGAGTTCATCCTGTACTGGGACCGGCGCGTGAGCCAGGCCGTGCTGCAGTCGCTCGGTACGCCGGAAACCATCACCGACGCGCTCGACGCGCAGGAGGAGTGCAGTGGCAGCTGGCCGCCGCGCAAGCTTTCGGACATCCTGTTTCTCGCCAACTCGGCCGCTGGTACGCCGAATCCTTTCTCCACCGTGTCGCTCGAAGAGCAGATTGCCCGTCGCCAGGCAGCTTTCGCCGGTGCCGATCACGAACTGGTGAACCGCCTGCTTGATGAAGCGCGCATCCGGCGCGCGGCGGCGATGGCGATGCTTACGGCCTGACTCAGGCCTGGAACGCGGGAGTGGGGTTTCAGGGGCGGGCGGCCACCAGGCGTGCATCGCCATAGACTTGCGCCAGCAATTGGCGGAAGGCCGGGCGCTGCGTGATCGGGGTGGGCCGGATCACGCCTTCTGCTTGCAGGGCGGCAATCAGCTTGAGTGGCGCCACCTCACGATCACCAATGATCTCGACATGACCGGCCTGCAGCTCCAGCCGTGTGGTGCGTGGATCACCATCGACGGCAGGCTGCTGCTGCTCGGCGAGCGCGAAAATCTCGTCACTCTCCACACAGCGGCTTCCTTCAAAACGGCGGCAGGTATTGCGCTCGTCGGTGTCGATCTTCAGGTGGCGAGTCACCTGCGTAGCGAGGCCACCGGGCTGGCGGATGAAACGTGAGGACCAGGTGATGTCCGCCCACTTGGCGCCGGTGACCATGTGGCAGGACGCCGGCATCAGCCCCAGCGTCACGACGCGGAGCCAGCCTATACCACAGGGCGCGGCAGCCTTGATGCCGGCAAAGGGACCGGAAACGGTCACCAGTTCCTTGCTACCTCCCGCTGGCAAGGCTTCGGTCAGAGGCTGATCACTCAGCGCCCGGCGTGCAATCAGTGCGCCCTGGCTGTGACCGATCACCGTGACGGCCGGGCGGCTGCCACCCTCATCGAGCAGATGCAGGGCACGCCGCAGGGCGCTGGCGCTGTCGTCCAGCGCGGCACGATCATCGTAGGTGAAGCAGGCGCTTTGTTGGCCGTGGAAGGCCAGCACCTGGGCCAGCGAACGGAATTCCCCGCTGGAGCCGAAGCAGCCATGCACCATGATGTTGACCGGCTCGCCACTACGGATGCGCAGGGTGCGATCCGGGTTGTCGGTGCAGGGGCCGAGGCCGGGAATGTCCAGTGCCAGATCTGCTGTTGGCAGGTGACCCGGCTCGATGTTGAGTGCCGGTCTGGAAGGCGTGGGGGCAGCACAGCCGGCAAGTACAAGCAGCAGGGTCAGTAGGGCAGCAGGGCAGCGCATGGGCAGGGGCTCCGGCAGCAGCGGGCGGGAGCAAGTATTCTGCCCGATTTGTGCCTGCCGGAATCAGGGAGTGGCCGCTTGGCCGTTCTGAGCTGCGGGCATTTGTCTCTTTGGACTACGGGTGCTGCGTGATGCTGGCTTGTCCATATCGACGCTGGCCGCTGTTGCTGCAATCGGCTCACCCACCTGAACGCAGGCCTCCTCGATGTCCCAGCCCTTGCTCTTGCCGATCCGGCTGAGGGTTTCGCTGCAGGCCGTGAGTGTGCGCCCGGTGACCGGGATCGAGAGTTTCCAGAAATCGTTGTGGACCTTGCCGGCAAATGGCAGCTTGATGGACTCCGCCGTGCAGCGTACAGGTTGGTTGCCGAAAATGCCGATCAGATATTCGCAATGCTCCTTGTCCGGCAGGGTCAGTTCATTCAGTGGCGCATCGGTCGGCCCGACCTGCAGGTAGGGGCCGTCGGCACGCAGGATCTTGGCGCCGCAGGCGCTGAGCGTGAGACATAGCAGTGCGAGTGAAAGAGAGTGGCGCATTGGGTGTCCGATCAGAGTTTGTGGCATTCAGACAAGACCTTGCCGTTGCCTTTGGCTTCGGATTTCAAGCTGCCTTCGCGTGCTTTCTCGCAGGCTTCCATGCTGCGTGCGGAAATGACAAGTGGTTCTAACAGAGGCGGCTTGCTGTCAAAACCGTAAGTCAGCTTTGCACTGCTGGCCGCGCAGTGGCTGATCTTGCGCTGGCGGTAAGGCATCTCTTTCAAGACCATCTCGCAGGTGCCACGGGTTTCGAACGGGATTTCTGAAAATGCGGCGTCCGCGGGCCCGATCTGCAGGAAGCGCCCTTCAACGATCAGTGGTGTGGAGGCGCAGGCCGCCAATATCAGGCAAACCGTTGCCAGTGCGATGTGTTTCATGGATATCCCCGGAGTGTTTTTGTGCGAACGATTGTAGCAAGGCCGCTGGGGGCCATGCGTGGACGTATGCTCAGGCACCGTAGACGTGACAAGGGCCGCACTGGGCGGCCCTTGCTGAGTGCGGGGAGGTGCGGCAGGCTCAGTCGGCGAGTTGCTTGCCGGTGAGGCGCTCGTAGGCTTCCACGTACTTGGCGCTGGTCTTCTCGATCACGTCAGCCGGCAGGCGCGGGCCCGGGGCGGTCTTGTTCCAGTCCAGCGTCTCGAGATAGTCGCGCACATACTGCTTGTCATAGGACGGCGGCGAGATGCCTTCGGCGTAGCTGTCGGCGGGCCAGAAGCGCGAGGAGTCCGGCGTCAGGGCCTCGTCGATCAGGTGCAGGGTGCCGGCAGCATCCACGCCGAACTCGAACTTGGTGTCCGCAATGATGATGCCGCGGCTGGCGGCGTAGTCACGCGCTTCGGCGTAGAGCCGAATGGCGGCATCACGGGCGCGGGCGGACAGGTCTTCACCCATCAGTTCCACGCACTTGGCGAAGTCGATGTTCTCGTCGTGCGTGCCCATCTCGGCCTTGGTCGAGGGCGTGAACAGCGGCTGGGCCAGTTTGGCTGCCTGCTTCAAGCCCACCGGCAGGGTGTGACCACAGACCTGGCCGGTGGCGAGGTAATCCTTCCAGCCACCGCCGATGATGTAGCCGCGCACCACGGCTTCGATCGGCAGGGGCTTCAGGCGCTTCACGACCAGCGCTCGGCCGCGCACCTGATCGCGTTCGCTGGCGGTCACCACGTCTTCCGGAGCGATGCCGGTGAGCTGGCCGGGCAGGATGTGGGCCAGCTTGTCAAACCAGAACAGGGCCGTCTGGGTGAGCACCTGGCCCTTGCGCGGGATCGGGTCCGGCAGGATCACGTCGAAGGCCGACAGGCGATCCGAGGTAACGATCAGCAGCTTGTCCTCATCGACAGCGTAGATGTCGCGCACCTTGCCGCGGGCGAGCAGCGGCAGGCTGTTGATCGAGGATTCGTAGAGGGGCTGGCTCATGGCGGGAAACCGTGGAAAGGAATGAAGGGAAGCGGAAACAGGCTCGGGCACCGGAAGCTGTCCGGCGCCGGGCGCAGTCTCTGGCCGCTTACTGGGCGGGCGGAACGAAGCCGGTGGCGGCATCCGCGCCACCGCCGAAGAAATGGCGATCCATCTGTTCGGCGAGATATTTGCGGGCCTTCGGGTCCATCAGGTTGAGGCGGTTTTCGTTGATCAGCATGGTTTGATGCTTGATCCACTGCTGCCAGGCCTCTTTCGAGACGTTTTCCCAGATTTTCTTGCCCAGTTCGCCGGGAACGGGCGGGAAGTCGAGGCCTTCGGCCTCGGTGCCGAGCTTGATGCACTTGACCATGCGTGCCATGACGGGATTCCTGTGTTGCGTTGGGGGAGGCGCAATTGTAGTGGAAACCTGCGGCAAGGCGAATCTTCAGCGCCCCCGGCGCAGATGCCCGCCGCGCGATGGCCCGCTGCTGCGGCGCTGGCCGGATTTGTGGCCGAAGCGGTCGTCCCGCACGGCAGCTCGCTGGTGGCTCTGGTGCTGGCTGGCGAGCATCTGGTCGACGCGCTCCGAGGTTTCGCGGGCAATTGCCACGGCCGCTTCGGCATCCGGGAAGTAGTCCGGCATCCGGTAGCCGAGCCAGGCATAGGCCGAGTATTTCTTGCAGGCATCTTCGGCCGCCTGCAGCGGGAAGCGGGCGCGCTCGAAGGCTTCCAGGTCTTCGCTCAGGTAGTTGGGGCGTTGCCGGGCGACATTGCGCGCCCAGCCCTGCCAGGCGTCGTTGAGCATCGGTACGCGGCTGGAGATCGGCACCAGCGAGAAGGTGAAGCGCTGGGCCAGCGGCAGGCGCAGCTGATCAAGCCACAGCGCGCGGTTGATCTGTTCCTCCAGATTGCCGGGCAGGAAGAAATCGTCCGATAGATCGATGTTGCGCGAGAAGAGTTCGAGCAGCTTGGCCAGCGATTTCTCGCCGGTGGCGCGGGCGATGGCTTCGAGCTGCTGCAGCGAGGGCGTGACGTAGAAGCCGCGCCGCGGCAGGGCGCTGGCGTGGGTCTTCATCAGGCGTGCAATCAGGCGGTGGGTGTGATCGTCGAATCCGGCGATATGGCCGGCCTCGTGAATGCCGTAGCGCCCCGCCCGGCCGGCGATCTGGTGGGTGAGCCAAGCCGGCAGGATGTCTTCGGAGATGCCATCGTATTTTTTTGCGGTGCTGAACACCACGCGCCGGATCGGCAGGTTCAGGCCCATGCCGATGGCGTCAGTGGCCACCACCACGTCGGCCTCACCATCGCGAAAGCGCTGGGCCTGGGCGCGGCGCACTTCGGGCGAGAGGTTACCGTAGATCGTGGCGACCTTGAGCCCCGCCTTGGTGATGTTTGCCGCCCATTCCAGCACTTCGCGGCGCGAGAAGGCGATCAGCGCATCGCCGCGCAACAGCTTGCCGACATTGCCGACGCACTGGGCTTCCATCTCCAGTGGCGACTTGCGCTGCAAGGTGATGACCTCCAGCGGGCACTCCAGGCGCTGAGTGAGCGCTTCGATCGCCGGGCGCGCTGCCAGCGAGCCGAGCAGGTAAACGGTTTTTGCCGGTACGCCACAGACCGCAGCGGTCCACGCCGAGCCGCGCTCCAGATCTTCGAGCATCTGGATCTCGTCGATGATGGCGATTTCCACTGCGCGCGTTGCGTCCATCATCTCGATGGTGCTGGCGACATGGGTAGCACCTTCGGTGAGGCGGCGCTCTTCACCGGTGACGAGGCTCACCGCCACATCCCGATCCACCAGACGCTCGTAGTTCTCCAGTGCCAAGAGACGCAGTGGTGCGAGGTACACACCGCTTGCGGCCGCGGCCAGCGCTTCCATGGCCTGATGGGTCTTGCCGGAATTGGTCGGACCGAGAATGGCGATGAAGCGGCGGCGCATGCCGGTGGCCAGCTCGAAGGATTCCGGGTAACGGGCGAGGCGCACGGAGTGCAGCGCGGCCTCGGCCTGGCTGTGTTCTTTCTGCTGGAAGAGCGCCTCGGCGAGGCGGTCTTCCACCACCTGGAAGCGCCGGCTGGCGAGCTCGCGGCCGGTTTGCAGCGCGCCGAGTAAAGGCAGCGCATCCAGCCCCGCTTGGCGTGCGCGGCGCTCAACGCCGGCGATGAAGTGCTCGATCTCGACCTGCAACTCGGCCAGGGTGTCGGCATTCAGGCGCTCCTGTACTAGGGCCAGACGCTGCACCGCATGCAGCTTGCGCCACTTCATCACCCGCGCCAGCGAGCCTCGATCCGGCACCAGCCGGAAGGGCACGCCAGCGGCTTCGCCGCTCACTTCGATGGAGATGGCGTCGTTGCCGTGGATCAGGCGGGCATTGAAGCGGGCGAGATAGGCCTCGATGGCGTCGTCAGAGGCGGCGAGTTCGAGTTCTTCGGCTGCGTCGGAAGGGGGAGCGGTATGTGGCAAGGTGATGATCTGTCGGTACGAGGCGTGAGGCCGATCTTAGCTGGACCTTGGTGCAGGTGAGGGCTTATTGCGCGAGACGGCTGCGGCCTGATGGCACAATGCGGCTGCCAAGCACGCGTTGTCGGGAGGTCGCATGTATAGAATTCTTCGCTCCGCTCTTCTTGCGGCACTGACCACCAGCGTGCTGGCGGCGTGTGTTTATTACGAATCGCCCCCTGGCCCTGGCCAGCTTTCGGCTTCGCCAAGCAACTTCGAGCGGGCCTGGTACGGTGCGCTGGCCGCAGCACAGGATGCCGGGATCACCCTGAGCAGTCAGGATCAGGCCAGTGGCGTGATCCGGGGCTCGCGCGAAGGTATCGCGGTGACGATTCAGGTCTGGCGGCAGGCCGATGGTAGCGTGCGCGTGCAGTTCGATGCCAAAGGACCGGTCGAGCGTGATCCGGATCTGAGCCAGCGGTTTTCACAGGCCTACGATCGGCGCACCGGGCGTTACTGAGTCCTTGAAAAGAACAAGGCCTCCGCGCGGGAGGCCTTGTCAGTGCGGCAAGTACTTGCTTACTTGACCTGCTGGGCCAGTGCGCCGCTCTTGTAGGCCGCGGCGATCTTGTCCAGCGCGATCGGGCGGATCTTGCTGGCCTGACCGGCGCAACCGAAAGCTTCCATGCGCGCCTTGACGATGGCCTGGGCGGCGGTACGGGCCGGCTTGAGGTAGTCGCGCGGGTCGAACTTGGAAGGATTCTCGAACAGGTACTTGCGGACGGCGGCTGTCATGGCCAGGCGGATGTCGGTGTCGATGTTCACCTTACGCACGCCGTACTTGATGCCCTGCACGATTTCCTCGACCGGCACGCCGTAGGTTTCGCCGATGTCGCCGCCGTACTGGCGGATGATTGCCAGCAGATCCTGCGGCACGGAGGACGAGCCGTGCATCACCAAGTGGGTGTTGGGCAGGCGCTCGTGGATCTTCTTGATCAGGTCGATGGCGAGGATGTCGCCAGTGGGCTTGCGGGTGAATTTGTAGGCACCGTGGCTGGTGCCGATGGCAATCGCCAGTGCGTCACACTGGGTGCGCTTGACGAAGTCGACGGCCTGATCCGGATCGGTCAGCATGGCGCTGTGATCCAGCTTGCCTTCGGCGCCGATACCGTCTTCTTCACCGGCCATGCCGGTTTCCAGCGAGCCGAGGCAGCCCAGTTCAGCCTCCACGGAAACGCCGATGGCGTGCGAGAACTTCACCACTTCGCGGCTGACTTCGACGTTGTATTCATAGGAGGACGGGGTCTTGCCGTCTTCCAGCAGGGAGCCGTCCATCATCACCGAGGAAAAGCCACTCTTGATTGCGGCCATACACACGGCCGGGCTCTGGCCGTGATCCTGGTGCATGACGACCGGGATGTGCGGATAGGCTTCGACGGCGGCGTCGATCAGGTGGCGCAGGAAAGCTTCACCGGCGTATTTGCGGGCGCCGGCGGAGGCTTGCATGATCACCGGGCTGTCCAGTTCATTGGCGGCTTCCATGATGGCGGTGACCTGTTCAAGGTTATTTACGTTGAACGCGGGCAGGCCGTAGCTGAATTCGGCTGCGTGGTCGAGCAGCTGGCGCATGGAAACGAGAGCCATGATGGGAGTCCTCTGGGATTGTCGAAGTGTTCGTGATGACTGCTGGCAGCCACCCTGCAGGACGCGATTCTACCGTGCTGAACTTGTTATCGCATGTGCACAATTCCCGCCTCATGAAAAAACGGCCCCCCTTTTGCAAGGAGAGCCGTTTTTGGCCTTCAGGCGGGCTGCTGCATAAACCCGCATAGCGGGCTTAGGCTCAGCCGCCGATCTTGACGATCTTCAGGCTGTTGGTACCACCGGACTGGCCCAGCGGTTCGCCCACGGTCACGACCACGATGTCACCCGGCTGCACCAGTTTGTGCTTGATCAGGGTGAGTTCGGCTTCGTGCAGCAGGTGTTCGCTGCTGTCCGTGATGCGCGGCATGGCGATCGGGAACACGCCACGGTACAGCGCGGTCTTGCCGACGGTGTCTTGCTGCGAGGTCAGGGCGTAGATCGGGGTGCCCGAGTGCATGCGGCTCATCCACAGCGCAGTGGAGCCCGATTCGGTCAGGGCCACGATCGCCTTGGCGCCGAGGTGGTGGGCCGAGAACAGGGCGGCCATGGCAATCGACTGGTCGATGCGGGTGAAGTTGCGGTTCAGGAAGTCCTGGTCCAGGGTGTTCGGGTAGGACTTCTCGGCTTCTTCACAGACGCGCGCCATGGTTTCGACCACTTCAACCGGGTACTTGCCGGCAGCGGTTTCGGCCGACAGCATCACGGCATCGGTGCCATCCAGCACGGCATTGGCCACGTCGGACACTTCGGCGCGGGTCGGCACCGGGCTGGAGATCATCGACTCCATCATCTGCGTAGCGGTGATGGCCAGCTTGTTCATCTCGCGCGCCAGCTTGATCATCTTCTTCTGCAGGGCCGGCACGGCGGCTTCGCCGACTTCCACAGCCAGGTCACCACGGGCGACCATCAGGCCGTCAGAGGCTTCGAGGATTTCGCGCAGGGTCTGCGGTTCAACCGCTTCGGTACGCTCGATCTTGGCGATGGTCAGGGCATTGGAGCCGGCAGCGCGCAGCAGGGTGCGGGCCATGTACATGTCAGCCGCGTTCTTCGGGAAAGACACGGCCACGTACTCGATGCCGATGGCGGCAGCGGTCTTGAGGTCTTCCATGTCCTTGGCGGTCAGCGCCGGAGCGGTCAGGCCGCCACCCTTCTGGTTGATGCCCTTGTTGTTGGACAGCTCGCCGCCATGACGCACGCGGGTGTGGATCTCGGCACCGATGACCTTTTCCACGTCCAGCACGATGGCGCCGTCGTTCAGTAGCAGGATGGTGCCCGGCTTCACGTCGTTGGGCAGTTCCTTGTAGTCGAGGCCGACGCGCTCGTCGTTGCCCAGTTCGCATTCAGCGTCGAGGATGAAGCTCTGACCCTTCTCGAGGAAGGTCTTGCCGTTGGCGAACTTGCCGACGCGGATCTTCGGGCCTTGCAGGTCGGCGAGGATCGCCACCGGCTTGCCGACGCGCTTGGCGGCTTCGCGCACCACGTTGGCGCGGTTCATGTGATCTTCGGCTTTGCCGTGCGAGAAGTTCAGGCGCACGACGTCGACACCGGCGCGGATCATGCGCTCGAGGGTTTCGGCATCATTGGAGGACGGGCCGAGGGTGGCGACGATCTTGGTGTGACGTTGCATGGAGACTCCTTCGTTGGAAGTGTTTTGGAGAGAGGGGGATTGAGTGGCGGACTTTGCCTGGGCAGCCTTGGGCGCAGCTTTACGCGGCGCGGCGGGTTTCTTTGCAGGCTTGGCAGCCGGAGTATCTTGTTTGCTCATCGGGAGGCGGAGTTTAGCGGTAGTAGTGAATTCCGGGCGGTTCAGTGTGCGCGTTGCTGCAGGGCTTCAATGGCTGGCAGAGTCTTGCCTTCGAGAAACTCGAGGAAAGCACTGCCGGCGGTCGAGATGTAACCGATCTGTTCTGCGATGCCGAATTTGGCGATGGCGGCGATGGTGTCGCCACCACCTGCCAGACTCATGGCCGAGGATTCTGAAATCGCCTTGCCCAGCATGCGGGTGCCTTCGGCGAAGGCGTCGAATTCGAAGACGCCGAGCGGTCCGTTCCACACGATGCTACGGGCAGTCTGCAATTGTGCCGTGAGTTTTCCAGCGGTTTCCGGACCAATATCAAGAATCATGTCTTCATCGCCCACATCGGCGACGCTTTTGATCGAAATTTCGGCGTGCGGCGAGAATTCCCGCGCCACCACCACGTCCACCGGCAGGGGCACTGCTGCGTCACGTGCGACCATCTTGTCGAGAATGCGCCGGGCGTCAGGCACCAGATCGGTCTCTACCAGCGAGCGGCCGATCGGGTAACCGGCCGCCAGCAGGAAGGTATTGGCGATCCCGCCGCCAAGAATCAGCTGATCGGCCTTGTCGGCCAAGCTATCAAGGATGGCGAGCTTGGTGGATACCTTGGAGCCACCAACAATCGCCAGCAAGGGGCGTTCGGGCGTTTCCAGGGCGCTGCTGAGTGCTTCCAGCTCGGCGGCCAGCAATGGGCCGGCACAGGCGATCGGCGCAGCCAGCGCCAGGGCGTGGGTGGTGCATTCGGCGCGGTGGGCGGTGGCGAAAGAGTCGTTGACGTAAATGTCGCAGAGCTTCGCGAGGCGGGCGGCGAGTTCGGGGCTGTCCTTCTTTTCGCCTTTGTTGAGGCGGCAGTTTTCGAGCAGCACGATCTGGCCGGGCTCGAGTTTGAAATCTCCGCCGATCCAGTTCGGAACCAGCGGTACAGGGCGGCCCAGCAAGCGGCTCAGTTGCGTAGCGATTGGCGCCAGTGAGTCCTGAGGGTTTGGCTCACCTTCGGCGGGGCGTCCCAGGTGCGAGGTGACCATCACCGCTGCGCCCTGAGCGAGGGCCATCTGCAGCGCCGGTAGTGCGCTGTGGATGCGTGTGTCGTCACCAATGTTGCCGCTGTCGTCGAGCGGCACATTGAGGTCGGCACGGATGAACACGCGCTTGCCGGCGAGATCGAGATCGCTGAGTTTCCGGAACTGCATGGCCAACCTCCCGGCGGGAGCCGAAAAAAACGAGCCGCTGGTTCTCAGCGGCTCGTTCGGGTCTTACTTGCTGGCTGCGACGCGGACCATCTCCAGCACCTTGTTGGAGTAGCCCCACTCGTTGTCATACCAGGACACGATCTTGACGAAGGTCGAGTCCAGGGCGATGCCGGCGTCGGCATCGAACACGGAGGTGCAGGATTCGCCACGGAAGTCGGTCGACACGACCTTCTCGGTGGTGTAGCCCAGCACGCCCTTCATGGCGCCTTCAGAGGCAGCCTTCATGGCGGCGCAGATGGCTTCGTAGCTGGCTTCCTTGTTCAGTTCCACGGTCAGGTCGACCACGGAAACGTCGGAAGTCGGCACGCGGAAGGACATGCCGGTCAGCTTCTTGTTCAGCTCGGGGATCACCTTGCCCACAGCCTTGGCGGCGCCGGTGCTGGAGGGGATGATGTTTTCCAGAATGCCGCGACCACCGCGCCAGTCCTTGTTGGACGGGCCATCAACGGTCTTCTGGGTAGCGGTAGCTGCGTGCACCGTGGTCATCAGGCCGCGCTTGATGCCGAAGGTGTCGTTCAGCACCTTGGCGACCGGAGCCAGGCAGTTGGTGGTGCAGGAAGCGTTGGAGATGATGGCCTCACCGGCGTAGCTGGCGTGGTTCACGCCGTACACGAACATCGGGGTGTCGTCCTTCGACGGAGCCGACATCACGACCTTCTTGGCGCCGGCGGCGATGTGCTTGTCAGCGCCCCATTGGCCGCTCTTCTCGAGGAACAGGCCGGTGGACTCGACGACGACATCGGCGCCGACTTCGTTCCACTTCAGGTTGGCCGGATCGCGCTCGGCGGTCAGGCGGATACGCTGACCGTTCACGATCAGGGTGTTGCCTTCAACGGAGACTTCACCCTTGAACTTGCCGTGCACGGAGTCGTGCTTGAGCATGTAAGCAAGGTAATCAGGCTCGAGCAGGTCGTTGATACCAACGATCTCGATGTCCTTGAAGTTCTGCACGGCGGCGCGGAACACCATGCGGCCGATACGACCGAAACCATTGATGCCGACTTTGATTGCCATCTTGTCTTACTCCTGAGAACAAAAATAATTGTTGAACAATCCACCACCATCGCGTGCTGCGCCGGACTGTTGAATCCTGCCGGCTTCACCGGAGCGGGGGAGCACCCCGGTGCGCGAAAAACAAACAGTCTAAACCAGACTCTTGACGGCTTCGACCACCTTCTCGGGCGTGAAGCCGAAGTGCTTGAACAGCGTGCCGCCGGGGCCGGATTCACCGAAGCGGTCCATGCCGATGACGATGCCATCCAGACCGACGTACTTGTACCAGCCGTCCGACACGCCGGCTTCGATGGCCACGCGCGGCAGACCCTTGCCCAGCACGCCGTCGCGGTAGGCCTTGTCTTGTGCGTCGAACAAACGGTTGCAAGGCATCGACACCACGCGCACCGGCACGCCGGCTTCGGCCAGCTGCTTCTGCGCGGCCAGCGCCACGCCGACCTCGGAGCCGGTGGCGATGATCACGGCCTTGGCGTCGGCGGCGTCGACCAGCACATAGCCGCCCTTGCGGATATCAGCCAGTTGCTGGGCGCTGCGGGCGCTGAAGGGCAGGTTCTGACGCGTCAGCGCCAGAACGGTCGGGCCATCGGCGCGTTCGATGCCGTGGATCCAGGCCACCGAGGCTTCGGTGGTGTCAGCCGGACGCCAGACATTCAGGTTCGGGATCAGGCGCAGGGAGGCGGTGTGCTCCACCGGCTGGTGGGTCGGGCCGTCTTCGCCCACACCGATCGAGTCGTGCGTGAACACCATGACCTGACGGATGTGCATCAGCGCGGCCATGCGGATCGCGCTGCGGCAGTAGTCCGAGAACACCAGGAAGGTCGCGGTGTAGGGAATGAAGCCGCCGTGCAGGGCGATTCCGTTGGCAATCGCCACTTCGGCGAACTCGCGCACGCCGTAGTTGATGTAGTTGGCGTCATTCACGCCCGGCAGGAAATCTTTGGTGCCAGACCAGTGCGTGAGGTTAGAGCCGGCCAGATCGGCGGAGCCGCCGAGCAGCTCGGGCAGACTCGGTGCCAGGGCTTCGATGGCGTTCTGCGAAGCCTTGCGGGTGGCAATGGTTTCGGCCTTGGCCTGCACCTTCTCGATCAGTGCGTCGGCGGCAGCCTTGAAGCCAGCCGGTAGTTCGCCGGCGAGGCGGCGCTTCAGCTCGCTGGCCAGTTCCGGATGGGCAGCGGCGTAGGCGGCGAACAGCGTGTTCCACTCGCCTTCAGCGGCAGCGCCAGCAGTCTTGGCATCCCACTGGGCGTAAATGTCGGCGGGGATTTCAAACGCGGCGTGCGGCCAGTTGATGGCCTTGCGCACGCCTTCGATTTCCGTCGCGCCGAGCGGGGCGCCGTGCGCGTCGCAAGAGCCGGCTTTGGTCGGAGCGCCGGCGCCGATGGTGGTGCGGCAGATGATCAGGGCCGGGCGCTCACTGTCCGCCTTGGCTTCTTCCGTGGCGGCTTGCAGGGCGGCGGCATCGTGGCCGTTGATCGGGCCGATGACTTGCCAGCCGTAGGCTTCGAAGCGCTTCTTGGTGTCGTCGGCAAACCAGCCGCCGACTTCGCCGTCGATGGAGATGTTGTTGTCGTCGTAATAAGCGGTGAGCTTGCCGAGCTTCCACAGGCCAGCCAAGGACGCGACTTCATGGCTGATGCCTTCCATCAGGCAGCCGTCGCCGAGGAAAACCCAGCTGCGGTGATCGACGACTTCAAACCCGGGGCGGTTGAAACTGGCGGCGAGCATCTTCTCGGCCAGTGCGAAACCGACGGCATTGGCGATGCCCTGACCCAGCGGGCCGGTGGTGGTCTCGACGCCCGGGGTGTAATGCACTTCAGGATGGCCAGGGGTCTTGGAGCCGAGCTGACGGAATTTTTTCAGCTCGTCGAGCGGCAGGTCGTAGCCAGTGAGATGCAGCAGCGCGTAGAGCAGCATCGAGCCGTGGCCGTTGGAGAGCACGAAACGATCGCGATTGCTCCAGCCCGGGTTGGCCGGGTTGTGGCGCAGATGGCGGCGCCACACCACTTCGGCGATCTCGGCCATGCCCATGGGCGCGCCGGGGTGGCCTGAATTGGCTTGCTGGACGGCATCCATGGCCAGCGCACGGATGGCGCCGGTAAGGGGAGTGAATTCGATGCTGGGGGTGCGGGTGCTCATGTTGGATCTCGGCGGTGCGCCATCAGGGGTCGGGAACCTTGCATTATCTGACAAGCCCCGCTGCTTCGCTACCGGCGATTGATAGCCTTGAATTACGAATTTTCGTAGAAACGATAGCTGAGCCGGGGTGGGCTGGAATTGATGGAACTCAAGCCGTTCGGGTTTACCCGGAATGCTGCGCTGCAGCGCGTTTCTCCAGCAAAGCCTTGATTCGCGGCAGCAAAATCACCTGTAGGCCCAGCTCCAGCATTGGGCCTGGCATGACCAGGGTGTTTGGTCGGGTCATCCAGCTGCCGTGCAGCAGAGTGAGCAGTTCCGGGAAGTTGACGCCGGCAGGGTTGCGGAAACTCACCACCACCAGGGTTTCGTTGGGCAGTGGCACATCCTTGGCGGCGAAAGGGTTGGATGTATCGACGATCGGCACGCGCTGGAAGTTGATATGGGTGCGCGAGAACTGCGGCACGATGGTGTGCACATAGTCGTCCATGCGGCGCAGGATGGTGTCCTGCACGGCAGGCAGGCTGTGGCCACGCTCCTGCATGTCGCGCATCAGCTTCTGGATCCATTCCAGGTTGATGGTGGGTACTACGCCGATCAGGAGATCCACGTGCCGCGCCACATCCACCTTGTCGGTCACCACACCGCCGTGCAGACCTTCGTAGAAGAGTAGCTCGCTATCCTCGGGCAAGGCTTCCCAGGGGGTGAAGCTGCCCGGTGGCAGGCCGCGGTGCAGGGCTTCTTCGGTGTCATGCAAATAGCGCCGGTTGAGGCCCTGGCCGGTTTCGGCATAACCGGCAAAGAGGGCTTCGAGCTCGTCGAAGAGATTGGCGGCGATTCCGAAATGACTCGGGCCGCGCTCGCCACGTAGCTCGGCAGCAAGGATCTTTTCCTGCATTTCGCTGCGTGAGTAGCGGTGAAAGGCATCGCCTTCCACGCAGGCGGCGCGGATGCCCTCGCGGCGGAAAATGTGGCCGAAGGTGCGCGAGATGGTGCTGGTGCCGGCGCCGGAGGAGCCGGTGACGGCAATGATCGGATACCTCGCTGACATTATTTTGGGGCGCCGGAGTGAAGAATCAGCTCGATCTTACCTCGCTCCAGAAAGGGCTGTGCACTTCTTGCGAGATCGTGCGTTAACGCCGAGGACTGTTTCAATTACCTTGGTGCGGTGTCACCTACGTGCTGTTGCTGCTTGGCTATCGAAGGCCTGAAAGGTCAAGTCGGCCAGCCGAAAATTATTACAAAGGAAAGGTTGTGAGCATGGGTTTCCCGAAGATTGGGTGCGCTGCTGTTCTGCTGGGGGCGTTTCTGGGGGCTTGCGGGGGAGGTGAGCAGCAGGCGGAGAATGCTGCGCCAGTCGCAGGTGCTGGCAAGAGCCAGGTGGTAGTGACTGGGGAGACTGTTACGCTTGATGCGAGCGCAAGCTTCGATGGGGACGGAGATACACTGACCTACCAATGGACACTCATCAGCAAGCCCGATGGGAGCTCGACAGGTGTTTCTGGCAGCGATACCCAGAAGCCAGTTTTCGTGGCTGACTCCCCGGGCTCCTATACCTTTGGCCTAGCGGTGAGCGATGGCAAGGCGAGCAGCACTAACGCGGCCACGGTAACTGTTGTGACCTATGGCAGCGCGGGCTATACCAAACTGGATGAACACGGCCAGCCCTTGTTAGATAGCGCAGCAAGCTGGAGTTGTGTGCTCGATAAGGCCGGCAAACTTGTTTGGGAGGTCAAGACCAAGGATGGCAGCTCACGCGACTGGCGCAGGCTTTATACCAACTATGACAGCGTGAAGCAGCCCCAGTTGGATGGCGTGAATTTTCCGACAACAGCTCAGATTGACGCCGTGACCAACACGGTGGGCTACCAGGGGGCGGTAAACAGTGCGGGCCTATGCGGGGGCAAAGATTGGCGCCTTCCTACGCAAAGGGAACTGAGTGGCCTACTGACCCAGTCTTCTGCGCCTTATGTTGATGGAATTTATTTTCCTGATGTGGATTTGAGTGCTGGTTCGAGTAGCGAATGGTTCTGGTCATCCACGTCGGCGGGAGAGGCCACGGCTCAGGTTGTTTCGTTTAAGACTTACAGTCCTGTCTATTTTATGTGGTTCGATTTTCGAAGTGCGGCACATTCGTTGCGCTTGGTGCGCTCTGTCCAGTAGCTGCTTTGTGTCGTTGGTTGTCTGGTGAATGGCGGACACTCATTTGCGGTGCGCCTGCAGCCAGGCCAACCATTCGCCGTAGAGGCCGGGGTCCGCCGCCAGCACCACAGCGCGTTTGGGCAGCGGGGCGGCTTCCAGTGGACCGCCATCCAGCACGCCATACACGCCACCGGCTTCTTCAAGGATCAGGCGCCCGGCTGCGTAATCCCACAGGGCCTGGCCGCCATGCAGGTAAACGTCCAGCCGGCCGGCCGCGACAAAGCACCACTCCAGCGCCGAGGAGCCGAAGTTGCGTTGCGAGTAATACGGTGGCGTCATGACCAGATTGGCCGCCAGCTTGTTCGGAATGCGTTTGAAGTCGATCCCGGCCACCGAAAAGGCCAGGCGTTTGGCGGGCGCGCGCAGCGGCAGGCGTTTTCCGTTGAGCCAGGCTCCGGCGCCCTTGGCGGCGTAGAAGGATTCGTCGGTGGTGGGGTTGTAGACCACTCCGAACTGGGTTTCGCCGCCCACCAGATAGGCAACAGAGACGGCGAAGAGCGGGACGCCGTTGGCAAAATTGGTGGTGCCGTCGATCGGATCGATGCACCACACACCTTCCTGGCCGGCCTGCCAGCACTCGAGCTGTTGCTCGGGCGTCATCTCTTCGCCGATCACCGGGGCGTCGAGCACTTCCGGCAGGCGTTCAAGCAAGGCCTGCTGCGAGGCCAGATCGGCGGCGGTGACCGAGCTGCCGTCGTCCTTGAACTCACGGGCGGCACGCAGGAAGTGCGGCATGATGGCCTCGCGGGCGACATCGCGGACGACGGATTCCAGCGCACGGGCACGGGCAAGCAGAGGCATGGCGGACTCTCGGGTGGATTCGGCGAGGCAGCCAGGGATGCCCGGCCATATAATGTTCGACGCTCGCGCGTGCGAGCTGAACGATCATAGCACCATGCCCCCACGCTTCCATTGCCCCCTGCCACTTGCTGCCAACCAGAGTCTGCGCCTGCCCGCCGAAGTGGCGCACCATGCTCTGCGCGTGCTGCGCCTGACTTATGGCGAGCCGATCGTGGTGTTCGATGGTGCGGGCACGGAGTATCTTGGCGAGCTGATCAAACTTGATGGTGAGGCGGCCGTGCGCCTCGACAGAAAGCTGGATGTGCAGCGTGAGGCGCCATTGGCGGTAACGCTGGTACAGGCGCTGGCGGTAGCCGACAAGATGGACTGGATCGTGCAGAAAGCGGTCGAGCTCGGTGCGGTGGGCGTTCAGCCGGTGGATGCCGAGCGCTGTGTGCTGAAGCTTGCCGGCGATCGCGCTGGCAAGCGCATCGAGCATTGGCGGCAGGTGGCGGTTTCCGCCGCTGAGCAATGCGGGCGCAGTCATCTATGTGCGGTGGGTGAGCTGCAGAAACTGCCGGCCTGGCTGGCACAGCCGATGGCCGGTGAGCGCTGGATTCTGGCGCCGGAGGGCGGTACTAAGCTGTCGGTGATGCCGCGCCCGACGGAGCCAGTGAGCCTGCTGATCGGCCCCGAAGGGGGCTGGAGTGACAAGGAGCTGGCGGCTGCGCAGGCCGCTGGGTGCAAACCCGTGAGCCTCGGACCGCGCGTGCTGCGTACCGAGACGGCGGGTCTGGCGGCGCTGGCCGCGATGATGGCCCTGTGGGGCGACTATTGAGATGGACAGAATGAATCAGGAAAACCGGGTACTCAGCGCCAACCTCTCCGCCGCGGTGCGCATGGGCGATGACGAGGCGATTCGCTTCGTAGACTGGGTGCGCGGCGCCGCGCCTTACTTCCATGCCTTCCGTGGCAAGACCTTCGTGCTCGCCTTTGGCGGTGAAGTGGCGCAGGGCGAGCTGATGGAAGACTTGTGTCACGACTGCAATCTGCTGGCCGCGCTGGGCGTGCGTCTGGTGCTGGTGCATGGCGCGCGGCCGCAGATCGAGGCCGAACTGGCCCGGCGCGGGCAGGAGTCGCGTTATCACAAGGGCTTGCGCATCACCGACGAAGCCGGGCTGGAGTGCGTCAAGGCGGCGGTTGGTGTCACCCGCATCAATATCGAGGCGGCCTTGTCGCAAGGCTTGCCGAATACGCCCATGGCCGGCGCCTACATGCGTGTGACTGGCGGCAACTTCATTACCGCGCGGCCGATTGGTGTCGTTGACGGAGTCGACTATCAATATACCGGCACCGTGCGGCGTGTGATTGCCGAGGAAATCAAGGCCGATCTGGATCAGCAGAACGTGGTGCTGATTTCCAACCTCGGCGTGTCACCCTCCGGCGAAATTTTTAACCTCGTGATGGAAGAAGTCGCCGAAGCGGTGGCGATTGCCCTGCAGGCCGAAAAGCTGATCTACCTGTGCGATGCACCGGGTTTGCTGGATGAAGAAGGCCGCCTGATCGAAGCGATTACCGCCGAAGAGGCCGAGCGCAAGCTCAATGCCGGCGTCGGTCTCACCGAGGATCTGCACCTCTTCCTGCCGCGCGCCATCAAGGCTGTGCGGCGCGGCGTGGCACGTGCCCACCTGATCGATCGCGACAAGGACGGCGGGCTGCTGCTGGAGTTCTTCACCCGTCAGGGTGTGGGCACCATGGTCAGCCGTGAGCCCTTGCATCGCCTGCGCGACGCGACCATCGACGATGTGGCCACCCTGCTGCAGTTGCTCGGCCCGCTCGAAGCCGATGGCACCCTGGTACGGCGCGGCCGCGAGCTGATCGAGATGGAGATCGATCGTTTCGTGCTCGCCGAGCACGATGGTGTGGTGGTCGGTTGCGCTGCGTTGTACCCCTTCCCTGAAGACGGCATGGCCGAGATGGCCTGTCTTGCGGTGACTTCTGAATTCCGTCGCGCCGGTCTCGGTGAGCGCCTGATGCAGCACATCACCGAGCGCGCGCGCAGCGCTGGCTACAGGGAGCTCTTCGTGCTCACTACACGCACCCAGCACTGGTTCCGCGAGCGGGGCTTCCGCGAGGCCGGGCCGGAGGAGTTGCCCGAGCGCAAGCGCGATCTGTACAACTTTCAGCGTCGCTCCAAGATTTTCATCAAATCCCTGCTGCCGGGCTGAGGATCAAACGCGTGCTGCACGACCTGCGCAAGCGCCTTTTTCCGGAAGACCTTCACTATCGCCGCTGGTTGCGCATGCTGCGCATCTATGCGCTGAGCGCAGGCCTTGTCGCTGGCTCGGTGGACCTCGTGGTGGATAGCTTGGCCAATGGGGGCGTCGAAGCGACCACGCTGTTGGCGGCGAGCATCACGGCCTTGGTTACGATTCTGCTGGTGACTGGCGCTTTTCTCGCTTCGCGCGAGATCGCCCAGAACAATGCCCGCCGCATGATCCGGCGGCTGGAAGACTCGGTCATTGACGGTAGCCTGCCGCATATGCCGAGCCTTGGCTGGGAACTTTTTGATCGCGGCCGCGAGGCCACGCTGCGCTTGCTGGAAGATCGTGACGAGAAGATCGCCAGTCTGCAGCGTGAGCTGGAGTTCTATCGCCCCTTGGCTGAGGACATGCCTGGTCTCGAGTTGCTCTTCGATCTGGATGGGCGCCTGGTGTGGGCCAATCCGGCGGTCCACACGCTGACCGGCTACAGCGCGGCTGAATGCCTCCAGGCCGCTGACCCGGCCTGTCTGTGGGTGTATGCCAAGGATCACGGCAGCCTGCGGGCCATGCTGACGGCTGCGCTGCAGGGCGAGCCGCGAGAGGGCCAGGAATTGCGTGTGCAGCATCGCGACGGCACGCTGCGCTGGTATGCCTGCCGCTGGTATTCACTGCGTGATGCGCAGGGCGGCATCTGCGGCATCCGCATGTCCGCTCAGGATGTGCAGGCGCGTAAGGATGCCGAGCTCAAACTGCTCGAAAACGTGGCTGCCTTGCGCCGCGCCCAGGCGCTCAAGGAGCACTACCTCAAACGCAGCAATGATGAACGCATGCGTCTGGCGGCGTTGCTGGAAATGCTCAGCGTGGGCATCCTGTTCGTCGATCACGACCACCGCGTGGTGTATGCCAATCAGCGCTGTGCGGCGATGTGGGGGCTGGGCGACCGCAACGACATGGTGGGCGTGCGCGACGAGATCGTTCTGGCCAAGACCGGGGCGCAGCGTGTCGACAACCAGGCCTACCTGCAGCACGTTGAAGAGGTCGTCAGCCAGCAGCAGGAGAACACCGTCTACGACATCTACTGCAGCGATGGCCGGGTGATCCGCGAGCGCTCGTCAGGCGTGCCCTCCGCTGAAGGCGACATGCTGATCGGACGGGTATGGATCTTCGAGGACATCACCGAAACCCTGCAGACCCAGGCGCGCCTCACCGAACTGGCCGAGCGCGATCCGCTCACCGGTCTCTATAACCGGCGCCGCTTTCATGAAGACCTGGGGCGCATGCTCGCCGAGAGCAACCGGCGCAAGGAGGCGCTGGGTTTGCTGATCTTTGACGTGGACAATTTCAAGGACATCAACGAGGCCCATGGTCATCAGAGCGGTGACCAGATGCTCTGTGCGCTGGCTACCGAGCTGCGTCAGGTGATTCGCCGCAACGAGTTGCTGTTCCGCCTCGGTGGTGACGAGTTCGCCATTCTGGTGGCCCAGCCGACCCTCGAGAGCGTCGCCTATATCGCGCGGCGAGTGGCCCAGCGCGCCGAACAACTCCGCCTCGAATTCAACGACGAAGCCTGCCAGCTCAGCATCAGTATCGGTGTCGCGCTGGCCCCATTGCACGCGCATGATGTCGACAGCCTGGTGCAGGCTGCAGATCGTGCGCTGTATCAGGCCAAGGCCGATGGCCGCAACTGCTGGCGCATGGCTTTCCGCTGGAATGGCGAAGAGCCGCATGTAGCCCGTTTCATTTCCAACGCTCCCGAGACCTTGCAGTGAGTCAGCCCTCCAGCCCCGCCAAGCCCCGCACTGTTACCTGCCCGCAATGCGGCAAACCCGCGCTGTTTGCGCCCGAGAACAAATACCGCCCCTTCTGCACCGAGCGCTGCAAACTCATTGACACAGGGGCCTGGGCGTCGGGTGCCTATGTGGTGCCGGGGCAGGAAGAGCCGCTGTCGGATGACAGCGACAAGGACTGAGTAACGTAGCTGGCTGCTGGGTTTCATGCAGCATCGGCCAGTGGCCGCGCGCGCTCCTGCAAGTCAGCCCCACGCCCCGCGAATCATCGCCATGCCGTGCGCACCATGCGCGCGGGCGTGAGCCATGTCCGTCGGCGTAAGGCCACCAATGGCTAGCACCGGAAGAGGCAGCCCGGCACACAGTTCGGCAAAGCGCACCCAGCCCAGATCAGGCTGACCGGCGTGGCTGGGGGTCTGCTGCACATGCCCCAGTAGCGCGTAGTCCAGCCCGAGCTCGGCGGCTTTTTCCAGTTCGGCGCGGGTGTGACAGGAGGCGCCGACCCATTCAGCTTCTGGTCGTGCGGTGAGCTGCATCAGCAAGCGGGCCGGCAGGTGCAGGTTTGCGCCAGGGTGAGCTGAGGCTTCGATCTCGGCAGCATTCAGGCTGCACAGGGCCCCGGCCTTGGCGCAGCGGGCTTCGACTTCCGCGATGAAGGCGGCGCGCTCGGCGGGCGGCATGTCCGGCTCGCGCACCTGTACCCATTTGAGGCCATTGGCCAGCGCCCGATCCAGCGCGGCGAGCTGGGCTTTTACGCCGACCTGCGCAGCCTGCGTCACGCCCATCACGCGCGGCAGGCGCAGGGCTTTCAGGATCGGGCCGTTGGCCGGCAGCATCGGGCCTACCTCAAGTGCATCGGCCTGTTGCCAGGCCAGCGCGCTGTGCACCTTGGCGTGTGCTTCGCCCCGCCACTGTGTGACTTCGAAGAAGTGCAGATGCACATGGGCGTGCTCATACACATGCTCGCGGGTCAGCCAGGGGTGGGCCACTTCGACCTCGATGGCGAGCTCTTCGGCGAGCTCGCGCACCAGCGCCTCACGCGGCGTTTCGCCGGCTTCGACCTTGCCGCCCGGGAATTCCCAGTAGCCTGGGTAGAAGGTGTCTGGCGCGCGCTGGCCGAGGAGGAATGAGCCGTCCGGGCGGGTGATGACGGCGGCGGCGACGTGAGTGATTTTTTTCATGATAGGGAGGAGTCAGGCCAGAGCATTGGCATTGGAGACGAGACAGACCTGGCGGGCATGAATGGCGGCCAGACGATTCAGTACGATGGATTTACCCGGGAGTTCTGCCGGGCGAATGGCTTCTTCGAGCAGCGTGAGATTCAGTGAGGCGAGCGCAGCTTGCGAGACGGGCGCGTAGGAGAGGTGCCAGGGTTCTGGATGCAGGCCGCCACGCTCGGCATCATAGGGCCGGAAAAAGCCGAAGCGGGTCATGTTCTGGTCCAGCCACTGATTCAGATAGGCAAAGATGCCGTGGGCGGCGTATTCCTCGGGCAGCAGTTGCAGGCGGTAGCCGCTGGGCAGCGCGGCCTGATCGAAGACATCGAAATCGCTACCCCAGTGGTGTCGGCTGGCGCCGGGGAGGGCAGACCATTCGAGGATCGCGCTGACGCGTCCGGCGTCGTCCAGGGTGCTGCCGTCGATCAGCTTGCCGGCCTCGTCGTACAAAGGCAGTTCGCCGCGCCACTTGCGTTGCCAGATGCCGAGCTGCGCATCGAAGCTGCGGAAGGCGCTGGCCGGGCGCAGATCGATGCGTTCGGCAGCGGCGGCCTCGCGCATGCGCAGAAACGCGAAGGCCGCTTCGGAGTGGGCGCGAAACGTCGTGCCATCGGCGAACTGGAATTCGCGGATGTGGCTGTCGCTGCGACCGGTGAGCTGAAGCGGGTCAAGCATGGGGGTGTCGTCAGGCGTTGGTGCGTCCCGCAAAATCCCGCGCAAACTGCCAGGCCACCCGGCCGGTGCGCGAGGCCCGCATCTGCGACCAGAGCAGGGCTTCGGCACGGATGCTGTCCTCCCACGCGGCAAGGCTGACGCCGAAAACTGTGAGCCAGTGACGCACGATGTCAAGGTATTCATCCTGGGTAAAGCTGTAGAAGCTCACCCAGAGGCCGAAGCGGTCTGACAGCGAGATCTTTTCCTCGACGGCTTCGCCCGGATGGATCTCGGCGTCGCCATGGCGGGCCTGCAGGTTGTCACTCATGTATTCCGGCATCAGGTGGCGGCGATTGCTGGTGGCGTAGATCAGCACATTGTCCGGCACCGCCGCGAAGCTGCCGTCGAGTACGCTTTTCAAGGCCTTGTAGGCCGGCTCGCCATCTTCGAAGGAGAGGTCGTCGCAGAACAGGATGAAGCGCTCCGGGCGAGCTGCGACGAGCTCGACGATGTGCGGCAGGTCGGTGAGATCAGTCTTGTCGACTTCGATCACACGCAGCCCCTGATCGGCGTATTCCGTGAGTACGGCCCGCACCAGCGAGCTCTTGCCGGTGCCGCGTGCGCCGGTGAGCAGTACGTTGTTGGCGCGGCGCCCGAGTACGAACTGGCGCGTGTTGGTGGCGACGCGTTCTTTCTGCTCGTCGATGTCGCACAGGTCAGCGAGGCGGATTCTGTGCAGGTTGTGCAGTGGCTCCAGCCAGCCCCGGCCCTGACGGGTGCGCCAGCGGTGAGCCAAGGCGTTCCAGTCCGGTGCGGGTGGGGCAGGGGGGAGCAGGGTTTCGAAGTGCGCCAGCACGTGTTCGGCGCGGAGCAGCAGGCGTTCAAGTTCGGGGCTCATGCGATTTTCCTGTTGGAGCGGCCATCGGCCGCGAACCCTGCGCGGCCGATGGCCGCTCCCACACATTGGCGTGGGCCGCCCAGTATACTTCCCGGCTTCACCAACGAGGGCGGCAAGCATGAAGCAGGCGTGGATTCTGGCAGGGCTGTTGATCGCAGGTTGTGCTTCGCAAAGCGTGCCGCTTGAGCCGGCGAGTGGCGAGAGCTGTCCAGTGTGCCCGGTGTGTCCCGAGCCGGAGAAGAAGCCTGAGCCACCGGTGAGCCAGTCAGCGCCGGCCGCGCCGGCCTTCCGAGAAGCCGCCTGGAGCGAGTTGCCGGACTGGTCGCGTGACACCTTGAACGAAGCGTGGCCGGGCTTGCTGGCCTCGTGCCGGGCGATCCGCCAGGCCGAGGTGAAGGCCGCCTGGGCGCCCACTTGCGAAGCCGCGAAGATCTTGGGTGACAAGCCCTCCAGTGCGCAGGTGCGCAGCTTCCTTGAGGAACGTCTGCAGCCGCTGCAGATCCAGAATGCGGATGGCTCGCAGGAAGGCCTGATCACTGGCTACTACGAGCCGCTGATCCAGGGTAGCCGCTGGAAGAGCGCTAAGAATCCGGTGCCGGTACATGCGGTGCCGGAGGATTTACTGCAACTCGATCTGGCCGAGGTCTATCCGGAGACGAAGAGCTTGCGCCTGCGCGGGCGGATCGAGGGGCGCAAGGTGCTGCCTTATTGGTCGCGGGCGCAGATTGAAGCGGCCGGCGAGGCTTTCCCGGCCAAGGTGCTGCTGTGGGCGCACGACCCAGTGGAGTTTTTCTTCCTGCAGGTGCAGGGTTCGGGACAGGTGCAACTCGCCGATGGCAGCCGCGTGCGCATCGCCTATGCCGACCAGAACGGCCACCCCTACAAGTCCATTGGCCGCTGGCTGATCGACCGTGGCGAGCTGACCCTGGCACAGGCCAGCGCACAGGGCATCCAGAAGTGGGCGCGCGAGAATCCGCAGCGCCTCTCCGAGCTGCTCAACGCCAATCCGAGTTATGTGTTCTTCCGCGAAGAGGCGGCCAATGGTGAAGGCCCCAAAGGTTCGTTGGGCGTGCCGCTGACAGGCGGACGCGCGATCGCGGTGGATACGCGCACGGTGCCGTTGGGGGCGCCAGTCTTCCTGAGCTTTTCGATGCCCGATGGCAAGCCGATGCGGCGCCTGATGATGGCGCAGGATACCGGCGGTGCGATCCGTGGCCGGGTGCGGGCGGATTTCTTCTGGGGCTTCGGTGCGGAAGCCGGCGCGCAGGCCGGCAAGATGCGTCAGCAGGGCAAGATGTGGCTGCTGTGGCCCAAGGGGGCCGCCCTGCCGGTGGCGCCATGAGACGCAGGTCGGACCAAACCTGACACGGCGCGGCTGGCGCGACCGGCAGGAAACATCGCTTCCGGCTTAAACCCGTCGGGGCAGGGGGCGCCGGGATATCCGTGAAGAGGCGCTTGAGCGCTGGCTTTGCACGCGGTGCCTGCCTTGCAGGTGGCACTGGCCGTCCGAGGCAGATCATGGCGCCGGGGGCAAAGCGCGGCTTGAATGGCAGCAGGAAGCTCCTCGCTGACCATCATGATCGAACTGCTGCCCCGGATCCTGACTGTGAGTTTGTTGTGCCTGGCCCTGTGGCTGGGCTGGCGGGCGTATTGCCAGTCGCCGCTGCGCCTGCGCCAGATCCGGCCCTATCGTCAGTCACGTGGCGCGCTGGTGGTGCTGACGGCGCGCGAGGGCCATCTGGCGCAGAGCATCGCGCAGGTCGAGGCGCATATCGAGGCGGCGATGGCGCTGGGTTTGCCGGTGATTACCGTACAGCAGACCGAGAGCCTGATCATGAGTGTGGTGAGTAGCCTGCTCGGCCGGCATCCGCACGGCGAGGCCAATGCCGAGGGGCATCTGCTGATGTTCACGGTGAGCAGTGAAGATGCTTTCGACAATGCGGCTTTCGAAGCCCTGCTGGTCGCCCTGCAGGTTTCCGAGCTCTACACCCTCAGTGCCAATCCGGCTTTCCCGCCCGAACCTACGGTGTGCAGCGCACGGGCACGTGGCTATGAGACGCGTACCTTGCGCCCGGCCGCTGCGTTGCAGCCCGCGCGCGCCGAGGCACGCGGGCTGGGTGGCTATCAGGCTTCGCCGAGGTAGGCGCTGCGCACAGCGGGATCGTTCAGCAGCTCGCTGCCCGAGCCGGCCAGGGTGATGCGGCCGCCATCCATCACATAGCCGCGGCTGGCAAATTCCAGCGCGAGGTTGGCGTTCTGCTCCACCAGCAGGATACTCATGCCTTCCTTCACCACGGTCTGGATCACTTCGAAGATCTTTTCGACCACCAGCGGGGCGAGGCCCATCGAGGGCTCATCCAGCAGCAGCAGCTTGGGGCGCGAAAGCAAGGCGCGGCCGATCGCCACCATCTGCTGTTCGCCACCCGAGAGCGTGCCGGCGACCTGGGCCAGCCGTTCCTTCACGCGCGGCAGCATGCTGTAGACGCGCTCGAGATCCTGCTCGATGGCTTCCTTGTCGTCGCGTGTGTAGGCGCCCATGCGCAGGTTTTCTTCCACCGTCAGGCGGGTGAAGATGCCGCGGCCTTCCGGCACCAGGGCGAGGCCCTGGCGCAGGCGCAGGTGGGCCGGCAGCTTGCTGATGTCCTGCCCGGCGAAGCGGATCTCGCCGCTCTTGATCGGCAGGGTGCCGGAGATGGCATTCAGGGTGGTGGTCTTGCCGGCGCCGTTGGCACCGATCAGGCACACCAGCTCGCCGGTGCTGACGTGAAAGTCGATGCCCTTCACGGCCTGGATCTGGCCGTAGGCGATCTGCACGTCCTTGAGTTCGAGGATGGTGTTGTCAGTGGGCATGGCTGCTTCCCAGATAGGCTTCGATCACTTCCGGATTCTTCTGCACTTCGGCCGGTACGTCTTCGGCGATCTTCTTGCCAAAGTTCAGCACCGCGACGCGGTCGCACAGGCCCATCACCAGCTTCACATCGTGTTCGATCAGTAGCACGGTGACGCCGTCCTGGCGGATCGTGGAGATGAGGTCGCGGAGTTGCGACGTTTCGGTGGCATTCATGCCGGCGGCCGGCTCGTCCAGCGCCAGCAGCTGCGGCTCGGTGGCGAGTGCACGGGCGATCTCCAGGCGGCGTTGATCGCCGTAGGAGAGGTTGCGCGAGAGTGTGGTGGCGTGGCGCTCGATGCCCACGTAACGCAGCATCTCGAAGGCACGCTCGGTGATCAGGCGCTCTTCTTCGCGCATGTGGCGGTTCTGGGTGAGAATGCCCCACAGGCTCGAATCCGAGCGCAGGTGGTGGCCGGCCATCACGTTTTCCAGGGCGGTCATTTCGCGGAACAGACGGATGTTCTGGAAGGTGCGGGCGATGCCGCGCGCCACTACTTCATGCGGCTTGCCGGTGGGCAGCTCGCTGCCGGCGAAGATGAACTCGCCGCCATTAGGCGTGTAGGCACCGGTGAGCACGTTGAAGAAGGTGGTCTTGCCGGCGCCATTGGGGCCAATCAGGCCGTACACCTCACCCTTGCGGATGGTCAGCGAGACATCCGACAGCGCGGTGAGGCCACCGAAACGCTTGCCGATGTTCTGGGCTTCAAGAAGGGTGATGCTCATTCAGTGATCCTCCCGGCGCCGGCGAGTTCTGGTCGTGAGTAGCGGGCATGGGCAGGCAGCAGGCCGGCCGGGCGCAGCAACATCATGAAAATCATGGCCAGCGAGAGCAGCAGCATGCGCAGCACTTCCGGATCCAGGATCACATGGCCGAACAGCGCTTGCTGCACCGGCAGGGCCACGCTGCGCAGCAGCTCGGGCAGCAGCGAGAGGGCGATGGCGCCGAGGATCACACCGCCGAGGTTGCCCATGCCGCCGAACACGACCATGGTCAGGATCGCGATGGACTCCATCAGCGAGAAGGATTCCGGCGAGACGAAGCCCTGGAAGCTGCCGAACAGGCCGCCGGCCACGCCCCCGAAGGTGGCGCCCATCGAGAAGGCCAGCAGCTTCATGTTGCGTACATTGATGCCGATGGCCTTGGCAGCCAGTTCGTCGTCACGAATCGCAGCCCAGGCACGGCCCACGCGCGACAGTTGCAGGCGCCGGATCACGATCACCGAGCCCACCACGCAGAGCAGGAACACGTAATAGAACAGCACCAGCGAGTTGATCTTGAAGTCATCCGTGATCTGGATGTGGCGCGAGATGTCCCAGCCGAACAGGCTCAGGGAATCGAGCATGTTCACGCCCTGCGGCCCGTTGGTGATGTTGATCGGGTGGTTCAGGTTGTTCATGAAGATGCGCACGATCTCGCCGAAGCCCAGCGTGACGATGGCGAGATAGTCGCCCCGTAGCCGCAGTACCGGCGCACCGAGGATCAGGCCAGCGAGGGCCGCGAAACCGGCTCCGGCCGGCAGCACGATCCAGAACGGCAGGTGCAGGCCAAAGTGCGGCGAGGCCAGGAAGGCCCAGGTGTAGGCGCCCACGGCGTAGAAGGCGATGTAGCCCAGATCGAGCAGACCAGCAAAGCCCACCACCAGGTTCAGGCCCAGCGCCAGCATCACGTAGAGCAGGGCGAAGTCGAGGATGCGCACCCAGGTATTGCCCGCCGACAAGGCGATCATGGGGGCAATCAGCATCAGCGCCAGCACCACGCCGCGTGCAGCACGCGGGTTGCGGCTGCCGAGCCAGGGAACTGCTTCAGCAAGTTCGTACATAAGAAGGTTCCGTAAAGAATGGGGTCAGGCGCGATCGGATACGCGCTCACCGAGCAGGCCGGTGGGGCGGAAGATCAGCACGATGCCGAGAATCACGAAGGCGAAGATGTCCTGATAGTTCGAGGACAGCAGCTCGAAGCTGCCACCATTGGCGCAGGTCTCGATCAGCGAGGCGCTTTGCGCCCAGCTTGGCAAGTTGCACAGATCGGTAGCCGAGCCGAGGTAGCCGGCACCGATGGATTCCACCAGGCCCAGCACCACACCGCCGACCATCGCGCCGCCGAGGTTGCCAATGCCACCCAGCACCGCAGCGGTGAAGGCCTTCAGCCCCGGCGTGAAGCCCATCGCGTAATGCGCCACACCGTAGTTGGACGAGAACATCACGCCGGCTACGGCTGCCAGGGCTGAACCGATGATGAAGGTGGTGGCGATGATCTTGTTGGTATCCACGCCCATCAGGCTGGCCACGCGGTGATTCTCTGCGGTGGCACGCATGGCGCGGCCGAGCCGGGTCTTGTTCACCAGCAGGATGAGGCCGGTCATCAGCAGAGCAGAGCTGACCAGGATGATGATCTGCACCGGGGTGATGAACACGCCTTCCACCGGCTGTAGCGGAGTGGTTGTGATCAGCTGCGGGAAGCTGTGGTAGTTGCGCCCCCAGATGATCATTGCCAGCGTCTGCAGCAGGAAGGACACGCCGATCGCGGTGATCAGCGGCGCCAGGCGCGGTGCGTTGCGCAGACGCCGGTAGGCGGTGCGTTCGATGATGTAGCCGAGTGCCATGCACACCGCCATCGCCACCGTGAGGGCGATCAGCAGGGTGGGAACAGCCCCAAGCAGGGGAAAGGCTTTTTGCAGGAAGAGTACAACCTGCAGGGCAACCAGGGCTCCGACCATGAGCACGTCACCGTGCGCGAAATTGATCAGGCCGAGGATGCCGTAGACCATGGTGTAGCCGAGGGCGACGAGCGCATACACGCTACCTACCACGAGGCCATTGACGATTTGCTGGAGCAGGGTTTCCATGATCCGGGCGTAAGTCGAAAGTTATAGACAAGGCATGGGATTTGCCGTACGGCTGCGCATTGTCCGGAGTTCGAACAATGTGTCAATGCGCTGCGACAAGAGTTTGCGCCTAAGAAAACGGGGCGCCGCCGGCGCCCCGTTCGTGTGTGGTCAGGCTTACTTCAGCGCGACCCAGTTGCCAGCCTTGTACTGGTACATGGTGATGGCGCCGAACTTGGTGTCACCCTTCTCATCGAAGGCCACTTCGCCGGTCACACCCTTGAACTGCACCTTCTTGAGGGCAGCCAGGTACTTGGAAGGCTCGGCCGAGTTGGCGGCCTTCATGCCTTCGATGAGTGCAGCGGCAGCATCGTAGGAATACGGTGCGTAGATCTGCACGTCGGCACCGAAGCGCTTCTTGAAGCGATCCTTGAAGGTCTTGTCGGCGATCTGATCCAGCGGCAGGCCAGCCTGGGTGCAGAAGGCTGCTTCAGACATGGCGTCACCGGCCAGCTTGATGAACTCGGGCGTGCAGCCGCCGTCGCCGGTGACGAATTTGGCCGGGATGCCCAGTGCCTTGACTTGCTTGAGCATCGGGCCGCCCTGGGCATCCATGCCGGTGTAGACGATCACGTCCGGCTTCTGGGCCTTGATCTTGGTGAGAATGGCCATGAAGTCAGTGGCCTGGTTGTTGGTGAATTCACGCGAAGTCACTTTGCCGCCAGCCGCTTTCACGCCCTTTTCCACTTCGTCGGCGAGGCCCTGGCCGTAGGCGGTGCGGTCGTCGATGATGGCCACGGTCTTGCCGAGCTTGCTGGCCGCGTACTTGCCGATCACGCTGCCTTGCTGGGCATCGTTGGCCATGGTGCGGAAGATGTTCGCGAAGCCTTGTTGGGTCAGCGTCACATTGGTCGCCGAGGGCGAAATCATCGGGATTCCGGACTGGTTGTAAATGCGCGAAGCGGGGATTGTGGTGCCCGAATTCAGGTGGCCGACCACACCCTTAACGCCAGCATCCACCAGGCGCTGGGCCACGATGTTGCCGGTCTTCGGATCGGCGGCGTCATCTTCACCGACCAACTCGAACTTCACCTTCTTGCCGCCGATCGTGATGCCCTTGGTGTTGTACTCCTCGACCGCGAGGCGGGCGCCATTTTCGTTGTCCTTGCCAAGGTGGGCGATGTTGCCGGTGAGCGGGCCGACGTGGCCGATCTTCACGACGACTTCCTGAGCCTGTGCAAGGCCACTGGTGGTGCCAAGTACTGCAAGTGCAATCAAGGTCTTCTTCATTTCGAACATTCTCCAGAGTGGATGATGAGTTCAGGGGCCGCTGGCTTGTCTCCGACCGGGGCGGTATGTCCCGGAGGCATGTTACACAAATAAGCGAGCGGGCAAGCCCACACGGGGCCAGACTGCTCCGTATGCAAGAAGCGCACCCACGCCGCAGGGGAATACGAGAATTGGCGCTGACTGGCGTGCCAACTAGGCTGCTTGGGTAGCCCTGCGGGATAAGCCGTCGATGTTCAAATCCACCCTTCTGCTGTTGCTTGCCAGCCTGCTGGCTGCCTGTATTGGCAGCTCCAGTGTGGAACCGGGCAAGACGACCTTGCCGCAACTGCTTGAGCAGCTCGGACAGCCCAGCATGGTGTGGTCTGAGCGGGATGGCAGCCTGCAGATGGAGTTCGCCCGGGTGACGCAGGGCGGGGGCAATTTCATGGCCCGTTTGGCTCCCAGCGGGGTGCTCTTGAGCCTGCAGCAGGTGCTGACCGAAGCCAGCGTGGATGCCCTGCGACAGGGCATGAGCCGCGACGAGGTGCGACGCCAGATGGGGCGGCCGGCGCGCACCGAACATGTTGCCGGAGGGGAGGTCTGGCACTGGCCGCTGGATGTGCGGCGCCCCGCAAACTGGCAGGTCGATGCCCACTTTGGTGCAGAGGGTATTCTTCAGGAGGTAAGGCGCAGCCGGATTCGCCTCGAGCGGCCTGCTCCTGAAGCCCGGCTGGCTGGTCAGCCCGAGCGTTCGCCCTTATAATTCAGTCCTTTCCGAGGAGCGCTGCGAGACTGCCGGGTTTTTTCCCGCAATCCCAGGCTCGGAACCTGCCGCCTCTCTTTGGCGCAGGCCAGATTCAACGGCGCTCACCGCTTCGTGCAGAACTCGTGCGGATTGCCGGTGAGCCAGAACTCCCCCGCCCATCCCCGGCTTGCCCGAAGCGTTGAACGCTTTGGAGAGTGACTCATGCAAGCCGACCGCAGCCAAGAACTCAACGCCCTGCTCCGTGAACGTATCCTGATTCTGGATGGCGGCATGGGCACCGAGATCCAGCAATACAAGCTCTCCGAAGCCGATTACCGGGGAAGCCGCTTTGCTGCGCACAACAAGGATCTGAAGGGCAATAACGATCTGCTGGTGCTCACCCGTCCGGACGTGGTCGGCGCGATCCACCGCGAGTATCTGGAGGCGGGTGCGGACATCATCGAAACCTGCACCTTCAACGGCACGCGCGTGTCGCAAGCCGAATACGGCCTGCAGGACTTCGCGTATGAGATCAACGTGGCTGGCGCGCGTCTGGTGCGTGAGCTGTGCGACGAATTCACCGCAAGGACACCTAACAAGCCGCGCTACTGCGCTGGCGTGATCGGCCCGACCTCGCGCACCCTTTCGATCTCGCCGGATGTGAACGACCCCGGCTACCGTAACGTCAGCTTCGACGAGCTGGTCGACGACTACTACGACTCGGCCAAGGCTCTGATGGAAGGCGGCGCCGATCTGCTGCTGATCGAAACGGTGTTCGACACCGCCAATGCCAAGGCTGCCATCTTCGCCGTGCTCAAGCTCTTCGATGATCTGGGCCGCAAGTTGCCGGTCATGATCTCGGGCACCATCACCGATGCCTCGGGCCGCACGCTCTCGGGCCAGACCGCCACCGCCTTCTGGAACTCGCTCAAGCACGTCAAGCCGATCTCCTTCGGTCTCAACTGTGCGCTCGGCGCCAAGGAGTTGCGCCAGTACGTGGCCGAGCTTTCCGGCATCTGCGATACCTTCGTCTCCGCCCACCCCAACGCCGGCCTGCCGAATCCGCTGGCCCCCACCGGTTACGACGAAACGCCTGAGCAGCTGGCGGCCGATATCAAGGATTGGGCAGAGTCCGGCTTCCTCAATATCGTCGGCGGTTGCTGCGGCACCCGGCCTTCACATATCAAGGCCGTGAGTGAGGCGGTGGCGCAGATCCGCCCGCGCGCCATTCCCGAGCTCGAAGTGAGGCAGGCCCTGTCGGGTCTGGAGCCTTTCTTCATCGGCAAGGACAGCCTGTTCGTGAACGTCGGCGAGCGCAACAACGTCACCGGCTCGCGCGCTTTTGCCAAGATGATCATCGAAGGCCGCTTCGACGATGCACTGGCCGTGGCTCGCCAGCAGGTGGAAAACGGCGCCCAGGTCATCGACATCAACATGGACGAAGCCATGCTGGACTCGAAGGCCGCGATGGAGCGCTTCCTCAAGCTCATCGCCTCCGAGCCGGACATCTCGCGCGTGCCGATCATGATCGACTCCTCCAAGTGGGAGATCATCGAAGCCGGCCTCAAGTGCATCCAGGGCAAGGGCATCGTTAACTCGATCTCCATGAAGGAGGGCGAGGAAGCCTTCCTGCATCACGCCCGCCTGTGCATGAAATACGGCGCGGCCGCCGTGGTGATGGCCTTCGACGAGCAGGGCCAGGCCGACACCTATGCGCGCAAGACTGAGATCTGCAAGCGCGCCTACGATCTCTTGATGACGATCGGCTTCCCGCCGGAAGACATCATTTTTGATGCCAACATCTTCGCCATTGCCACCGGCATCGAAGAGCACAACAACTACGCGGTCGACTTCATCGAAGCTGTGCGCTGGATTCACACGAATCTGCCTTATGCCAAGACCAGCGGCGGTGTTTCCAACGTGAGCTTCAGCTTCCGTGGCAACGACCCGGTGCGCGAAGCCATTCACACCGTATTCCTCTACCACGCCATCAAGGCGGGCCTCACCATGGGCATCGTTAACGCCGGTCAGCTCGGCGTGTATGACGACCTTGCCCCCGAGCTGCGCGACAAGGTGGAAGACGTTGTATTGAATCGTCATCCCGAAGCCGGCGAGCGCCTGGTCGAATTCGCACAGACCGTGAAGGGCCAGGCCAAGGAAAACGTGCAGGATCTGGCCTGGCGCGAATGGCCGGTCGAAGAGCGCCTGTCGCATGCGCTGGTGAAGGGCATCACCCAGTTCGTGGTGGAAGACACCGAAGAAGTCCGGGCCAAGCTGTTTGCCGAGGGCAAGCCGCCGCTGGCGGTGATCGAAGGCCCGCTGATGGCCGGCATGTCGGTCGTGGGGGATCTCTTCGGCGCGGGCAAGATGTTCCTGCCGCAGGTGGTCAAATCCGCTCGCGTCATGAAGTCCGCCGTGGCGCATCTGATTCCCTACATCGAGGAAGAAAAGAAGCGCACCGGCGCGGCCGCCAAGGGCAAGATCATCATGGCCACCGTGAAGGGCGATGTGCATGACATCGGCAAGAACATCGTCGGCGTGGTGCTCTCCTGCAACGGCTACGAAGTCGTCGATCTCGGCGTGATGGTGCCCTGCGACAAGATCCTTGCCGCCGCGAAGGAGCATGGCGCGCAGGCCATTGGCCTCTCCGGCCTGATCACGCCCTCGCTTGAAGAAATGGCCCATGTCGCCAGCGAGATGAAGCGCCTTGGCTTCGGTGGCGAGAATGCCGTGCCCCTGCTGATTGGTGGCGCCACCACCAGCCGCGCCCACACCGCGATCAAGATCGCGCCGCACTACGATGGCCCGGTGGTCTACACGCCGGATGCTTCACGCGCCGTGGGCGTGGTCACCAGCCTGCTCTCCATCGATCAGCGCGAAAGCTATGTCGCCGAAATCGCGGCGGACTATGAAAAGCTGCGCGTTCAGCATGCCTCCAAGAGTGGCGTGAAGCTGGTCTCGCTCGAAGCCGCACGCGCCAACCGCTTCAAGTGGAACAGCGACGCCAGCTATGTGCCGGCGAAGCCTTCACGCCCCGGCATCCAGCGCCTGCGCAACATCGATCTCGCCACGCTCGAGCAGTACATCGACTGGGGCCCCTTCTTCCAGACCTGGGATCTGGCCGGCGCCTACCCGGCGATTCTGGATGACGAGATCGTGGGCGAAACCGCACGCAACGTCTTCCGTGATGCCAAGGCCATGCTCAAGAGCGCCATCGAGCAGCGCTGGATCGAAGTGCACGCCGTGTTCGGCCTCTTTCCCGCCGCTGCGCATCAGGATGATGTGCTGGTTTATGGCGACGAATCACGTGGCGAAGTGATCGCCAAGTGGCACGGATTGCGCCAGCAGCACGAACGTCCGGCCGGCAAGCCCAACTACTGCCTGAGCGACTTCATCGCGGATCGTGATTCTGGTGTGGCGGACTGGGTCGGCATGTTCGCCGTTTCGGCCGGTCGGGGGCTGGAGCCGCGCATCGCTGCCTATGAAGCCGAGCACGACGACTATCACGCCATCATGCTCAAGGCCATTGCTGACCGCTTTGCGGAAGCTGCAGCCGAATGGCTGCACCAGCGCGTGCGCAAGGAATACTGGGCTTACGCCCCTGCCGAGACGCTCGATGGAGCCGCCCTGATCGCCGAGCAATACAGCGGCATCCGTCCTGCTCCCGGCTATCCGGCCTGCCCAGATCACACCGCCAAAGGCGAGATCTTCCGGGTGCTGAACCCGCAGGAAGCCATCGGTCTGGAGATCACCGAAACCTTCGCCATGTACCCGGCGGCGGCCGTATCAGGCTTCTACCTCGCGCATCCGGAGGCGCAGTACTTCGCGGTGAGCAAGATTGGGGAAGATCAGATGAAGGATTGGGCACAGCGGGCGGGCTTCAGTGAAGGCGAGGCGAAGAGGTGGCTGGCGCCGATTCTTTGATTAGCGTCGAAGCGTGAAATGACAAAGGGGCCAATTTCGGCCCCTTTGTTTTATCTGTAGGGTGGGCGCAGTGTGCCCACGTATTTCGCGGATGTGCACTCAACACCGCGCGGGCTCAGTTTCGCGAATAGGTCAGCGCGGCAGCGTCGGTTCTGAGGTTGTAATGCCAGATGTTTCTCACCCCGCCATCGACGATGTAGACCAGCGCAATGTCATCCCCGGTTGCTGCGATTTGCAGCCTGGGCGGTCGACCATTGCCGCGGTCATAGACACGACCGAAACTTTCTAGGCGCGATATAACCGGCTGGGCAAACAACGCATCGCCCGTGCCGGAGATGAATAGCAGGCTGCCCTGGTCCGTCCAGGCCACATAGCGATCTGCCTTCGCGTCATAGCTCAAGGAGAAGATATCGACGTTATTGACGGACCGATAGTCGAGCCACTTTTGATTCCGTGCATCAAACCGGTAAAGGAAGCCTTCGCCACCGAGCGTGACAATCGAAACGACATTCCGCTTGCTGTCGTAGGCCAGGTCCATCGCCCACGAAAACCGTGGGAAATCAGGTGGCAAGGCGATGCTGGTGGCTTGCCCTGTCGGGACATCTACCGACTCAAGTTGATCACCTCTCAATCTGAAAGCGCGATCGCCTGACTCCGATACGGCAATTTTCCCCTCGCTCACGTAGGCTTCCTTGCCGCCATTTAGTGGGCCCGACAATGTCCAGCGCGCCCTGCCGTAGTCCCGCGTCGGAAGCCTGAATGTGAAGCCTGAGCTGGACGCTCTGGGCTTTGGTCCTTGCATGGTCAGATCGGCGCGTGGTGCATCCGGCGCAGTCACGCTGATCAGCGCCGGCAGCGTATAGCTGCCCCGGAAGGCATTCACCTGCTCGACGCCGAATAGCTGGTTCAAGCGTACAAGCAGCTCTCTGAATTTTAGGTTTTCGGTTTCGTAGGCATACGGCAGTTTCACCATATAGCCTTGCGTCTGCAGCGTCGTCGAAACGGTAGATGGGTGATATCCACCAACAAGAATCGCCACGATTGAGGTCTTGGGCGAAGCTGTTACCCGCCAATTGATTTGTTCGTAGCTTGTCATGACCAGCAAGACCTTCGCGCCAGGCCGGTCGATATTGACATGCACAGCTCCCTTTGGTGGCTCGTAGCCGGATACCAGAATGACTTCAGCGTCCTGTGCTAGTTCCCGCGCTGGCGGCTCTGGCGACAAGACCAGCAAGTTGTCCTGCTGCTGTACTCCGGCTTTCACCGGCGCACCAAAGCGAAGTACTTCATCAGCCCGAACCACACTTGCCAAGACAGGGGCAAGTCCTATCAAACAATGCGCGACCAGTCGTACGGCTCTCAAAATGCCTCCGATGCATAGAGTGGATTCAAGACATGCAGCCTGTTATGCGTTCAGCGTACCAAAACGAACTGTTCTTGGCCTCGCTGCTCTTTGTACGATGGCGTCGAGAATGCATGTTCAAGCTCGGTAGGGGCTTTGCGCATGGATGTCACATGACCGCGTACGGCGCAGTCGTAGGGTGCGGTGCCAACCGCACCGGATGTTTCCCTCGCGCGCGACAGCGTGCGTTGATCAAAGTGGCGGAGTTTGCACTCCGCCCTACGCCTGAACGCCCGTTTTCAATTCTCCGACCGTCCGCATCGGGTCGAAAGCGGCTGTTCGCAGCTCCAGTGGCATGCTCAAGTCACGCCAGCGTAGTGATCATGCGTTCCAGACTTCGCAAGAAGTCCTGAGATGTTCCTGCGGCCGGCGACGCTCCGCGACTCACCGCGTACGTCGGAGTGTAGGGTGCGGTGCAAACCGCACCGGATGTTTTCCCCTGTATGACGGAGTGCGTTGATCAGGCTGGCGGAGTTTGCACTCCGCCCTACGCCGGGCACTCGGATTGTTGCGGAAGCTGGGAGGGGCTTTTGCGGGGCGCGGCTGGAACCTCCGGGCTGGGGCGGGTATCAATGGGGTTTTGAATCTGCAGGATCAGCATGAGTCATTCCCGCCACCCCGATTCCCAACGTCGCCGCTTCCTGATTCAGGGCTCGGCGTTCGGCACGCTCACCGCCCTCCACAGCCTGGGCGCCTGGGCGGCCACGCAAGGCAAGCCCTCGGGCAAGGGCGAAAAGTTCAAGCCTGCGCCGGTGCTTTTCATCGGCCACGGCAGCCCGATGAATGCGATCCACGAAAATGCCTTTACCCGCTGCCTTAACGCGCTGGGCAAGAAGCTGCCTGCGCCGAAGGCGATGCTGGTGGTGTCTGCGCACTGGCTCTCGCCCGGCGTGACAGCGGTGAACGTGGCCGAGCGCCCGCCGACGATTCACGACTTCGGTGGCTTCCCGGCCGAACTCCACGCCATGGAATACCCGGCACCGGGCTCGCCCCGGCTTGCACGCGAAGCGATCCGCGCGGTGAAGGGCGTGAAGGTGGTGGCGACCGAGGAGTGGGGGCTGGATCATGGCACCTGGACCGTGCTGCACCACCTGTATCCGGAGGCGAAGATTCCGGTCTTCCAGCTTTCCATCGATTACGCCAGGGGGCCGGAATTTCATTACCAGCTCGGTCGCGAGCTGGCCGCCCTGCGCCAGAAGGGGGTGATGATCATCGGCAGCGGCAACATCGTGCACAACCTGCGTGCTACCCAGCGCAACCAGTCTGAGGCAATGCGCGCCTCGCAGGACTGGGCTCAGCGCTTCGATGAGGCCTTTGCTGCTGCGCTCGCTCAGCGGGAAGACAAACGCATTCTCGACTACACCCGGCTGGACGCCAGCGTGAGCATGGCCGTGCCCACGCCTGACCATTACTTTCCGATGCTCTACGCGCTGGGCGCGGCCGGTCGTGATGAAGCGGCAGAGACGCTCTTCACCGGCTTTCACAGCGGCACCCTGAGCATGCGCTGCTTCGGTTTCGGGGTGTAAGCGGCGAACCGGGCAGGAAATGAAACGCCGTGTGCGGCTCGGCCTTGGGGGCGGGCACTCCAAACCACCGCGTACGGCGCAGTCTTAGGGTGAAGTGAAACTCCACCGCATGTGTTGATCAAAGCGGCGGAGTTTGCACTCCGCCCTACGCTGGGCTGGATGTCATGTAACCCAGGCGGAGGAGGGGCCGAAGTCGCTTTCGGTAATGGTCGTTGAATCAAGTGTCGCACCACCTTGGAACGCCATGATCGCAAGAAGAATCCTGCCGCTTCCGACATGCCATGCGCCTAAATGAACGGTATTAGCCTCGCGGCCCCTTTTTGTCGTTCTGGCAGATCGAGAGATCAGGCGGCTCTGCGCGTTGGCGCAGTCCCGTCAAAGCGGGGCTCGCGGCAGAAACGTGATCCGCCCGCTTGATCTGCTGGCGGCGATTGACAGAGCGGGTCGGAAAGCGCGAATATAAGTCGCACGCGATTTAATCGTAAAAGATTTAAGTTCCCCCCAGATCATTCCGGAGTTCAGCATGAGCAGCTTTCATCAATTCAGCGCCCGCAGCCTGCGCGGCGAGCCCGTCGATTTCAGCCGCTACGCCGGCAAGGTGGTGCTGGTGGTGAATACCGCCAGCCAGTGTGGTCTCACGCCGCAATACACCGGGCTGGAGGCGCTGTACCAGAAGTACCGCGAGCATGGGCTGGAGATCCTCGGCTTTCCCTGCAACCAGTTTGGCCAGCAGGAGCCGGGCGGGGTGAAGGAAATCGAGCAGACCTGCCTGCTCAACTACGGGGTGAGCTTTCCGATGTTCGAGAAGGTGGATGTGAATGGTGGGCAGAGCCATCCGCTGTTTGCCTGGCTGCGCGGCGCGCTGCCGGGGTTCTTCGGGCAGAAGATCCGCTGGAATTTCACCAAGTTCCTGATCGGTCGCGATGGCCAGCCGATCAAGCGTTTCGCGCCGATCACCAAGCCGGCGGCGCTTGAAGCACAAGTGCGTCGCGCGCTGGGGCTGGCGGCATGAGCGAGGCCCAGCCCGACGATCCGCTGCGCCTGGAGCTTCAGCTGTGCTTTCCGCTCTACGCCGCTTCGCGGCTGGTCACGCGCCTGTATCAGCCGTTGCTGGAGCCGCTGGGCCTGACCTATCCGCAGTACATCGTGCTGATGATCCTGTGGGAAGAGTCGCCCTGCTCGGTGTCGCACATCGGCGAGCGCGCGCTGCTGGCCTCGAACACGCTTACGCCGCTGCTCAAGCGCCTGGAGCAGCAAGGCCTGGTGCAGCGCAGCCGCGCGGCGCATGACGAGCGCGTGGTCACCATCGCCCTCACCGAAGCCGGGCAGGCGCTGCGGCAGGACTGCGCCTGTGTGCCGGAGAAGCTCTACCAGCAGGTGGGCTATCCGCTCGATGAGGCGCGCCAGCTCAAGGCGCAGCTGGACACCTTGCTGGCGCGGCTGGCGAGCCTGCCGCCGGAGTGAGGCTCAGAGCCCCAGCTCGCTCAGGCCGGGGTGATCGTCCGGCCGGCGGCCTTGTGGCCAGTGGAACTTGCGCTCGGCTGCGCTGATCGGCAAATCGTTGATGCTGGCGTAGCGCTTGGCCATCAGGCCGTGCTCGTCGAATTCCCAGTTTTCGTTGCCGTAGGAGCGGAACCAGTTGCCGCCCTCGTCGTGCCATTCATAGGCGAAGCGCACGGCGATGCGATTGGCTGTGAAGGCCCAAAGCTCCTTGATGAGCCGGTAGTCGTGTTCGCGCGCCCACTTGCGCACCAGAAAGGCTTCGATCTCGGCGCGGCCGCGCGGGAATTCGGCGCGATTGCGCCACTGACTGTCCGGCGTATAGGCCAGCGCCACGCGTGCGGGCTCACGGCTGTTCCAGGCATCTTCGGCGAGGCGCACTTTCTGGCGCGCGCTGTCTTCGTTGAAGGGCGGCAGGGGCGGGCGGTCGACGGTGTTCATGGTTTCGATTCCTGTGAGGCTTGAAGGCTGGCGACTTGCGCGCGCAGTTGCTGCAGTTCGTCGAGCAAGGGCGCCAGCATGGGTTTGAGTTCGGCTTCGGTAAAACGCGGGGTGATGTGCTGCGGGCAGTTCCACTCGATGGCTTCGATGTGGATCAGCACACCGCGCTCGACTGCTGCAGGGTAGTTGGGCAGGGCGAGCTGCGCCATGACTTCGGGCGCGTCCTCGGCATGCACGATGCGGGCCAGCCCCCACAGCTTGAGGCGGCGCTGGCCTGCGTAATCCATGAGGATCAGCGAGACGCGCTCGTCGGCGTTCAGGTTGCCTACGCTGAGGTACTGCGCATTGCCCCGGAAGTCGGCATAGCCAATCGTGCGCGCATCGAGCACGCGCAGAAAGCCGGCCGGCCCGCCGCGATGCTGGACGTAGGGCCAGCCGGTTTCGCTGACTGTGGCCTGATAGAAGCTGTCGCGCGTGCTGATGAAGGCAATGTCGGCTTCGCGCAGGGTGTTGCGCGGATCGGAGGCACGCTCGAAGCCTTCCATGTGGGCGCGGCTGCCGTAGCGCGTCTGCGCCGCACGCACGCTGTCGGTGAAGCTGATGTCGGCGAATGCGCGTGGCATAGCTCAGCCCTGCTTTGCAAACCAGGCCTGCAGATCGTCGAAGCCGCCGATGTGCTGCTCGCCCGCGAAGATCTGCGGCACGGTGCGGCGCTGGCTGCGGGCTTGCGCTTCGGCGCGTGCGGCGGGGTTGGTGCTGACGTCGATCTCGGTGAAGCCGAGTCCGCGCTGCGTGAGCAGGGATTTTGCTGCGTGGCAGTAGGGGCAGGTGCTTGAGGTGTAGAGCGTGATGTCGGACATGTTGATTCCTTTCTTGAGGAAAATGCCCCGGGCTGGTGCCGGGGCTGTGCTTGATCAGGCGGCCTTGTGCGCGACGAGCGGGAAATCCACATCGGTCTGCGCAACGTTGTTGATGTAGTTGGTGAGCACATTGAGCGCGACGTTGAGCACGATTTCGACGACTTCCGCTTCGCCGAAGCCGGCGGCGCGCAGGCTGGCGAGATCACCATCGCTGACGCGACCGCGCTCGGCTGCGACACGGCGGGCGAATTTCAGCGCAGCGGCGGTCTTGGCATCGCTGGAGTGCGCGTCGCGCGCAGCGTCGATTTCTGCCGCGCTGACCTTGGCGAGATTGGCTGCGAGGTAGCTGTGGGCCGAGAGGCAGTAATCGCAGCCGTTGTATTCGGCGATGGCCAGCGCAATGCGCTCGCGCAGCGGGGCGGACAGCGCGCCCTTGGCGAGAGCGCCGTTGAGCAACAGATAGCCTTCGAGCGCGGCCGGGCTGTGGCCGACGAGCTTCATCAGGTTGGGCACGACGCCCAGTTGCTTGTGGACAGCGTCCAGCAGGGGGCGGGAAGCGGCTTGGGATTGTTCGACGGCGGGGATGCTGATGCGTGACATGGTGGTTCTCCTTGGGTTTGCATGGCTGCCGTTGCACACCGTGTGCAGCGGATGGAATGCATTCTTCCAAGTTCCACCAGATTGAAGAATATCCATGATTTGCAATTTATAATTCCACTTATTGGAATGCAGAGAGCGCGGCATGGACCGACTGTTGAGCATGGGCGTCTTCGTGGCGGTGGCGGAGGAAGAGAGCTTCGCGGGGGCTGCGCGGCGGCTGGCGATGTCGCCCCCTGCGGTGACACGCACGATTGCCGCGCTGGAGGGGCACCTGGGCGTGAAGCTGCTCAACCGCACGACACGCTATGTGCGCGTGACCGAAGCCGGGCAGCGTTATCTGGACGATTCGCGGCGCGTGATCGCGGCGGCGGATGAAGCGGACGAAGCCGCCGCCGGCGTGAATGCTGCGCCGCGTGGCCATGTGACGATCACGGCACCCGTTTCATTCGGCCGCCTGCATGTGATGCCCTGCGTGGTGGAGTACCTCGCGCGCTATCCGGAAACCGAGGTAAACGCGCTGCTGCTGGACCGCGTGGTGAACCTGGTGGAAGAAGGCGTGGATGTTGGCGTACGCATCGGCAATCTGCCGGATGCGAGCTTCAAGGCGCTGCGCGTGGGGCAGATCCGGCGCGTGCTGTGTGCCGCGCCGGACTATCTCGCACAACACGACGAACCCACCGAGCCGCAACAGCTCGCGGCGCATCAGATCATCGCGGCAACGAGCGTGAGCCCCATGGTGGAATGGCGCTTCGGGCTGGAAGGCGCGGAACAATCGGTGCGCATCCGCCCCCGCCTCACCGTGACGAACAATGACGCGGCCATCGCAGCCGCAGTGCGTGGCGCTGGCATCGCGCGCCTGCTCTCCTACCAGGTCGCCAGCGCAGTGGCGGAAGGCACGCTGCGGATCGTGATGGCCGCGCACGAGCCGCCGCCGATGCCGATCCACGTGATCCACCGCGAAGGGCGGCAAGCCTCAGCGAAGGTGCGCGCGCTGGTGGATCTGCTGGTCGAACACTTGCGCGCAGAACGCAGCCTGCAGCCGGGTTGAGAGGGTGCGGGCCGTGATGGCGCGCAGCCAGGCCCTCGCGTTTGCCTGGTGTGGCGAACGGCTCAGCCGCCGTGCCGCCGTTCGATGACCTCGCCGTTCTTTCTGCGCCAGTCGTAAATCTGCCAGCGCAGCGGCTCCGTTGTGAGCGGCACTTCGGCTTTTTCCAGCACCTGCCCGTTGATGATCACGGTGATCCAGCTCTTCTGTGGCGGGGTGTCGAAGCGGCTGGGCAGGAGGCTCATCTCCTGAGACTGCTTGGCGCGCGTAACGCCGTCGTAGGTGATGCTGCGCGAGCCGTCCCACGGCGACTTCATGTGCGAGCCATCGCGCTTGCTGACGATGAACATCGGCAGCATGACTTTCTTGCCATCGCGCTGGCCCTTAAGGCCGGGGATCGGCGCCTTCTCAAATTCCCATTCCACCCAGGCCATGAGGTCGTCCTGATCCTTGGTGCCAAGGAAAGAGGGCGGCAGGGCGAGTTGCAGCTCGAAGAGACAGGTCTGGCCGCGTGAGGCCTCGCCGACGATCAGCCCCTTGCCGGGCAGGAAGAGCCCGCGCCGGTCGGGGCGGTCGTCAGGGGTGACACGCTCGGGAAACACCGGCGGCCAGTCGCAGCGAAAATTGAAGCCGTAGTAGCGCGGCGGGCTGTCGAGACTGGCGCAGTAGTTGGGGTCGCGCCCGAAGCACAGGATGCGCTGCATCTTTTGCGAGCGCGGGCTGTTGGTGTCGAAGACGCGGCCGCTATCGTATTCCTCTTCCGGCACCAGGGTGAGTGCGTGGCTGTGGCTGGCGAGCAGCAAGAGGGCCGCAAGCAGGGCGCGGATCATGGTTTCACCTCGAATCGGGTGCGGCTGAGGAGTTTGCCGGCGTACCACCATTCGAAGGTGTAGAAGCCGGGTGGATCCTTGGGGCCGATGCGCCAGCTCTGGCTGAGAGTGCGGTAGTACTCGCCGACGTTGAAATTGACGCTGTGGCGGAAGATGTAGGAGGTCACCTCGCGCTGGCTGCGCTGCCCCCAGAGCTTGACCACGTAGCGTGCGCCGCAGTCGCCGCCGCCCTTGTAGTGATGGCTGTTGGGAATCTTGCCGGTGGTGTGCGCCGGCACCAGCGCTGCGGTTTCGCCCATGCACTGGCGCCATTCGACGCCGCGCATGCTCGGGCGCGGGCGGTAGATCACGGTGTCGGACGGCACCACCACGCGCTGTTGCAGGTTGAGGAAACCACCGCCGCGCTGGCGGGCAATGGCCAGCGTGCTGTTGTACTGCTCGCCCGCCTTCAGCGCCGGGATGCTGTCGAGCGGCTGCACGCGGTATTCGGTTTCGCCGCGCGCGTTGTCGCTCACCAATGCATGGCTGGCGCCGAGCAGGAAGAAGTTGGGCTGGGTGAGATCGTCGTTCGAATCGCCGCGCCGATTGGCGAGACGCTCGGCGGCGAGCGTTTCCGGCCGCGAGGGGTCGAAGAAGCGCAGGGCGACGGGGAATTGCGTGAAGGGCTGGTCGTAGTCCAGCGGCAACTGTGTGCACAGCTTGCTCATGCTGCTGAGCGGCGGGTCGCACAGGCGTTCATTGAAAATTACGCCGGGCGCTTCGAAGGCTTCGAGGTACTGCACTTCCTTTTCGCTCAGCTCACGATGCGGCAGGGTTTGCGCCAGCGCGGCGGGTGATGCGGCCACCGCGATGCAGCAGGCCAGCAGGCGAGCGGCATCAGGGGCGCGCACAGTCGGCGTCTCCGTAAGTGCAGAAGGTCGAGGGGCTGAGTTGCCGGCTCTGCTCGACCTGGGTGGCGCGCGTGCGGGCGGCGTTGCTGTCGCCAGGCGCTGGCGGGTTGGGCGAGGGCGCAGCAGGTGTTGCCGTGTCGGACGTCAGGCGGCCGGTGTAGCGCCCCTGCGCGTCGTATTGCCGGCCATCGGCATCGACGCGGCCCTGATAGGCGCCTTGTGCGCTGTAGATGCGTCCGCTGGCATCGATGCGGCCGGTGTGCACGCCCTGCGCGTCGTAGAAGCGCCCGGAGACATCCGTCTTGCCGATGTAGCGACCCTGGCTGTCGTACATGCGCCCGCTCTGCGGATCAGTGCGCCCCTGATAGCGCCCTTGGCTGTCGTAACGGCGGCCGTCGGCATCGATGCGGCCGGTATGGCGCCCTTGGCTGTCGTACTGCCGGGCGGGGGCGGGGCGGGCCTGTGCGCTGCCCGCGCGCGTGCCCTTGGCGACGGCGGGCACGGCATGCAGCGCCAGTAGCGGGCAGAGCAGGGCAAGCAGGACAGCAAGGCAGCGTGACGCAGTCGATCGGATGGCGGGCGGATTCATGCAGGCAGCGTTCCTCACAGGCGGTTGGGGACCCCTCCGCACTGCTGGAAACTACGACCGCTGAAGGCGTACGCTTGATGGCATGGGTGTAAAAAAAGGATGCAGCGTGCGCCCGACGACAAGCCCGTTCTTTTCTGAGAAGCTGTTCCCGATCTTACTGCGAGGCCGTGATCAGGGCTCATGCGCAGCTCGGAATCCTCATTGATCAACATAAACTCCGGCTCCTGTGCAGCTCTTCCCTTGCTGAACGGCTTCTCGCTACAGATCGTGATCAGCTTCTGAGGGCCGACTCAGACGAGATTGCAGGCGTAGTCTTCGAGCTGCTGGATGCAGATTCCCCAGCCTTCGTGAAAGCCCATCTCTTCGCGCTGGCGCTTCGCTTCCGGCGTGCCGTGCATCAGGTGAGCGGTGCAGCCGGCCATGGGCGTGCAGCTCGATTCCACGGCCCATATCGGTATCGCGCCGATCAGCGCGCTGAGCGCCGAGGGTGTGCAGCATCCGCACGGCTATATCGGTGCGCTGATGGCGGCGTCCGAAATGGCTTGGGCCGGTATGGCGTGGGGGACGCTGAGCTGGGGCTCACATAGGCGTGCTGCCATCCTTGCCGACGGTGAGGCGTTCGCTCGTCAGTTTGCCGTTGGCGTCGCGGCTGACGCTGAGCACGACATGCGCGCCGCTTACGAGTTGGCTGCGTTCGCCCATTTCCGTCTGGATTGAACGCACGAAACACCCACGGGACAAGGCTTTCCGCCTCTTTTTTTCGACTTTAATTGTCTGGAACAACTCCAAACCAGGGGGGGCGCCGTGCGTAGAGGTCAGTTAATACTAATTTAATTGATGATTAGTAGACATTGCCGGAGTGAGTTGCTACTTTCTACTAAATTAAATTTGAATTAGTAGAAAATGCGCATCCCTCGCACGCCTCCCGCACTCAAGGATGTATTTGCTTCGCTGGCCCGGCCTGAGGATTTGGCGCTGATTGCTCAGCACGCCAATCCGCTGCCGGCAGGGCGCTATCTGCATCGGGAGGATCTGCGCTATCGCAGGCCGCCTGAGGGCCTGAATCATGAGCAGTGGTGGGCGGCGACCTGTCTTGGGCGGGCTCCCCTGCTGTATGAACTGCCCTTGCTGGATGTGCAGGGACAGCCGTTCCGGTTTGCGACCCCCCAGCCTGTCCTGATCGATCTGCATCATATTGACCGGGATGCGGCCGGCCAGATCCGGGCGCCGGAGGGGGCGCCGATCCATGAGAACCGGCAGCCTTATCTGCTTGCTTCACTGATCGAGGAGGCCATTACTTCTAGTCAGCTGGAAGGTGCGGCCACCACCCGCAAGGTGGCCGCAGACATGCTGCGCGAAGGGCGCCAGCCGCGGGACCATGGCGAGCAGATGATTTTCAACAATTACCGGGCGATGGAATACCTGCGGGAGCTGCGCGATGAGCCGATCACGCCTCAGCGCATCCTGGACCTGCACCGCCTGCTGACGGTTGATACCCTGGAGAGCCCGGAGGATGCCGGGCGTTTGCGCAGTGGCAATGATGTGCAGGTCATCGATCAGCGCGATGGCAGCACGCTCCACACCCCGCCGGATTTCAGCGAGCTGCCCGGCCGGCTGGAGGCGCTGTGCGCGTTTGCCAATGCTGACGAGAACAGCCAGCCCTTCGTGCATCCGGTTCTGCGCGCAATCCTGCTGCACTTCATGCTGGGCTATGACCATCCCTTTGTGGATGGCAACGGGCGCACGGCGCGCGCCTTGTTCTACTGGGCGATGGCGCGCAGCGGCTACTGGCTGATGGAGTTCGTGTCGATCTCGCACATCATCAAGCAGGCGCCCGCCCGGTATGTGCGAGCCTATCTGCATACCGAAACGGATCACGGCGACACCAGCTACTTCCTGATTCATCAGCTGGGCACCATCCGCCGGGCGATCACGGCCCTGCACGCCTACATTGCGCGCAAGACTCGCGAGCAGCAGGATACCGAGCAGTTGCTGACGGACAAGTCTCCGTTTCTGCGCTTCCGCCTGAACCACCGGCAGATTTCCTTGCTGCGCAGCGCCCTGAAACACCCGTCTACGCCGCTGCGCATCGATGCGCACCAGAACACGCACGGCGTGGTCTATCAGACGGCACGTGCCGACTTGCTGGACCTGGAGTCTCTCGGGCTGTTCATCAAGGGCAAGCGCGGCAATGCCTACGAGTTCTACCCCCAGCCTGAGTTGCTGACGCGGATCCAGAGCCTGGCTGACACCGGGCCGGCGGCAAAGACCTAACCCAGTCGCACCCGGTTGATCACTTCTGCGCCGCGCTCGAAGGCGCTGGCGCTGGCGAGCGTGGTCTGGGCGATGGCGTTGAGGGCCTCACGCGTGAGGAAGCCCTGGTGAGAGGTGATCAGCACGTTGGGGAAGGTCATCAGGCGGGCCAGCTGGTCATCCTGCAGTGGGCGATCGGAGAGGTCGTGGAAGAACACGCCTTCCTCCATTTCATACACATCCAGCCCCACGCCGCCGACCTGGCCGCTCTTGAGCGCTTCGATCAGCGCTGGCGTGTCGATCAGGCCACCGCGTGAGGTGTTGATGAGAATCACGCCGCGCCGGGTCTGCGCCAGTGCGGCGGCATTGATGATGTGGTGGCTCTGTTCGGTGAGCGGCAGGTGCAGCGAGATCACGTCGGCCTCGGCCAGCACGCGTTCCAGGCTCGCATATTCGAAGCCGATCTCGGCCGCGATGGCGGGATTTTCGTAGGGGTCGTAGGCGATCAGCTTGCAGCCGAAACCCTTGGCGATGCGCATCGCGCACTGGCCGATGCGACCGGCACCGAGCGAGCCGTAGGTCTTGCCATGCAGGGTGAAGCCTTCGAGATTGTCGAGCGAGAAATTCTGCTCGCGCACGCGGTTGTAGGCGCGGTGGGTCTTGCGGACCAGGGTCAGGAGGAGCGCGAAGGCGTGCTCGGCGACGGCTTCCGGCGAGTAGGCCGGCACGCGTGCCACGACGATCCCGGCGCGCTCGGCAGCGGCGATGTCAATGCCATTGAAACCGGCCGCGCGCAGGGCCACCAGGCGGACGCCCAGCTCCGCTAAACGCTGCAGCACATGCTCGGTGAGGCGGCAATTCACGAAGGGGCAGACGGCGTCGAAGCCGGCGGCGAGTTCCACGGTCTTGTCGTGCAACCGCTCTTCGAAGAATTCGAGCTGATGGGCGCCACTGGCGTTGGCTTCGCTCAGGGCGCGTTCATCGTAAGGATGGGTGTCGAAAACTGCGATGCGCATCGTGCTTCTCCTGTCTGCTGCGATGAGGTCAGTATGCCGCGTCAGCGCGAGGCCGCGCATCGTTTGTCCGGATGCAGCAAGCAAAGACTTTGATCCCTCGGCAAGACGCGGCGCTGCAATGCACAGGGGCCGCAAATGCGGCCCCTGAGGTGGTGACAGAGCCGGCGAGGTTCAGTCCGTCAGCGCGACGTAAACGTTCTGCACGTCGTCGTTTTCATCGATGGCGGCGAGGAAGGCTTCGACCTCCTCCAGCGCTTCGGCACTCAGGCTGGCAGCGCTGACCGGGTTCTTGGGGCGGTAGCCGAGCTTGGCTGAGAGCACGTTGAAGCCCTGACCGGCGAGCGCCTTGCTGACCAGATCGAGCTCGGTCGGATCGGTATAGAAGAGGGTTGTGCCCGCCTCATCACCAGCCTCCAGATCCTGCGCGCCGGCTTCGATGGCGGCTTCTTCCGGATCGACGCCAGCCTTGACTGCTTCGGCTTCGATCATGCCCAGGTGATCGAAGTCCCAGGCTACCGAGCCGGAGGTGCCGAGCTGGCCCTTGCGGAACAGCACGCGCATTTCGGGCGCGGTGCGGCGCACGTTGTCGGTGAGGCACTCGACCATCACCGCAACCTGATGCGGGGCGAAACCTTCGTAGATGACGTGTTCGAAGCTGACCGGCTCGTCGGTGAGACCCGCGCCGCGTTTGATCGCGCGTTCCAGCGTGTCCTTGGGCATGGAAGCCTTCTTGGCCTGCTCCACGGCCAGACGCAGGCGCGAGTTCATCGCCGGGTCGGCACCGCCGCGCGCGGCGACGAGGATTTCCTTGACCAGTTTGCCGAAAATCTTGCCTTTGACGTTGGCGGCGATGTCTTTATGTTTGGCTTTCCACTGAGCGCCCATGGTGCGATTACCTGTATTGGTTGGCGTGACGGCGCCTGAAAGGTTCCAGGCTGTGCAGGCCGGCATTTTAAGCGCGCTGGCGGAAGACGGGTTCTGTCCTCATCCGCGCCTTGAGCCAGATCCATTGGCCGCACTCTGCGGCACAATGGCGACCCCCGTGTTCCGGAAGCGCCGCCATGCTTTACGTTCTTCTCGCTGCCACCTGCAGCGTGCTTGTCGCCGTGCTGCTGAAGCGCGCCCGGCGCCATGAAATTGATGTGGCCCAGGCGGTTGGCTGGAATTATCTGGCGGCATCCGTGCTGTGCTGGTTTCTGCTCCAGCCTTCGCTGAGCAGCCTGCAGCAGCCGGGCGCCCCCTGGCCTTCCTTGCTGGGTCTGGCCGTGGTGTTGCCGACCCTGTTCCTGGTGCTGGCGGCGAGCGTGCGCCGTGCCGGCATCGTGCTGACCGATATCGCTCAGCGCCTGTCCTTGCTCTTGTCCCTGCTGGCGGCCTTCCTGCTCTTTGGTGAAACCGCCAGCCTGCTCAAGCTGGCCGGGCTGGGGCTGGGCCTGTTGGCTGTGCTGGGGATTGTGTGGCGGCCGCAGCGCAGCGCGGCCAGCGAAGGCGGCGCGGCCTGGCCGCTGCTGCTCACGGTGTGGGCTGGCTTTGCGCTGGTCGACGTGATGCTCAAGCATATTGCCGCCGCCGGAACGCCTTTTGCTGCGTCCTTGCAGGTCAGCTTTGCTCTGGCCTTTGTCGGCATGGCGAGCTGGCTGCTGATCCGCGCTGTGCGCGCGCAAAAAACGGGGCAGGGGCGGCTCACCCTGCGCAATGGCGCAGCCGGCCTGCTGCTGGGGGCGCTCAATTTCGGCAACATCTTGTTCTATGTGCAGGCTCACCGCGCCCTGGCCAGCCAGCCAGCGGTGGTGTTTGCGAGCATGAACATCGGCGTGGTGGTGCTGGGCACGCTGGTGGGCGTGCTGGCCTTCGGCGAGCGCCTCTCGCGGCTCAATCGTGTGGCGATCGGGCTAGCGATCCTGGCCATCGGCCTGATTGCCCTGGCCAGGGCCTGAGCCGGGCGCGGCGGGTTCCGTGGCATAATCCGCCCCCTTTCACGTGGCGCAAGGCCACGCGCAGTGCTCCTTTCTTCAGGGTTTCCGGGGAGCGCGGTGTGTTGAGTACGAGCCCCGTTGCGTCATGGGAGCGTGCAATGTTCAATTACTGGTTCGTCCTGTTCATCGCGGTGATCACGGAGATCCTGTGGGCCTTGAGCCTCAAATGGATCCATCACCAGCCGGCGGGCATCTGGCCGATCGCGGCCTCCGTGCTGCTGACGGCAACCAACATGACTCTGCTGTCCTTCGCCATGCGCGGCATTCCGGCTGGTGTGGCCTACGCGGTGTGGACCGGGTTGGGGGCCGTGGGCGTGGCGATCTTCAGCGCGATGGTGTTCGGCGATCATCTCAACAACGGCCAGATCGCTTCGATGGCGCTGGTCATCCTTGGCGTGGTGGGGATGAAGCTGAGTACTGGTTGAGTGGGTAGAATCCGCATTTTCATGCCGAAGGAATGAACATGCGGGTCCTGCTGGGAATGCTGTGCTTGCTGCTGGGCCTGATCCGGGCGGCCAGTGCTCAGGAGGTGCTGGACGTCAGCCTGCATGAAGAGATCGTGCAGCTGCCGGTCGCTGCGCTGGCGACTGGCGAAGAGCCGCGCCAGATCGTGGCGACTCTGTTCCGGCCCGATGGTGCCGGGCCTTTCCCCTTGCTGGTGCTGAGCCATGGCAATCCGCCCTCGGCGGCTGATCGACCCAGGATCGGGCGCTATCGCCAGATCGTGCAGATCCGCGAATTCGTGCAGCGTGGCTATGCGGTGATTGTGCCGATCCGGCGCGGCTATGGTGCGAGTGGTGGCGACTATGCCGAATCCTATGCGCGTTGCAGTTCGAATGAGTTTTTCCGAGCCGGCATGGAGGCTGCACGGGATGTGCTGGCTGCGCTGGCGTATGCCCGTACGCTGCCTTGGGTACGGACTGAGGGCACGGTGCTGGCGGGGCAGTCGGCGGGGGGCTTTGCTTCCATCGCGGCGGCCAGCCTGCAACCGGCCGGCGTTGTGGCCGTGCTGAATTTCTCGGGCGGACGTGGCGGAGATCCGGTGAAGCATCCTGCGGTGCCCTGTGGTGAGGGCGCCATGGCCGCCACTTTCGCCCGCTTCGGCGCAAGCACCCGGGTGCCGGTGTTGTTCCACTATGTTGAAAACGACCAGTTCTTCGGGCCGGACTACACCCGCAGCTGGTTCGAGGCGTTCGAGCAGGCGGGAGGGCGCGGGCGCTTTGTGCTGCAGCCGGCCTATGGCAAGGATGGCCATGGTCTCTTTGCCAGCAAGGGCGCCACGCAGATCTGGAGCCGTGAGGTGGATGCGTTTCTGGCCGCTTTGTAGCGGCTTGCCGGACTGCCACACGCTTTGCAAGCCTTCCGGCGGCAGCTCGGTGTAGAATGCGGGCCTCAATCGCGCATCCGTAGCTCAGCTGGATAGAGTACTGCCCTCCGAAGGCAGGGGTCGCACGTTCGAATCGTGTCGGATGCGCCAATAATTCAAGTTTTGCCCTGAGAGCAAAGGACTTTCCCATGAACAGCTTCCGTCCGGCCACGCTGCTGCTGGCCCTGATTGCTGCCGCAACGCTGGTGGCTTGCGGCAAGGCCAAAGTGGATGAAGAGAAGACGGCTGAGCTGATCCAGCCGGTGGCGCGCGTGGAGCTGGCGGCGGCTGCGCCGGCTGAAGCTGCCGCGACGGGTGGGGCACCGAAATCCGGCGAACAGGTGGTCGCTCAGGTCTGTGGCGCTTGCCACAGCACGGGCGCTGCCGGCGCGCCGAAGATCGGCGACAAGGCCGCCTGGGCTCCGCGTATCGCGCAGGGGCTGAGCACCCTGGTGGCGAGCGTGACCAATGGCAAGAATGCGATGCCAGCGCGTGGCGGCAATCCAGCACTGAGCGACGAAGAGCTCAAGGCGGCGGTGGATTACCTGGTCAAGCAGGCCAAGTAAGCTGTTCCGGCCGAAAAAAAGGCGACCCGCGGGTCGCCTTTTTCATGTTTGCCAACTCTTCAGCCGGCAATGCCTTCGAGCAGCTTCTGCAGCTCGCCGGACTGGTACATCTCTTTCATGATGTCGCTGCCACCCACGAATTCACCCTTGATGTAGAGCTGGGGAATGGTCGGCCAGCTGGCGTATTCCTTGATGCCCTGGCGCACATCATCGTCTGCCAGCACATTCACGGCGACGTAGTTGGTCACGCCGCACAGCTTGAGGATGTGTGCTGCGGCTGACGAGAAGCCGCACTGCGGGAAAGTGGGGGTGCCCTTCATGTAAAGGACGACGGGGTTGCCGGTAACGGTGGCGTGGATCTTTTCCTGGGCGGTGCTCATCGAGGTTCTCCTGCGCTGGGGGAATGCGCTTTATACCCGAGTAATTTTATCGGACTTTTCCGGCCGCCGTAAACCCGCCGCCGTCAGACTCAGAGATGCCCGCCGCTGACGCGCTCAATGCCGGCCAGATCGTGCCAGGAATGCACGCCCCGGAATCCTGCATCTTCGAGCAGGGCGCGTACTGCCTCGGCCTGGTCGTAGCCATGTTCGAGCAGCAACCAGCCGCCATCTTCCAGATGCTCGGGAGCGTTGTGGATGATGTGGCACAGATCGTTGAGGCCATCTGCGCCGGAGGCCAGTGCGGTGAGCGGCTCGAAGCGCAGGTCGCCCTGGCTCAGGTGCGGATCTGCTTCGGCAATGTAGGGCGGGTTGCTCAGGATGCAGTCAAAGCGCGCCGCGTTCAGCGAACTGAACCAGCTGCCGGATTGAAACTGCACCCGTGCGCCGAGCGCCAGGGCATTGCTCTGGGCGATTTCGAGCGCGGCGGGGGAAAAGTCCACCGCCCACACTTCGGCCTGCGGACATTCGAGGGCGATGCTGATTGCAATGGCCCCACTGCCGGTGCCCAGGTCGAGGATGCGCGGGGTTTGCCGGCCGGCGAGTTGATGCAGGCCGAGTTCGACCAGTAGTTCGGTATCTGGGCGCGGAATCAGGGTGGCGGGGCTGACGCGGAAGGGGCGGCCGTAGAACTCGCGACAGCCCAGAATGTGCGCGACCGGCTCTCCAACGGCCCGCCGCTCCAGCCAGTCGGCATAGCAACGAGCCGCGCCTGGGGCCAGCGCGCGCTCCTGAAAGGCGATCAGCTGCGCCGTGGTGGCGCCGCTGGCTTCGCGTAGCAGGATGCGCGCATCAACCGGGTCGATGCGCCCGCGCGCCCGGGCGAGGGCGTCGCCCAGGGTGACGGGCAGATCGTTCATTGCGAGGCTGCGGCCTTGGGTTCGGCCGGCTTGCTGTCTTCAACCTTGGCCTTGGCAACCAGATCCTTGATGTAGGCCGCCAGTGCTTCCTGTTGCAGGGATTGCTGGAGTTGCGGCTTGATCGATTCGATCGGCGGCGGTGCAATCTTGCGCACGTCTTCGAGAAGGATCACGTGATAGCCGAACTGGCTCTTGACCGGGGTTTCGGTGAACTTGCCCTTTTCCAGGCCCTTGAGGGCTTCGGCGAACTCGGGCACGAAGGTGGCGGGGCGGGCCCAGCCCAGGTCGCCACCGGTGGCGGCGCTGCCCGGATCCTTGGACGCCTTGGCCAGATCGGCGAACTTGCCGCCCTTCTTGAGCTTCTCGATGAGGGCCTTGGCGTCCTCTTCCTTCTCGACGAGGATGTGACGGGCCTTGAATTCGGTGTCGCCGGCCTCAGCGATGCGCTTGTCGAACTCGGCCTTCACCTTTTCGTCGGTCACCGGGTTCTTGGCGAGCCAGTCCTTGATGTAGGCGTTGACCAGCTGTTCGTCGCGCACGTATTCCATGCGCATCTTGATGTCGGCTTGCTGATCGAGCTTGGCGGTGCGGGCGGCTTCGAGCAGCACGGCGCGCTGGACCAGGTGATCGCGGGCGCGCAGACGCAGGGAATCGTCCACCGGGGTGCCGGCCGGAACCTGTTCCTTGATCAGCCAATCCAGCGTATCGGTGCTGATCACGTTGCCGTTCACCTTGGTCAGGACCTTGTCGGTCGGGGTCTTGTCGCCGCAGGCGGCAAGGGTGAGGGTGGCGGCTACGGCGAGAACGGCTGCTTTCAGGGTATGCGTCACTGCTTGTCTCCTTGGTTAGACGATCAATCGTCCTGGGTGAGCTGAGCGAGAAGCTCGGTCTGGTGCTCGGTGATGAGGGCGTCGATCAGCTCATTGATCTCGCCTTCCATCGCCGCATCAAGCTTGTAGAGCGTGAGGTTGATGCGGTGATCGGTGATTCGCCCCTGCGGGAAATTGTACGTGCGGATGCGCTCGGAGCGATCGCCACTGCCGACCAGGCTCTTGCGCGTGGCGGCTTCCTTGGCTTGTTGCTCGCGCAGCTGCACGTCCTGGATACGGGCCGCCAGCACGCTCATGGCCTGGGCCTTGTTGCGATGCTGGGAGCGGTCGTCCTGGCATTCGACGACGATGCCGGTCGGCAGGTGGGTGATGCGTACGGCCGAATCGGTCTTGTTGATGTGCTGGCCACCGGCACCGCTGGCACGGAAGGTGTCGATGCGCAGATCGGCCGGATTGATGCTCACCTCGGCGAGTTCATCTGCTTCCGGCATCACGGCCACGGTACAGGCCGAGGTATGAATGCGGCCCTGCGTTTCGGTGGCCGGCACGCGCTGCACGCGATGGCCGCCGGATTCGAACTTGAGGCGAGAGAAGGCGCCGAAGCCGGCCACGCGGGCGATCACTTCTTTGTAACCGCCGAGATCTGATTCGCTGACCGAGACCAGCTCCACCTTCCAGCCCTGACGTTCAGCGTAGCGGGTGTACATGCGCAGCAGGTCACCGGCGAACAGGGCCGCTTCATCGCCACCGGTGCCTGCACGGATTTCGAGGAAGAGGTTGCGTTCGTCGTTCGGATCCTTGGGCAGCAAGGCCAGCTGCAATGCGTGCTCGATGCCGGCCTGAGCGGACTGGGCGGTCTCCAGTTCGGCCTGGGCGAACTCCTTCATTTCCGGGTCGGCGAGCATTTCGCGGGCACTCTGCTCATCGGCTTCGGCCTGCACGAAGCGCTGCCAGAGCCCGATGATCGGACCCAGCTCGGCGTGCTCACGGCTGAGTTTGCGGAAAGCGTCGATGTTCTGCGTAATGGTCTCGGACGCCAGCAGGCCTTCGAGTTCTTCGAGGCGGAAGGCGAGCTGTTCGAGACGGGCGCGGATACCTGGTTTCATGAATCCTGACGAGGTGGATGAGCCCCGGACTGATCGAGCTGGAACACTTCGCGCACGCTGCTCACGGCCGGGGCAATGCGCTCGCCTTCAGCATGATTCAGGAAGTGCGTGGGGGCGTGGAGCAGCTTGTTACTGAGGGCGTGGCTGAAGGCTTCGAGTACGGCTTGCGGATCTTCGCCCCGGGCGAGCTGACGCTGAGCGCGTTGCAGCTCGGCCTGGCGCAGGTTGTCGGCATGCTCGCGCAGCTGGCGAATGGTGGGTACCGCATCGCGGCTGCCCAGCCAGTGCTGGAAGCCATCGACCCGGCTGCGGATGATCGTTTCGGCCTCGGCGACGGCAGACTGGCGCGATTCCATGCCCTTGCTGACGATCTGGGCGAGATCGTCCACGGTGTACAGGAATATGTCCGAGAGCGTGGCCACTTCCGGTTCGATATCGCGTGGCACCGCCAGGTCGACCATCACGAGAGGGCGGCGGCGGCGGATCTTGAGCGCACGCTCGGCCATGCCGCGGCCAATCAGGGGGAGCGGGCTGCCGGTGCAGCTGATGATCACATCATGGCGCGGCAAGGCATCGGCAAGGGCTTCGAGCGGCAGTACTTCGGCACCGAAGCGGCTCGCCAGCGTTTCGGCACGGCTGAGCGTGCGGTTGGCGATACTCATGCTGCGCGGCTGGCTGCCGGCGAAGTGGGCGGCGCACAGCTCGATCATCTCGCCGGCACCGACGAAGAGGATGCGCGTGTCGCTCATGCGCTCGAAAATGCGGGCCGCCAGATGCACGGCTGCGGCTGCCATCGAGACGGTATTGGCGCCGATGGCAGTGGAGGAGCGGACCTCCTTGGCGACCGCAAAGCTGTTCTGGAAGAGCTTGTGCAGATTGGCGCCCAGCGTGCCGGCGGAATCGGCGAGGCGGGCGGCTTCCTTGAGCTGGCCAAGAATCTGCGGCTCGCCAAGGACCATCGAATCCAGCCCGCTGGCGACGCGGAACACGTGCTGCACGGCTTCCTGCTCGGGCAGCGTGTAGAGGAAGGGCGCAATGTCGCGCAACGCCACGTCACGCCGCCGGGCCAGCCAGTCGGCGGCGGCCTCCGGATTGTCGGTGCTGCAGTAAAGCTCGGTGCGGTTGCAGGTGGATAGCAGCGCCGCCTCCTGCGCCACCCCCTCGGCCAATAAGCCCTGCAAGGCCTCGATCAGGCTTTCGGGCGGAAAGGCCACACGCTCCCGGATCGCGACGGGCGCCGTGTGGTGATTCAGGCCTAAAGCGAAGAGAGGCATGTGGGCGAGGGCTGGGGCCGGAAAATGGCGGCGGGCCGCATGGACGGCCCGCAGAAACAGGCCGGATTGTAGCATCCGGGCGCCCTGGCCCTGCCGCGACGGCAGTCGATACGCAGACGCATGGCACAATCCGCCTTTGCTTCTTGTCCTTCCTGTCGCATGTCCGCTTCCCGCACGCCTGTTGTTGCCAGCCTGGTCCTGTTGCTTGTCACCCTGTGTTGGGGGACCACTTTCCCGGCCATGAAGGCTGTGTCGCAGCAGATGCCGCCGGGGCTGATGGTGGGCACGCGCTGGGCGCTGGCGGCGCTGGCGCTGGCGCCCTTCATCGACTGGCGCAATCGCCGCTTGTGGCGCGATGCGGCCCTGCTGGCGGCAGCACTGTTTGCCAGTTTCGTGCTCCAGGTGCTGGGCCTCACGCTGATGAGCGCCGGGCGGAATGCTTTCATCACCGGCCTCAACGTAATCATGGTGCCGCTGCTCCTGCCGCTGCTTGGGCGACGGATCGGACCGGCGGTGTGGGTGGCCGTGGTGCTGGCGGGGGCGGGCATCGTGGTGATGAGCTACGAGCAGGGCTCCAGCCTGCTTGGTGACGCGCTGACTTTTGCCTGTGCGTTGGCGTTTGCCTTTTACGTGCTGGGCATGGAGCGCTTCGCCCCGCGCCATCCGGCGCTGGCGCTGGCTGGCGCCCAGGCCGTGGTGATGGCGCTGCTGACGCTCTTGTGGATCGGCGTGGAGTGGTGGCTGCAGGGGGCGGCCTATCCGACGCAGGCCGCAGGTGCTTTGCAGGTGTGGCCGGAATTGCTGTATCTGGGTGTGATCTGCAGCGGCCTGATCCTGATCCTGCAGACCTGGGCACAGGCTCGCGCCAGTGCCGTGCAGGCGGCGGTGGTGTATGCGCTGGAGCCCTTCTTCGCGGCGGTGTTTTCGGCTTGGTGGCTGGCGGAGGCGTTTGGCCTGCGGGCCATGCTCGGCGGGGCGCTGGTGATCGGGGCGATGATCGTGTCGCAGTGGCCGCAGCGCCCCCATCAGGGCGCGGAACATCCACACGCCCCGAACTGAGCGCTCTTACAGTGCGTGAAAGGCGGCGTCAGCTGCCGTAAGCGTTGCGGCGATATCCGCCTCGCTGTGCGCGGCCGATACGAAGCCGGCTTCGAAGGCTGAGGGCGCGAGGTAGTGACCAGCGTCCAGCATCAGGTGGAAGAAGCGATTGAAGCGCTCGCGATCCGAAGCCATTACGTCCGCAAAGCTCTGCGGCACGTTCTTGCTGAAATACAGCCCGAACATCGCGCCGACGGCCTGGGCCGAGAAGGCGAGGCCGTGCTTGGCGGCCGCGGCAGTCATGCCATCGACAAATGCGTTGGTACGTGCGGTGAGTGTTTCGTAGAAACCGGGCTGACGGATCAGGCGCAGCGTGGCGAGTCCCGCCGCTACGGCGACCGGACTGCCGGACAAGGTTCCGGCCTGATACACCGTGCCCAGCGGGGCGATGCATTCCATGATCTCGCGCTTGCCGCCGAAGGCCCCAACCGGCATGCCGCCGCCGATGATCTTGCCCAGCGTGGTGAGATCCGGCGTGATCTTGTACAAGCCCTGCACGCCTTGCAGGCCGACGCGGAAGCCGGTCATCACCTCATCGAAGATCAGCACTGCGCCATGCTCGGTGCACAGCGCGCGCAGACGATCCATGTATTCCTGCGAAGGGCGCACGAGGTTCATGTTGCCGGCCACCGGTTCGATAATTACGCAGGCGATGTCCTTGCCGCGCGTGGCGAAACACTCTTCCAGCGCCGGGATGCTGTTGTAATCCAGCACCAGCGTGTGCTTGGCGAAATCGGCCGGTACGCCGCCCGAGGATGGGTTGCCGAAGGTAAGCAGGCCGGAACCCGCTTTCACCAGCAGGCTGTCGGCGTGGCCGTGGTAGCAGCCTTCGAACTTGACGATGGCGTCGCGCCCGGTGAAGCCACGGGCCAAGCGGATCGCGCTCATCGTGGCTTCGGTGCCGGAGGACACCAGACGTACCATTTCGATAGAAGGCAGAAGCTCGATCAGCAGCTCGGCCATCTCGATTTCGCCCTCGGTCGGCGCACCAAAGGAGAGACCATTTATCGCCGCGCGCTGCACGGCTTCGATCACTTCCGGATGGGCGTGCCCCAGGATCGCCGGGCCCCAGGAGCCGACGTAGTCGACGTACTGTTTGCCATCGGCATCCCAGGTGTAAGCGCCCTGCGCGCGGGTCAGGAAGCGCGGCGTGCCGCCGACCGAGCGGAAAGCGCGGACGGGGGAGTTCACTCCACCGGGAATGCTGCGCTGGGCGCGTTCGAAGAGTTCGGCGTTCTTTGACATGACGGGGAGATCCGGAAGTGTGGAGTGAGCTTGGCGAGCCCACGCGTTATCGGAAAAGTGCAGCGATCTTCGCGGCCTGCGCCTGCGGGTCAGCGGCTTGATAAATGTCGGTAATCACCGCAACCCAATCGGCACCCGCGGCGACCAGCGGCGCAGCATTGGCCGCCGTGATGCCGCCAATGCAGGCCACGTTTGCGCCGAGCTCCTGCTTGGCGCGTCGGATCAGGTCGATTGGTGCGGAAGGGGCGTGGGGCTTGGTGGGCGAGGCATACATCGCACCGAAGGCGACATAGGCCGCGCCGCCAGCGTGTGCAGTGCGCGCGCGTTCAAAATCGTTGTAGCAGGAAATACCGACCGGCAGACCGGGCGCAGCCACCAGTACAGCGGCCAGTTCGCCATCCTCCCGACCGATGTGCAGGCCATCTGCAGCTACCTGCAGGGCCAGCGGCAGGTCATCGTTGATGATCAGGCTGACCCCCAGCTCGTGGGTCAGGGCGCGTAGTGCCCGCGCTTGCTCCAGTCGCAGGGCTGCAGCAGCCGTTTTGTGACGGTATTGCAGCACCGTGGCGCCGCCGCGGATCGCGGTCCGGCTGATGTCCAGCAGGCGGGCGCTGTCGTCCAGATCCGGCGTGACAAGGTAGAGGCCGCGTTTCATGGGCGCGACCAAGTGCAGAAACGATTCGGAAAACTCGGGCCCATGCCGGGACGCCAGCCTTGGGCCAGGGCCTGCCAGGTGTAGGACTGGGCTGCGTGCACGGCGGCGGAAAGCTCCATGCCCTGGGCGAGGAAGGTGGCGAGCGCGGCGGCAAGCGTGTCGCCTGCGCCGTGGAAACTGCCCGGCAGGCGTTCCCAGGCATCGGTGCGCAGCACGCCGGTGCTGCCATAGAGGGTGTTGACAAGTTGGGGGCCGGGTTCGCGCGCTCCGGTCAGCAAGACCTGGGCGGCGCCGAATTCAAGCAGCCGGCGGGCGTACTCTGCGCTGGTGATGTCACTTTCTTGCTGCTCTTCTTCGTCGCTGGTCAGGCGCCGGGCCAGCTCGCCATCTGCGATGAGAACGGTGGATTGCGGCACCAGCAGCTCGCACAGGGCTTCGAGCATCTCCTCTTCGGCGAGCGGATCACCGGCGGAGCCCGGATCCGGAGCGAAAACTACCGGCAGATCCGGATAATCAGTCAGCACGTCGGCAACTTCGGTGACATTCTCGGGGCTGGCCAGCTGGCCGATCACGAAGGCGTGTACCGGCATATCCTCCAGCAGGGCGCGTGCCTGATCGGCGACCCAGTCGCCATCCGTCGCCTGCAGGCCCTCGCTGCGCACGCTATCGCGCACCGAGATGCCGGTCAGCACCGACAATGGATGGGCGCCGAGGGCTGCAATGGTGAGCAGGCCGCCTTGCAAGCCTCCTCCGCCACTGGGGTCGGAGACGGCAAAGCTGAGAACGGCATGAGGGGCTGGCTGAGTCGACATGAAGGCGTGCGGGCGACGGGCCCGTAACAAGGACGCGGTAAGGTACCGAGTTTACCTGATAAGGGGCCCGCGCCCGCGATGCAGCGAGATAGGGCAGCGAAGTCAAGCTCCCAAAATTGATACAGGTCTTCCCGCTCCTTGAATGCAAATATGCTTGTCAGGCCGCGTAGGCTTGCAAGTTTGGTATATTTGCCATACAAAGCGCGTGGAGTAGGGGCTGCAGGGTATGCAGCACGCGGTACGAACAAATACTTCTCTGCATCTCCGGCATGCAGAAGGGTTGAGAGGAGTTTGACGTTGGCAGAACGAGCTGAAGCCTCTGGCACCAAGGTGATGGTGATTGATGACAGCAACACCATCCGCCGCAGCGCAGAGATCTTCCTGGCCCAGGCGGGATACCAGGTGCTGTTGGCTGAAGATGGCTTTGATGCCCTCTCAAAGATTGCAGATCATCACCCGGACCTGATTTTTGTCGACATCATGATGCCGCGCCTCGATGGTTATCAGACTTGTGCACTAATCAAGAAGAATCCCCGTTTCGCGTCCACCCCGGTCATCATGCTCTCCTCAAAGGACGGTCTGTTCGATCGCGCCCGGGGGCGTATGGTGGGGTCTGACGAGTACCTGACCAAACCCTTTACGAAAGATAGTTTGCTCAAGGCTGTGTCGACACACATGGCCGCGCGCGAACAACGCTGACATATTCATTGTTTGAGGTTCAAGCATGGCAATCAAGAAAATCCTGGTCGTTGATGACTCCCCCACCGAGCGTTTCGCTCTGATCGAATTCCTCTCCAAGCAAGGATTTTCGGTGGTGACCGCCGATAACGGTGAAGAGGGTGTGGCCAAGGCCAAGGCCGAGATTCCGGACCTGATCCTGATGGATGTGGTGATGCCCGGCATTAATGGCTATCAGGCCACGCGTACCATCTCGCGTGAGGAAACCACGCGCCAGATCCCGATCATCATGACCACCAGCAAGGATCAGGAAACTGACAAGATCTGGGGCATGCGTCAGGGGGCCTTCGACTACATGACCAAGCCGCTCGATCTTGAAGAGTTGCTCCGCAAGATTCAGGCCATCGGCTGATCACTCATACGGGAGTCTGTTGAATGGCCAAGCGCATCAGCCTGCGGGAGTTTCAACAGGATCTGACCAAGCGGCTCGCCGAAATGAGCGCCTCCGGGCGCCGTTCGGCTTTGCTCGCGGTAACCGCCGGTGGTGAAAACTGGCTGGTGGATCTTTCTGACGCTGGCGAAATCATCGCTGCTCCGAGCCTCACCGAAGTGCCGCTGACCCGGAACTGGTTTCGCGGTCTGGCCAACGTGCGCGGCAATCTTTTCAGCGTGGTTGATCTTGCCGCGTTCTGCGGCGATCCGCTGCCGCCACTTACCAATGACTCGCGCATGATGCTGATTGGCGCCAAGCATGGCCTGCACACCGCTTTGCTGGTGTCGCGTGCGCTGGGCTTGCGCAACCCGGACGATTTCGAGGTGGATGAGAGCTTCACTGATTCCCGGCCATGGATCGGCGGCGCCTTGCGTGACCACCAGAATCGGCTGTGGAAGCAACTCGTGGTGCGTCCGCTGTTGTCGGATCCGCGCTTTCTTGATGCGGGTGCCGACCTGCGCTGACATGAAGCTCTCAGACTCTTCTTTCTCTGGCGCGCATCTGCACCACTGCCGAACAACCAAGACATCAACGCCCGCACCAATCGGAGCACACGCATGGCACTGAAACTTCCTGGCTTCCTGAGCCGCTTCACCAGCAAGGCCGCATCAGCTGACTCCACTCTCATGGACAGCCGCGCCACCGTGATCGATCGTACGGTCGCCACGCCCGGCAGTGCCCGCCGCTGGGCGCTGCCTGTGATCGGAGCCAAGCCGCTGAATGAGCAGTTGCGCATTCTTGGCACGATCTTCGGTGTGCTGGTGGCTGTCGTGGTGGCACTGACCTTCCTGCAGATCCGTTCCGGTCGAGAAGGTACCTCCTTCGTGTCGGCGTCCGGGCAGATGGGCACGCTGTCGCAGATTCTTGCCAAGGCTGCTCAGTTGGCCGTGACCGGTGGTCGTACCGGTTTCTCGGAGCTCAAGGATAGCCGCGAGAAATTCGAAGGCATTCTCAAGGCGATTACAGAAGGTGGCGAAATTGATGGTCTGGCCGTGCCGAGTTCGCCGCGTGCTGTGAAGCCGCAGCTTGATACCACGACCGAACTGTGGAACAAGCTCAACAAGGAAGCCAAGGACGTTGCTGGTCAGCAGGTGCAGATCACACGTTTGGGTATGGCCGTAGCCAGCATCAACAGCAATAATGCCCAACTGCTCGACTTCGCTGAGCAGGTGGCACGCTTGAAGCTGGAAGGCCACTCCTCCGCCACCGATATCGAAACGGCCAACCAGGTGGTGATGCTCTCGCAGCGCATGGCCAAGAATGCCAACGCCCTGCTCGCCGCCGAAACGGTGGATCCGGAAGTGATCTTCTTGCTCGGGCGTGACTCCAACAGCTTCGAAGAGCTCCTCGAGAAGCTGGGCGGCACTATGGCCAGCGGCGAAGCCGCAGAGAAATACGAAAGTCTCAAGCTCTACGGAACCAAGCACCAGCTCGCTGTCGGCGGCATTCTGGCCAACGTGCAGCCGCTGCTGACCGCCAAGCGCGCCGGTATCACCATTTTCCAGGAGTCCACCCAGCTGCTGGAGGCGGTGAATGAATTGTCGGCTGCATACAACAAGGCATACACCGGTCTGAACATTTACATTATCGGCTTGATGATATTCGGCCCGCTGTCCTTGCTGGCCCTGGCCGCGCTGGTGTGGGTCTATAACAACGACTTGGCCGTGCGTCGTGATGAGGCAGACCGTCAGCGCCTGGAGGCAGAGACTGACAAGAACAACACCCAGCAGGCCATTCTGCGTCTGATGAACGAAATGGGTGACTTGGCTGACGGTGACTTGACTATCCGCGCAACCGTTACGGAAGACGTGACGGGCGCCATCGCCGACTCGGTGAACTACACGATTGAAGAACTCTCCGTGCTGGTGCGCCGAATCAACGATGCGGCCGGCCGCGTGACCATCGCAACCGAATCCGCCCAGCGCCTGTCGGGCGAGCTGCTCGACGCTTCCGAGCGCCAGTCGCGTGAAATTACTCAGGCCGGTTCGCAGGTGCAGGAAATGGCCCGCTCGATGACGGCCGTATCCGGCTCCGCGCTGCAGACCGCGCAGGTGGCCCGCCGCTCGCTGGAGGCCGCGCGCAAGGGTGCTGACGCGGTGCAGAACTCGATCAAGGGTATGAACGAAATTCGCGAACAGATCCAGGAGACCTCCAAGCGGATCAAGCGCCTCGGCGAATCCTCGCAGGAGATCGGTGAAATCGTGGAACTGATTTCCGACATTACCGAGCAAACCAACGTGCTGGCGCTTAACGCTGCCATTCAGGCCGCGTCCGCCGGTGAAGCCGGTCGCGGCTTTACGGTGGTTGCGGAAGAAGTGCAGCGGCTCGCAGAACGTTCCGCTGAAGCTACCAAGCAGATCGCGGCCATCGTGAAGACCATTCAGACGGATACGGGCGATGCCGTGGCCGCTATGGAAAACTCGACCCGCAACGTGGTTGAAGGGGCCAAACTGTCCGATGCGGCCGGTCAGGCCCTGTCCGAGATCGGCGACGTGTCGGTGGAAATGGCAACCCTGGTTGAAAAGATTTCGTCCGACACGCAGCGTCAGGCCAACGTGGCAACCGAAGTGTCCGAAGCTATGCGCGGCATTCTCTCGATCAATGAATCGACCACGCGCGGTACCCAACAGTCCGCTGTGTCGATCGGCCAGCTGGCTGACCTCGCCGTTGAACTCAAGGGTTCGGTGTCGGGCTTCAAGGTCTGATGAGTGGCGGGTGCGGCCCCGGGGTCGCGCCGATCACTGCCCCCGGCCGCCGGCCGGGGCTGCGGTGGCCTTGCTGAGTCTCCTTACGAGGCAATAGATGAGCCAAAAGAACGAGTTTGATGTCGGCCCGCTGACCTGGGTGAAGGGCGAAATCGATGCAGCCCTGAGTGCTGCACGTGAGCGTCTTGCCGAAGTCCAGGCCGACCCTGCCCAGCGCGAGCCGCTGCGCTTTGCACAGAGCCATGTCCACCAGGCCAGCGGTGCGCTGTCCATCGTTGGGCTGGATGGTGTATCCCAGTTTGCTGAAGCCATCGATAAGCTGCTTTCTGCCTTGGCAGCAGGCGAGCTGGTTGTCAGCAGCGACCTGTTGGCGCTCGCCATGCGCAGCGTGGGTATGCTGGGGAATTACATCAACGAGATTTCCGCTGGTGCGCCGCACCAGCCGCTGCGCCTGTTCCCAGCCTATCAGGAACTGGTCAGCGCCCGCGGTGGCGAAGCCCCGCAGCCCTCAGAACTGTTTTTCCCTGATTTGTCGGTACGTCCGCAGCTGGCCAGTACCGAGTCTCTTGCGCCTGAGCGGGCTGCGCACGAACTGCGCGTGCTGCGTGGGCGTTTTGAAAAGGGCTTGCTGACCTGGCTACGCAAGCCGCAGGACAAGGCGGGTCCGATGGAGATGCTCACGGCGGTACACCGCATCGAGCAAATCCAGTCCCTGCCGGCCACGCGTGCGTTCTGGTGGGCGTCCATCGCCTTCTTCGAAGGCCTGGCATTGCAGGCCATTCCCGCTGATCGTCCGGCGCAGCGTCTGTGCCGCCGCATCGACACTCAAATGCGTCGCCTGCTTGAAGGTTCGCAGATCGTTGCGGAGCGTCTGGTGCGCGATGTGCTGTATTTCGTCGCGACCGCGGGTTTCGATTCCGAGCATGCGCAGGCTGTGCGCCATACCTACGGCCTGGACCGTGCCCTGCCGGCGTCCGATGTAGAACTATCCGACACTTTGCGCCAGCCCTATGTGCTGCGCGTGCGCGAAGTGCTGGAACAGGCCAAGGAATCCTGGAATCGCTTCTGCGCCGGGGCTGCCGTGGCCCTACCGCAATTTCAGGAGCAATTGGGCGAGCTGGTGTCACGCGTCGAACCGATGCGCCTGGCCCAGGTCGACCGTCTGCTGACCGCTTTGCGCGAGGCCATCGAATGGCTGCGTGCCGATCCGCTGCGCCTCTCCGACGACCTTTCGATGGAAGTGGCTACCAGCCTGCTGGTGGTGGAACAGGCCTGCGAATCGCCGAATGCCGACCCGGCCTTGCTGCGCAAGCAGGTTGATCTGCTGTGCACCCAGTTCACTGCTCGTGTGCGCGGTGATCTGGTTATGGAGCTGGATCTCGCCCCCTTTGGCGAAGCCTCGCGTCGGGCTCAGGAACGTCTCTTCTTCAACCAGCTGGCGCGCGAGATTCTGACCAATCTGGGACAGATCGAGCAGACCCTGGATAGTTTCTTCCGCAGCCCCGAGCAACGTGACAGCCTCGCCTCGCTGGCTGCCCCGCTGAAGCAGATCGAAGGTGCTTTTGCCGTGCTTGGCGAGATGCAGGCAGTCGAACTGGTGCGCAACAACGCCGCTGCCATCAGCGCGCTGGGCGCCCAGGACGAGCCGCCGGCGCAGGACGAGTGCGACACGATTGCGCATCAACTCTCGGCACTGGGCTTCTACGTTGAATCCCTGAAAAACGGCCCGGCAAAACTTGAATCTTTCCTCAATCCGGGAAGCGCGCGCGTCGACGAGGAGTTGGTCGCAGCGGCGGACGCCACGGTGGAAGCGCAGTTGCAGCGCGAGACGCGCGAGACGCAAAACCTGGTGGAAGCCCTCAAGGAAGCACCGGAAGATGCCTTCCTGCGTGAGCAGCTGGTCAGCAGTCTTGAAGCCATTCGCGAAGATGCACAGCTGGTGGCGGATTCGGGCCTGGAGCAGAAGGCCAAGGATGCACTGGCCAGCCTCAAGTCTGGCGATGCCACCCAGGAACAGCTCGCCGAGGCGCTGGCCGGTGTGAGTCCGGCAGCAAGCCCGCAGCACTCCGAAGAAACAGCCCGTCTGCTGGAGGCCAGCGACCAGGAGGTAGATGCCGAGCTGCTCGCGATCTTCCTTGAAGAGGCGGTCGAAGTGCTTGCCACGATTGCCGAACATCGCAATAAGGTGGTCTCGGAAGCCCATGATTTCGATGCCCTGACGACGGTCAGGCGCGGCTTCCATACCCTCAAGGGCTCCAGCCGCATGGTGGGCCTGAATGATTTCTCCGATGCGGCGCGCTACATCGAAATGGCGATGAATCGCTGGCTGCAATTGGAGAAAGACGCGGATGCGCGTCTGGTTTCCTTGCTCGACCACGGTTGTCTGACCTTCGGAGCCTGGGTTGAGCAGCTTGAGGCAGGCGGCAGCCTGCATCGTGATGCCACCGCCCTGATTGCCGAAGCGCAAGCCCTGCTGGCCTCGCTGGATGTGCCGGCCGACGAGCAAGCGCCGGTGGTGAGTGTGGCCGCTGCTGCGCCAGCGCTCGCTGAAGCGAATGCCGAGCCGGAAAGCATTGATCTTGACTTGGAAGTGCCTGCACTTGGTGCGCTGACGGAAGAGCCGGCGATCCTCGAAGATGCGCCTGAAGAAGCCCCGGCTGCGGGCGCTTCCGAGCTCGATCTCACCAGCACTTTGCTGGAACTGGACTTGGCCTCGATTTCTTCCGGCGAACGGCACGATACCGTGGTCGACTTGGCCGTTACCGATTTCGAGGGCGACGCCTTGCGTGCCTTCACTGAAGAATTCGGTTCGGAAGCGGGTGACGCTGCGGCACAGGAGCAGCTTGGTCGTTTCGAGGCGCAGCCGATCGCTGCGGCCACGGCCGAGCTGGATCTGGAGTTTGATGATCTCGACAGTGATGACAGCGCACTCGAGCTGCCGGTGCTGGAAGCGGCTGAAGCCGAGGCAGAAGAATCTGCTCAGCATTTGGAGCTGGATCTGACGGCGTCCATGACCACGCCGGATCTCGAGTCCCTGATCGAAGCGGGTAATGAGCCGCAGACCGTGCTTGACCTGAGCGTCACCGATTTTGCTGGTGAAAGCCTTCTTGCTACGCTGGAGATGGGCGAAGAAACTGCCGAAGTGGCCGCGCCCAATACGCCGGAAATCGAGCTCGATATCGACATCGACCTGCCGGTCATCGACGAGCAGGGTGCTGAACTTGATGCTGCCTCTGCGGACGAAGGCCCGACGACTGAAATCGAGGTTAAATTGCCGAGCGAAACGGCCGAGCTGGCTGCGCCAGAGCTCGACGTTGTTGCGGAGCTTCCTGTACTTGAGGGGGCTGGGGCCGCTGCGACTGCTGAGGCAGGCGAAGAGCCTCTCGAAGAGATTGCCATCGACGATGGTGACGATGGGATTGATCTGCCCGAACTGAATTTCGGCGCCCTGAGCGTTCCGGAACCGGTAGCAGCAAGCAGTATTGATCCGCTTGAAGGCCTCTCCGGGGATGAAGTCAGCATTGGCGATCAGACCCTCTCACGCGGTCTCTACGATCTTTACATTGCCGAAGCGCGCCAGTTGCTGGACAACCTGCTCGATGAGCACACCCGCCTGTCGAACAACCCGCTGCGCGTGCCGACCATCGATGCGATCCGTGCGGCGCATACTTTGGCCGGCATTTCCGGTACGGCCCGCATTGAGCCGGCTTATGCGCTTGGCAAGGCGCTGGAACACGCGCTGCATCGTTTCACCGATGTCGAGGTGCCGCCTGAGGCAGGTCAGACCGATGTTTTCGGAACGGCTATCTTGACCCTCGACGGGATGCTGGCAGAGGTTGTGCATCATGTGATGCCGGTCGAGGCGCCCGATCTGATCGAACAGCTCAAGGCACTGCATCCGGCACTGCTGGATGCGCCGAAGCCCGACCTTGTCGTGGCGCCAGTCGTGGTCGAGCCGATCGTCGAAGCGCTTGCCGAAGAAGTGCCCGAGGCGCCGGCTGAAATCCAGATTGCGGCGGCTCTGCCGGTGGCCCCGACGCCTGAAGAGGCGGCAGCGGGGCCGCAAGATGATCTTGATGATCAATTGCTGCCGATTTTCTTTGAGGAAGCCGACGAGCTTTCCGACGCTATGGCTGCCGTGCTGCGCGAAATGCGCGCCAATCCGGCGGATACCGCCCCTCAGCAAGCGTTGGCACGCCATCTGCACACCATCAAGGGCAGTTCGCGGATGGCTGGTGCCATGCGTCTGGGGCAGTACATCCACAACCTTGAAAGCCATCTCGAATCTGCCTTGCACAATGGGCAGACCGGTTCAGCGCTGGTCGATGATCTGGAAAATGGTCTGGACCATATCAGTGCGATGATCGAGGCACTGAAGAATCCGCAGGCTCCGGTTGTAACCGACGAAGACGTCAGTAATGCGGAGGCTGAGCTTGAGCTGATCTCCGCGCCGCCGTCGGCTTCTGTGACGGAGGTCCCGGCTGAGCCGGCTAAGCCGCAAGCGGGGCTTGCGCAGCCTGCAGCTCCGCGTGCGGCCCAGCAGCCGCTGCCGACTCAGGTCTTCGATGAGCTGGAAGCCAGCCAGACCCAGCAGCGCGCTCCGCTGCGGGTGCGTGCCGACATGATTGACCGCTTCGTGAACGAAGCGGGTGAGGTGTCGATTGCACGAACCCGGATTGAGGGTGAGCTGCGTTCTTTGCGTCGCTCCCTGCTGGATCTCACCGAAAACGTGATTCGCTTGCGCAACCAGTTGCGTGAGGTGGAAATTCAGGCCGAGTCACAAATGCAGTCGCGTATTGCGGCGGCAGAATCGACCCACGCCAACTTCGATCCGCTCGAGTTCGACCGCTTCACCCGTCTGCAAGAGCTGACCCGTTTCATGGCCGAGTCGGTGGGTGACGTCACCACCATCCAGCAGAACCTTCTGCGTAACCTCGACGCGGCTGATGCCGCGCTGCATGCCCAGGGCCGCCTCTCACGCGACCTGCAGCAAGCGCTGATGAGTGTGCGGATGGTGCCTTTCGAAGAGCTCGCCGATCGCCTCTACCGCGTCGTGCGCCAGACGTCCAAGGAACTCGGAAAGCGCGCCAACCTGGACATCCAGGGCGGCTCAATCGAAATCGACCGTGGCGTGCTGGACCGCATGACTGCGCCGATCGAACACTTGCTGCGCAACGCGATTGCCCACGGCATTGAAACGCCGGAACAGCGTGCTGCCGCGGGTAAGCCTGAGTTCGGCCAGATCACCCTCAAACTGACCCAGCTCTCCAACGAAATTGCGCTGGAACTGGCCGATGACGGGCATGGCCTCGACTACGCCCGCATCCTGGCGCGTGGCCGAGCCGCTGGCCTGGTGGGTGCCGACGAGCAGCCGAACGAGAATCGCCTCACCCAACTGATCTTCGAACCCGGCTTTTCCACTGCTGAAACCGTGTCCGGCGTTGCTGGCCGCGGTGTGGGCATGGACGTGGTGAAGAATGAAACGCTGTCGGTGGGCGGCCGTATCGAGATCTTCTCCGATGCAGGTCAGGGCTCGCGCTTCCTGATTCACCTGCCACTGACGCTAGCGGTCACGCAGGCCTTGCTGGTGCGATCGGGCGAGCGTACCTACGCCATCCCGTCGAACATGGTCGAGCAGGCGCTCGAACTGAAGGAAGCGGCGCTCAACGAAGTCCGTACCAAGGGCGTCGTCGAGTGGAAGGATACTCAGTATTCATTCACCTACTTGCCGCGTCTGCTGGGCAATCTTCACGCCCATCCGCAGCCTGGTCGTTATCACTGGGTGCTGTTGGTGCGTGCCGGTAGCCAGACCCTTGCGGTACATATTGACGAGCTGCGTGGCAACCAGGAAATCGTGGTCAAGAATGCTGGCCCGCAATTCGTGCGTTTGCTTGGCTACTCGGGTGCCACGGTGCTGGCTGACGGCGAGATCTCGCTGATCATCAATCCGGTGGCGCTGGCGGCTCGCCAGAGCGTGCCGGCGGAAGTGCTGGCCGAGTCTGCGGAAGCCTTCGAAGCGGGCTATCAGGAGCCGGCCGAGACGCGTATCCCCTCGATCATGGTGGTGGATGACTCGCTTACCGTGCGCAAGATCACCAGCCGCATGCTCGAGCGGGAAGGTTTCCAGGTCGTCACTGCCAAGGATGGTGTCGATGCGCTGGAACAACTCGTCGAGTACAAGCCGGATGTGATGCTGCTGGACATCGAGATGCCGCGTATGGACGGTTTCGATCTGGCCCGCAACGTGCGCGCGGATGCCCGCCTGAAAGATGTGCCGATCATCATGATTACCTCGCGCATGGCGGACAAGCACCGCAATTACGCGATGGAGATCGGGGTGAACAACTATCTCGGCAAGCCCTTCCAGGAAGAGCAATTGCTGGAGCTGATCACCGGCTTCATTGCAGCACAGCGCGGCTAAGCGCGTCGCAGCAGAATGCAAAGCGCTCCGCTGGACGGGGCGCTTTGTTTTTGGACTTCCGGTCAGGGCGTGCGCGCTGATTGTCCAATCCTGTCTGGCTTGCGCTACCCTGCAGGCCATCAGTCCTTGATGAAAACTCAATGAGCACGGACGCTTCCCTTTCCGCTCAAGCCCGCTTTGCTCGCCAGGCGATGCAGCTCGATGTGTTCGTCGAGGGGGCCTGGAACTGGCAAGTGCCCGCACCATTGCTGCCGGAAGCGGCGCTGTGGGCGGGTGCGGCGCAACTACGCCTGCAGGCTGGTACGTTCAGTGATCAGGATGGCGCCTTGCTGGCCTGGCTGCTGCGCCTGTGTCGCAGGGCTGTGCAGGCAGGTGTGCAGGTGGATGGCAGTGGGCTGCCGGACAGCATGCGCAAGCTACTAGAACTGGCGCTGGCGGTGCCACCGCAAGCTCAGACACATTCAGCACAGGGGCCTGGTTTCTTCGTCAGCCTGGGCTTGATTACCTTGCATGTCTGGTCGGACCTGCCGCGTGCCCTGCATTTCACCGGCGAGATCACTCAGAGTCTGTGGCGTTTGCTGCGTGGGCGGACGCGTTTGCGGCGGCGAGACTTCCTGTGGCTGATCGAAGCCAGCGGCCCGCGCGCCCTGCCGATTGCGTCCCTGATCAGTTTTCTCGTGGGCACCATCCTGGCGTACATGGGCGCAGTGCAGCTCGCCCAGTTCGGCGCCCAGATCTACATTGCGGACCTGGTTGCAATCGGCATGGTGCGCGAGATCGGTGCCCTGATGACCGGGGTCATCTTGGCAGGCCGCACCGGCGCCTCCTACGCGGCGCAGCTGGGCACGATGCAGGTCAATGAGGAAATCGATGCCTACCGCACCCTGGGGCTCTCACCGATCGACTATCTGGTGCTGCCGCGCCTGTTGGCCCTGCTGCTGATGGTGCCGCTGCTGACTCTGTATGCCGGCGTAGTGGGCATTGTGGCCGGCATGCTGGTGGCGACTACTGTCTTCGGGGTCGGTTTGCGCGAATACTTCAACGAAACGGTCATTGCCTTGTCCTGGAGCCATATCCTGATCGGCATGTTCAAGGGCACCGTGTACGGCGCGCTGGTGGCTTTTTCCGGATGCTGGCGCGGCATGGATTGCGGGCGCAGCGCCCAGGCGGTGGGGGAGGCCACCACTTCCGCGGTGGTGACCAGCATTCTGCTGATCACCGTGTCGGCTTCCTTGCTGACCATCCTGTTCCAGAGGCTCGGGCTGTGAGTACGTCGGGGCCGGCCATCACGGTGCGGGATCTCACCATGGCTTATGACGGTCGGGTGATTCAGCATGATCTGAGCTTCGACGTCCAGCGTGGCGACATCTTCGTCATCATGGGGGGCAGCGGTTGTGGCAAGAGTACTCTGTTGCGTCACTTGATCGGTTTGCAATCACCGGTGGTGGGTACAGTGAAGTATGGCAGCGAGGATTTCTGGGCCGCTGATCCTGCCGCCCAGGCTGCCCTCAAACGCCGCTTCGGCGTGCTGTTCCAGGCAGGTGCCTTATGGAGTTCGCTGACCCTGGCCGAAAACGTGGCTTTGCCACTGGAGGAGTTTTCGACCTTGCCGGCGGATGCAATTCGCGAAATTGTCAGCGTCAAGCTGGCGCTGGTTGGTCTGGCGGGCTTCGAGCATTACTATCCGAGCGAAATTTCCGGCGGCATGAAAAAGCGTGCCGGGCTCGCCAGGGCGATGGCCCTGAACCCGGACATCCTGTTCTTTGACGAGCCGTCGGCTGGGCTTGATCCGCTCAGCTCCAAGCGCCTGGATGAACTGATTCTGCAGTTGCGTGACAGCCTCGGTGCCACCATCGTGCTGGTAACCCATGAACTGGCGAGTATTTTTGCGGTGGCGAACAAGGCCATCTTTCTGGATGCGGAGAGCCGCAGCATGATCGCCAGCGGCGATCCGAAACAACTCCTGCACCATGGCCCGGCGGCCGTGCGTGCCTTTCTTTCGCGTGGAGACCTCCCATGAGTCAGCGCTCCAGTCCTGCCTTGATTGGCGCCTTTGTTTTTGGCGCCATGGTCTTGATCGTGATCGGGATCTTCCTGTTCACAGGCCATGATTTCTTCACCCGCAAACCGCGCTATGTGATGTATTTCGAGGGCTCGGTTTATGGACTGCAGATCGGTGCGCCGGTCGTCTTCCGTGGGGTGCAGATCGGCTCGGTGCAGCGCATCGACCTGCGATATGACGCCGGTCACGATCAGCTGGTGGTTCCGGTTGTAATGGAAGGGATTCCGCGCAAGGTGCTGGATGTGGACGGTGATGCGGCCGACGAGTTGCTGCCGAATATCGACGAAATGGTCAATCGTGGCTTGCGTGCGCGCCTGGCCAGCCAGAGCATGCTGACCGGTCAGCTCTACATCGATCTCGATCTGTTGCCGGACAAGCCTTTGGTCTACCGCGCACCGACCAAACGCCTGCCGGAGATCCCCACCGTAGTGTCGCCAGTGCAGGAAATCGCTCAGAAACTGCAACAAGTGGATCTTGAAAGCCTGCTCAAGGACATGGCGGCGATCGTTGAAAGCGCTCGTGACTTTGTGCGCAGCCCGGAATTGCGCACCTCACTGGCCAAGGTGGATGCCAGCCTTGGTGCCATGCAAGGCGTGAGCCAGCAACTCGAACAGCGGATCGGGCCCTTGGCGGATAAGCTCGACAAGAGCCTCGACAGCATCGTGCTCAACATGGACAAGATGGGCATTGCATCAGATGGCCTGGCAAGCATGAGCGCGCAGAGTGCTGCGCCGATGGAAAGCCTGACGCAGGCAGCCGATGAATTGCGCCGTACCGCGGCGACCTTGTCCGAGCTGGCTGGCATGGGAGGGCCAGCCCTGCACGAGGCGGGTCAGACCCTGCGCGAGTTACGCGGCACAGCCCAGTCCCTGCAGGAGCTCAGCGATACCCTCGAACGTCAGCCCAACGCGCTGCTGTTTGGCAGAAGCCCCGCCGCACGTAAGGAGCCCAAGTGATGAAGCGTCCCGCCATCCTCATTCTTGTGAGTTTGTTGCTCGCTGCCTGTAGTGCTAGCCCGCCGCAGCCCCTGCAGCTCTATCAGCTCAGCCCGCAGGCCGCAGTGCAGGCCGGAGCCAGCCTACCGGTGGCGGTGGGTCTCGGGCCGCTGAAGTGGCCGGACTACCTGACGCGGCGTGGCCTGATCACGCGCCTGGATGATAACCGCCTCGAGGTGGCCGACAGCGAGCGATGGGCTGAGCCGCTGGAGGCCGCCTTTGAGCGGGTGCTGCGCGACAATCTGGTGCGGCGTAGCAGTCCGAGCCGGCTGCAGGCCTGGCCGTGGCCGCTGACTGAAGCGCCGGCGATCCAGGTGCCGCTCGAAGTGCTGCAGTTCGACACCAGCGCGCAGGGCGAAGTAGTGCTGCGGGTGCGTTGGCGCATCGTGTCGCGCGAGAAGCAGGCGCTTGCCGCTGAGCGCAGCAGTGAATACCGTGTAAAAGCCGCCGGGCGAGGCCCGACAGCCAGCGTGGCAGCACACAGTGAAGCTTTGGCGCGGCTGAGTGAAGACATTGCAGGCGCGCTGCAGGCGGTGCGGCCCTAAGAAGCTGTTTGCGATCTGACTGCGAGGCCGCTCATTGATCACTGAGAGGGCTCATGCGCTGCACGGAATTCTCATTGATCAACATACACTCCGGTTCCTGTGCGTATCGATGCCCTGCTGACGGCCTCTCGCTACAGATCGTGAACAGCTTCTAAGGCGTTTCATATTCGGGGATGCAGATGGACTGGAATCAGGAACTCGTCAATAGCGCGCTGTGGCTGGCCAAGGCCTTCGTCATCAGCGTGCTGGTGTTCGGTAGCATCGTGTTGTGGCTGGCCCGGCGCAGCGCCTGGGGGCGGCAGGTCAAACGGATCGCCTGGCCCTGGTTCGATCCGCGCCGCAGCTGGCGGCCACTGGCGATGGTGGTCTTGCTGGTCTTGCTGACCCTGGTGTCGGTGCGCATGAATGTGCTGTTTTCCTTCTGGTACAACGGTATCTACACCGCGATGCAGAAGCTGGAAGCCAAGCCTTTTTGGTTCCTGATGGGCGTATTCGGGGTGCTGGCCGCTTTGCATGTGGCGCGTGCTTTGTTCACCACCTATCTGCGCGAATCCTTCCAGATCCGCTGGCGCGCAGCGCTGAGCGAGAGCCTGATGGAGCGCTGGCTGGCCGGCCAGACCTATCATCGCAGCCAGTATCTGGCGGAGCAGATCGACAACCCGGATCAGCGTATCCAGCAGGATGTCACCCAGTTCGTCGAAGGCACGCTGAAGCTCTCACTGGGCATGCTGGAGGCCATCGTGTCGCTGATCGAATTCACCCTCATGCTGTGGGGCTTGTCCGGCGCGCTGGCTCTGCTGGGTTTCGAGATCCCGCGAGCGATGGTTTTTCTAGTCTACATCTATGTGGCTGTGGCAACCGGGCTAGCAATCTGGATCGGCCGTCCGCTGATCGCACTGACTTTCCAGAACGAGCGCTTCAACGCCGACTTCCGCTATGCACTGATCCGCCTGCGCGAATATGGTGAAAGCATTGCCTTCTATGCGGGTGAGCAGGTTGAGCGCAGCACCCTGCTGCAGCGCTTCGCCAGCGTGATCCGCAATATGTGGGATCTGCTCTTTCGTGGTCTCAAACTGCAGGGTTTCAATCTGGCTGTGAGCCAGCTGGCGGTGGTCTTTCCGATCATTATCCAGGCGCCTCGGCTGTTTGCGCAGCAGATCACTTTGGGCGACCTGATGCAGACTTCGCAGGCCTTCGGCCAGGTGCAGGACGCGCTGTCCTTCTTTCGCAGTTCCTACGATGAGTTTGCCAGCTATCGGGCAGTGCTGGCACGCCTTGGCGGTTTTCTGGATGTCATCGATCAGACCGCAGCACTGCCGGTAGTGGAAATCCGTAGCGATGGCGCGCGGGTGGCCGTCAGCGCGCTGACGGTGCGTTCAACGACGCAGCAGGTGCTGCTTGCGGATCTTGACCTGGAGCTGGCTGCCGGCGAATCCCTGCTGATTCGCGGCCCTTCCGGAGTAGGCAAGACCACCCTGCTGCGAGCCATGGCGGGGTTGTGGCCGTTTGCCGCGGGGCAGGTGGTGCGGCCGCAGGGGCGTGCTGTGCTGTTCCTGTCGCAGAAGCCTTATCTGCCCCTCGGTACGCTGCGCGCCGCGCTCTTCTATCCGGCGCCAGCACTCGTCAATGAGCATGCCGCCGAGGTGTTGCGCCAGTGTCAGCTTCCCCATCTGATCGAACGACTCGACGAAGAGGCTGACTGGAGCCGCATTCTCTCGCTGGGTGAGCAGCAACGCCTGGCCATCGGCCGCGCTCTGCTGGCGAAGCCTGCCGTGATTTTCATGGATGAATCCAGCTCGGCGATGGACGAAGGCCTCGAGCACGCCATGTATGCCTTGCTGCGTGAGCGCCTGCCGGAGAGCACGCTGATCAGCGTTGGGCATCGCAGCAGCCTGCTGGCCTTCCATCAGCAGGCTTTGCGCCTCGAAGGTGGCGGGGGCTGGTGTCTGGAGCGGCTCGCTGCGGTCTGATTCACACTCTGACACACAGGGCAGGCATGCCAGGGGAACTCTCCGCGCCGCCCTCGTGTCTTTAATGAAAGACATGGATGATTTGTTGATGAATGCTTTTTGCATTTTTGTTATCCACTGCATGCCAGCCAACATCTTTAGTTGAGCAGTTTCTTTGCGTCACGCAGCGCGCATCCCTTGCCGCAAGCTTCATGCTGTTTCTGTCCGTAGCTGACAGCGCTTGCTTGCGTGCCATGACAGGAGAATCAGATGAGTGAAGTGCGAGCGCCCTTCCACACTTTCAACCTGCCCGTGTTATTACCCAGCCTGGCTTTGATCATTGGCCTGCTGATGTTCTGTGGCAGCGATCCAGCCGGAGCCGAAGCTTTCCTGAGCAGCGTACAGGGCTGGATCGCAACGCGTTTCTCGTGGTTTTACATTCTGGCCGTGTCCGGTTTCGTGATCTTCCTGGTCGGGATTGCGCTGAGTGCTTACGGCAAGATCCGGCTGGGTAGCGATGAATCCGAGCCGGAATTCAGCTTCCCCTCCTGGCTGGCGATGCTGTTTGCCGCTGGCATGGGCATCGGTCTGATGTACTACGGTGTTGGCGAGCCGCTACAGCATTTCGTTTCACCACCGCTGGGCGAGGGCAGAACGCTTTTGGCTGCGCGCGAGGCCATGAGCAGTACTTTCCTGCACTGGGGCTTCGGTGCCTGGGCCATTTATGGCACGGTGGGTCTGGTGCTGGCTTATTTTGGCTTCCGCTACAACCTGCCATTGTCGTTGCGCTCCGGTCTTTACCCGATCCTGCGCGAGCGTATCCACGGGCCGGCGGGCCATGCGGTCGACATTTTCGCGCTGTGCTGCACCTTGTTCGGCCTGGCGCCTTCGGTTGGCCTGGGCGTGGTGCAACTGGCTGCCGGGATTCATCGCCTGACCGGCTGGGATACCAGTGGTTTTGCTGTGCAGCTGGGCCTGATTGCCGGGGTGATCGTCCTGGCCGGCATTTCTGCCGCGACCGGCGTGGGCAAGGGCGTGCGACGCCTCTCGGAGCTGAACCTGGTGCTGGCTGTGCTGCTGATGCTCTTCGTGCTGTTCGCCGGCCCTACGCAGTATCTGCTGGGAGCGTTTGGCGATAACCTGGGGCATTACCTCGGCAACTTTGCCAGCCTCAGCCTGCGCAACTTCACCTATGCGCCGGCTAATAGCGAAGGCTGGCTGACAGGCTGGACGGTTCTCTACTGGGCCTGGTGGATGTCCTGGTCACCCTTTGTGGGCCTATTCATCGCCCGCATCTCGCGCGGCCGCACGATCCGTGAGTTCATCGCCGGGGTGTTGCTGATCCCCAGTGTGTTCACCTTCCTGTGGATGACGGTGTTCGGGAACTCGGTGATCTGGTTTGACATGAATGTGGCTCAAGGGGCGCTTTCTGCTACAGCGGGCAATGTCGATGCGCTGCTGTTTAGCTTCTTCGACTATCTGCCGCTACCGCTTTTGACTTCGACGGTGGCGCTGCTGCTGATCAGTGTGTTCTTTGTGACTTCAGCGGATTCTGGAGCGTTGATGCTGGACATGCTCTCGTCCCGGAGTGATCGCCCCTCACCGGTCTGGCAGCGTCTGTTCTGGGCCGTTTTGCTGGGCATGACAGCCGCCGTGCTGATGGGAACCGGTGGCCAGAAGGCCTTGATGACCATGACCCTGATCGCGGCTTTGCCCTTTGCGGTGATCATGCTGCTGCTGGTGTATTCGTTGTGGCGCGGGCTGGCGGCGGACCATCGCCATGCGCAGCAGAAGTTCACCCCTGCCAGCTCCTTCTGGAATGGCCTGCACTGGAAGCAGCGGCTGGATCAGATCCTGCACCAGCCAACCGAATATGACGTGAAGCACTTCATCACCCAGCTGGTGCTCCCGGCGCTGGAGGAGGTGGCGGCTGAAATGCGCAGTAAGGGCTGTGCGGCGGAACTTCGTCACGAAGCGGATGGCGCCTGCGCGCTGGTGATGCCGCAAGCCAGCCTGCGCGACTTTGTGTACGGGGTGCGTCCTGTATCGCGCCCGCTGGCGGCCTTCGCATTGAATGCAACCGGTTTGCCGGCGAGCGAGCGTCGCCACACCTGGACGCCGCTGACCTTTTTTGCGGACGGCCGCAGCGGCTACACCATCGAGTATCTGCGGCGCGAAGAAGTGATTGCCGACGTACTGCGCCAGTACGAGCGCTACCTGGCCCTGAGCCAGAGCCCGCAGGCGCACCTCATCAATACCACGCCGGAACATCGGCCCGCAGTCTGAATCGGAAACACCGGCAGAGCCCCACGCATGCGGGCCTGCCGGTGTTTTCCTGTGTGATCAGAGCCAGCGTTCGGCGCTGTCGAGCTTGAGCTTGCGCCCCTCACCGATCAGGCTGCGATCCACCCGCAGCGGGAGGAAGGCGCGGCGTTGCGGCAACTGACGTGTGAAGCTGACCACGCCGAATTCAACCTCCTCGCCGCTGTGGCCCTCGCAGACCACGTTCATGCTATCGAGACGTACCGTGCGCCGTTCGATCTGCAGGTGTTTGGCCGGCTCGGTCAGTACTTCCATCAGATAGCCGAGCTGGCGCTCCAGCAAGTCTTCCGAGCCCCCGAGGGCGGCGAGTTCGGCTTCATTCTCCTCAAGCTTCTGCAGCAAGGCGTGCGAGTCATCGTTGCTCACCAGCAGGCCATCCCCACCGAGGAAGGAGTCCGCCCCGGCGCCGCGTTGGCGGAAGGTGGCGAGGCGGGCGCTGATCAGCTGGCGCTGCTCGGCGAGTTCGCGGCGTTGGGCCTGCTCGCCTTCCATGTGCTCCAGTGCGGTGACGGCCAGCTCATCGAGCAGGCGGCGGGCCACACTGCGCCACAGATCCTGTTCCGTGCGGGCAAACAGGCGCAGGCGTGGCTGGCGGAAGGAGAGCGCGGTCTGCGCCACATCGCGCACCACCATCTGCCCCTGCATGCCGACGCCGAAATGACGGTTCTCTTCGTACTCCATCGCGAGCACGGCGTAGATCGGATCGAGCGGCGAACTCTGGGCCGCGTAATTGCGCAGTGAGTCGCAGCTGCCGAACACTTCCTGCATGCTGTCGGCGGCGCCGAAGAATGCGTGCAATGAGGGGTCCAGCGACCAGGCGAGGGCCGTGGCGTCATGCACTGCCGGCATGTCGCCGCGGCGCGCCATCAGGAACTCCAGGCAGATGCGCACCGGCCCGCTGAGCCGTTCGTGGTAGCGCGGCACCAGCGTCAGGCGTGAATCCGTCATCTTCACCAGATAGGCGATGGTGTTGTTGATCAGATCGGGGGACAGGCGTTCATCGCCAAGGCTGGGGGTGCTCTGGCGGAACCAGTCGAGTAATCCCATGATGGTCTTCCTTGCGTGCTGATTTTCAAGAGTACGCCAGCCCTGTGCCCTGTGCTATGTTCCTCGTCATGATTCAAACAGATCAGATTCAGGGCACAGGTGCGCCGCGCATCGTCTCCGCCGTGACCACCACACCGCAGGAAGATGCCATCGAGCGTGCCCTGCGCCCCAAGCGCCTGGCCGAGTATGTCGGCCAGCAGAAGATCCGCGAGCAGTTGGAGATCTTCATCCATGCCGCCAAGAATCGCAGCGAGGCGCTCGACCATGTGCTGCTCTTCGGCCCGCCCGGCCTCGGCAAGACCACCCTGGCCCACATCATTGCCGCCGAGATGGGCGTGAATCTGCGCCAGACCTCCGGCCCGGTGCTGGAGCGCGCTGGTGATCTGGCCGCGCTGCTGACCAATCTTGAGCCGCACGACGTGCTGTTCATCGACGAAATCCACCGCCTCTCACCGGTGGTCGAGGAAATCCTCTACCCGGCGCTGGAGGATTACCAGATCGACATCATGATCGGCGAGGGCCCGGCCGCGCGTTCGGTCAAGCTTGATCTGCCGCCCTTCACCCTGGTTGGCGCCACCACGCGGGCCGGCATGCTCACCAACCCGCTGCGCGACCGTTTCGGCATCAATGCGCGGCTGGAGTTCTATACGCCCGAAGAACTGGGCTACATCGTCAGCCGTTCGGCAGGCCTGCTCGGCGTCGCCATCGAGGAGGAAGGCGCGCTCGAAATCGCCCGCCGTGCGCGCGGGACCCCGCGTATCGCCAACCGTCTGCTGCGGCGTTGTCGTGACTATGCAGAGGTCAAGGCCGATGGCCGCATCACCAAGCTGGTGGCGGATGCTGCCCTGTCGATGCTGGACGTTGATCACCTTGGCCTCGATCTGATGGACCGCAAGATGCTCGGCGCGATGCTGGAGAAATTCGGTGGCGGCCCGGTCGGGCTGGACAATCTGGCCGCAGCCATCGGTGAGGCGCCGGACACTATTGAAGATGTGCTGGAGCCTTATCTGATCCAGCAGGGTTATCTGCAGCGCACGCCGCGTGGCCGCGTCGCCACGCCGGTGATGTGGCGCCATTTCGGTCTCGTGCAGCCGCGCAGCGGTGCGCCGGATCTCTTCGAGGGCGGCCAATGAAACGCATCCTGAAGGCGCCGCTGAATACCTTCCTGGCGGGGCTGCTGGCCTCGCTGCCGCTGATCCTCACCTTCATCATGCTGGGCTGGGTCGCCAATCTCATCAAGCAACTGCTTGGGCCGGGCAGCATCATCGGTGGCCTGTTCTCGGCAATTGGCCTGCAGATGGTGGAAAACGAGTGGAAAGCCTATCTGCTCGGGGTGCTGGTGTTGCTCAGCGTGGTGTTTGCGCTCGGCCTGGTGGTGCAGACCAGCTTGCGCCGCCACCTGCGGGCATTGATCGACCGCAGCGTCAAGCGCCTGCCCCTGATCGGCACGCTGTATGACGCCACGGATCGCTTCGTCGGCATGTTCGATCGCAAGCAGCAGACTGATCTGGCGGCCATGAAACCGGTGTGGTGCTTCTTCGGTGGCGAGGGCGGCACGGCCGTACTGGCCCTGATGCCCAATCCGGCGATCATCGAGTTGGGCGGCAAACCCTATCGTACGGTGCTGGTGCCGACTGCGCCGATCCCGATCGGCGGCGGCCTGCTGTATGTGCCGGCCGAATGGGTAAAGCCGGCGGATATGGGTGTCGAGCAACTCTCCAGCATCTATCTTTCCATGGGGCTCACGGCTCCGAGCAAAGCCTGACAAATCCGGGCCGATCGAACCTGTTGTAGGCGACAATACGCTATTGACTCTCCGGTACCTGCCATGACTGCACCCCAGCTTGAAACTCCGCTGAATGACGACGAACTCGAAGAGCTCGACACGCTGCTGGACCGTTATCCCGGCTCCTGCGCGATTGAGGAACTCGATGGTCTGTTCTGCGCCCTGATCATCGGCCCTGAGACCATCCTGCCGAGTGAGTGGCTGCCGGTGGTGCTGGGCGAGGAAGAGGACGGCGAGATCAGCGAGGAAGATACCCGCCGTGTCTTCGAGCTCCTGATCCGCCACTGGAACAGCGTGTCGGCCGGCTTCCGCGAAGACTGGTCCGGCGTGTCAGCCAGTGAAGGCTCCGAGCTGATGTATTTCCCCTATCTTGAAGACCCGCTCGACAGTGGCTGGCCGCTGGCCGAAGGCTGGGCGCGCGGCTTTCGTGATGGCATGGACTGGCTCGAAGACCAGTACTGGGATGCGCTGGAAGAAGACGAAGAGTGCGTGGCGGTGCTCAACCTGATCGCCGCGTTCGATACCGGCGAGAAGTCCCCCGGCCATCCGCTCACCGAAAACGAGCGGGACGAAGTCATCAGCCTGCTGGTGGCAGGTTTGCAGTACCTCTACGTGTTCTGGCGGCGTTACCTCAAAGTGGTGAATGCCTCGCGCGAGCCGATCCGTGCCGAGGATGTGCCGGGCCGTAACGAGGAATGCCCCTGTGGCAGCGGCAAGAAGTACAAGAAGTGCTGCGGCGCGCCCGAGAAGCTGCACTGAGCAGCCTGTGGTCCCAAGTTTGGGCCCTGAGTAGAAATGTGCGCCGGCTTGTGCCGGCGTAGTTTTTTGTGAGAGCCGTTACTGGGCAGTCCTAAAGGCGTCCTCAGGGCGTTGAGCGGTTTTTACTGCCGGGCGCGCAGGGCGGGCTGGGCGGCAATTTCGGCCACCCAGTTGATCGCTTCTACCTGGCGTGCGCTGACCTTGTTGCTGGTCAGTCCCAGCATCAGCGCGTAGCGTGCGATTTCCGACGCCACGCCGCGCTCGCAGGCGTCAGCCAGCGACAGGTACATGCCGTAAGCGCCCTCGTGGCGCAGCAGGGCGGCGTTCAGAGGCTCGGCCAGGCGCAAAGGCTTCACGGCGGTTTCAAGTGGCACTTTGAGGGCCACATCAAGCATCGAGAACAGGCCCAGCACGAACAGCTTCTCGCATTGTTCGGGCGGCAGGCGATAGCTGCCGACGAGTTCCAGGAAGCGGGCGCGGGTCAGCGCAATTTCGGTCAGGGCGGTATCGCCCATTGCACCGCCGGAGAGGAGCAACAGGGTCAGCCAGCGATCCATCTGCGCCTGGCCCAGTATCAGCAGACCCTGCTCGATGGTGGCGATCTGCTGGTTCAGGCCGTGAGCGGCTGAATTCACGTAACGTAACAGGCGGTAGGACATGGCCATGTCCTGCTTCAAGACCCGGGCTACTTCGCGCAGATTGGTTTCCTCCTGGATCTGGTTGATCAACGAGGCCACGGTGAGCATCTGCGGTGAGAGTTCATTGCCGCCCCAGTCCTCGCGGCGGGTCACAAAGGCGCCGGAGAAACGTGTGCAGCGCAGGCGACGCGCCAGCTCGAAGTCTTCCTGAGTATTCACATCCCAGGCGCCGAGGCGGATGCCCGGCTGCAGTTCGCGCACCTCCCGGAATAGTGCATCCGCTTCGAAGGGGGTGCGCAGGGCGAGTCTCAGGGTCACGCCGCTGGCTTGTCCAAGCAGGCTGTGACACCAGGGGCTGCCGATCACGTCATCGAGCCAGACCTCGTGACCGGCATCCTGCATGGCGCTCATCGCTTCACGCAGATCTGCCGAGGCCGGCCGGCTGGTGTCATCGGCAAGCAGCAGCACACAGGCACGTGCCGGCAGCTTGCCAGTGCCCAAGCGCATCAGGCTCAACTCCGAGAGTTGCACCCAGGCCTGACGCTGCCGCATCGGCGTGTGGCGCAAACTGGCGAGTTGATCCACCAGCACGCCATCGAGAAAACGGCGCGCGGCATTCCGCTGGGTCTGGATCTTGTCACGCAACTCGCCGCGCACGAAAAACTCCACACCGCGTACGGCCAATGCTTCATCCAGCACTTCGCGATGCACCAGTACTGGTTCGGCCTCCACCGTCATGCCGGCAGGCAGGGGGCGTGCCGCTATCTCGGGGATAGGCGCACCGGTTTCTTTTGCGGAAGCAGTGGTGGGCTTGGCGCGCAGAGCGACTGGAGCGGGAGTGTCGTCCAACCAGTGCTGGAAGGCGGTGATCAGTTTGCCGAGCATGGAGGCGCAAGGTTCGAATAGGGTACGTTTCGTTTTACGGCAGAAAAGGCTCCGGGTTTAGCTGTCGCGTGCTGTGCTGGATTGACCTCGCAGTCTGCAGTGCTAGGATCGACTGACTCTCACTTCCTACCCTGACCATGAAAACCATCACCGTCGCCCTCACCGGGGCCTCCGGCATGCCCTATGGCCTGCGTCTGATCGAGTCCCTGCTGGTTGCGGGATGCCGTGTGCAGGTGGTCTACACCCAGGCCGCGCAGATCGTGGCGAAACAGGAAATGGATCTGCAACTGGGCTCTACGCGGGAAACCGAGGCGATGCTGCGAGCGCGCTTCGCCGCGGCGGAGGGGCAGCTTGTGGTTTACGGCCGGGAAGAATGGTTTGCGCCAATCGCTTCCGGCAGCAATCCACCCGATGCGATGGTGATCTGCCCTTGCACCATGGGCACGCTGGCCGCTGTGGCGGCGGGTTTGTCGAGCAACCTGATCGAGCGTGCGGCGGACGTTTGCCTCAAGGAAGGTCGCAAGCTGGTGATCGTGCCGCGCGAAGCGCCATTCTCCACCTTGCACCTGGAAAACATGCTGCGCCTATCGAGGATGGGCACCGTGATCCTGCCGCCCAACCCCGGTTTCTACCACCATCCTCAGACCTTGCAGGATCTGGTGGACTTCGTGGTGGCGCGGATTCTGGATCAGCTGGGCGTGGCGCATCACCTGATGGCGAAGTGGGGCGAGGCTGACTGAGCCTGAGGCTTAATAAAAAGCCCCGTCCGGGGACGGGGCTTTTCGCTTCTACGACTACTTTATGGCTTGCAGAGCTGCGCTATCAATAGCCCGTCGTAGTACCGAGGCTGGACGGCAACTGACCGCTTAGTTGAGCGGGTGTATAAGCGCCATTCATCCAAACCATCCAGTCCAGCGAACCCTGATACTTATTGGATGTGCTGTTGGCTCCGAACGCAACGTAGTTGTCGGTTGTGGTGCTTGCGGGCCGTAGTGCGCCTGCCGTGGCCACCGAGAGGTTGGCATTCTCAGCGCCGTCGACGTAGGTTGTAAACGTACCCGTGCTAGCCGAAGTGAGTGTCAGAACAATGTGATAAATATGGTAGGAACTGACGTCTACCGTGTTGTCCTTGATAGAGTTTGTATTGTCATACTTCTCAATTTGCGGGCCGGTCGTGGTATTGGTCGAGACGATCAGTTTGACACGGCTGGCAGCACCGGCGGCGGTGTCCGGGACGGCAATTTCAAGATCCATGCCTTTATAGGTTGCGGCCGCGCCCTTGACGCGTGCAACGAAAGTGACGGATTTCGGATAGGTGCTGGATGCATCGAAGGCTCCGGTGTACTTGGCCCAGTTCGTTGCAGCGGCAGCGGAGGTGTCTACCGTTTCCTCACCTGCGCCGTTGTTCGCGAAGTTGGCTCCCGAAACGGTGAAAGATGCGGCTGTAGCGTTACTCAGCGTGATTGCGGCGGAGTTGTCCGGGGCGTTGGTTGCGCTGTATGCGTTGATCGGAACACCAGCCGCAACCGAAGCTGCTGTTGAGGAGGTGGCTGTTGCCGTCGAAGAGGTGGCTGCTGCCGTCGAAGAGGTGGCTGCTGCCGTCGAAGAGGCTGCCTTGCTTGACGCCGCTGCGCTGGAGGCGGCTGCAGTTGTCGTGCTGCTACCCGAATCATCACCACCGCCGCCACCGCAGGCGACCAGGATCAGGCTGAGGAGCAGCGCGCCGGCTGCCGGTTTGATCGAACGATGCATCTTGAGTCTCCTTCATGGATGGTCAGTCCGGGCGCTGCCCTGGCTGCGATCCTTGGTTGCTGTTGTCTGGCCGTCGCCAGACGGTCCGGACTTGTCACTGGTTTTGGTTCCGGTAACAAGTAGGAACAAATCCTACACCGATACCCTCTAGTTATGGAATTGATTAATCGCATCATTTTTTTCATTTATTACTTTGTTTTGCATTTCGGCAACAGATCAAAAAGTCAGGCAACTGCTTGAGCTGTCGGGTTTTTTTGTGCTGCGCTAGAATAGTGAGCTTTGCTGCCTGCCCCTCCGGGTAGCCGATTTCCGGGAACACCTGTCGTGCTTATCGCCAACAACATCACCATGCAGTTCGGGGCCAAGCCCCTGTTTGAAAACGTCTCGATCAAGTTCGGCGACGGCAACCGCTACGGTCTGATCGGCGCCAATGGCGCCGGCAAGTCGACCTTCATGAAGATTCTGGCGGGAGTGCTGGAGCCTTCGGCTGGCAACGTGGCGCTGGATTCGGGTGAGCGCATGGCATTCCTGCGCCAGGATCAGTTCGCTTATGAAGATGTGCGGGTGCTGGACGTGGTGATGATGGGCCACGAGCAGATGTGGGCCTGCATGCAGGAAAAGGATGCGATCTACGCCAATCCGGAAGCCACCGAAGACGACTACATGCACGCGGCCGAGCTGGAGCACCAGTTCTCCGAATACGACGGCTACACCGCCGAGGCGCGTGCCGGCGAGTTGCTGCTGGGCGTGGGCATCCCGACCAGCCAGCACAATGGGCCGATGCGCGAAGTGGCGCCGGGCTGGAAGCTGCGTGTGCTGCTGTGTCAGGCCTTGTTCTCGAACCCGGACATCCTGTTGCTCGATGAGCCGACCAACAACCTCGATATCAACACTATCCGCTGGCTGGAGCATGTGCTGAACAATCGCAACAGCACGATGATCATCATCAGTCACGACCGCCACTTCCTGAATCAGGTGTGCACGCACATGGCCGATCTGGACTATGGCCGCATCCAGACTTACCCCGGCAACTGGGATGACTACACGGAAGCCGCTCAGCAGGCGCGCGAACAGCAGTCGCGTGACAATGCACGCGCCAAGGAAAAGGTCGCCGAGTTGCAGGAGTTCGTGCGCCGTTTCTCGGCCAACAAGTCGAAAGCCCGTCAGGCCACTAGCCGCGCCAAGCAGATCGAGAAGATCAAGATTGAGGACTTCAAGCCTTCCAGCCGCCAGTACCCGTGGATTCGCTTTGACTTTGACGAGAAAGAGAAGCTGCACCGTCAGGCGGTGGAGATCGAAAACCTTAGCTTCGGCTACGAGCCGGGCCAGAAAATCATCAACAAGCTCACTGTCACCTTTGATGCGGGCGACCGTGTGGCGATCATCGGTGAGAACGGTGTCGGTAAGACCACGCTGATGAAGCTGCTGGTAGGCGAGCTCACCCCAACCTCCGGCACGATCAAGTGGGCTGAGAAGGCCAAGCTCGGCTACTACGCACAGGATCACGCCAAGGATTTCGAAGTCGACGAGAACCTGACCGACTGGATCTCGGGTTATGTGCGCGAAGGTGGCTATGAAGGCGACGACGCCGAAACCCTGATTCGCGGCACGCTCGGCCGTCTGCTCTTCAAGGGCGATGACGTGAAGAAATCCGTCAAGGTGATTTCCGGGGGCGAGCAAGGCCGCATGCTCTTCGGCCGCCTCATGCTCCAGCGCAAGAATGTAGTGCTGCTGGATGAGCCGACCAATCACTTGGACATGGAATCCATCGAGTCGTTGAACTCTGGCGTAATGGACTTTGGCGGCACCCTGATCTTCGTCTCGCACGACCGCGAGTTCGTCGATTCTCTGGCTACCCGCATTCTTGAACTCAAGGAAAACGGCGAGGTCGTGGATTACCGCGGGACCTACGAGGAATATCTCGCTAACTGCGTGTTGCCGGCTGAGTACGCGAAAGCGAACAAGAAAGCGTAATAGACACGGAAGTGCAAAATTCAGGGTATGGACACACCGGCCCGACGGTGGCGTTGCTCTTGTGGGTTTTGATCAAGTTCATAAACTGACTCTTGCCCAGAACGAGGTCTGGACTTGCTCCGCGTAGCGGAGCAAGTCAGAAAGCAAGCGAAGCGCCGCAGATTTTTCTGGCTCTTTGTTGGCTGCGTTTTATTAAACGCTACGCATCAAGCTTGTTAAGTCCTGCTGCTGATAGAAAAATCCCGTCCAGCTCATTTGAAGACGGTAGCTTCAACTTTCTAGCCTTGAGATAAAACGGCAGCACCCAAAGACGCATTCCATTCGCCTTCGGAAACGCGAAGACAGGCAGCGGCTCTGCAAAGGCGTCTGTCTTGGGGTAGATCAATACGATGTCCCCGTCGCCGTCCAGGTAGTGATGACCATAGGCGTACAGCTGATAGAAATCGGCCTGGCTGAGTTGGTATTTCTCTCGCCCGTTCTTTTTCGCAGAATCTAGCAGCTTCCATTTCGTGTCTAAGACCAAGCGTGTGGTTTGCTTCTGCTTAACCAATAAGTCAGGCTTCAAGCGGAACCATCGCTGATCGTCGTGCGCAACGAGGTGCTGGCTGCTTGCCTGCGCCTTCAAGACGAAGTCATCGCGTAACTGCTTTGCCAAGTGCTTCTCGACGTAGGCCTCAAACACGGCCTCCATCGGAAACAGCAGCGAAGGGGCATGATGCGTTCCCATCCCTGAAATCGGGCTAAGGCCCTGCAGGATCAGCTTCGCCCAGTCCAACGCAGATTCGTAATAGCCCATGCCTCGATCCAGCCTGATTCGCTGAATATCTAAGGCAACATCGACGGACAGTGGGACATCCGCGAAAACGAAGCCAAGTTCGCGTGCGACACGCTGGCTCTCCTGTGAACGGCACAGGGTGAGCGCATGACGAAGCGCTGTATGAATCAGTCGGTTCTCTGCGCGGTCCTGCGAAAACTCATCATGCTCTGTGAAGAAGCGATCACGACGCAGCAGATTCTGTGATATCTGCTGTGCGACCAACAGACGGCCGCGCAAGGCAAAGAGATTGTCCTGTCGCGCAACATAGTCACTACGCAATCCACGCTTAATCAGCGTACTCACTGCCGACAAGAATTGCTGGATAAACACCTCCAGGAGAGGCATCCGTTCAGCCACCAAGTCCGCGTTAGCTGTTTTGATGTGCCGAAAGCCAGCCAAGCACTTAAGCATTTCAATGAGGAGTGCGCGTGCCTCATCAGGTGAAGTGTGCTTTCCCGTTTTCGGCAGCACTTCAATTTGAAACCCACAAGGCGCACGAAGCACCCCTACATAGCTGGTGACCTGAATAGCCCGCTGGCCATTCAGCTGGGTCAGCTTGAGCCAGCCAGGGGCATCTTCGTCACTTCTCAAGCATTGTGTTTCCAGCCAAGCGAAAACACGCCGGGGCACCGTAAGCCCTGCGGCACCTTCCTTTGCTTCGACAAGCTTGTCGAACTCAAAGATCGTCAGCGAATTCATTCAGCGTTTGCTACGGTGTTGGCTGCATAGATGCCCACGTACGCTTCAGGCAGAGCAAGCGCATCGGGATTCAACTGATACCGCGATCGAAGCGCATATTGATCCAACTCGTTATCACGACCGAACAAGGCCAGCAGATCCTCCTCGCGGCCAATTTCGTGCACGAATTGCAGCTCTGTATTTTTCGTCTTCTGGTTGTCGCCCAGAACCAGACGAATCTTCTGCCAGTCCTCGAAAAAATACTCCTCCAGAAGCGGGATGATCTTGTTTTTGAAGATGGTCTTCAGCTCATCGAATCTCTCGGTCTCCGGCAGGTCTTTGATTCCCGTGAAGTAGGCATGCCCGATGGTGTGATCACGGTCGTACAACGCCTCGACCCGCTTGTTCAGCATGGTCAGCATCTGTTCGAGATTGATGTCCACGCCGCCATGAGAAACGATGACGCCTGCCAGAACAGAAGGCTTTGGCATCGACTCGACAAACTCGAAGCGGCGGCGAAGCGCGGTATCGACCAGCGCGAGTGAACGGTCTGCGGTATTCATCGTCCCGATTACATCGACATTCGAGGGTACGCTGAAAGACTCTCCCGAGTAGGGAAGCGTGACGGTGACGGGATACTTCGCGCCCTCGCGCTTATCGATTTCCACGAGGGTGATGAGCTCTCCAAAGATCTTACTGATATTCCCTCGGTTGATCTCATCGATCACCATCGCAAAGCGTTTGTTGGGGTAGAGCCGAGCCCTTGCGCATAGCTTCTTGAAAGCACCTGATGCGACCCTGTATTTCACATCACCACTGGCGTCGTTCTCTTCGCTGGCGCCGTCTGCTTGCAACACAGGGCGTAAGCCCTCCACAAACTCCTCGTAGCCATAGGATTGATGGAAGGTCACAAACTCATAGCGCTTCAGTTGCTCTTTCTGATCAGGCCCCTTTTCCAGGCGATCCAAAATATCCAGCAAATCCGCACACTCATCCTTCCAGCCCTCGATCAATTGCCAGTTGGAGTCGGTCAATTTATCGAAAATTGCAGGGGCGACGCCTTTCTTTGTCTTAACCGTCTGGGAGCCACTTTGTGTGTGGTACTGCAACGCCCCCCAAAGCGTCTGGGTCGGGCTTTTGTTTCCCGTGTTGGTCGCCACGATGGCCTTGATGAACGGATGCTCACGCAATTGGGCGACTTTGGCTTTGCCGCCGAGTTGGTGCAGTGCTAAAGCGGCACCCTCCCACCATTTGAGATCGCCTATCTGTTCAGCGATGAATTGCTTGCGCCATTCTTCGATCGGAATTGAATTGATAGGATCTTTGTAATCTGCGCCGAGCAACTCACACAACTCATACGTTTTCCCGGTTCCTGGAGGGCCGTAGTAGATGCGATTGAAGGCTTGCGTAACGGGGGTGTCCATAGGCAGCTCCTCGTCATCGGAATCCTCATCGGACTCCGTCGGATCATCCAGAAGTTCATCGGGCCACAGACCAGGGCGTTCTGTTTCCAACACCAACCACCGTTCCAAGCTTTCGCGCTCAGAGGCCAAGGCGTCTTTAATTTGTTCCACCAGTTCTTCAGTTAATGGAACACGGTGCATTTCGACCACAGGGCCGACATCACGATGCCAGGATATCTTCCGGATGCCTTTTCCACGGACTATTCCAAGCACACCTATTGCCCGCTCGCTGCCAGGGCTTTTGCGGCCAAAACGCACTTGAATCCCTTTGCCCATGTGCCACCAGTCCAGTCCCGCTGCGTGAACGGCTTTGGCCAGTCTGCAAAACGTCGCTTTGTCTTCCGGCGACCAAGAAGCTCGGAATGTTTTGAAAGCAGGCTTGCCATCGAAATGTTTGAGCAGATCTTCATCGCTCAGTTCTTCAGCCAGCCTCAGCTTGGCTACCACCTCGTCATAGCGGAGCCGAAAATTGCGAATAGCTTTAACGCTCCACTCGACTAGTTCAGTCAGCGATTTACCCAGCCCTTCCGAGGCCGGAAGCATGGCGACAATAGGTGACTTGTTGTCATAGCCGCCACGCAGTGCAAGGTAGTCACGTCGAATGGGATTGCCCTCATCGAGCCCAACCGTATCGACCTTGACCACAAAAACATTGTCATCACCAATCCCAACGGTATAAGCCAGCTCTTTTGGCGAATTCGCAGCCGGGTAGATTCGCGCCCAGTTGTAGGGAAGGAATGAGTTCGCCTGACTGGTTGGGCGCTTGCGAACCTTGACCACCCCCTTCGGGAACAGCTTGGTCTTCACCCCGGTGGCCCACGCCTCGGTCACCTCGTAGGCCCTCTTCAGCTCCTCGTAAGCACGGTTCTGCTCGGGACTGGATTCGTCGCGCTTTTGCCCCTTCCACTTGTTCAGCAGCTTGAAGTGGTCACTGGTGAAATAGTCCGCCATGTTTTTCTATATCCCCTCAACATCAATTCCGTGTTCGGCCAACCAGGCCCTGCGCTGCGCATAGTCGGGCATTGCGCGCTCAACGCGCAGCCAGAATGCAGGTGTGTGGTGTGGCTCGTGCAGGTGGGCAATCTCATGCACCACCACATATTCCGCGATGCGCGCGGGCAGCAAGATTGTCTTCCAGTGGAAGTACAGCCAGTCACCTTTTCCGCAAGAGCCCCAGCGATAGCCAAGGTCCTGCACCTTCACGCCAGCCGGCGCAACTTCCATGCGTGACTGGTAGTCGGCCACCCGGCCCGACAACCAGACGCGAGCCCTATCGCTATACCAGCGGATGAAGTGCTCCCGTGCGCCTGCCTGCGCATCGCGACACAGCGCAAAGCGCCCATTTACAAGCTTCAGGGGCGAGTCTTGTCCATCAACCAGTTTCAGCCGATGGGTGCGCCCGAGATACAGGAAGCCCTCGCCAGCGACGAACTCCTTGCGCGGCACTTTGCGTTGCAAGCGATCCTTTTCTGCCAGCTTGGTATAAATCCAGAAACGTTTCTCGCTGACAAATTCGCGAAGCCGGTCGATGCCCACCTCAGGCGGCGCACTCAGAATCAGTTCCCCTGTGCGTTCCACCGTGATCTGCATCGTCCGCCGTCGGGAGCTGCGTCGGATTGCAAATTGCAAACCGTCCATCTGGATACAGCCCTCTGCCTCGGCAGCAGAGCTATCCGTCTGGTGATCGTTTGGGGGCAGGGGCGCGAGCATCCTCAAACCTGCACCAGCTTGTCGTGGTTGGCGCGTGCTTGTTCCATCAGCTTGTCGGCCAGCACCCCTGCCTTTTCGGTATCAACTAGTGGGGGGCGCAGCCGCATCAGATGCTCAAACAATTGCGTGTTCAAGTTTTCCTGTGCCGCGCGCTTGCTGGGGCTCCAGATGCCACGATTGTCTTTCAGCTCCTGCACCAGCAGCTCCACCAGCTCTACTGTCAGATCCTTCAGGCGCAGCAAATCGTCTGGGGTCGGTGCCTGGCCTGCACACACTACGTCCAAGACTGTGCGCAGAAACGGCGCGCAATGCTCGGGCAAGTCGCTCGGTGCATCAGCACTGCCAGCCTTGCCGGAGCGCAGCTCATCGATGATCTTCTGCAGCTGTGCGATCACCTCATTCCACTGTTCGCCCAAGCTCTTCAGGATGTCGTTCAAACGCTCGGAGAGTTTGCGGTACAGCACCGGATCTTCCTCGGTGTGCTTGCGGATGTGCGAACGGATCGCGTGTTCCATTTCGGAAGCCACTGCACGACTGGCGACTACGCCGGCTTCTTTGGTTGTCGTCTCCAGGTGCTTTTCAAAAGCGGCATCCGTCAGTTGAACTGGCGGAACTTTGGGATCGATGCCCAGCGAAATCACATGATCATCGATCAGCTTGCGCACTTTGGCGCCGACATCCTTGCCCAGTACGGGCGTGTCTTTGTAGCGGTTGCGCGCACGGGCATAGATGTAGGCGAGCCGCTTGGAATCGCCCGTGTACGGCAGCCCCTCGGGGCGTGGCAGAACGGTGTCCAGTGAAGAGAGGAAGGCTTTCAGCTTGACGGCGAACTCGGCGCGCAGCTTCTCGTCGCGCAATGCTTCGACGCAAGCCTCGGTATCCTCCAGCGACTCGATGCCGCGCTGGCGGAACAGATCCACTACGCGCAGATGCCGGTCGCGCAGCACCGGTACTTCGTCCTTCAGGCTGGCCAGCGCACCTTCCACATCCTCATCGGCGTAGGCAGCCAGCGCCTCTTTCAGGTGCTGCGCCACGCCGTAATAGTCCACCACGATGCCGCAGCGCTTGCCGAAGCCGGTACGGTTGACGCGCGCAATCGCCTGCAGCAGTTCTGCCTCGCGGATCGGGCGGTCCAGGTACATCACGCCTTCGATGGGGGCATCAAACCCGGTCAGCAGCATCGACTTCACCACCAGAAAGGCCAGCGGATCGGTCTTCTCAGGCTTGGCATGGAACAGTGGCTTCTTGAAACGCTTGATCAGCTGCTCGTGCACCGCGCCATCGGTCCATTGCTTCCAGGCCGGATCATCGTTGTTGCTGCCCGAAATGATGGGAGCAAATTCGATGTTGGCCAGCGTGTCGCGATAGCGCCAGGCCTGCACAACGGCTTGCACCTTCGGCGGGCGCTGACACAGAGCTTCGTCATCCAGCGCCTTGTCTTCGGCAGAAAGCGCATTCGCCTCGGCCAACAGTTCATCGCGGGCCTGCTTCAAGGCCTCGAAGTAGCGAATCGCCGCCAAGCGGCTGTAGGCCACTACCTGCGCCTTGTAGCCGTTGGGCAGGATGTTGGTGACATAGTGGCGAAGGATGTCGCGCGCCTTGTCGGCAATCAGCGCCGGGGCATCGAAGATATGGCCCTTGGTGGCGTACTTCTTCTTGATCGCCTCCAGCTCTTCCTTCGTGTGCTGACGGAACAGATCTTCAAACAACTCGTCCAGGCTGGCGCCATCCTTGACTGCGCCGTTGGCGGTACGCCCTTCGTAGAGCACGGGCACGGTCGCACCGTCGGCCTCGGCCTCCTTGATGGTGTAGCGATCGATGAATTCGCCGAAGATCTCATGGGTGCGTTTCTTCTCGCCCATGATGATCGGCGTGCCGGTGAAGCCAATGCGCGCGCAATTCGGCAGCCCGGCCATCAGGTTCGCATGCAGGTCGCCCGCCTGAGTGCGGTGCGCTTCGTCTACCAGCACGAGGATGCTGTCATCCTCGTTCAGCACTTCAAATTTCTCGTCGGCTTTGTCGCCTTTGCCATACACGGCCTTGGGTTCTTCCACCTTGGGCAGGTCGTCGGCCGTCAGCGGAGCATCATCGGTGCTGTCTGAATCCCGGTATTTCTGGATCGTGGCAAAGATCAGTCCCGGTCCTTTGCGCCGCGCCAGCGCCTTCACGCCGATCGTGCTCTCAGCAACTTCAACTATCTCGCCAGTCAGCGTGGCCGTTACGGACAACTGGCCCTGCAGGTCCTTGCGGTCGGTAACGACGATCACCTTGAAGCGCCGGAGCTGCGCGTCTGCGCGCATCTTGCGCACCAGAAACACCATGGTGAGCGACTTGCCAGAGCCCTGGGTGTGCCAGATGATGCCGCCACGCTGATCACTCTCGCCGTGCTGCAAGCGTGTCTTGCCGGCCTTGAGCCGAACGATGGCGCGGTTCACGGCGCGATACTGCTGATAGCGGCACACCGTCTTGATGGTCTGCCCGCCCGCCTGCATGAACAGCATGAAGTTCTGCAGCACATCCAGCAGATGCGCGGGAGCGAGCATCCCAGCGATCAGCCGCTCCTGTTCGGAGAGTGCGGCCTTGCCGAGCGCCTGCGCCACCTCGATCTCGCTTCCTGAGCCATCGGGGCCGACCACCGTCTTCCACTGGGCGTAGTGCTCGAAAGCTGCGCCCACGCAGCCAACGCGCGCCTCGTCAAAGCTGGTGGCCACCAGCAGCTGATTGGTCGCGAACAGAGGCTCGTTGCCCTCGTTGTCATCTACCTCGAGTGCTGCCTTGCGCTGGTTGCTGTAGCGCCGCAGTTGGTCCACCGCATCAGCCAGTGGCTCGGGGATGGACGGGCTCTTGCACTCCACCACCACCAGCGGAATGCCATTCACCAGCAGCACCAGATCGGGCACGATGAAGTGCTTGGCGCTGTTGAAGCCGGGTGGGCAATCCACGCGGAACTGGTTGACGACCGTGAAGCGGTTGTTGGCCGGGGTGTCCCAGTCGATGAAGCGAATCGTCTGGCCGCGCCCGCCATCCCAGCCGGGCAGGCCTTCCACCGTCAGGCCACGGATCAGCAAAGCTGTGGCCTTCTCGTTCGCCTCCATCAACTTGTGCGTGCCCAGCCTTGTGATCGCGGCAACGGCTTCCGAAAGCCGCGCCTCATCCAGCCAGGGCGCCACATCAGGCCCCAGGTTCAGCGCGCGCAATTGTTCGCGCAGCAGCCCCTCCTGGATCACTTCGGCAAAACTGGTTCTGCCGGTGACTGCCGGGTCGTCAAGGCTGCCCGCGACATGTGTCCATCCCAGCCCCTGCAACTGGGCTACAAATGGTTTTTCTACCTCTTCGAGTTCCCAGCCCATCAGGCGCTCCCTGGTTGTTGTGCAGCTTCGGCCAGCAGTGGCGTGACGCGGACGCGACCGGTGAGGAGGTCGTCCATGAGGCCGGATTTTTCCTGTTTCTGCTTGTTCAGAGCGGCCAATTCACTGGCCAGCTTATGCTCAACCGAGAACAGTCTTTGTGCGATCAGCGACTGCTCATCAACGGGTGGCGACTTAAAGTGCAGCTTGACCAATTCGGCTCGCTGAATTCCCGTAGCTGTACTACCGGTTGACCGTTTGACCATCGCTCGCCGGAACTCTGTGCTTTGCATTTGCCAGAACGCGAATTCATTGAGAATCTTGTCTGGTTTGAATCGAAGAGCGATGACGCGTTGACTCAGGATGTACCTAGCGTCATCGGGAATCTGCGCTACGTTGCCAAGCGGAGCTTCCATGGTCAGAAGGACGTCACCCTTACGCACATCACCACTGGTCATCCACTTGCGATACAGACGCTCCCCACCAAAGTAGGCCTCGCGACTGATGTCAATCCCGCCGGGCTGCACGTTGTTGGCCGACAGAGCAAGGATGTCGCCGCCACCCCAATCCATCCCGAGCTTTTTCGGCGTGCGTCCACGAAAGTCGATGATGTGCTCGATGGTATCGCCGAATACATGGGCATCCCACTCCTTCGGAATCCACCCTAGCGGCGACTCCTTGTAGAGATGCGGTGCCTCGACCTGGGGCGGGCGCAGATCACCGTTGGTATCGATGCCGCGCGTCAGCAGGTCATGCAGCAGGCCCTGTTTGACGGCCTTGAGCTTGGCGATGATCGCCTCAGTTTCGTGAATGGCGGTGTCGAGGGTGTCGAGAATCTGCGAGATCGTCAGTTTCTCGTTCGGCGATGGGCTGGGCACTTTGATGGAGCCAAACTCAGCACCAGATATTTCTAGGAAGGTAGTTCCCGATGCTCGACGTACTAGTTCGGGCTTTACCTTTTCAAAGAGGTGGAAGTAGTAGCTGGCTTCCTCGGGGCTTTTGAATACAACGGACTTGAAACCCTGGTTTGTCGCCATGGGCACCGCATTGATGACGCGGGCGCCCAGCGTGGCACGTGTTGTCACTAGTAGTGATCCGGCAGGCAGCAGGTTCGCGCCACTGCCAGCCAGGCCCGACGCGCTGATGTGGTCGGCCGTGTCGTGGAGCAGCTTGGCAGCTTCGCCACTGACTTCGCCGGGCGTGACCCATGGGATTGATCCCCGCCAGAAGGACGGCACATCGCGTGACGGTGTCCCCCCGCCAACAACGGCTCCGATTTGTTTGATCTCCTTCTGCTCCCAGTCGTCAGGCAATTGCTCCAGGAAAGCGCCATATTGATGACGGGGCAGGATATCCACTGGCTTAGACATACTTGAGCCCCTTCAAAAAGCCCTGTAGTGCCGCAGCTGCGTCGCCACGCCTGCCCTCTATCTCGGTCAGAGTTACACGGTACTTGTCCCACCAGTTCTCGAATGCAGCGACGATATCTTTGCGCTTGGCGGTCATGTAGCGCTCGACGATAGCCTGCATGTCGTTATGCAGGATGGTAAGCAGCAATTCAGCGGCGGCCTCCGGCGTCAGGCCATCCACGGCCTCATCAATGTGCTGTTTGAAGCTGTCGTTTTTGGCCTTGAGTTGCTTCTTGACGGCGGTGAGTTCCTTTTTCCAGGCCTTGAGCTGGGCTTCGTCCACGGCGTTTTCTTCGTCCGCATCGTCCTCCGCTGCCTCGGCGGCTTCGCCATCTTCCACTTCTGCATCCTTGGGGCTGGCGGCCTTGATCTGGCTGTCCAGCTCAGTCTTTTTGGCCTCCAGCTCGGTGATGGCTTCGACGAAGTCGCTCATGAGGAACTTGACCAGCTTGTGCTCCAGCGGACTTTCCTTGCTGGCCTTGTCTTCCAGCGCGGTGACGATGCTGGTGCGCCAGGCATCCGCCACGCCCTTGGCGCCGCGTGCCTGCAAGGTGAGGAATTCGTACTTGGTCTGGTACCAGAAGCCCGCCACGATGCCTCGCACCTGGAAGGGGTCGAGCAGGCCGATGGCCTCCAGACTCTGGCTGAAGCTGGCCAGAAGATCAGCACGCAACGCCACCAGGCTGGCTGCATTTTCCAGCTGCCCGGAGAGCGCCGTGATGCGCACGCTATGCTCTTGCCACCACTGCTCGAAAGCAGCGCGGATGGCGGCCTCCTTGGCGACGAGCCCGACATTGCCTTCGATGGCAGGCTTGAGTGATTGCCGTGTGGCCAGTGCGGGTGCGAAGTCGAAATACTTGGCGTCGCGTTCAACCAGCAAGTCCAGCGGGTTCAAACCGTGGGCGCTGAAGAGTTGGGCCTTATCAGCCACCTCGGCCTTGGGGATGCCACCGACCAGATGGGCGCGCACGTCGTGCGGCTCGGGCGGTGGCGCGTTATCGGCGTAGCGGCGGATGTTGAGGTTGTAATCGTTAGCCTTGAGCGTGGTGTTGTCCACGATGGCCGAGAAACCATCAATGGCGCGGAATTCGTCGAAGGTGGTGACGATTTTTTCGATGTGCTCAGGCAGCAGGTAGTTCTGCGCGCGGCCCTCGAAGAACTCGCGGTCGGCATTGATGAACAGAACCTTGCCCTGGCGCTCGGCAGGCTTACCGCTGACGCGATTGGCACCATTCTGCACCCGCTGGCGCAGAACCAGAATGCAGGCGGGAATGCCGGTGCCGTAGAACAGATTGGGTGCCACGCCGATGACGGCTTCGAGCAGGTCGTCTTCAATGATGCCAGCGCGGATGGATTTTTCCTCACCGCCCCGGAACAACACCCCGTGAGGCAGAACAGTGGCCACCATGCCGCCGTCTCGCGTGACGGCCAGCATGTGTTGCAGGAACATCAGGTCGGCCTTCTTGGCGCCCAGCGGCACCTGGCCGTAGGTGAAGCGCTCGGTTTCAAACTTGGGTTTCCAGGCCGGGTTGCCATCGGCGTCTTTTTCCGTATTGCCCCAGTTGATGGAAAACGGTGGATTGGTGAGCACGCGGTCGAAGTGCATCAGCTCGCCGTCTTCCACATGCTGCGGGTCAGCCAAGGTGTCTTCGTTCTGCAGGTTGGCATTGCTGATGCCATGCAGCAGCATGTTCATCTTGGCGATGGACCACACCGTGCCGTTGAATTCCTGGCCAAACAGGCTCGCCTTGCGCCCGTCTTCGCCGTGCTCGTCGATGTATTCCTTGGCGGCGATCAGCATGCCGCCAGAGCCGCAGCAAGGGTCGTAGATATCGTGCTGGAGCTCGGGCTTGAGCAAGCGCACCATCATCCGCACCACCGAGCGCGGCGTGTAGAACTCGCCGCCTTTCTTGCCTGCTGAGTCTGCGAATTCGCCAATCAGGTATTCGTAGGCGGCCCCCAGCAGATCAGGGAACTCAAAGTCTTCATTGCGCAGGCTGTACTTGCTGAAATGCGTGATGAGCTGCTGCAGCTTGAGATCGGGAATCTTGCTCTGGCCGATCTTGCGGGTGAAGTCGATGTGCTCCAGCACGTCGTAGAGGCTGACGTTCTCGCCTTCAATCCCGGCGAGCGCCTTGCTCAGCAGGTCGCCCACGTTGACCTGACGCGAGTTGTCGAGCAGATAGCTGTAGCGCGACTTTTCCGGCACCCAGAAGTAGCCGTCTTTCTTGTACCAGCGCTTGTTCTCGGCGGAGGCTTCGGCTTCCTCAGGTGTTTTGCCTGCTTCGATTTCGAGTTTGATGACCTCGGCACGACGCTGCTCGAACACGTCGGAGCAGCGCTTGAGGAACAGCATCCCGAAGATGTATTCCTTGAATTCGGAGGCATCCATCTTGCCGCGCAGGATGTCGGCGGCTTTGAAGAGGTGGCGTTCCAGTTGTGGCAGGGTTAGTGGCATGTCACTGATCCAGTTATGTTCTGTTGCTATTTATTTGCGCGGCGGCTCACAAGCCGAGGCGGATTTCTTCCATGCGGCTCTGCGCACGCTTTACCTGTTCTTCAAGCTGGCATAACTCGTAATAGAGGCTTTCCGCAGCCTGTTGCTCAGGCAGACTGCGCAAGGGAATCTTCACGTCTCGCAATAGCGAGCTAGGCGTTACGTGAGCTTGAGCCACGCCGGTCCTGAACGCGGTCAGTTGGTTCTTGAAATCGTCAGATCGCAGATACAGATAAAGCGACACCACGCTTACCCGATCGGTCCTGACGCGCAGCGCCACAACGCTTTGTGCGCAGACGGAATGCAACTCTGCTTTTTCGGAATCCCGAACACCATCATCCAAGAACATACCGACTTTACCGAGCGTACCCTTGACGGATACCAATATGTCATTCCGACGCAAGCGGCATTCCTCAAGCTTTCTGGCCTGAATATTGGTCGTCCGCAGGAATGGGCCGAATAAGCCACCCCATTGATCAAGGTCTGCGATGCCTACCTCCTGCACCTCGACTGCGGACGCTTCCTTCGATGCAACAGGTGCTCTGACAACGGTTTCGACCAGTTCGCCAAGCGGAACTCGATACTCTGCATCCAAGCTTGGCGGGCTGATGTATCGTGCAGGCATCAGGCCAAAGTCATTGGCGATGATTTCATCCAGACCGATCGTCCGCGACACATCCGGCACTTCGCCTGGGCTTGTAAGCAATTCTGTCACTCGCCGCGAATCAAGAGCACGCGAAAACTTCATCGTGGACTTGGTTTCGATCGTTGCAGCCGCCGCATCAACCATACGCACGCCAAATGATTTCTGGCGGCGATCCAAAACCGTAATCGCAGTGACAACGCCACTTCCATTGATGAGGCGCGGAGGAAGCGAAATGACAGCTGCCGGCTGACTTGAACCGAGGATCAGAAACTCACGCAGCCGCTGCTCCTGCCCCTTGGCGAAGAGCACGTTCGGGCTTGTCAGGAAAACGGCACGCTTTTCGACATACGGCCAAAATGCGGCAACAGCCCAGGATTCGCTGCGATCCAACTGGACGGTATGCCGATCCAGCATCGGCCGATATATCGAGTCGCTTCCCGGTAGCCCCAGTTCGACACCTTCCCACTTTCTCCAACCGGCCCCCTGCATGAGCTTCACCCCGATAGGCGGACAAGCAAGCAGATAATCAACAGATCGGAGTGGCGGCAAGCCATGTGCTGCCATGTCGTCTTCGTTGAGATCAAGCAGGCCGTACTTCCCCTCGATCAGCGCCAACAAGCGAACAACAGACTGGGACCAATGATTTCGTGCAGGGCCAGAGACAACTACCCGCAAACCACGGCGCAGGGCTCTGACAGCAAGTTGTCCGCTGGGATCGAAGGGGATCCAAACCTTGCTGCCCGCCGGCGCCTCCAGCGTTTCGATCAGGGTGTCGCACAAACCAGCGTCGTACCCCAAACCCAATGTGTCGGCGTATTCGCCGATCACATCATGGAGATCCAGCTCGCCAAGACCTGATTCCGCAAACGATTCAGAAACGAGCCCCAAGGCACGCAAGCGCGTCCGCTCAGAAGCCCCCCCTGCATCTTCTGCAGGCCAAAGCAGGCCATGAATATCCTCAGGCAAGCCAAGCTGCTTCGCCTCTTCCCAGCACCTCGCTTGCAAGAGGTCTTGGAGTTCTCCGGTGAGTTCGCCCCGAACCAGCATTCGAGTGACGGCTACCCAGCCCAGTGCACAAAGGGCTGCGTCATTACGAGACCGAGGAGCTGCTTTCCAGAACTCATCGACAAGTCCGGAAAAAGCGGCTGACGCTGATGCACGGGAAAGCCCACCGGCAGTACGACTATTGATGTTCTCAGACATAGAGATGCCCCACGGTGATTACGCTGCACTCGTCTTCTGCACTCAGCACGACGTAGCACCCTTTCAGTTTTTCCACACGCGCCGAGGCGCCCAGCTGGCTGGCCAGTCGAGCAATCACCTTCGCAGTCATCACGCAGCGGATGCCTCCCCGCCCGTCATGCGAACGTTCACCGAAGAACACGATGAGTTCGATTGCATCCTGAGAGATCGCGCGCTGCTGCTTGCGCACCTGAGCGTGTTGGCTCAAGTCGAGGTCCAGCTTCCGACGGCGAATCGGCTGGAAATTCGTGTTTGTTGCCGCATGCATGACCGACCTCCAATCAACATCGTGACTCGTTGGACTGAAGTGTGAGGCAAAAATCCAAGGCAGTCAACAATTATCTTCGTTGTACTTTTTGTTTCGTTGCTGAGCTTGTCGGCATTGAGCCCGATGTGATGAGATCTTGCCTTGCTAGCGCTAGAGACGCCTTCTGTTACCCCTTGCTTGAGCGATAAGGCGGCACGCATTCCATTGCCCATGCAAGCACAGCAACGAAGGCTGGCTGAAACCGGCGGGCTTGTTTGGTGTAAATTTAATGCTATAAATACACTGTCCTGGCCTTGGGGTGCTGATACCGACAATCTTGTATGACAAAGAAATCCGAGATCAATGAACGACTCCGCAAACTCGCACATGACAGATTTAACTGCAGGGGGAGGTTTCGCTTGCTTGAAGTAGCGAGCGGGATTAGTGCGGATAAATGGAAAAATTTTTATTACAAAAAACAGTCCGCCACTCAAGAAATGCTTGAGTTTTGGTGCAGAGCCTACAGGGAAGATGAAATCTGGTTGATGGCAGGGGAGAAGATCCCGGAAGCAGAAGGTTTTCCGTTTGCAGCACCCGTCCCAATAAAGAACGAAAATGAAACTGCTGCGGATCGCTTGAGTTGGGCTATTAGGGAATGGGCAAGTGATACCGGCGATCAGCTTTATGAATATCTAGAACAGCAGTCACACGGAAAAATTACTGCAGCGGAATGGGCTGATGTTTTGTTAAGAAAAAATCAGCCAACTTTAGAAATGGTGGATGTCGTTGGTGTGGCACGACCGATGTTTGTTGAATGGATAGTTAGAGGCTTTGCTGGCTACAAACAAGTTGACCCGAGCAATAAAGCATCTGTTGAGTGGTGGAAAAGAGAGAAATGGTCATATGTCCATCCGCTGGAATGAAAATTTAAAAGCGGATCGTACGCGAATAGCGCTTTAAAAACTTTCCTAGATTCCATGGCCCGTCTGGAATACATCCACTATCAACCACACCGCCCGGTCGTCGCTGGGCGATCAGTGCAATGGGAGCTCGACGCGGTGGTTCGGGCTGTTGAACGTTTGCCCCAGATATTTTGGAAGGACGCAACGCCATGGAGCGAAGCAAATCTATGGGCTCTAGAAATGAGCCGCAGTCGGGGAATGAAGGCGGAAACCATACAGAACTTGTTGGAACATCTGCACAAATACGCTAAATGGCTAGATTCAGAGAGTGTTGATTGGAGGCATTTTCCGAAAAATAAGGCCGAGCGTGTTCTTGTGCGCTATAGGGGCGCCCTAATCGACGAAAGGGATCGCGGAGGCCTCAGTCCAGCTACTACTTCCGCCCGGATGAGGGCTGTTATCAGGTTCTATCGCTTTTGTGCTGGGCATAACTTCATCAGCCATGACGCCCCGAAGTGGCAAAACAGAGTGGCTGTTATGCGTTATTTCGATAGCGTCGGGTTTGAACGGACGCTGCAGAGGATAACTACAGACATCTCGATACCGAATCGAGCGAGGCCGGGAGTCAGGCTCGAAGACGGCCTTTTGCCGATTACAGCAGAGCATATGCAGGATCTGCTTCGCTACACCAAGGAGCATGCCAGTGAAGAGTTGCATTTGATGCTGTTGATCGGCTTCTTTACAGGGGCTCGCTTAGGAACAATCACCTCACTTAAAGTCCCTGCGCTTGAAAATGCCATGAGAGATCCTGCTGTTCCTGGCATGTGGGTTGTGCCCGTCGGTCCTGGGACGGGCATTTCTACGAAGTTTGATGTGTCAGGGGACTTGCTGATACCAGATGAATTAATGCGCCTGATGAAAGCCTATGCGACCTCTACAAGACATCTCGACCGGGTAATAAAAGCAGACAAATCAAATAAGGCATGCCTTTTCTTGACGCGCTTTGGAAACCCGTTCAAGCCGGCGGCAGTGAATAGAGAAATGGTAGATATTCGTCGCCACGGTATCTGCGCAGGGTTGAAATTTTTACAGAGATTCCATTTTCACCAGACTCGGGCGACATATGGAACATGGTTAATGTCCATCTCCATTGGGGTTGGAAACGTTAAGGCCGCAATCGAGTTCGTCAGAAGAGCGATGCATCATCGACATGAGTCCACAACATTTCGATACATCACATTTATTGAGCACACAAAGGCGAAAATTGAGGTGGCCAACGCATTTACGCTGGCCTTTTTTGGGGTCTCCAAAAGCGTGAGTCCAAGAAATGAAAAATACTGATATCCCGGACCTGACCTTTCCCATGGTTGAGTATGGGCGGCATCAAACTCCATGGGATTTGCGCATATTCCTATATAGGGGTGCGACAGGGGAGAATGCCCGGGTGGTTGCCGAAAAAATTAATTCAGGATTGTTTGGCGATGTGATTGAGGAACGTTTAGGCCTCGTGAATGACATCCATGCAGTATTGATTTCCGCATTGGTGTCCGGCGGATCCCCACATACGGCGCGCGCTGCTGTCCGTAACTTACGGACATTCTGGACATGGGCGGATCAAGACCCGATAAATCGTCCGATAAGCTATCAGACCGTTGAGTCGACATACCGGCATTGGTGTGACTACTTAATTCATCTCTATAAGATCAAGAGTGTTTCTGGAGAAACGATGCATACGCTAGCTAGTACAGTGGCGAGCGTTCTGAATAGGGTCTTCGAACGTAAAACATCGCTTTTGGAGACAACTAGAGTGCGACGCCCAAAGAAACCACGGCGGGCTGTTGGTGGGAGAGAGGCTGACAAAAGTTCTTTATCTTCGGCTCTGGAGTTTAGTGGCCTTTTGATCGACGTGATTAATGGGTTGTCAGCAGACGCGTTGCTTGGCCCCTTGCCTGTACGAATCAAACTGCGCTCAGGGCAAGAGCTTGTTGAGTGGTCAGGGATGAAAGATAGAGAAAGTCTCGTGGCGTATAAATCTGAAAATAAATATTCAAAATATGCGGAAAGCCAAGTACGGGCGGCAAGGGAGCAGCGAGAAAATAACACGAGCATGAGCAGAAGGTTTCCACTAGCGAATCTTCGCCTTGAAGCTGAGCTATTGCTGTTCATCTCACAAACTGGCATGAATTTGGCGCAGGCCTACAGGCTGAAAATTACACAGTACAGCTATAAAAGCTCCATAGATGGTTATGAGGTTAGGGAGTATAAAAACAGAAAATCGGGTGAGGTTTTATTTGAAATATATTCTGAATATAAAAAGCACTTCGAAAGATATTTAGGCTGGAGGGCAGAGTTCTTTTCTGGCTGCTCTGAGCTGTTTCCGTTCGTAAAAATAAATGGCCGATCAGATATGAATGCGCCGTATTTCACAAGATTCAGGAATGATATCTGCCTACGGTCTGGAATTAAATTTGTGCCGCCATCAGTTCTTCGCAAAGTCAGGGTTAATTGGCTTTTGAAGAAATCTAGAGACCCAGAGCTTGCGGCGGAGCAATCCCAGCACACGAAAGAAATCCTGTTTCGAGTGTACGAAGAGCCTAGTCTTCAAGTCGCTATGGCCGAGATCGTTCAATTCTGGCCCCTTTACGATCCTTCAATTGGCGTAAGCGGAAAGGAAAGTGTAGCCCCGGGAATGTGTGATGGCGTACCGGAATTGGTGTCAAATATCCCGGGAATGACGCCTGTTCCGGATTGCAAAACTCCAACAGGGTGTTTGTTTTGTGCGCATCATCGCGACATTGATAGCCAGGATTATGTTTGGTCTGTTGCAAGCATGAGATGCCTGAAAATGATTGTTCTTCAAGGGTATGCGCCTATTCAGAAAAACAAGGTCGATCCTGCGGTTCATGTCGATCTGGCTATCAAGGCATTGAGTTCAAAGTTGAAATGGTTCAAAGAATCCAATGAGCTGCGAAAATACTGGGTTCGAGAGGCGTTGGAGCGGATAGATGAGGGCGAATTTCATCCCCATTGGAGATACCTCATAGAAAGCACTTGTGAGGTCTGAAATGACTTTAAGCCTAGATCACTTTGGATTGGCAATTCCTGGTCTGCCAGCAACTCCTGAATCACGAAGCTACCGCCCCCCAAGTTGGCCACCGCCAAAAGACTGGATTTGTATCGAAGACGAGAATGGCAATGAAGTGTCGCGCTGGGGTGATCCAGTGTGGGATTTGTCTCCATGGGGCGGGAAAAGGAAACTGCTGAACTTCGGCGATGGTGTAAAAATTAATAGAAAGTCACCGTCGATTGATCCTTTGAACGCAGATGATTTGCGTCTTGTGTTTTCATGGAGGATATGGGGGCCGCGTGGTGCTGTAAACTTGGGCTCTGCGGTTGAAAATTTTTTCAAGCCCGTCAGGAAGATATTCGAACTCTGTAGCCGAGAAGGAATTCTGGCTAGAGACTTGATGAGGCATCCGCGTGTTTTTGATGCTGCGATTGCGTTGATATCAAAAAGTAAATACACGCAACTTGTAGCTGAGCTGGATAGACTTATTGATGCCAGAGACTTTCTTGGGTTTGTCGTTGTTGACCGAAGCGGTATAAGGCGACTGGAGTCTTGTAACCCGAGGCATTTTCAAGATCAGACCCCTTACATCCCGCCACGGATTTGGTCGTATCAAGTGACGCGTTTGAAGTCATGCCTTGATGAGTATTTGCTGCATCAAAAAAAGATCGAAGAGTGCTTCAGGTTTTGTTCCGACGCATATCGGAACAACATGGGACGAGATGGGGGCGTTTCCAGGCATCAAGCACCATTTCAGAGTCATCCAGATCGGACAGGCAAATACTCAAAAATTGTTTTCTACGGCCCTTTCCCATTGACGGCTGAAAGGTATGGGCTCGATGGATTACTAAAAAACTGGGTTTCTGGATACTCCAGCACAAGTACCATTCAGTCGTTTTCTGCTTACTTGAATCTTGTCCAGTATGCGGGATTGGCATACTTGATTAATTTTTCTTTGATGCGAGTTTCCGAAGGGGCTTCTATTCGAACAGACGCACTTGTCTGGGAAGAGTGTGACACGGTTGGGCGTGTTTTGATGATTAAAGGGGAGACAACAAAAACGGATCAGGACTCAGATGCTCTGTGGGTTGTAAGCCCAGGTGTTGAAATCGCGATTTTGGCAATGAAGTCTATCGCAGCCCTCAGGGCCTCTTTCCCGGGGGCTTCTGCCGAAGGATGCCCATATTTGATGGACTGGAGTAGCGAGCCATGGGTCGGTGGGGTTGGAAGGCGTAGGAGCCATAAAGTCAGGAGTGTTCGACCTCATGTCAGACCTTATGGAGAGATTCAGCGCCTGTGTCGGAAGCTCTTCGACCCCAAGCATATGATCGTGACGGAAGATGATCTTAAACTGGCTCGCGCTGTCACCCCAACGCTTGATCCTGATAGATACAAAGTTGGCTCCCCTTGGCCATTGGCCTGGCACCAATTGAGGCGTACAGGCGCTGTAAACATGTTCGCATCTGGAATGGTTAGCGACGCATCGATTCAATTTCAGTTGAAACATCTTACGCGCGCCATGCCTTTGTATTACGGACGTGGGAACTTCAGTCTTCGCCTGAACGAAGAGACTCGGCTGATATTGGTAGCTGCTCAGTACGAGGTTATGGGGCGGGAGCTGGCTTCGTTACATTCGAGTAGGTATCTAAGTCCTCATGGCGATGAGCATAAGCTTCGAATTGTTTCAGCTGCGGGCATTACTGAATCAGTCAACCTGATCGAAGAAGGGACTGCGCAACGGTATGAGAAAGCGGCTCGTAAAGGGAAAATCAGCTTTCGCCGGACGCCTCTTGGCGCGTGTATGAATAGCGGCCGATGTGACAGTGGCGATTGTGTTGAGAGTGTTGGCGACTGTGCTGGAAACTCTGATACATCGCCTTGTGCCCATGTGCTGTTTGATCGAACACGCGCGTCTTCGAATCAGGCTCGTTTGAAGGGCGTCAAGGCCCTCTTGGCTGATACACCAGTCGACTCCCCCCGATATCGCGCGCTCGAACAAGAAAGACGTGGATTGGAGAACTATTTTGCCTATATCAACCAAGGATAGTCAGGGAACGGATTCCGCTGAGCAGCGGTTTCGTATGGCCTTCGAGCGTCTGAAGTTTGGCGTTCCGCGAGTTCTTCCAAAAGGAACTTCAGTCAGCCAAAACAACGTAGCAAAGGAGGCGGGGTGTGATCCGAGCGCCTTGCGTAAGGCAAGATTTCCGCTTCTTGTGCTAGAGATCCAGGAGTGGATAGAGGCGAATCAACGACCTCCGGCTGACTCAGCCCGGCAGAGGTCACTAAAGGATAGGCGCAAGAACCGTGATAAACGAGAGTTGATTGCAGATCTCAAGCGGCAGCGGGATAGTGCTGCGAGTTTATTGGCCGATGCCAATCTGAGAATTGTCGAGCTCACCGAACAAGTCGCTGACATGAGTGCTCGGTTAGATCAACTTCAGCCTTCCGCCACAGTTTTGAATTTACCGATGCGGGGCAACTGAGGTGTTGTAAATTCTCATCGCCATTTCCCATGCTTGCAATCGTTGTTTCCGCTCGCCAAGACTTGATGAGGTCATAATTGGGCAATGAGATGGTCAAAGTTTTTGCTTTGCGATATGTTTAGTCTGAGAAAACGCGAATATTGTGATCTACGTCACGCCACTCAGGTGACGATATGCTTACCGTATTGAAGCAGTACTCGCACTGAGAGTGGTAAAAGGCTTAGTCGCGAGTGCTTGCACGCATATAGACCCATGGATTTGAAATTTATAAAACAACTCTGGTCGCAACAGGAAAGGATTTTCCGTAAATGAAAAACATAGGAAAAGTAAAGTCTGTAGATGAATTGCGCGAACTCGGAGATCTATCAACTTTAGTTGATATTTTGGAAAAAGATATAGATCCTTTGAGAGTGAATGTTTCTAGTTACGATGATCTTTTTAGTGTTGTATTGAAGCTTCGTCGCAATTGGCTTCCATATATAAAAGGGCCTTTCGTTTCTAAACGGCATGAATATATTTACTACTTAACAAGACTTGAGGGGAAGCAAAGAAATATCGCTCTAGGGATTACAGACAGGCTTTATGAAGACAAAAGTGCAGCGAAGAGGTGGTTTCGTAAGATAGCAAACCAAGTTCATCCGGATAAAGGTGGTGATGAAACTGCATTTATTGTTGCAAAAAAAATATATGAAGTCATGATCGAGAATTAAGTTATGTCTGAAGACGACAAAAACCTCCCGGCAATCTGTTCAACATCTATGGTGCCCATAGAGTTTCCAGCGGTCATCTATGGTGTAGATCAAGAGTGCGGCGAAAAAACAAGAGATTTAATTCAACAAACTTCAGTTTACACTCCTGGTGGAGAGGCTTTTGTTGACAAAGATACTGTGCCACACTTGTTGGCGACGGATAAAAAAGGCGTAAATAGAGTCTATAACAATCTAAATAATGAAGATAAGTTGGAGGATGGAACGAGAAAATTTATATCTGTTCCTGCTTTGCAAAAAGAGCTGTCAACGCGGATTCAGGAGCCTCGCGATGCGATTGAGCGTGAAAGGCTTCGAGATTCAGAGGCTTGTGTTGTTGCGTTGCGCGACGCGCCTCTGCTTGAAAAAATGCGTGTTTTGGAAGAGTCGAAGAATCGAGAAGAGCAGCCTCGGTTAAAAGCAAAAAAAATTAAAGCAGAAGGAATTGATTCTTGTCAGCTGACAGGTCAGCCGCTTCAGGCTGATGCGCACGCGCATCACGTCGAAAGACGAGCAGACAAGCCTCGTAAGGCTAGAGATCTCAAGAACGTTATTGTTGTTAATCCAAAGCCACATCAGGAAATCCATCGACAAGGAGCGGAGTCGCCAGAGGAACTTAAAGCGTTGTGCGAGAAAGAAGGTTGGGCTAACCCCTTGGTAGAAAAACCTTCTGAATAATTTAAGAATAGTATGTGAATGAAAACGGTACGATTTTGCTGTCGCTTCAGGAAGCTGATTTGCAACTTAGAGCAGTCAATTTTTTGTTGTCTATCGAACGGGACAAAGGGTTAAACAGGAGTCATTTTTGTTAAGTCGTGAATGATCGCTGTACTCAGTTTCTTGTCGCTGACAGCGCATCAGGTCGAATGTTTGTGTCGGGTCGTAGCCGCCGCTCATAAGACTTAGCTTAGAACGCAGATATAGCCAACTCGGCAAGCAAGTTGGACACAGGCTTCTGTGATTTACCAGATTTCGCACCCGCCACGCGAAGCTGTGGACACAAGCACCTAAAATGGACGAAAAATTGCAATGTCTGTGGACATTCAGCAAACTGCCCGGTCACGCTTTGGCTGCAAAGCATTTAGGCTCTGTCCATGGGTGCCCAACTCGCGCTTAGGTCGCCAGCCAGGGCATCAACGATTGATCGAAGACGGCTCCGGGGGAACTGCAGGCTGCTGCGCCGGTCTGCAAGCGCTGGAGCTTTCGCTGCAATTCCGTATGCTTGCCCCTCGTGCCGGCTTGACCGGCCTCATCCACAAGGAACCGTAATGAAGAAACTTGTTCTCGTTGCTGCTTTGAGCCTGGCCCTGCCGCTGCATGCGGCTGACATGACCGATGACCAGAAGACGATGTATGCGCTGGGTACGGTGCTGGGCCAGCAGGTGTCCAACTCTTTCAGCGCGACGCCGGCCGAGCTTGAGTTCATCAAGAAGGGTCTGACGGATGCGGCCAGCGGCGCCAAGCCGGCGGTCGAGATGGAAGTGTATGGCCCCAAGATCCAGCAACTGGCGCAGGCGCGTGCCGCCGTCAAGGCCGAGAAGGCCAATGCAGCCGGCAAGGAATTTGCGGACAAGGCCGCCAAGGAAGCGGGCGCCGTGAAGAGTGCTTCCGGCCTGATCTACATTCCGCTCAAGGAAGGCACGGGCGCCAGCCCGGCAGCGGCTGACATCGTGAAGGTGAACTACCGTGGCACGCTGACTGACGGCAAGGAGTTCGACAGCTCCTACGCCCGCAACCAGCCGGCCCAGTTCCCGCTCAACGGCGTGATCAAGTGCTGGACTGAAGGTGTGGCCAAGATGAAGGTGGGCGGCAAGGCCCGTCTGGTCTGCCCGCCGGGCATTGCTTATGGTGATCAAGGCACCCCTGGCGGCCCGATCCCGCCTTCCGCGACCCTGAACTTCGAAGTCGAACTGCTTGAAATCACCAAGGCGGAAGCGCCCAAAGCCGCAGCCAAACCGGCCAAACCGGCCGCCAAGGACAGCAGCAAGAAGTAAGCATCCCTGCCGCAGAGGCCGCCCGAGGGCGGCCTTTTTCTTTTCCGCTGACGGGGGTTCAGTGACGGCAGATGCCTGCAGGTTGTCACAAACCCGGACCGAGGCGTTAAGCTGCGGACGCGAATCGCTCAAGACAAGAAAGCGGGCAGGGCATGGAGTGGGGCATGGAGGGAATGGAGGCGCTCGCAGCCAGCTTGCTGGCGGGGCTGGTATTTCTCGGCTGGAAACTCGTAGAGCTGCGCCGCGAACTGGGTTATGCCCGGGCGGCGCTCGATCTGGGCCATCTGCCCTATGTGGTGCTGCGTGAGGACGGGCGGATCCGCGCCTGTAGCGAGGCCTTCGCACTACTCAGCGGCGTGGCTCGCGAACGCCTGCTGGATGTGCGTCCGGACGCGGTGCTGCCGCGAGAATGGTGTCTGGTTCAGGCGCGCCAGCAGGCGCGTGCCTTGTCCGGCGAAACCGTGCACACGGAGCAGGCCTGGCTTGAGCGGAAAGATGCCGAACCGGTGCTGGTATCGCTACGCGCGCGTCTGCTGAGTCGCGGTGGATTGCGTGAAGTGCTGTTGAGCTGTGAGGATTGTAGTCAGCTTGCCGAGGCCAGCCGCGAGCAGCTCGAAGCCACCATGCGGGCTCGCACCTATGTGCAGAGCCTGATCGACGTGATTCCGCAGCCGGTCTTTGTGCGCGATGGTGAGGGCCGCTACGTACTGCTCAACGAAGCCTGCGCCAAGGCCCTGGGGCGGCCGCGCGAGCAGATTCTTGGACATACGCCCGCGGAAATCGGCACGCCGATTGAGCAGGCCAGCGAGATCCTGCATGAGGATGCCGAAGTCTTCGCTGGGCGGGTGATTTATAAGGAAATCGACAGCTGCCATGCCTGGGCGGGCGAGCACCGCCATCTGGTGCTTTCCAAAGGTGCGTGTGTGGACGCCAGCGGGCGCCCGGTGGTGGTGGGCACCTATTTTGACGTGACGCGCTGGCGCGCCGCCGAGACCGCCCTGCAGGCCGCGCTGGAGCGCGAGACCTTGCGACGTGAGCGCACCCAGGCCTATGTGCAGCGCCTGATCAACGTGATTCCGCAGCCGGTGTATGTGAAGGATGCACAGAGCCGCTATCTGCTGGTCAATGACGCTTTCTGCACTGAGCGCCGGCGCTCGCGGGAAGAGCTGATGGGGCAGAGCTCCTATGGTCTGGCCACCGATCGCCAGCTCTCCAGCTCGATTGCCGACGAGGATCTGCGCGTGCTGGCCGGCGAGGTGATCCTCAAGGAGGAATGCCTGCCGCACATGTACACCGGAGAGGAGCGCTTCCGCCTCATCACCAAGGGCTCCTGCCTGGATGCCGAAGGGCAGCCGGTGATCGTCGGCGCGAATTTCGATATCACTCACTGGCGTCAGGCCGAGCGTGCTGCCGGGCAGGCGGCCGAGCGCGAGCGCCGGCTGCGCGAGCGCACCCAGGCTTTCATCCAGCGCCTGATCGATGTGATTCCGGAGCCGGTGTATGTGAAGGATGCGCAAAGCCGTTACCTGATGGTTAACGACGCTTTTGCGCGCGATTTCCAGCTGCCCAAGGAAGACATCCCGGGCATCGATTCGATCTCGCGGGTGGGCGAAGAAGACCCCTCCATTGGCGAGGCCGTGCGCAGCGAGGATCTGGCCGTGCTGGCCGGCGCCTCGATCCGCAAGGAGGATCATCGCCCCTGGCTGCTGACCGGCGAGGAGCGGCATCGCATCGTGACCAAGGGCAGCTGCGAGGATGCCGATGGCAATCCGGTGATCGTGGTGGCGAGCTTCAATGTGACGCGCTGGTACCAAGCGGAGCGTGAATTGCAGCAGGCCTTGCAGCGCGAGGTGGAGCTGCGCGAGCGAACCCAGCAGTACATTCAGCGCCTGATCGACGTGATTCCGCATCCGGTGTTCGTGAAGGACGAGGAAAGCCGTTTCCTGCTCGCCAACCAGTCGATGGCCGATTACTACGGCTGCAGCGTGGCCGAGCTGATCGGCCGCACCTCCTTCTCAAAAGAGCATCCGCAGTCGCCGGTGGCGCTCAAGGTCAATAGTGAAGACCGGGCGGTGATCCATGATGGCCTGATCGTCAGCAAGGAAGAGCGCACCCTGCACCGCAGTTCGGGCGAGATGCGCGATCGCTTGTTTGCCAAAGGCCCTTGCGTGGATCCTTATGGCCGTACCGTGCTGGTCGGCACGCATATCGACATCACCTCGCTGCGCAATGCCGAGCGCGAATTGCGCGCTGCGCTGCAACGCGAAACCGAGCGCCGCGAACGCACCCAGGCCTTCATCCAGCGCCTCATCGACCTGATTCCGCAGCCGGTGTATGTGAAGGATGCCCAGAGCCGCTTCATGATGGTCAACGAAGCCCAGGTTCGCGAGATGGGCGTGCCGCGTGAGGACATCATCGGCCTGCGTTCCTTTGCCTGGATCGAGGAGAGTCATGCGGCACTGACTCACACGGTGACCACCGAGGATCAGGAGGTGTTGGCCGGCAAGGTCGTCTTCAAGGAAGAACACGGCCCCAGCCCGCTCACCGGCGAGGAGCGCCATCGCCTCGTGTCCAAGGGCAGCTGCCTGGATGCCGACGGCAATCCGGTGATCGTGGTGGCCAATTTCAACGTGACGCGCTGGTACGAGGCCGAGCGCGAGCTGACCGAGGCCCTCGAGCGCGAGCAGCTCAATCACGAGCGCACCCAGCACTACATCCAGCGCCTGATCGATGTGATCCCCTATCCGGTCTACGTGAAGGATGCGGAGAGTCGTTTCCTGCTCGTCAACAACGCCTTTGCGCAGGATCGTGGCGTGAGCAAGGATGAGTTGCGTGGCGTCAGCTCGGTCACGCCCGAGGTCAGTGCCGAGATCGGCATCGCCCAGACGCGTGAAGAAGATGCGTTTGTGCTGGGCAGTCGTGAGCTGATCGTGAAGGAGGAGTACAAGCCCCATCCGCTTACTGGCGAAGAGCGCTACCGGGTCATTTCCAAGGCTTGTTGCGAGGATGCTTCCGGTAAGCCGGTGATCGTGGTGTCGGTGTTTGACGTCACGCCCTGGCGTCTCGCGGAGCGGCAGCTCTCGGAAGCACTCGGGCGCGAAACGGATCGCCGCCAGCGGATTCAGGAATACGTGCAGCGCCTCATCGATGTGATTCCGCAGCCGGTGTATGTGAAGGACGCCAGCAGCCACTACATCATGGTTAATGAGGCCTTTGCCAAGGATCGTGGCCTGGCGCGTGAGAAGCTGGTGGGGCAGGTCTCCTCGGTGAGCCCGGAGATGTCGCGTCTGGTGTTCGCCGAAGATGCCGAGGTGCTGCAGGGCCGCAAAGTGCTCAAGGAAGAATATCGCCAGCACCCGAGCACGGGTCAGCCGCGCTATCGCGTGATCGCCAAGGGCAGTTGTCTGGATGACGAAGGCCGGCCGGTGATCGTCGGCGCCAATTTCGATGTCACGCCCTGGCGCCTGGCCGAGGCACGTCTGTTCATGGCGAAGGAGACCGCCGAGCGCGCCAATGCGGCGAAGTCCCTGTTCCTCACCAATATGTCGCACGAGCTGCGCACACCGATGCACGGCGTCCTGAGTTTCGCCCGGATCGGCGTGGAGCGCGCCCTGACGGTGGAGCCCGAGCGCCTGCTTGGTTACTTCGAGCGCATCGTGGTCAGCGGCGAGCGCTTGATGGGTCTGCTCAATGATCTGCTGGATCTGGCCAAGCTCGAATCCGGGCGCATGGAGATCCAATTGCATGAGCAGGACCTGGCCGGGCTGGTGCGCGATGTGCTCGGTGAATACGAAGCCATGGCGGCCGGGCGTGGTCAGAGCCTGCTGTTCGAACATCCGGGCGCCGCGTTTGCGGCGGTCGACAGCAAGCTCTTCAGCCAGGTGCTGCGCAATTTGCTCTCCAACGCGATCAAGTTCTCGGTGCCGGGCAGCCAGATCGAACTGGAGCTCCAGCCGGGTCAGCTCGAAGCCAAGGACGGTAGCCGGGTGCCTGCCATTGAGGTGCGGGTGGCCGATCGCGGCCCAGGTATTCCGGAGAACGAACTCGATGCGGTGTTCGACAAGTTCGTCCAGAGCAGCAAGACGCGCAGCGGCGCTGGCGGAACCGGTCTTGGTCTGGCGATCTGCCGCGAGATCATCAGTGCCCACCAGGGGCTTATTGTGGCGCGTAACCGCGTTGATGGTGGCGGAGCGGAGTTCATTGTCAGCCTGCCGCTGCGCCGGAGTTGAGTCCGGCGGGCATCCTGTGCAGCCGCCTAATGATTGGGGGCTGTACAGGGGTCACAAGCGTCTTCAGGACTTCACGAACACCGTTACCAGCGGCTGATTGCCGATCTGGCGGCTCCAGTGGCCGTGAATGGCAGGATCGAAGGTCGCGCCTTCCGGCAGGGTGTCGGCCGAGTAGAAGTGCTCACCGGCGACGAACACGCGCGAGCTGCCATCGACCAGACCCACTTCCATCGCGCCGCTGAGAATGAACAGCCATTGCGGCGTGCCGGTGCAGTGCATGGCGCTGCGGAAACCGACCGGGCTCTGACGGAACTGCACGCCGCTGGCATTGAGGATCTGCGACAGGCGGGCGTTGGGGTTGCCTTCAGTCAGCGCGATTTCCTCTTCGCGAAAGCGGGCGCGGCCGTCGGTATCGGTGTACAGCGTGACCTGGGTGAAGCTGGGAGTCGTCATGGCAGGGTTCCTGAGCAAAAGAGCGCCATGTTACTCCTGAAGCCGCAGCAGGCGCTGCCCGCTCGCACGCACAAAAAAAGGGCCGCCTGAGCGACCCTTTGGATGCTTTGCTGACGGATCAGCCGAGATTGCGCAGAGCTTTCAGGCCACGCGCAAACACGCCCTTGATCCCCTTGCTCGGGTCCGGCGAGAGGTGGGTGTCGCGGCCGGCGCGATTGCCGTCTGCATCACGGCTCGGAGCCTCGGGCACGTTGCCATTGACTTCACGACGCACACCGGCCGGTTTGTTGCCATTGGGCTCGCCGCGGCGCGGCGGGCGGGCGTGTTGCCCCTGGCGCGGTGATTGATGCGCACGGCCGGCACCTTCGCCGGCGGGGCCGTTGCGGCGCGCCTGGCCTGCCGGACGCTCGGCGCGGCCTTCTTCGGCAGGCCTGGCCGGTGCGGCGCGGCGCTCGTTGCCTTGGGGGCTGCGGCCTTCACCACTTCGTGCGCGCGGCTGAGCTGGCTTGCGGGCTGCGCCCTCGCGGCCCCCTTCGTTGCGGCCGCCCTCACGCCGCTGGCCCTGACCCTGGCGACCACGGCCCTGCGGCTGGCGCGGCGGGCGGTCGTCGGTTTCGGCGGCAGCGTTTTCCGGCATCTCGAAAGCCGGTACTTCGATACGTTCGATCTTGCGCTTGGTGAGTTTCTCGATATCGGCGAGGAACTTGCCTTCGTCGGACGACACCAGCGACAGCGCTTCACCGGTCGAACCGGCGCGGCCGGTACGGCCGATGCGATGCACATAGTCTTCCGGCACGTTGGGCAGTTCGAAGTTCACCACATGCGGCAACTCCGAGATGTCGATGCCGCGCGCGGCGATGTCGGTGGCCACCAGCACCTGCAGGTCGCCGGATTTGAACTCGGCCAGCGCACGGGTACGGGCGTTTTGGCTCTTGTTGCCGTGAATCGCCAGCGATGGAATGCCGCCCTTGGTCAATTGCTCGGCCAGACGATTCGCGCCGTGCTTGGTGCGGGTGAAGACGAGCACCTGGAACCAGGCGTGTTCCTTGATCAGGTGAGCCAGCAGATGGCGCTTGGCTTTCTGGTCGATGAACATCGCGCGCTGGGTCACCAGCTCGATCGGTGCATTGCGACGCGCCACTTCGATCATCGCCGGCTTGTTCAAGAGGCCATCGGCGAGCGCCTTGATTTCGTCCGAGAAAGTCGCCGAGAAGAGCAGGTTCTGGCGTTGCTTCGGCAGCAGGGCCAGCACCTTCTTGATGTCGCGGATGAAGCCCATGTCGAGCATGCGGTCGGCTTCATCGAGCACCAGGATTTCGACGCCGGAGAGATCGATCGTCTTCTGCTGCACATGGTCGAGCAGGCGGCCGGGGGTGGCAACCAGGATGTCCACGCCACGCTTGAGCTGGCCGATCTGCGGGTTGATGGAGACGCCGCCGAACATCATCATGGATTTCAGCGGCAGGTGCACGCCGTAGTGGCGCACGGATTCTTCCACCTGTGCGGCCAGTTCGCGGGTCGGCGTCAGCACCAGGGCGCGGATGGCGCCCTTCTTGCGGGCCGGGGTTTCGGTCAGGCGTTGCAGCAGCGGCAGGGTGAAGCCGGCGGTCTTGCCGGTGCCGGTCTGGGCGCCAGCGAGCAGGTCGCCACCGTTCAGCACGGCCGGAATGGCCTGGGCCTGAATGGGCGTAGGGGTAGTGTAGCCACGCTCGGACACGGCGCGGACGATGGGCTCACTGAGCCCGAGGGATGCAAAGGACATTGTTCTCTCAATCAGAGAGCTGCGTCGACCAGCCGCTGCCTTCAGGGCGCGGCTCCAGTCGAGGAGGACGAAGCAGGTTCGTTGGATTCCTGAGAGCCGGAGAAAAATCGTCGCGAGCGGCGCAAGCTTGAAGAGATCAGCGAAAACGTATGTGAATACGTTGAGCACCGGAACTTCGAGATTGCAGCGCGCAGTAGATCTTTACTGGCTCTGAGGGCAGCAGAGGCTGCATACAGACTGTGGCGGGGAGACTGGAACACGTGCCACAGGCTGCGCAGTGTGCACCAAAGCCGCTGCTTTGGATAGGCGCGCCACGATTCTTTACCTGACGCGAACCAGCTCGGCGAAGCCCAGGTGGTGCATCACTTCGCGCAGGATCAGCAGGCTGGCTGCAAAGCTGGCGTCATCGGGCAACCCGCTGGCGCTGAGTGGAAAGCCCTCCGCGACCTCAGCAAGAAGGCGGAACTGCTGCTCCACGGCCTCACGGCTCAGCCATTCACGGCCCGCGAACAGGGGTTGCAGCGCAGCGTCGGCGGCAAGCAGCAGATGCAGGCGTGCTGCCGGTCGTAGTTGCCTGGCCAGCGGCGCCAGCTGATCTTCCACGACGGCGATGGCTTCTTCCAGCGCCAGCGCGCTGGGCGGCATGTGCTGGAAATGGCGACGGCCGATGATCTGGGCGCCAGCGGCCAGTACAAAGCTATTGGGCTCCGAGCCGGATTCGCCGTTGATGAGATGACTCTCCTGCTCGCCAATGTGCAGCAGGCTCAGTCCGTTTGCGGCCGGCTCGGCCGTATTCAGGCGGGCGTAGTGCTGGCGCAGGCCGGCTTCGGTCATGGCGCAGCCCCTTCGGCGAGGCGTTGCAGTACGCAGGCCAGCGCGCGTTCATCGATGCCGTGGCCAAGCCCCGGGATCAGGTCCAGGCTGTGAGTCACGCCCAGTTGCTGCAAGGCGCTGGCGGCAGCCTGGCTCTGCTGCGCGGGGATGACTGGATCGGCCGTGCCGTGCACCAGATGTACTCGTACGGCACTGGCAAGGGTCGGGGGCGTGGCGAAGCGGCCGGCGATGGAGAGGATTTGCGCGGCAGGTGGGTCAGCCAGCTGCGTGGCTGCGAGGGACATGATGGCTCCTTGCGAGAAGCCGACGAGGCTGGTGTGCTCAGCCGCGAGGCCCGCTACCTCTTGCCAGTGCCGGACGGTGGCAACAAAGCCCGGTAATGCGGCGGCAATCCGCGCCAGCCGGTTTTCCTCACTGATCCCCTGTACCGAAAACCACTGGCGGCCACGCCCCAGATCCGATGGCTCGGCCGCAGCTACGCTCAGCACCATGGCGCCAGCGTGGGCCTGCGCGATGGCCTGTCCCAGTGGCAAGAGATCGCGGGCATTGGCGCCGACGCCATGGAACAGCAGGATCAGCCGCTGCGCAGCAGTGGCCGGTTGTTGGATCAGGAGAGTGTCATTCATGGCGCAAGCCTCGGGTGAAGGAGCAGGGTGGGCATGTAGCGACTCTATTCGCGGCTTGTTTTGAGATAAACAGCTCTTCCATGAAAGCACTGTCCCGAAATTCGGGATTCTTGCGGGGCGCTCCAAAAAAAACGGGCTGCCGTGGCAGCCCGTTGTACGCCCACTGGATGGATCAGGGCGTGCGGATGGCGGGCAGGCTTACCGTGCCCATGCCGTTGCCGAGGAAGAAGCTCGGGTGCGGGGGCTGGTTGTAAGCCATGTTCTGGCCAGCCACCTGCACGCGGTACTGCGGATCGTGCATCAGGGTCGGGAAGCGGTAGCCGGTCGGGATAGCGGTCGAATAGATCAGCAGCGCACTGTTGTCGGTGTTGCGCCAGATGACTTCTTCGCGCCAGTCTCCGAAGAGGTCCGCCGAAATCACCGGATTGGCCTTGGTGCTGTTGTTGGAGGCTGCGTTGGCGCCGGTTACCAGGCGGGTGACGCTGGACGAAGCGGGGACCCACTTGTCGATCTTCACGCCATCGAGGAGCTCGCGCGACAGATCACCATCCCACCAGATGCCGAAGTTGATGCTCGGGCGCGAGCTGCTGATCGATACGCCCGTGGCGCTGTAGATGCCACCCACGCTGGACCAGCACTCGTAACCGGGGAAGGCCGGATCGATATCGGCGCACATGCCACGCCCGGTATCCACGCCGGTCTTCACGCCCCACAGGATCTTGCCGCTGGCCGCATCGTGCATTTCCATGCCGTAGGCGGCGCCTGTCTCCTCGTGCACCATGAAAACTTCCTGACCGCTGCGGTTCGGATCCAGATCCGACATGTGTAGCGCATCGCCGTGGCCCAGGCCGGTGCGGTAGAGGAGCTTGCCATCGCTGCCGATGGTGGCGGCGCCGTAGATGATGTCGTCCTTGCCGTCATTATTGACGTCGCCCACGGTGAAATAGTGCGCGCCTTGGCCATAGGCGCCGGAGCCGGAGGTCGGGCTGTCATGCGTCCAGCGCTGGGTCAGCTTGCCGTCGCGCCAGTCCCAGGCCACCAGCACCGCGCGGGTGTAGTAGCCGCGTGAGAACACGGCCGAGGGCCTGGTGCCGTCCAGATAGGCGACGCCCGCCAGAAAGCGGTCCACACGGTTGCCGTAGGAGTCGCCCCAGCTCGAAACCGTGCCACGTGCCGGCAGGTAGTTGGTGGTGGCCATGGCGGCACCGGTGGCGCCGTTGAATACGGTGAGGTATTCCGGGCCGGAGAGGATATAGCCGGAGCTGTTGCGGTAGTCGGCGGTGCCTGAGCCGATCAGCGTGCCCTTGCCGTCGATCGTGCCGTCAGCTGTCTTCAGCATCAGCTCGGCCTTGCCGTCGCTGTCCAGGTCATACACCACCATCTGGGTGTAGTGCGCACCAGCGCGGATGTTCTTGCCCAGGTCGATGCGCCAAAGACGGGTGCCGTTGAACTTGTAAGCGTCGATGAAGGTGTTGCCGGTGTAGCCGGACTGCGAGTTGTCCTTGGAGTTGGTTGGTTGCCACTTGAGCACGATTTCGTACTCGCCGTCGCCATCCAGATCGGCAACCGAGCCGTCATTGGCGTCATAGGTGTAAGCCACGCCATCCGGTGTGGTGCCGCCTGCCGGCTTGCTGAGCGGGATGGAGAGGTAGGGATTGGCAAACACGGTGGCGTTGCTGCCGGCTTGCTCCACGCCATTCACAACCGCCTTGACGGTGTAAGCCGAGCCGGTGCTGCCGGTGCTGTCCTGGTAATTGGTGCTGGCGGTGATCGGGCTGCTGTTGAGCTTGACCGATCCGCGATAGACGTTGAAGCCGGTGCTGGCCGACTCGGTGCCGAGCAGGCGCCAGCTCACCAGCATGCCGCTGGCGGCGGGCACTGCCACTGCGCCGCGGCCGAGCTTCTCGACATATTTACCGCTCGCGGCAGCGGAGCTAGCCACCGCCGAGCTGGCGGCTGCGGAGCTGGCGACGGCAGATGAAGCCGCTTTGGAACTGGTGGCGACGGAAGTGGCTGCGGAGGACGCTGCCGAGGAGGCCGCGACAGAGGATTTCGCCGCGCTTGATGCCGCGGCGCTCGAAGCGGCGACACTGGACGCTGCGGCGCTGCTGCTGGCCGCGGCTGCGTAGGAGCAGTAACGGGTGCCGGTGATGTGGGTGCTGCTCGGGAACAGCGAGGCCTGACAGGTGAAGCTGCCACTGAGGGTGGCATATACGAAGACGCCGGACTTGCCGAAGGAGACGCTGCGCGTGCCCGTCATGGCGCAGGCGGCGCCTTCCTTGGCGCATTTGGTATAGCCGCTGGGATAGTCGGTGGCGGCCTGGGCATGGGCCGTCAGCAACATGATGGCGAGCCCGCCGAAGAGTTTGCTGCGCATGGTGTGCCTCCTGGATTGGCTGCCTCACTGCGGCAGCTCTGGTTGAGTGCTTTTTATGTAGGAAAAATACCTACATGTCTTCAAGCAGGGTTCCGCAAAGTAGGTGAGGAGAGGGGGGCCGTCAAGCGCCTTCCGTACGGCGGCGTGTGATTTCCGTCAGACGGGATTATTCAGCCAGATCATGTACTTGTCAGGCATTCGGGTTCGGGTGCGAGGGCTCGCACCCGAACCCGGGGCGGGCTTCTTACTGTGCCAGCACCTTCTGCCAGTCGGTTACCGTCCAGCGCGTGGCAAACAGCTGCCTGATTGCCGGCTCGGCGGCCTTGCGGATGGCTGCGGCATCCGGGGTCACGAGTTGCATGCCGCCAGTCTGCAGTTCGGCGAGCAGACGGGCTTCGTCCTGCTGGATCTTGCGGCTGCCCCATAGCGCCGCCTTGTGCATGGCATTGCGCACCTTTTCCTGATCCGTGGTGGAGAGTTCGTTGCGGAAGAAGCAGGCATTGGCCAGCGGCATGCCGAAGCCGACCAGATGATTGGTGATCACCAGTTGCTTCTGCACTTCGTTGAGCTTGAGCGACTTGATCTGGGTGAGATCGCCTTCCGAGGCTTGGGCACTGCCCGTCTTGAGTGCGTCATAGATACCGGGCAGGGGCACCTGCACCGGGGCGACGCCCAGCGGCTGCCACACCGAGATCCAGTCTGGCACCGGCGGCAGGCGCAGCTTCACGCCCTGGAAGTCGGCCGGGCTGTTGATGGGCTGATTGCTGGTGAACTGGCGGAAGCCGCGATAGACCGGTGCGAAACTGACCATGCCGCCCTTGGTTTCGAGCTGGTAGCGCAGGCTGTCGCCGATGCGGCTGTTCCACACGCGTTGCAGGTGATCGAAATCGCGAATCACATAGGGGCCGTTGAAGAAGAACCACTCCGGCGCGTAATCCTGGATCGGCTGGCCGCCGGTGAGCAGTAGTTCGCCGACCCGCTCGCTGGGTGCGCACTTCTGGAAGGCCGGGTTGATGCTTTGCTCGTTGAGCACGCCAGCCTGCACGCTGACCTGGATGTGCGGAGCGCTGGCCGCAAGCTCCCGCTTGAATTGCTGGGCGGTGTCGGCCAGCAGGTGGCCGTTGGCGAAGGGTGTGACTACGCGCAGGCTCACCGGAGCCGGGGCGGCTTGCGCCAGACCGGCCGCGAGCGTGGCGGCGAGGCTCAGGGTGAGGGATTTCAGGGCGATCTTCATGGATTTCCTCCGGGCTGTTTTGTGAGGCAGGCGTGTTGCCTCGGCCATGCTAGAGAACTGCCATGAAGCTTGTAATTACCCTTTTGGCCGGCCTGAAAACAAATCCGCCGGCAGGGGCCGGCGGGGGGAGCGCTTCAGGCCAGGTGCCCGGTTGATTTCAGCGCAACTCCTGGATCGCGCGCAGCAGGCTCTTTTGCTCGGAGGAGGTAATGAACTGGTCGTAGACCGGGCGCATCGCGTTCTCGAAGGATTGCTTGTTCACATCCTGGATCAGACGGGTGCCGGCGGCGACCACCGCCTTGCGGGCGCTGTCTTCGCGCTCCTTCCAGTACTGGCGCATCAGGCGTACCGAGTCGCGCGCAGCAGCACTGATGAGTTGCTGATCCTCGGCTGAGAGACCATCCCAGCGGCGCTTGGAGAAGACCAGGATGTCCGGCGCCATCGAATGCTCGGTGAAGGAGTACTGCTGGAAGATCTCGAAGTGCTTGAAGCCCTCGTAGGAGGGCAGGTTGTTTTCGGCTGCTTCGACGAGCCCCATGCGCTGGCCGGCGATGATTTCATCCAGCGCCATCGGTGTGGGCTGAGCACCCATGGCTTTGGCAATCGCGATCCACAGATCGGATTGCGGCACCCGCAGCTTGAGGCCGCGCATGTCGGCCAGCGAGCGGACTGCCTTGTTGGCGTAGACCGAGCGCGCGCCGCTGTCGTAGAAGGCGAGGCCCACATAGCCGCCGGCAGCGCAGGAGGCGAGGATCTGCTGACCGGGTCCTCCGTCCATGCTCTTCTGCATGTGGTCGATTGAGCGGAACAGGAAGGGCATGCCCGGCACCACGGTGAGCGGGCAATCCCTGTTGAGGCTGGAGAGCATGCTGCGGGTCATGTCCAGCGCGCCATTCTTGATCCCTTCCAGCGCGTCCTTCTCCGAGCCGAAAGCGCCCTTGGACATTACACGCAGGCGGATCCGGCCCTGCGAGCGCTCCTGGATCATCTCGGCCATGGCGCGCTGGGCACGCACCGCCGGGTGCTCGTCGGCATGGATATCTGCGACGCGCAATTCGAGGGTCTGCGCACCGGATGAAATGCGGTAGCGCGAGAGGGAGGCCACGATCTCGCGCCCGACCTGGCCGATGCGGCCGACGGCGACTGCCGACGAGGCTGCGGCTTCGGAATTCTGCTCGCTCATTTGGGCGATCTGCTCGATGTTCTGGGCGATCTCGGTGCTGGAGGTCTGCTGCTCGCGGATGGCGCCGGCGATTTCCTCAACTACCCCAGCCGCTGCAGATGAGCCTTCCTTGATACGTTCGATCGAATCGCCGGCCTGCTGGGCGCTTTCCACGCCCTGGCCCACCGCGGTTTCGGTGGTGGTCATGCTGTCGACGGCCGAGCGGGCGCTGTCCTGCATGCGCAGGACCAGGGCGGTGATTTCCTGGGTGGATCGGGCGGTGCGTTCAGCGAGCTTGCGCACTTCGTCGGCCACCACCGCGAAGCCGCGGCCCTGTTCGCCGGCGCGTGCCGCCTCGATGGCCGCATTCAGGGCCAGCAGATTGGTCTGGTCGGCGATCTCGCGGATCGTGCCGGCCATTGAGGAGATACCGTCGCAGTCGGTGCGCAGGGTCTTGATGCGGGCAGAAGCCTCACGGACCGAGTCGGCGATGGCACGGATGCCTACCACCGTGCTGAGGATGGCGCCCGCGCTGTGGCTGGCAATGTCGCTGGAATCCTGGGTGTGCTGATTGGCATCCCGGGCCTGCTGGGCCACCACCGAGATGCTGACCGTCATTTCCTCCACCGCAGCGGCCATGTTGGCCGAGGCGTCGCTCTGTATCTGCGAGTTGCGCGCGATCTTGCGCGAGGTGACGTCCACCTCCTCGGTCACTTCGAGCATGTGGCCGGTGGCTTGCTGGATTTCGGTGAAGCTCTGGCGCAGGCGCTCGAGCAGGCGGTTGTAGGCCAGCAGGGTCTGGCCGATTTCATCCTGGCTGGCGACCGTGATCTCGCTGGTGAAGTCGAGCTGATCGGCCGTGCGCTCGATCGTGCGCTGCATGACCTTGAGCGGGGTGACCAGGGCGCGCCACAACACGTAACCAACGATCAGAATCAGGCTGATGCCGAGCATCAGCACCACGATATTCGTGCTGCGGGCCGCAGCGAAGGCTGCTTCGACGGCGCGCAGCTTGTCGGCGCCATCGCTGCCGAGCGCCTTGGCGGCTTCGGCATTCAGGCTGGAGAGGCTGGACAGGGCCACCCCAAACATGACGCAACAAGTGGCCAGTGCCGCGCCGATCAGGAACTGGATTTTCCGGGTGATGCTCATTTGCTGTTCTCCGCTCCCTGTGATGCTTGTTCGGCCTGGCGCCTCGCTGCTGCAGGCGCAGGCAGATTTCTCCGGACTTCCTGCAGGCTTACGGCAGGCCTGGCGAGTTTCTTGAGACGGGTTTGCCCGCATTGGGCGCCGCCCTTCTGCATGGCAGGCGGGCGGCTGAGGTGGCTGCGCTGCCTGACTTGTGCTTGAATGCCGGCCATGCTTGAAACTCGTCAACTCGCCTGTCAGCGCGGTGAACGCCTGCTCTTCAAGGGCCTGGCCCTGCGCCTCGGTGCGGGTGAGCTGCTGCGCATTGGTGGCGCCAACGGCATGGGCAAGACCAGCCTGTTGCGCCTGCTGGCTGGTCTTGCTCTGCCGGCCGCTGGCGTGGTGAGTTGGCAGGGTGCGGAGATCCAGCATGGCCGCGAGGCTTTCCATGCTGCGCTCCTGTATCTGGGCCATGCCCCTGCATTGAACGACCTGCTCACCCCCCCCGAGAATCTGGCTTTCGCTTGCGCCACGGCCAGTCTGCCGGTGGATGCGGACGCCTGCCGGGAGGCTTTGGCGCGGCTGGGGCTTGCGCGGCAACTGGAGCTGCCGTGCAAGCTGCTGTCGCAAGGGCAGCGCCGCCGCGTCGGGCTGGCGCGGCTGGCCTTGTCAGCGAGCCGGCCGCTGTGGATTCTCGATGAACCCTTCACAGCGCTGGATGTGGCCGCCGTGAGTGCGTTGGCCGCGCAGATCGACGCGCACTGCGCCGCAGGCGGCAGCGTGATTTTCACCTCGCATCAGGACGTAGCCTTCGCCACGCCCCTGCGCGGGCTGGACGTGGAGACCTTCGCGCCATGAACGTCTTTCTCGCGGTGCTGCGGCGTGATCTGCTGCTGGCCTGGCGCGCGCGTGCCGATCTGCTGGTGGCGCTGTCCTTCTTCCTGATCGTGGCCAGCCTGTTCCCCTTCGGGGTCGGGGCGGATCCGACCCAGTTGCGCGCCATCGGGCCCGGTGTGGTCTGGGTGGCGGCCCTGCTGGCAGTGTTGCTGGCCTTGCCGCGCCTGTTCGACAAGGATTTCGACTCCGGTGTGCTGGAGCAACTGTTGCTCTCGCCCGAGCCGGCCGTGCTGTGGGTGGCCGCCAAGATTACCGCCCACTGGCTGGCCACTGGTCTGCCGCTGGTGATCCTCTCGCCGCTGCTGGGCACGATGTACCGCCTTGAGGGGGTGGAGCTTGGGGTGCTGGCAGGCGGCCTGCTGCTGGGTACGCCGATCCTGTCACTGGTGGGCGCCATCGGCGCCGCGCTGACCCTGGGCCTGCGCGGCGCGGGCTCACTCTTGGCCCTGCTGGTGCTGCCGCTGTTCGTGCCGGTGCTGGTCTTCGGCGCCGGGGCGGTGGATGCCTGGGGCGCCGGGATGGGCGTGAGCGCCCAGTTCTCGCTGCTCGGTGGCGGCCTGCTGGGGGCGCTGGCCTTGTCACCCCTGGCCTGCGCGGTAGCCCTGCGTCTCGCCGTCGAGTGATTTCTTGAAGCGGATCAAGGCCGGCGCCGGGCCATTCCTGCGTATCATCCGGTTCAGCTGAACAGCCTGCAGACTGACAAGCATGAATATTTTCCGATTCTCCTCACCGCAGACGTTCTACCCGCTGGCAGGTCGCCTGGTGCCGGTTTTTGCGGTGCTGGCCGCTGCATTTCTGGCCGTTGGCCTCTACATCGGCTTCTTCGAAGCGCCCACCGACGCGGTGCAGGGCGAGGTTTATCGCATCATCCATATCCATGTCGCCGCGGCCTGGATGAGCATGTTCATCTACCTCGTGATGGCATTTTGGTCGGCCATCGGCCTGGGCCTGGGGACGCGCCTTTCCTTCTACATGACCCAGGCGCTGGCGCCCACCGGAGCGCTGTTCTGCTTTATCGCGTTGTGGACCGGCGCGCTGTGGGGCCGCCCGACCTGGGGTGCCTACTGGGTGTGGGACGCGCGCCTGACCTCGCAGCTCCTGCTGCTGTTCCTGTACTTCGGCTTCATCGCGCTGACTCGTTCGATTGAAGATCCGCGCCGCGCGGACAAGGCCGGGGCGATCATCGCGCTGGTCGGGGCGGTGAATGTGCCGATCATCTATTTCTCGGTGAAGTGGTGGAACACCCTGCACCAGGGCGCTTCGGTGAAGCCGGGCGGCTCCAGCATGGCCAGCGTGATGCTGTGGGCCATGCTGCTCACCGCTCTGGGCTGCTGGTTCTATAGTCTGGCGGTGACGCTGACGCGTGCCCGCAGCATCATCCTTGAACGCGAACGTCATACCGACTGGGCCTCGACCGAGATCGCCCGCCTGGGGAGCAAATGATGGTCTGGCAATCCTTCAGTGACTTCATCGACATGGGCGGGCGCGGCGCCTTCGTGTGGGGCAGCTATGGCGTGTCCTGCGCGCTGATCGCCCTCGAGTTGTGGCTGCTGCGCCAGCGCCGCCGCCAGAGTCTGCGCCGCCTGCTGCAGTTGCAGCAGCTGGAACAGAACGGGTGAGTGCCGTGGAGGCCATGCAGGCCTACTATGCGCAACGAGCCCCTGAGTACGACGCGGTCTACCTGAAGCCGGAGCGTCAGGCCAATCTGCGCCAACTCGAAGCCTGGTTGCCGACGCAGTTCGCGCGTCGCAATGTGCTGGAGATTGCGGCGGGCACGGGCTACTGGAGCCAGTTCATCGCCCCGGTAGCCGCGTCGATCACGCTGACGGATGCCAATCTCGAACCGCTGGCCATCGCACGCGACCGTGTGCAGGGGCGTGCCGTGTTCGTGCAGGCGGATGCCTACGCGCTGCCCGCCGAGCTGGGCGGTTTCAACGCGGCCTTCGCCGGCTTCTGGCTCTCGCATGTGCTGGTCAGTCGTCGGCGCGAGTTTTTGCAAGGCTTGCACGCCCTGCTGGCACCCGAGTCGGTCGTGGTGCTGATGGACAATCGCTACGTGGCGGGCAGCAGCACGCCGATCAGTGAGCGTGATGCGGAAGGCAACACTTGGCAACTGCGCCCGCTCGAAGACGGCAGCCAGTTCCGGGTGCTGAAGAATTTTCCGCGTGAGGCGGAACTGCAGGCCATGATCGAGGGTCTGGGCGAAGCTGGCGTTTATCGCGAAACCGAATATTTCTGGACCTTCCAGTACCTCACGCCGGGTATCTGAGCCGGCATGGAGAACACATGAAACCCCGTCACAAACGCTTCCTCCTGATCGGCATCGCCCTGGTTTTGCTGGCTGGCGCCACCGCGCTGGTGCTGAACGCCTTCCGCGACAATCTGGTCTTCTTCCACACGCCCAGCGAAGTAGTGGCCGGCAAAGCGCCGCAGGGCCGTACCTTCCGTATTGGCGGCATGGTGGTGGCCGGCTCGGTGCAGCGCGCGGCCGATGGTCAGACCGTGCGCTTCGCGATCACTGATACTGCGCAGGTGGTGCCGGTGGTGTACAAGGGCGCGCTGCCGGACCTCTTCAAGGAAGCCAAGGGCGCGGTGGCGCAGGGCAAGCTGGGCGCCGACGGGGTGTTCACCGCCAGCGAAGTGCTGGCCAAGCACGACGAGAACTACATGCCGCCCGAGGCCAAGGACGCCATCGACAAGGCCCATGCCACGGCCAAGACCTTGAAATGAGGCACGCCTGATGATCCCTGAACTCGGCCATCTCTCCCTGATCCTCGCCTTCCTTGTGGCGCTCACACTGGGCGTGTTGCCGCTCATTGGCGCGGCGCGTAACCATGCGGCCCTGATCGGTATCGCCCGCCCGGCTGCGCGTGCGCAGTTCGCGCTGATCGCGCTGGCTTTCCTGTGTCTCACGCAGAGTTTCATCGCGAATGATTTCTCGGTGGCTTACGTCGCCTCGCACAGCAACACGAAGCTGCCGGTGTGGTACCGCATCACCGCCGTGTGGGGCAGCCATGAAGGCTCGCTGCTGCTGTGGGCGCTGCTGCTGGGCTTGTGGACCTGCGCCGTGTCCTTCGCGCGCAACCTGCCCGAGGAGTTTACGGCCCGCGTGCTGGCGGTGATGGGGCTGGCGGCCTCAGGCTTCCTGGCCTTCATGCTGTTCACCTCCAACCCCTTCGAGCGCCTGCTGCCCGGCGCGCTGGAAGGCAATGACCTGAATCCGTTGCTGCAGGATCCGGGCATGATCATTCACCCGCCGCTGCTTTACATGGGCTATGTGGGCTTCTCTGTAGCCTTCGCTTTCGCGATCGCAGCCCTGATCGGCGGGCGGCTGGACGCCGCCTGGGCACGCGCTTCGCGCCCCTGGACGCTGATTGCCTGGGTCTTCCTGACGCTCGGGATCATGGTCGGCTCGGGCTGGGCCTATTACGAACTGGGCTGGGGCGGCTGGTGGTTCTGGGATCCGGTCGAAAATGCCAGCTTCATGCCCTGGCTGGTCGGCACGGCGCTGGTGCACTCGCTGTCGGTGACCGAGAAGCGCGCGGCCTTCAAGAGCTGGACGGTGTTGCTGGCCATTTCGGCCTTCTCGCTCTCCTTGCTGGGCACCTTCCTAGTGCGCTCCGGCGTACTGACTTCGGTCCATGCCTTCGCCACTGATCCCAAGCGCGGCATCTTCATCCTGGCTTTGCTGGTGCTGGTGATCGGCGGCTCGCTGCTGCTGTATGCCTGGCGTGCTGCGAGTCTGGCGGGCGGCGGCAAGTTCGCCTTGTTCTCACGCGAAACCTTCTTGCTGATCAACAACGTGCTGCTGTCGGTGGTGGCGGCTACCGTGCTGCTCGGTACGCTTTATCCGCTGCTGGTGGATGCGCTGGGCATGGGCAAGCTGTCGGTCGGCCCGCCGTATTTCGAGGCGGTGTTCTTCCCGCTGATGACGCCGGTGGTGCTCCTGATGGTGGTCGCGCCCTTCGTGCGCTGGAAGGATCAGGCCGTGCAGGCGATCCTGCGCAAACTCTTGCCGGGTCTCGTGCTGGCCTTCGTGCTCGGCAATCTGGCGGCCTGGCTGGCCGGCGGTTGGAGCGTGCGCAGCGGCTTGGGCCTGTCGCTGGCGGCCTGGGTGCTGATCGGCAGCGCGCAGCTGCTGTGGCAGCGCCTGCGTGGCCCTGAGGCGGCTCTGGCGAAGATCCCGCGCGCCTGGTGGGGCATGTGGCTGGCGCACTTCGGCATCGGCATCTTCATTATCGGCGTGGCGATGGTGAAAACCTTCGAAGCCAACATCGATACCACCTTGAAGATCGGCAGCTCGGCCGAGCTGGCGGGTTACAGCTTCAAGCTCGACAAGGTCGAGGAAGTGCGTGGCCCCAACTATGCGGCGGCACGTGCCACGGTGAGCCTGAGCCGGGCCGGCGTGAGCCTCAACACCCTGCATCCGGAAAAGCGCATCTATCTGGCGCGCCAGATGCCGATGACCGAATCCTCGATCGACACAGGCCTGCTGCGTGACGTGTATGTGTCGCTGGGCGACGCCGTGGCGGATGACAGTTGGGTCGTGCGCCTCTACTACAAGCCCTTCATCAGCTGGATCTGGGCGGGCTGCCTGCTGATGGCGCTGGGCGGTTTGCTGGCAGCGCTGGACCCGCGTTATCGCAAGACGAAGAAGGTGGCCGCATGAAAGCCAAAGCACTGATCCCGCTGGTGCTGTTCGTGGGCCTCGTGGCCCTGCTGGGCATCGGCCTCACCCTCAAGCCGCGCGAGATTCCCTCGCCGCTGATCGACAAGCCGGCGCCGACCTTCAATCTGCCGCAGCTGCTGCAGCCGGAGGCCCGCCTGAGTCTGCCCGACATGCAGGGCAAGGTGTGGCTGCTCAATGTGTGGGCCAGCTGGTGCGTGGCCTGCCGCGAAGAGCATCCGGTGCTGGTGAAGTTCGCCAAACAGAACGTGCTGCCCATCATCGGCCTGAACTACAAGGACAAGCGCCTGGAGGCGCTGAGCTGGCTCAAGGACGGGGGCGACCCCTACACCCTGTCCATTGTCGATGCGGACGGTCGCGTCGGCATCGATTACGGCGTGTACGGCGTGCCTGAAACCTTCCTGATCGATCGCAATGGCCGCATCCGGTACAAGCACATAGGCCCGGTCACGCCTGAAGCCCTCGAACGTGAACTGATGCCGCGCATCAAGGAGCTGCAAGGTGTCTAAGCTGATCCTATGTCTGCTGCTGTGTCTGACGAGCTTCGCCAGTCTGGCGCAGACCGACACGGCGCTCGAAGCGCATGTCATGAAACTCTCGGAGGAGCTGCGCTGCCTCGTGTGCCAGAATCAGTCCATCGCCGAATCGCAGGCGGAGCTGGCGCTGGATCTGCGCCGCCAGGTGCGCGAGATGCTGACGGCCGGCAAGAGCGAGGATGAAGTGCGCGCCTTCATGGTCGAGCGCTACGGCGATTTCGTGCTCTACGAGCCGCCCGTCAAGCGCAGCACCCTGCTGCTGTGGCTGGGCCCGGCCGTGTTGCTGCTGGGGGCGCTGGGCGCCTTCCTGTGGCGCCTGCGTAGTCGTCGCCAGGAGCAGGCAGACGTGCCGGATGCAGCAGCGCTGGAAAAAGCGCGCGCCTTGCTGGCTGAACAAGACACCAAAGGATGAGCATGACTGCGTTCCTGATCGTTGCAGCGCTGGTGCTGCTGAGTGTGACTGCGTGGCTCATCCGCCACTTGCTGGCGCCGAAGGCGCTCTCCGCGGAGACGGAAAGTCCGGCCCTGCGGGTGCTGCGCGAGCAGCGCCGCGAGCTTGAAACCGATCTGGCGGCGAACCGCGTCAGTGCTGCAGAACATGCTGAAAGCATGGCCGAGCTGGAGCAGCGCACGGCCGCCGAAATGGCCGCGCTTGCTGCGCCCGGCGAAGCGCGTGCGGCGCGCGGCTGGGCGGCTGCGTTGGGTCTCGGCCTGCCGGCAGCGGCGATCGGCATCTACCTGATCATCGGTCAGCCTGCCGGGCTGGATCCGGCCAATACTGCGCCGCAACAGGCTTTCGGTGCGGGCGAAATCGAGGCCATGGTGAGCAAGCTGGCCGCAAAGGTGGCCGCCAATCCGGATGATCTGGAAGGCGCTCAGATGCTGGGGCGCTCTTACATGGTGCTGGAGCGTTTTGACGAAGCGGTGAAGGTTTTCGCCGCATTGGCCCAACGCCGCCCACAGGATGCCCAGGTGCGGGCCGATTGGGCCGATGCGCTCGGCAGCGTGCAAGGTAATCGGCTCAGTGGTGAGCCAGCGCGTCTGATCGATGAGGCCTTGAAGCTTGACCCGGACAACGTCAAGGCACTCGCGCTGGCCGGTTCGGTGGCCTTTGAGCAGGAGGACTATCGACGTGCCTTGCGCCACTGGCAGCGCATGGCGAGCAAGGTGGATCCGCAGAGCGAGATCGGCCGCAATGCTGAAGCCATGATCGCCGAAGCGCAGCAGCGTCTGACTGGCGCTGCGCCTGTGCCCGCACCGTCGCCTGCTGTGGCCGCAAACGGTTTGCAGATGGCAGGACGGATCAGTGTGTCTGCCAGCCTGCGCAGCCAGTTCTCGCCAGACGACGCCCTGTTCATCTTTGCTCGCCCTGTCGCAGGCGGACCTCCGGTCGCAGCCCTGCGCATGAAGGCCGGTGATCTGCCGGCAAATTTTGATTTTGCTCGCGCCCAGTTGATGGGCGGTGACCCGGGGCAAGGGCCATTCGTCATCGGCGCACGTATTTCAAAGAGCGGAGAGGCGAAGGCGAGTGTCGGTGATATGGAGGGTTATTCTGTAGGTGTTAGTCCTAATACTAAAGACATAATCATAAAAATCGACAAAATCATCAAGTGATAAACGGTTTTGTTGAATAGACTTGCTGAAAACGCCCTTGCAGCAAGCTTTGTGCATTAAGTCACAGATTGTGGTGGCGTTAATCCCGAGGGCGCCGCCTTTGGTCATTACGCACCTTCAGACAGTATTTAAAGAGGGTGCGAAAAGCTAGGATGCAGGCATTGATTACAGCTTCATGTCTGCCATGTTCGATATCGCCATCTACAGCAAGACCGCCCTTGGCCGCGCCGAGATGAACGAGCGCAGGCTGGGCCTGAGCCAGCGTCTGCGACGCGCCCTGATCATGGTGGACGGCAAGACGCGCTACGGCATCCTGCGCGAGATGCTCGAACCGTTAGGTGAGCCCAAGGAAGTCATTGAGCAGCTCGTGGAGCTTGGCCTGATCGAGTCCGACTACGATCTGCCGCCGATGCCGGTGTTCGGCAACATGCTGGTAGAAGATCCTTCGACGCTGATGGATGTCCATCCCACCAGATGATGTTGTCGTGGCGTGAGGGCCCACGTTGCGTGTTCCTGTGCTGGCAGCACTCCGAAGCTGCCATGATCAAACAGTTCCAGTTCGCCGCCTGACCAGAAGGCGGCCAACACCTGCTCCAGACTTTCTCCCTCCTGCCACTTGCGCGCCTGTGTATCGCGCGGCGTGCGGCTGCCTGCGACCACATCGTGATAGCTTGCCCATGAGCTGCCCTGCAGGGCCTGCAGGAGTTGTGCCGGCCAGCGTGAATCGAGTTGTGCGAGTTGCTGACCGAGCGAGTTGGCAAACAGGAAGGCCGCTTGCGGATAGTGCTGGCGCAGGGCTAATGGCCCATGCAGGCCCGCGAAGCAATCAAGCTGGCCGTGCCGGAAGTGGATGGCCGGGAAGCGTCGGCGTAACAGGGCGCGCGCCAGCGGGTCCGGCTCCAGGATTTCCACCTTCGCAAAGCGGGCGAGGAAATCGGCATTCAGCGTGTAACCGGCACTCGGACCAATGATCACCAGTTCTTTTTGTGGTGGCTGCCAGGCGGACAACCAATATCCCACCTGAGTCACGAAGGGCTGCCACAGGCGACGGCGATAGCGCAGGGCACGCCAGTGGTAGATCAGCCCGCCGCTTGGATTCCAGAGGTGGTTTTGCAGGGCGCTCATATCTGCAGGAGCGGCCGCGGGCCGTGAGTTCGTAGCCAGTGGCCGCCCCAACAGAAATCGGCCCGCACACTCACGCCAGGAGCGCCTTCAACTCTGCTACTTCGGCGCGCAATTGCATCACTTCTTCCCGCAGACTGGCGACTTCAGCGGCCAGACCCACACTTTCTGCGCCTCGTGTGGCGGGGGCTGCTGGCAATTCCGGTGTTCCGCTCAAGAGATGGGCCCAGCGGCTTTCGCGGGCTCCGGGCGCCCGAGGCAGCAGGATGGTCAGTGGATTGGCGGCGCGGATGGCAAGTTCCTCCAGGAAGGCTTCCAGCGAGGAGGCGTCGGCGAAGCGATAGAGGCGCTCGCAGTTGGCGCGCAACTCGGCCACGGTCTGCGGACCACGCAGGATCAGGGTGGTGAGGATGGCCACCGAAGGCGTCGGTAACTGGAAGACCTTGGGCAGGTTGTGACCGTATTTGGTCACGCGCCCCCCCGAGGACTCGATGATCAGGCTGTAGCTGCGCAGGCTATCGATGGCTTCCAGCACGGCGGCTTCGGATAGTTCCATCACCGGTTCACGGGCGGTCTTCTGATTGCAACCAGTGACCAGCGCATTCAGCGATAGCGGATAGGTGTCGGGAACGGTGGCCTGCTTTTCAACCAGAACGGCGAGGACGCGGGCTTCAACGGGGGAGAGCTGTTGGGGTTCGGACATGCTTTTTTTCGCTGCGGGTAAAAACCCAATCATAGCTGCCTGGCCCGTAAAACTATGCGATTCAGGCGTCCGGCCAGGGTAGCAGCCAGGGTTTGCCAGTGAGTTGGTCGGCAATGCGGGCAAACAGCTCGCCTTCTATCGGCCGTTCGAGAAAGTCGAAACACACGTTCTGCCAGGTGAAACGCAGGGCATAGGCATGCAGATAGCCGCGGTCGGCCGGGCTGCCGCCATAACGTGCGTCGCCAAGGATCGGGGCACTGAGGCTCTTGAGCGCCACGCGTAGCTGGTGGGTGCGGCCGGTGAGTGGGCGCAGCACGAACAGGCGCAGGCCATCCCCGGCCGAGAAGGCAAAGAACTGGGTGGCTGCGCGTAAATCGCCTTCGCGCGACAGGCGCCAGCTGCCGCCACGCGCCTTGAGCATCGCGCCCTTGATCCAGCCCTGCTTCTTGGACGGTTTGTAATCGGACAAGGCCAGATAGCATTTGCTGATCTCGCCGGCCTCGAACATGCGCCCGAATTCGCGTGCCGCGTCGGCATGCCGGGCGAACAGCACCAGCCCCGAAGTGATGCGATCGAGGCGGTGCACCGGATGCAGGCCGGCCTCGCCAGTGGCGGCTTTTACCCGGGCGACGAAACCGGGCTCGTCCTCCTCGGTGTGAAAGCTCACGCCCGCCGGCTTGAGGGTCAGCAGGAAATCTGGATGGCTGTAGAGGACGAATTGCGCAGTCTTTGCGCAGTGATCGGCACAGTCTTTTGCGTCAGGGGTTTGCAGCATTTTTCCAGAAGCTATCCACAGGCTTGCTCAGGGTTCTTGGGGATATCAAAGGCTGTGAGTCACTTCCACAGTGCGTGGAAATGATGCACAGGTCCATGACCGCTGCCGACCTGCAGGCTGCCCGAGGTGGCAATGGCACCGCGCAGCCAGTCGCGTGCGGCACGTACTGCGTTTTCGGTACGACGGAATTCACCGGCCTGTGGCAAGAGCGCGGCAATCGCAGAAGACAGCGAGCAGCCGGTACCGTGAGTGTTCTTGGTTTCGATGCGCGGGGCCGGCATCTCGATCATGCGGTCGCCGTCGAAGAGCAGATCGACCACTTCATTGCCGGGTAGGTGGCCACCCTTGAGCAAGACCCAGCGTTCGCTCGACAAAGGTTGCATCTCGCGCAGGCGTTCCGCGGCGCGGTACATCTCCTTGACTGTTTCCGGCGCGCGCTGCTCCAGCAATACGCCCGCCTCCGGCAGGTTCGGCGTGATCATGAAGCTCTGCGGCAGCAGTGCTTCGATCAACATGCTGACCGCATTTTTAGCCAGAAGATGGTCGCCGCTCTTGGCCACCATCACCGGGTCGCACACCACATACGGGGCCTGCCAGTGGGCGAGGCGCTCGGCCACGGTCTGCACGATTTCGGCCGAGCCGAGCATGCCCAGCTTTACGGCGTGGATCTTCACATCCGTGAACAGGGTGTCGATCTGCAGCTTGAGGAAATCGGTGGGTGGCACATGCACGCCGGTGACTGCCTGGGTGTTCTGTGCGGTGAGCGCGGCCACCACGCCGCAGCCGTAGGCACCCAGGGCCGAGAAGGATTTCAGGTCGGCCAGGATGCCGGCGCCGCCAGAGGGATCGACACCGGCGATGGAAACGACATTCGGAATGGGGCGTGTACTCATGGCAGCAGCAGTGATTCGGGGAAGCGCAGATTGTACGGCGGGGTCGGGGCTGTGGGAGCGAGGTTTGCGTCCGCGAATAGAGGCGATCGCGGCGTGGACGTTGCTCCTGCGAAACCACAGCGCCCCGTAGGGCCGGCTTAAGCCGGCGGGCCCCGAAGTGGCATGGGCTCACGCGGCTGAAGCCGCACCTACAAAATCAGGCGGGTCGCTTGGTGTGGAAAGTCAGCGGCACGCTCACCGGCGGCGGGCTCTTCAGGATGTGCGACTTCATCTTGCCCATGACATGCATTTCGCATGGCTTGCAGTCAAAACGCAGGGTGAGTTTTTCCTTGCCGTTGATCAGCGTCATCGGCTCGGCGCGCACCTGGCCCTGTACGCCGGTGACACCCTTGGCCTGCTTGGGGCACAGGTTGAAGGAGAAACGCAGGCAGTGCTTGGTAATCATCAGGCTTACCTCGCCGTCTTCCTCGTGCGCCTCGTAGGCGGCCTCGATCAACTTCACGCCATGCTTCGAGTAGAAGCGGCGGGCCGCGTCGTTGTAAACGTTGGCGAGATAGCTCAGGGACTCGTCCGGATACTGGGCGGCAGGCTCGCTGGCGGCATAACGTGGCGGGCGTCCCAAGGCTTTGAGGCGGGTGGCTTCGAGCGCTTCGATGGCTTCGCGGCGCAGGGCGTTGAGTGCAGAGGCAGGCAGGAACCAGGGCTGTTGCCAGGCGACGCTGATTTCTCGGGCAGCGAAAATCGTGGCGCCGAGCTTGGCGAGGTGTTCGCGCAGGCTGGCTTCACTCTTTTCCGGATGCTGGGCGGGCTGCTTGTCGCAGGTCAGTTGCGCCGTGGCCTCACTGCCGGACTCATCCACCACCCGCAGCGCAAAGCCCTCGGGCGTTTCGCTGAAATGCAGGTCCAGCGCGATGCGGCGCTCGGCGGATTTCTTGAGCAGGGCTTGCTCCCAGGCGTGGTCACGGTTGCGCGAAATTTCTGCGCCCACGACCAGCCCCGGTAGTTCGCTGATCTTCTGGTTCGGGGTCACGCGCCAGACGTTGCCGATCTGCTTCACCGTGTCGGCCTGCACGCCCTGCAGGCGGCGCTTGTAGAGCCAGCTGAGGCCGTCGCTGTTGGCGAGCGGCGCGGTGGATTCCAGCTCGAACCAGTCAGCGCTGACTTTGCTGACCGTGCCCAGCACCTCGCCGCCGTGGCTGGGCGCGTCGAAGGCGCCGATGTCTTCCTTGCGGCCCTGAACGAAGTAGTCGGTGCTGCTGCGGTTGAAGCTCTTGTCTGGCTCGGGCGTGAAGGTGAATGTGCTCTTGCCGTGCGAGGCAGCGGCTAGCTCTGGGCGCTCTTCGAGAATGCCATCGAGCAACTCGCGGTAATGAGCGGTGATGTTCTTCACATAGCTCATGTCCTTGTAGCGACCTTCAATCTTGAAGCTCTGCACGCCGGCGTCGACCAGCGCACGCAGGTTGGCGCTCTGGTCGTTGTCCTTTACCGACAGCAGGTGCTTGTCGAAGGCCACCACGCGGCCCTTCGAGTCTTCCAGCGTGTAGGGCAGGCGGCAGGCCTGCGAGCAATCGCCGCGGTTGGCGCTGCGCCCGGTGTGGGCATGGCTGATGTAGCACTGGCCAGAGAAGGCCACGCACAGCGCGCCGTGCACGAAAAACTCCAGCGGCACCGCCGGATTCACGGCGGCGCGAATCGCGGCGATTTCGTTCAGCGTGAGTTCGCGCGCCAGCACCAGTTGCGAGAAACCGACTTCGCCGAGAAACTTGGCCTTTTCCACTGTGCGGATGTCGCACTGGGTGGAGGCGTGCAGCGCGATCGGCGGCAGGTCCAGTTCGAGCAAGCCCATGTCCTGCACGATCAGCGCGTCCACGCCCGCGTCATACAGTTCGTGAATCAGCTTGCGCGCCGGCTCCAGTTCCGCGTCGTGGAGGATGGTGTTCAGTGTCACGAAGATGCGCGAGCTGTAGCGATGCGCGAATTCGACCAGCCCGGCAATATCGCTGACTGGATTGTCGGCCGAGGCGCGGGCGCCGAAGGAGGGGCCGCCGATGTAGACGGCATCGGCGCCATGCAGCACGGCTTCGCGGCCGATCTCAGCAGTCTTGGCGGGGGCGAGGAGTTCGAGTTGGTGGCGCAGGAGGCTCATGGGGGCGTACAGCAGATCTTGTTGTAGGCCGCGAGTTTACCTGCAAGCGCCGCGGGCTTCCCCTGAAAACACGAGCGGCCCCGCGGGGCCGCTGTGGCAGAGGGTGAAGTCTTCAGGCTGCTGGGCGTAGCGGCAGGCTTGCAGCGGCTGCCGCGTCTTCGGCTTCGTCCAGGGCGTCATGTCGGGGCGGCTGCTTCCTGTCGTCGTCTGCCGAGGCGGCGCGGCCGCCACCGGTGCCGGGCGAGCCGGACATGGCCGTGGCCAGCAGGAGCATCAGGAACATCGGGGTTTGCTTCATGGCGTGCGCCTCCGGAACTTCATGAGCTGAAGCATAGGAAGGGGTTTTCCCGCACACAAGCGCAGAATTTGTTGTTGCACTGCATCGCGTCTGAGATGGATCAAAGCCGGGGGTATCGGAATCGATCAGTGGAGTGTCAGTTTTTCAAGGCTGAGCCAGCCCGCCAGGTCTGCATCCTGTGTGCTGTTTGCAAAGCGTAGCGGCAGGCCTCTGGCAAGCGGATTGGTGGCGCGTAGCAGCAGACGGTAGTGCCCGGCACCGAGGCCCGCTAGTGACAGGCTGGCCTCGCGCCGGTGAGCGGGCTGGCCCGGCAGGATGCCGCGCAGATCGCTCACCAGATCCTGTTGCGCATGGAGCTTGCCGTGCTCATCGAGGAGAGCGAGTTGAAGTGGCCAGGGGTGATAGAAGGGGGCGACGCCACGGTTCTCGATTTCAAGCGTGATCTCCAGCTGCCCGCCAGAATGCCGCAGGGCGATGCGCGGAACATGGAATTCGTAGCCCATGCGCTGCACCTGCTCGAGGGCGCGTGCGCGGCGTTCGGGGGGATTGGCGGTTTTGAACATGCCTGAATCCATCAGCCAGCTGACATGGGTGGCCGCCACGCACTCGGCAAAGTCCTGTAGTTGCGGCAAGCCCGGCGCGGCATCGAAGACCTTGCCCCAGGCTTCGGGGCGGATCTCGCCACCGATCGGGCGGCTCTGCCAGGCCTCCAGCGCACCCGCCGCCTGCAGCTTGGCGACGAAATAGCTGGCCTTGCTGGGCAGGGTGTTCCAGGCGAAGGAGTCGTCGTGGAAACCGAATGGGCTGGCGGCATTGGCGACATACACCGGATCCGCGTCACCCGCCGGGTAGCGCAGCAGAACGGGGGTGCTGCGGAAGGCCTCTACATAGGCGTCCATCACGCTTTGCTGGAGTGCCCGGTCGGCAAACAACTCGTTGCGGGGATAGTCATGCCATTCGCCCCACAAGCCGAGCAAGCCGGCGGTGATGAAGCCGATGCGGGCGTCACCGTCGTAGCGCTGGCCGAGGGCGGCCACGAAGTCGGTGAGGGCGGAGGAGAGGGCTGGATGGCGGTAATCCGGCGTTTCGTTGAGTACCGGCGGGCGGGGTGGGGTGCTGGGGCGCTCCCAGCGCGTGAGCGTCACTACATCGCGTAGTCGGGCCGGCAGGCCTGAAGGCTTGCCAGGATATTCGAGGTAGAAGCGGAAGATGGCCTGATGGCCGCGTCCGGCCACCTGATCGAGAAAGCGCTCCAGCACGCTCCAGTCGTACTGTCCGGGGCCGCGCATCACAGCAGCGAGCGGGAAGTAGCTGAACTCCATGCTGTGCGGGAAGTCGTCCGGATTCGCTGCGCCGGCATAGGGCACCAGACCCTTGAGCGGGTTAGCCGCCGGCGCCGGCGCATAAGCCAGTGGCTGCCAGTCCAAGGCATGCGCCGGAGCGCACCAAAACCCCGTTGCCAGCAGGGCGAGAAGGCATGAAAGGCTGGCTCTCAGGGCATTTATCACACGAAACATAATGTTGCATACGCTCAGGTATGTCGCCGGGCAGGAAGGACTTAAGCTTGAGTCGAATCCTGCGCATAGTCATGCGTGGGGAGATGAGGCAGCATAGCTTGAGAGCCAAACCCGAAGTACCTCCGCGCTTTTCTTTTTCGCCCCAGGCTCGCCGCGATAGCGTCGGCTTCCTGCTGCTCGGCCTGTGCCTGACCGCCAGCCTGCTGTGGCTGGACTCCTTTGACTGGTTCGTGGGCTTTGCGATGACTCACGAGCATTGGGAGCTGGATGAGCTGGCTACCGCGCTGTGCGTGATGGGCGGGCTTGGCTACGTTTTTGCCTGGCGCCGGATTGCCGAGCTGCGGGGCGAGATCCTGCGCCGTGAGCAGGCAGAGGGGGAGGCGCGGCATCTGGCGAGCCATGATGCCCTGACTGGTTTGCCTAATCGCCGTTCGCTGAGCGCCCATTTCGATGCGCTGAGTGCCAGCCGGAGACAGAGCGATTTTTATCTGACGATCCTGGACCTCGATGGCTTCAAGGCCATCAATGACTTGCATGGTCATGCGACTGGCGATGCCTTGCTGCTGGAGGTGTCGCGCCGCCTTGAGCTGTGCTTCGGTGCGGATTTTGTGTGCCGTCTGGCCGGTGATGAGTTTGCCGTGATCGTCAGCTCGGCCGAGTCTGAAGCCGCTGCCCGCAGCCTGATCGAGCGGGCCGCTGCCGCCTTGCAACAGCCGATGCAGGTGGAGGGGCGCGCGCTGCAGGTTTCTGCAACCTTCGGGGTTGCGGTCTGGCCGGCTGATGGTCAGCAGCTGAGTCTGTTGTTGCGCCGGGCGGATCTGGCGCTCTATCAGGGCAAGAATCTGAATCGCAGCAGCGTGCGTTTCTTCAGTGCCGAGCTCGATCAGCAGATCGAGGCGCGTTCGCGCGTTGAGGCCGCAGTGCGTGAGGGGCTGAGCCATGGGCGTCTGAGCGTGCATTTTCAGCCCATCGTCGAACTCGCCAGTGGCCGCATTGCCGGCTTCGAGGCGATGGCCCGCCTGCATGATCCGGAGCTGGGGAGCGTGGCGCCGGAGAGCCTGATTGCCGCGGCGGAACGTGCGGGGCTGATCGTGCAGGTGGCGGAGCAATTGCTGGAGCGAGCCTGTCATGCGGCGGCCGCCTGGCCGGACGAGCTTTTCCTGTCGTTCAACCTGTCGCCCATGCAGTTGCGGGATCGCTTGCTGGTGGAGCGTCTGCTGCGCGTGCTGGAGCGCAGCGGGCTGGCACCGACGCGGCTGGAGCTGGAAGTGACCGAGATGGCCATCCTGCTCGATGCTGACGAAGCCGAACAGACTTTTACCCGCCTGCGGGCGCTGGGCATGCGGGTGTCGGTGGACGATTTCGGGGCCGGCTATTCGAGTCTCGGGCGCTTGCAGGGCTTCCGCTTCGACAAGCTCAAGATCGATCCGGCTTTCACCCAGGCCATTGGTCAGCCCGGGCGAGGGGAAGACATTCTGGAAAGCTTGCTGGGCCTTGCCCGGGGGTTGAACAGCGACGCGCTGGCCGAAGGTGTCGAGACGTCCGCCCAGGCGCACTGGCTGATGCAGCGGGGCTGCCGCTACGGGCAGGGCTATTTCTTCGGCGAGGTGCTGCCGGAAGAGGCCGTGCTGCCGATGCTGCGTGAGCAAACGCAAGCGGCCGACGGGGCCTGGCAGCGCGAGGCGTCCTGAGGCCGGCGGAACGCTTATTTGGCGCCAAGGCCCCGTTTCCCGGCGAAATCGCTTACCGTGGAAGCCATTCTCACTTGAGCACGGAAGACGTCACCTTGGCTAAACCTAATTACTCGTTCGAAAAACGTCAGCGCGAACTCGCGAAAAAGCAGAAGAAGGAAGAAAAGCTCAGGCGCAAGACCCTGCCGGGCGAGGCTCCTGAGGACGACGAAGCAGCCGAGCCGGATGCCGCCGCGACCGACGCTGCGCCTGAGGGCGATACGGCCTAATCGTGTTTCACCAGGATCAGCTTGCCGGTGTCGAAGCCCAGTGCGGCGGCCTTGGCGAGCAGGGCGTCGCGCACGCCCGGATCCAGCTGCGGTGAGCGGGCGAGCAGCCACAGGTAAGACTTGTCCGGCCCGCTGATCAGCGCGTACTGATAGCCCGCGTGGTCCAGCTCGAAGATGCCGTAGGCGCCGTAGAAGGGGCCGAAGAAGGACACCTTCAGGTGGCCGCTGTCCGCTGCGCCAACGAAGCGGGCCACGCCTTCAGCCTCTTTCCATTTGCCGCTGGCGGCGTCATAGCCGCGATTCACCACGCGCACAGCCCCGTCCTCACGCAGGCTGTACTCTGCTGACACATTCGAGAGCCCCCGCTCGAAAGAGTGATCAAGGCGGGCGATCTCGTACCACTTTCCTAGATAGCGATCCAGCTTGAAGTTGCTCACCGGACGCACATTGTCCGGCAGGCTGGTGCAACTGCTGAGGCCCAGCAGCGCAAGCGCCGTGAGCAGGGCGGACAATATCTTCATGGCGGGACTCCTCGGTCGGGGAGCACGATTCTCGCACGCGCCTGCCCGGCGATGTGTCTGACCGGCGGGGCAGCATGGTCGCCCCTTCCGGGTGAATGCCATACGGATTGTTTACGGGAAAACCCCCGGTATCGGTTTGCCATGCAAAGCACGTATGCTGTCCGACAACTGACGCGCCCTGCGTCAGTACGCCATTGTCCTGTTTCATTGCCCGAGGAGGAGATTCATGAAGCGACTCGCATTCCTGCTGATGCTGGCTTTTTCCGCTCCCGCTGCACTTGCCCAGGTCGAGCTGAAGCTCGGGCATTTCGGGGCTGAAGATCATCCGGCCCAGACCGCTGCCAAGCAGTTCGCCAAGAATGTCGAGGCGCGTACCGGTGGCAAGGTGAAGATCAAGCTCTTCCCCAACAACCAGCTCGGCAATCCGCCGGAGGTGCTGGAGCAGGCAGTGCTGGGCGCGATCGACATGAGCCTGTCGGGGCAGGACCAGATCGCCAAGTACGTGCCGAAATTCGATGCTGTGAGCACGCCTTTCGCGTTCAAGGATTACGCGATGGCCGACAAGGTTATCGATGGCGACTTCAAGAAATGGGTCGCCAAGGATCTGGAGGCCAAGGGGCTGGTGTATCTCTCGGCCTGGGAGTGGGGCTTCCGCGAGGTCACCAACTCCAAGCGCCCGATCCTCAAGCCGGAAGACATGAAGGGGCTCAAGATCCGCACGCCACCGGCCTTCGCCTACCAGGCCTTCGTCGAGGCCTGCGGTGGTCTGGTGCAGACCATCGGCTTCTCCGAACTGGTGATGGCCATGAAGACCGGCGTGGTCGATGGGCAGGAGAACCCGATCGCGGTGATCTACAGCCTCAAGCTGTATGAATCGCAGAAGTACATCTCGATGCTCAACTACACCTACAGCTCGATGACCCATGTGGTTTCCAAGCGGGTGTGGGACAAGCTCACGCCCGAGCAGCAGAAGGTGATCCAGGAAGAATCGGATTCGGCCAGCAAGCTGATGCGCCACATGGTGCGTGATCAGGAAGCCACCCAGATCGCCGAGATGAAGAAGATGGGCATCCGCATTGATACGCCGGATCTGGCGCCCTTCAAGGCCGCCATGCCGCCGGCGTATGAAAAAGTGAAGGCCAAGGTTGGCGCGAAGAACTTCGACGAGTTCATGGCGATCCTCAAAAAGAACGGCGGCTGAGCCTTTCTCTGCGGGCACCTGTTCTCAGGTGCCCGCCCCCTTTTCCCCTGATGAATATTCGTGGCCATGAGCCACGCAGGAGAGTTGCATGCTGACGCTTGTGATTTTCTCGGTGCTGTTGATCCTGCTGATGATTGACCTGCCGATCGCGGTGGCCATCGGCCTGACTGCGGTGGGCTTCTTCCTGTGGGAGGGCCGGCCGGAAATGCTGGTGATGCTGCCGCAGCGCATGTATTCCGGCACCACCGGCTTCACCCTGCTGGCGATTCCCTTCTTCATTCTCGCCGGCAACTTGATGAATACCGGGGGCATCACCAACCGCATCTTCCGTTTCGCCAAGGCCTGCGTGGGCCACATCTCGGGCGGGCTGGGGCAGGTCAGCGTGGTGTCATCGATGATCTTTTCCGGCATGTCTGGCTCGGCCGTGGCCGATGCTGCCGGCCTCGGCCAGATCCAGCACAAGGCGATGGTCGATAACGGCTATCCGACAGCCTTGTCGGCCGGCATCGTGGCTTCGGCCAACTGCATCGGGCCGGTGATCCCGCCCTCGATTCCCTTCGTGCTGTATGGCGCGATTACCTCGGTATCGGTCGCCAAGCTCTTCCTCGCCGGCTTCATTCCGGGCCTGTTGATGGGCGTGGCGATGATGATCGCCATCGCGTTGATGGCCAAGCCGCGTGGCCTGCCGCGCTCCGAGAAGGCCAGCTGGACCGAGCTCAAGGCGAGTACTAAAGAAGCCTTCTGGCCCTTGCTGGCGCCAGTGATCATCATTGGCGGCATCCTCACCGGTTTTTTCACGCCGACCGAAGCAGCGGTGATTGTGAGCCTGTATGCGCTGGTGCTCGGCTTCGCCTATCGCGACCTCAAACTCAAGGCCCTGCCGGCGATCCTCTTCTCTTCGCTGAAGCAGACCACCGGCCTGCTGTTCATCATGGCCGCCGCCAACTTCTTCGGCTGGCTCACCATTCACCAGGGCATCCCGAATGCCGTGATCGAAGCCCTGGCCGGCATGAGCGCATCGCCCACCGGCGTGCTGTGGATGATCATCGCCGTGGTGGTGGTGCTGGGCTGCTTCCTCGAGGGCAACGCGATCTTCCTGATCACCCTGCCGATCTTCATGCCGATCGCGCGGCTTTTCGGTATTGATCTGATCAACCTCGGCGTGGTCATGACCCTGCTGATCATGATCGGCAATCTCACGCCGCCGGTGGGCATGTGCCTGTTTGCGGTGGATAGCTTCGCGCGCACCGGTGTGTGGCCGCTGGCCAGGGAGTGTGTGCCATTCCTCATCGGTATTCTGCTGGTCACGATCCTGATTGCCTTCGTGCCGGAGATTGCGCTCTTCCTGCCCAACCATTTCATGCCCGCGATGTAAGGGAGCCTGTCCATGAAAGCTTTTCACGCTGCCTTCGACAAATTCGATGCCGTCATCACGCTGATCCTCGAATGGGTCTGCATCATCCTTTTCGCCGGGCTCACCCTGCTGCTCACGGCCAACATCGTGATGCGTTTCGTGCCGCTGTTTTCGCTGCACTGGTTCGACGAGATCGTCGAGCTGATCTTCGCGGCGCTGGTCTTCTATGGCGCGGCGGCGCTGTGGGTGACGCGCGGGCACTTCAGCGTGGGGGACTGGATCTCAGCGCGCATCGCCAACGTGCGCCTGCGTTATGCCTACCGCCTGCTGATCGAGTTGGGCTCGCTGTTCTTCATGGCGGTGTTCCTGAAGTACTCGTGGGAGCTCACGGCGCGCGCCGACGACGTGACCAATGCCTTGCAGTTGCCAAAAGCCGTGCTCTACGCGTGCATGCCGATCGCAGCGGCGATCATGCTGCTCTACAGCCTCAAGAACGTGCTCATCGAGATCGGCTGCATCATCGACCCGGTGGGCGGCGAGCAGTTTCGCGACGCGCCGCCGCCAGCGACCGAGTAAACGCGGGCGGCAGGCGCCGCTGCATCACTCATGGCGCAATGCCTCGATCGGATCGAGGCGTGCGGCGCGGCGGGCCGGCACGAAGCCGAAGAGCACGCCGATGCCGGCCGAGACGGCGAAGGCCAGCAGCATGATCTCGAAGTCCAGCACGAAGGGCAGGCCCATCGCGCTGGTCAAGCCGAAGGAGGCGACCAGCGCCAAGGCGATGCCGACCAGCCCGCCGAAGGCCGACAGGGCCACGGCTTCGACGAGAAATTGCAGCAGCACTTCGCGCTCCAGCGCGCCGATGGCGAGCCGCGTGCCGATCTCGCGGGTGCGCTCGGTGACCGACACCAGCATGATGTTCATGATGCCGATGCCACCCACCAGCAGGCTCACAGCCGCCACCGCACCGAGCAGCGCGGTGAGCACGCGGGTGGTGGAGGAGAGTGCATCCGAGATCTGGCGCGTGTCGAAGACCGAGAAGTTGTCGTTCTCGTTTGGCGCGATGCCGCGCCGCTCGCGCATCAGGGCGCTCACGTCGCGCACCACGCGCTCGGTGGACAGGCCATCGCGCACCGACAGCAGAAGGGTGCCGACATCCTGCCGCGAGCGGCGGCCGGCGATGCGGCGCTGATACGCCTTCAGCGGCATCAGCACGATGTCATCCTGGTCCTGACCCATGGCGGACTGGCCTTTGGGCGCGAGCACGCCGATCACTTCGCAGCTCACGCCGCGTGTGCGGATCTTCTCGCCGATCGGGCTGCTGCCCGAAAACAGCGCCTTCTTCACGGTGTCGCCGAGCACGCACAGCGCGCGTCCGGCGCGTTGCTCGCTGTCGTTGAAGAAGCGTCCTTCGGCGATCTTCCAGTTGCCCACTTCGAGATAGCTTGGCGTGCTGCCCACGATCGGCGTGAAGGTGCTCTCAGTCATCCAAGCCACGGTGCTGCCGCGCTGGGCGATGCCGGCCACTTCCCGCACCGCATGTACGGCCTCGAGGATGGCTTGCATGTCCTCTTCCTTGAAGGCCGGTGCCCAGCCGGCGGGCTGGCCCGGGGACATGCGCTGGCCCGGGCGCACGATCACGAGGTTGGAGCCGAGGCTCGCAACCTGGGCCGTGATCAGCGCCGTGGCGCCGTTGCCGAGCGTCACCATCGTAATGACAGCGGCCACCCCGATGATGATGCCCAGCACCGTCAGCGAAGCGCGCATCAGGTTGCGGCGGATCTCGCGCAGGGCGAGCAGGAGCGCGTTCCACAGCATCAGTCGGCTCCCATGTAGGCGGTGTCGTGGCCGATGAGGCCATCGACGAAGCGCAGGGTGCGCGAGGCGTAGGCCGCCATGTCCGGCTCGTGGGTGACCATCAGCACGGTGATGCCGTGCTCCTGATTGAGCCCGGTGAGCAGTTGCATGATTTCGGCGCTGCGTTCGGAATCGAGGTTGCCGGTCGGTTCATCGGCGAGCAGCAGGGTCGGGCGGGTGACGATGGCGCGCGCGATGGCCACACGCTGCTGCTGGCCGCCGGAGAGCTCGGCCGGGGTGTGATGCTCCCAGCCGGTGAGGCCCACCAGCGCCAGCGCTGCCTTGGCCTGGGCGTGGCGCTCGGCCAGCGGCAGGCCGCGGTAGAGCAGCGGCAGCTCGACGTTTTCCAGCGCGGTAGTGCGCGCCAACAGGTTGAAACCCTGGAATACGAAACCGAGGCAATGGCGGCGCAGCAGGGCGCGCTCGTCGCGGTTGAGCAATTCCACATGCTCGCCCAGGAACAGGTATTCGCCGGAGGTGGGCACATCGAGGCAGCCGAGGATGTTCATGACGGTGGATTTTCCGGAGCCGGATGGCCCCATCACCGCCACGAACTCGCCCTCGGCGATGTCGAAGCTCACGCCCTTCAGTGCCTGGAAGGCGGCCTGCCCGCTGCCATAGGTCTTGGTGACCTCGCGCAGGCTGATCAGCGTTTCCTTCACCGTGCCTGTTCCGCTGTATCGGTGATCACTTCGTCGCCCGGCTTCAGTTCGTCGGACTCGATCTCGGTATTGCGGCCATCGCTGAGCAGCGTGCGCACCCGGATCGGGCGCAGCTCACCCTTGGCATCCTTGACCCACACCCGGGCGCGATCCTTGCCGCCGTTGCGGCTGCCGACCTGTGGCTTGGGCGGGGCCGGCGGGCGTGGCATCAGCAGCGCCATGAAGCCGCCCTCGCTCTTGGGCTTGGCCTCCGGCGGGCGAAAGCGCAGCGCGGTGGCCGGCACCAGCATTACGCCCTTGTGCTCGGCGACCTTGATGTCGGCGGTGGCGGTCATGCCCGGGCGCAGCTTGAGATCTTCATTCTTCACCAGCAGCACGGTCTGATAGCTGACCACGTTATCCACCGTGGTGGCGCCGTAGCGCACCTGCTGGATCTTGGCCGGGAAGCTCTTGTCCGGATAGGCGTCTACCGTGAAGCTGGCACTCATGCCTTCCTTGATCTGACCGACATCGGCTTCCGACACCGAGACGATCAGCTCCATTTCGCTGAGGTCTTCGGCCAGCGAGAACAGCACTGGCGCCTGCAGCGAGGCGGCTACGGTCTGGCCGCGCTCCACGGTGCGCTTGAGCACGATGCCGTTGGTGGCCGAGCGGATGGTGGCCTTGCCGAGGTCCGTTTCGCCCTGCTTCACGGCGCCGGCCGATTCACGCGCGGCGGCTTCGGCGGCGGCCAGATCCGCCTGTGCGCGCGCGAGCTTGGCGCGGCCGGCATCCAGCTCGGTGGCCGAGGGCACCTTGCCGCCGGAGAGGCGGGCCACTTCCTCCAGCCGGGTCATGGCGATGCGTGCTTCCTCCAGCGTGGCTTTGGCCTGGCCGATCCGGGCTTCGTTGGCCGCCAGGGTGGCGCGGGCGCGTTCCAGCGCGGTGGCAAGTTTGGTGGTGTCGAGCTGGGCGAGGATCTGGCCCTTCTTCACGCGGTCGTTGAAGTCCACGAATACGTCGGCGATGGTGCCGGAGATCTCCGAGCCGACGTCCACGGTGTTGATCGGCTGCAGGTTGCCGGTGGCGGTGACGGTGACGGTGATGTCGCCCTTGCTGACCTGGGCGGTGATCCAGCTCGGGCCTTTCCTGGCATTGCTGCGCCACACGCCGATGCCGCCGGCCAGTAGGGCGAAGCAGGCGATGAGGCCGAGGATCAGCCACAGGCGCCTGGCTGGGCGCCGGGCACGGCCACTGGCAAGGATCTGGCGGAGCTTCGAGGAGGAAGTCTGGTCGTTCATGCGCGGCTCACCGGGAGGCTGTCTCGTCGGCGCTGAAGCCACCGCCGAGCGATTTGTAGAGTTGTACCAGGGCGCTGGCTTCGTCGCCTTGCGCGCTGGCTTGTGCATCGAGCACCGAGAGCGCGGTGCGCTGGGTGTCCTGCAGGGTGCTGTAGTCGATCAGGCCGGCTGCGTAGCGATAGCTGGCGAGCTTTTCGGCGAGTTGGGCCGATTCGGCGGCGCTGCGCAGGCTGGCGAGGCGGCGGCGGGTGTTGGCCAGGGCCACGAGGGCGTTTTCCACCTCGGCCAGGGCCTGCGCCACGCTCTTCTCGTAGGCGATCAGGGCCTGCTCCTGCAGCGCGCTCTGGATCTCGATGTTGCGGCGCAGGCGGCCGCCTTCGAAGATCGGCGTGGTGAGCCCGGCCAGCAGGCTGCTGGTGGCCGCTTCGGGGCGCAGCAAGCTATCTGTGCTGAGCGCTGCGACGCCGATGCTGCCGGTCAGCTTCAGGCTTGGGTAGAGGGCGGCGGTTGCGACTCCGATGTTGGCGGTGGCCGCAGCGAGCCGGCGTTCGGCGCTGCGCAGGTCGGCACGCTGGCGGATCGTCTCGGTGGGCAGGCTGAGGCCCAGCGCGGGCGGGGTGGCCGGCATGGCGGCGGGGGCGGCGACGCGTGCGGCGATCTCGGCGCGCGGGCGGCCGGTGAGCACGGCCAGCGCGTTGAGATCGGCTTCCAGCGTGGTTTCCAGTGGCGGGATGCGCGCCCGGGCCTGCTCCAGGGTGCTGGCGGACTGGACCTTGTCCAGCTCGGTGACCAGCCCGGCCTGATGGCGCCAGCCGACGAGCTCATCGCTGGCGACGAGGCTAGCCAGATTGTCGCGGGCGATCATGAGGCGGGTCTGCTGGGTGCGCAGGTCGAGATAGGTGCGAGCCACTTCGGCAGCAAGCGAAACCTGGGCGTCATGTACGCCGGCCTCGGCCGCCGCGGCCGTGGCCTCGGCCGCTTCGATACTGCGCCGGGTGCCGCCGAAGAGATCGATTTCCCAGCTGGCGTCGAAACCGATGCTGTAGCTGTCCGCCGCCACGCCGCTGCCGGCTGACTCGCTGCGCCGGGCATTGATCGTGTTGCCCACACTGGGCAGGCGTGCGGCTGCGGCTACGCCGGTGCGGGCGCGGGCTTCGCGAAGCTTGGCCTGGGCGGAGAGCAGATCGGGCGCACCCTCGAGCGCTGTGGCGATGAGGGCGTTCAGCGCCGGGTCATTGAACTGGCGCCACCAGCCGGCCAGGGCGGCCGGCCCGATGGTGGCCGGCGCGTTCCAGCTGGGCGGAACGGCCGGGTCAGGCGTCTGATAGTCGGGCCCCACCGAGATGCAGGCGGCGAGCAGGCCGCACAGGGGGACAAGGGCAAGGGAGCGGATGCGCATGCGGCTAGCTTAGCGGAACTTTGTGGCGGCATGCCTGTGACGCGTGCCGCTCGCAAACGTTCAGCGCCGTGCCGGCTTCTGTGCGCGCTCGGCGAGTTGCTTGCGCTGCTCCGGAGTGAGGATCTGTTGTGCCTTGTGGCCTGTTTCAGCCATGGCCAGTGCCAGTTCCGCATTCTTCTTGCCGATCTCGCTGGCAATTGCCGAGGCCCGCTCGGGCGTGTAGTTGCCGTCGATCACCAGCTTGTGCAGGGCCTGGCGCGCTTCGCGCAGAGCCTCGCGCTTGTCCTGGGTGGCCGTGCGCTGTTCCTGCATCAGGGCGCGCAGCTTGTCGCGCTGCTCGCTGCTGAGCTTCAGATCGCGCAGGGCGCCCATGAACTCATGGCCCTGCTCCATGCCGTGATGGCCGCGATGCGACATACCTCCGTGCGGTGCCGGGCGGGCCGCTGGGGCCGATTGCGTTGCTTCCTGTGCCTGGGCGGAGAAGGGCAGCGCCAGCGCCAGGGCGCTGACACAGAGGAAGCGGCGAATGATCTGATCGTGCTGCGACATGAGGCTCTCCTTGTGTCGGGATGGGGTGAATGGAGTGTGCGCGTGCGCTTGGTTAAGCTGGGTGAGGGCTCCGTAAATTAAGGTTAAGGAGCTGTAAGCAGACTTGGCGGGAGGGGGCGCAGTCGTATCATGCAAGCCTGTTTTGTAAGGGATATGGCATGAACAAGGTCCTGCTGGTCGATGACGACACCGAGCTGTGCGCATTGCAGGCGGAATATTTGCGCGCAGAAGGTTTCGAAGTGGCGGTGGAGCACGACGGCGAGCGCGGAGCGGTGGCGGCGCTCTCCGGCACCCATGCCATTGTGGTGCTGGACGTGATGATGCCGCGCGTGAATGGGGTCGAGGCGCTGCGCCGCATCCGTCAGTCGAGCAGCATTCCGGTGATCATGTTGACCGCGCGGGGTGACGATATCGACCGCGTGCTGGGCCTCGAACTCGGGGCCGACGATTACGTGCCCAAGCCCTGTACGCCACGTGAGCTGGTGGCGCGCATCCGCGCCATCCTGCGGCGTGCCGAGGGCAGCGGACGAGTGCGCGAATCGCATGCGCCGTTGAGTGTGGGCGTTTTGAGCCTGAGCCCGGAGCAGCGGCGCGCTGAATGGGCGGGGCAGGCGCTGGATCTGACCAGTACCGAGTTCGGCCTGCTTGAAGTGCTGGCGCGCCAGGCCGGTAGCCCGGTGAGCAAGAATGATCTGTCCGAGAAGGCGCTCGGCCGGCCACTCGCGCGCTATGACCGAAGCATCGATGTGCATGTGAGCAATCTACGCAGCAAGCTCGGTGTGCTGGCAGATGGCCGCTCGCCGATCCAGACCGTGCGCGGCGTCGGTTATCAGTACATCCTCGAGCTGTGAGCATGGGACGCCTGTTCTGGAAAATCTTCGCTGGCTTCTGGCTGACCCTGCTGCTCACCGTGCTGGTGGTGACGGCCGCCCTGGTGATCCGCGAGGAAGCTCGCCGTAGCGAAGAGAGTGTGTTGGCGGCTGGCCCGCGCAGCAGCATCGCCCTGCGCATGGCGTGGACCACGGCGCGGCATGGTGGTGAAGCTGGCCTGCGTTCGCTACTCACGAACTGGCCCGAATATGAAGGGGATCCACCGCTGGTCGTGAATGCGGCGGGAGGGGAGTTTCTGGGCCGTGAAGTACCGGCCGAAGTGTTGCAGATCGCGCGTGAGCGCTACGCCGAGTGGAACCAGTTGCGCGATAGCGAGCGCGGCGGTGAATGGCGCAAGCGCAGTGTGCGGGCCTGGCAGGATGCGGCGGGCGAAGAGTGGCTGATGTTCTTCCCGCAGACCGCTGCCCGGGCGCCGGAACGCAGCGCTTCCATCAGCATCGGGCGTATCGAGGCGCCGGCCTTGCTGGCGCTGGCCGCCTTGCTGGCAAGCCTGGCGGTGAGTGCAGTGCTGGCGCGTCACTTCTCGCAGCCGATCCGCAAGCTGCAGGATGCTTTCCTGGCTGCCTCGAAGGGCGAGCTGGGGGTGCGCGTGGCGCAGGTGATGGGCCGCCGGCGCGACGAGATTGGCGAGCTGGGGCGCGAGTTCGATGGTATGGCGCAGCAACTGCAGCAGCTCGTCGGTTCGCAGCAGCGCCTGCTGCACGATGTGTCGCATGAGTTGCGCTCACCGTTGGCGCGCCTGCAGGTGGCCGTGGGCCTGGCACGACAGAGGCCGGCGCAGGCGGAGGCCGCGCTGGCGCGCATCGAGCGCGAGGCTGAGCGGCTGGACATGCTGGTCGGCGAGATCCTGACCCTGGCCCGCCTCGAAGGCCAGACGCCGCAGCGCGGCGAGGACTATGTGGACATCGTCGAGCTGCTCGACAGCGTGGTCGAGGATGCGCGCTTTGAAGCCGAAGGCAGCGAGCGGCGGGTGGTGTTCACCACCGGCGTGGAGGGTGAGCTGGTGATTCGCGCACGCGGCGAGCTCCTGCACCGTGCGGTAGATAATGTGCTGCGCAATGCCTTGCGGCATTCCCCGTCGCAGTCCGTGGTGGAGCTCAATCTCAGCCGCGATGTGGCCAGCCGGGCGCTGCACATCACCATCGCCGATGCTGGCCCCGGTGTGCCGGAGGCCGAGCTGGCGGTGATCTTCGAGCCCTTCCATCGCGGTGAAACCACCAGTGGCAGTGGTTATGGGCTTGGCCTGGCGATTGCGCGCCGTGCAGTGGAGGCTCACGGTGGCCGCATGTGGGCGCACAACCGTGCCAGTGGCGGGCTGGAAGTGCATATTGAGCTGCCGCCCGCTGCCGCGCTGTGAGCAGATGCGCCGCCGGGCGCATAATCCGCAGCATTCCCCGCAGCGGAGCTCGTCATGGAAACAGTCGTCGTCATCGGTGCCAGCAACAACCCCGAGCGCTACTCCAACAAGGCCATCAAAATGCTCCTGGAGTACGGTCATCAGCCGATTCCGGTGGCGCCGGCGCTGCGTGAGGTGGAGGGCATCGCCGCGTTTGCCTCGCCGACCGAGGTGCTGGGGCCGGTCGACACGGTGACCCTGTATGTCGGCCCCGCGCGTCAGGCAGACCTGCTTGATGGCATCGTGGCGTTGCAGCCGCGCAGGGTGATCTTCAATCCCGGGACCGAGAATGCGCAGGCCTATGCCCGCCTCGATGCGGCGGGGATCGAGCATCTGGAGGCCTGCACCCTGGTACTGCTGCGCACCAAGCAGTTCTGAGTCAGGGCCGGGCTGCTCTGCTGCCTGCAAGCTGCTCGTGAATAGACTTTGGTGCCCGCCGGTTGCGGCTGGGTTTGCAGGATTTGAGACGCTTTTACCTGTGCCGGCAGCAGGCTTACGCAGCGAATAGCCAGAATGCGGCGTCTGCTTCTCAAGGCCCTCTGCCATGCGCCTGCCCTGCCTTTTCCTGTGTCTTTCCTTGTCCTTGCTGGCGGCCTGCGCTGGCCGCCCGCCCGCGCCGAATGCGGCGGCCATGCCACAGCGCCAGCGCAGCGCAGGCTACGAGCCGGACCAGTTTCATGCTGTGCAACTGAGTCGTGGCGCGCTGACGATTGGCGACGAGCATGTTGAACTGGTTCTGCGTGTGCCCGGTCAGCCTGGGCGCCAGCCCCTGTTGGTGTATCTGGCAGGCCTCGGCGAGCCGGCCGATGCCGCCAGCAGCCTGCTCGAGGCCTGGGCCCAGGCAGGCTATGCGGTGCTGGCGGTGCAGGGCTCACGTGAAGGGCCGGCGATTTTCAGTGCCACACGAGAGGCTGCTGCCAGTGCGCGCCAGCAGGTGCAGCAGGCCTATGCGGCCGAAGCGCTGAGGCGCCGCCTGAGCCGTCTGGAAACGGTGCTGCAGCAATTGCAGGGCGCGGAGGCGGGCGGCCTGCCGGCTGAGGGACTGGCGCGGATCGACTTCGGGCGCTTGCTCCTGGTGGGCTTCGATGTGGGGGCGCAGACGGCTCAGGCCGCCGCTGGCGAGCATTGGTCGGGCGTCAAATCGCCGACCCTGGCCGGGCTGCGTGGCGTGGTGCTGCTGAGTCCGCATGCCGAGTTTGGCGGCGAGCCCTTCGCCACGCGCTATGCGGGCATGCGGTTGCCGGTCCTCGCAGTAAGCAGTGCCGAGGATGTGGATGCTTTCGACTTCGTGAACAATCCGCGCCTGCGTCAGCAGGTGTTCAACAACCTGCCGGCAGGTGACAAGTATTCGCTGGATCTGAGCTGGGCCTCGCATGCCGTGATTGGTGGCAGCAGCGAACGGGCGCCCTTGCCGGGCGCCGAGGCGAACACGCGAGGCGCAGGTGGTAATAAGGGTGGGGACGGTGGCGGCAAAGGTGGGCGCGGGCCGTCCGGAGGTGGTGGCCCTGGCGGCGGCATGGGGGGGGGCGGGATGGGTGGGCCGGGCGGAGGTGGTGGCCCTGGTGGTTCGGGTGGCCCCGGCGGTGGTATGGCTGGTGGGCGAGGCGGCCCCGAGGGCGGCGCTGCGGCGCTGCAGCCAGCGGGTCAGACCGAACAGGCCAAGTCCCTGCGTGTGGTGTCGCTGGCCTTCATTGATGCGGTGCTGCGTGAAGATGAGGTGGCCCGCCAGTGGCTCAGCCGCGATGCGAATCGCTGGCTGGCCGAGACCGGCAAGCTGTATCAGCGCTGAGGGCGCTGCTCAGGCCTCGGCCTGCTGGGCGTCCACCTGCTCCAGGCGATAGCCGAAGTTGTAGGTGGGCACGACCCGGAAGCCGTTTTCGGGGCGCAGCTGGAGTTTGTTGCGCACCCGCGAGACGTGGGTGTCCACGGTACGGGTCGGAATGTCCGGGCTGCGGCCCCACACGGCTTCGAGCATGTGGCCGCGCGAGATCAGGCGGCCGACGTTGCGGAACATGAACAAGGCCAGTGCGAACTCTTTCTCGGTCAGCTCGAGCGCTTCGCCCTTCAGACTGATCAGGTTCTGGGCCGGATCGATGCGGTAGGGCGGCAGCTCCAGGATGGCATGCACATCCCGTGGTTTGGCGCGGCGCATTACCGCCTCGATGCGCGAGAGCAGGATGCGCTGGTTCAGCGGCTTGATGATGAAGTCATCGGCGCCCGCAGAGAGGCCGGCCACCACGTCTTCTTCGGCATCGCGCGAAGTCAGGAAAATGGCTGGGGTGGCGTCATTGCGCTCGCTACGCAACCAGCGCAGAAATTCCTCGCCACTCTGATCTGGCACGATCCAGTCCAGCAGATAGAGATCCACGCTTTCGCGTGCGCAGAAGCGCTTGAGATCGGCCGTGAGGCGGAATTCATGGACTTCATGGCCGGCGTTACGCAGGCAACTGGTGACGATGAGCGACTGGGTGGAATCGTCTTCCAGCAAGGCAATACGCATGATCTTCCTGTGCTTTGGGTGGGGTGGGCCGATTCTAGCCCAAGGCTCTCAGTCCGCCACGAAGGGATTGCTCTGGCGCTCTTCACCGAAGCTCGACATCGGGCCGTGACCCGGGATGAAGCGGGTGTCATCACCGAGCGGCCACAGCTTGAGACGGATCGATTCGAGCAGGGCCTGGTGATCGCCGCGTGGAAAATCGGTGCGGCCGATTGAGCCGGCAAACAGCACGTCGCCCACCAGTGCCAGCTGTGCGCTGCGGCTGTAGAGCACGACATGGCCCGGGGTGTGGCCAGGGGTGTGAATCACCTCCAGCACTTCCTGGCCGAGGCTGATGCGATCTCCCTCTTCGAGCCAGCGCGTGGGTGTGAAGCCTGCGACCAGCGGGAAGCCGAACATGCGGCATTGCTCGGCGAGATTCTCGATCCAGAAGGCATCCTCGCGCTGCGGGCCTTCGATCGGCAGGGCGAGCCTGGCCGCCAGTTCGGCGCTGCCACCAACGTGATCGAGATGACCATGGGTGAGCAGGATCTTGGTGAGCTTCACGCCGGCGCGCGCCACGGCCGCTTCGATGCGGGCCACGTCGCCACCCGGATCGACCACGGCGGCCTCCATGCTCTGGTCGCACCAGATCAGGCTGCAGTTCTGCTGGAAGGGGGTAACGGAGATGATCTGGTACTGGAGGGACATGTCAGGGCAGCCTAGCGCGGGCGGGTCTGGTTGAGATCGAATTCGATGGTCTTGGCGACCTGGGCACCTTGGGCCAGGGCGCTGAGTACATTGGGAAAGGCTGGATTGCCGACGTCGCCCGCCACGTAGAGACCGGGGGTGCTGGTGCGGCCCAGCGCATCGCCGCACAGGTAGCCACGTTCGTCTTTCAGCGGCGGGGCAATTTCGGCGGCCAGGATGCCGTCGAGGAAGGCGGTGTTCGGTGCATAGCCGGCGAGCAGGTGTACGCGATCGACTTCCAGCTGCCATTGGCCTGCGGCACCTTCGAGCGAGGCGAGCAGGCCGCCGGGCGAGGGCTGCAGGGCGGTGAGGCGGGCATCTGCATGCAGGGCACAGTGCCCGGCAGCTTGCAGGCGCTCGATGAAGCGGGCCTGGGCACGGAACTGGTTGCGCGCCACTACGGTGACGCTGGCACCGGCATCGAGTGCGAGGGCGGCGTTTTCCAGGGCGTTGTCGCCGCCGCCGATGACCAGCAGGCGTTTGCCGGCCAGCATCGAGAGGCGCGTGAAGCAGTGCGGGCCGTAACGCAGGCGGCCCGGATCACACTGGCCAAAACCGGGCAGGCCGATGAGGATTTCGCGGCCGCGGAAGCGGGTGCCGGTGGCCAGCACGATGGCATCTGCCTCGACGCTGCTGATGCCTTGCGGGGTTTCGAGGCTCAGCTGAAACTGGCCATGAGCATCGCGGGCAAGCCGGGTCGGACGGCATTCCAGCAGCAGCGGGATGGCCAGACTCTCGACGTGCTCGGTGAAGCGGGCGGCCATTTCGAGTCCGCTCAGGCCGCGCTGGCCCAGCACCCAGTTGTTGTTGAGGAAGTTCAGCAGCATTGCGCCGCCGGGTGATTTTTCGGTGTCGACCAGCGTCGCTTCAAGGCCCAGGTTGTGCAGCCACAGCGCACAGGACATGCCGGCCGGGCCGGCGCCGATCACGCAAACGCGGGGCGAGAAGGCGGCAGGCATGGCTCAGCTTTCCCAGGTGACGTGGGTGTTGTCGCGCCGGGCGTATTCCAGCATCGTTAGCAGCGGCGCGGCGCGGCGCGCGAAGCTGACGTTCTGCTCGCGTTCGCGCTGGACCTGTTGTTCGACGGCGTCACGCCCCCAGTTGTCGGCTTCGGGTGGCGGTGGATTGTCGGTCTTGTCCTGCTCAATCGCGGTGCGCAGGGCGGCGATGGCGGCGGGCAACTGTTCCTGGGTGACGATGCCCTTGGCGTCCTGTGGGTCTTTGCCAAGAATGGCAAGCATCTGGCGCCCGACATTGCCGAACATGATTACATCGCCATCGGCGCGGGACTTGAAGGTGATCAGCACGACTCTCTCCTGTGGCAGCGCAGCATCCAGCCTCGCAATGTAGCCGATTGGGTGCAAGGCGCCCAGCGTTCAGGCACGAGCCTCAGTCGCAGCGGCCACTGGGCTGGTCGATCAGTACCGGCCAGATGTACTTGAACACCTCCGGGCTGCTGCAGCGCGCGGCGCAGGCCGAGTAGGAGATCGTGAGTTGCGGGCCCTGATCCCAGATGCGTACGGTGCAGCCGTCAGCATGGCGCAGCTCGATGGCCGGGCTGCGGGCGGTCTGGCGGAAGCCGGCGTTGTCGAAATTGCAGTAACCGCTGGCGAGCGGTACTTCGATGCTGGTGGCGAGGCGGCGGACCTCGCTGTTGGCAATGTCGACCTGGGTCGAGCCCTTGTAGCCGGTTTCATTGCGGAAGGAGCAGCGGTGGCTGATGTTGATCGGCTTGCCTCCCTGGCGGACCTGCGCATTGAGCTTGCTGCGATCGACCTTGCCAAGCAGGCTGCCGGGCTTGGCGCGTGGCAGGCTGGGAGTGGTGGTGGCGGCCGCGGGCGGCGCGCTTGTCGCCGGGGCGGGCGCGAGCGCTTCAGGCTCGGTGGCGGGGGGCGTGCTGGTGCAGGCAGCGAGCAACAGCAGGGCCGGCAGGAGGCGGTGCGCAGTCATGCCGGCAAGGCTAGCGAATGTGGCGGACAAGGTCAGCGGCCTGTCCGATGGTCGGGGGGAATGCCTGCCCGGCAGGCAGGCTTCAGTCGCAGCGGCCGCTCGGCATGTCGATCAGTACCGGCCAGATCTTCCTGAAGTTCTGCGGTTGGGTACAGCGGGCCTCGCAATGGGTGTAGGAGATCGTCAGCTGCTGGCCCTGGGTCCATAGTCTGGCTGTGCAACCATCCGGATGGAGCAGTTCGATGGACGGACTGGAACGGGTCTGGCGAAAACCGGGGCCTTCGAAATTGCAGCGACCGCCGTCGTGGGGCAATTCGATAGCGGTGGCCAGGCTCAGGACCCGATTGTCCTCAATCTCGATCCGGTTCGAGCCCTTGTAGCCGGTTTCGTCGTGAAAGCTACAGCTGTTGCGGTAGCTCAGGCTGTGGCTGGCGCTGCGAAGTTGCTCCTGCATGCGGCCCTGATCAATCTGGCGCGAGAGCTTGCCGCCACCCGCCGCACAGGCTGCGAGCAGCAGCGCAGCCAGCACGATCAGCGGGCAACGCATCAATGCCTTCTGAAGCCTGCCAGCAGCAGGCCGGCACCGATGAAGAGGCTGCCGAAGCCGCGATTGAGCCAGCGGATGTGGCCCGGATCGCGCAGGGCGCTGAGTACCCGGGCGGCGAGCAGGGTGTAGCCGCTCATGACGACCAGATCGGTGAACACCAGGGTGGCGGCACAGATGGCGTATTGCGGCCATTGCGCCAACTGCGGATCAATGAACTGCGGCAGCACGGCGAGCATGAAAACGATGCCCTTGGGATTGCTGGCATTGATCAGGAAGGCGCGCAGGAAGAGCTGGCCAGGTGTGTCGCGCGCATCTTTGGCGTCGGGGGTGAGGGGCGCGTCCGGTGCGCGCCATTGCTGCACGCCCAGCCAGATCAGATAAGCCACCCCGGCCCATTTGATGGCCATGAACAGCGTCTGCGAGGCCGCCAGCAAGGCGCCGAGACCGGCTGCGCAGATCAGCATGATCAGGACGATGCCCGTTTGCAGGCCGAAGATGTTCCACAGGGCGCGGCGATAGCCTACGCGCTGGCCGGCTGCCATGCAGGAGACGGCTCCGGGGCCGGGCGAGAGGCTGATCAGCCAGGCGGCAACGAAGAAGGTGAGCCAGGTATCGAGCGGCATGAGAGTGAGATGCGAGTCGGCGAAGGGGCCAGTCTAGCGCTCCGCAGGCACAGAGAGAACCGCTAGCCGGCGTTCCTTGGAAGCTGTTCCCGCTCTTACTGCGAGGCCGCTCATTGATAACGGAGGGGGCTCATGCACGGCTCGGAATCCTCATTGATCAACATAAACTCCGGTTCCTGTGCGGCGCTTCCCCACGGTTTGCTTTGCACAGCAAACCGGCTGCGGCTGCGGCTGCGGCTGCGCAGAGCAGGCGCTGCTAAACCCTGCCTTGCCCCTGCTGACGGCCTCTCGCTAGAGATCGTGAACAGCTTCTTACAGGCGCAGGCCCTTGGCGATGAAGTTGTGGCCCTTGGGGTTGTGCATGTGTTCCAGCACGATGCGTGCGCGCTCCGATTCGGAGAGTCCCCAGGCCTGTGGTTCGGTTGGCACTTCGAGCTTGTAGAGCAATTCGCACAGGCGGGCGACGGGATCGGTTTCGCTCGGCCCGTAGATGCGACTGAGCACGGCATCACGCTCCGCGCTGTTGTTCTGCGCCTGCTGCCACACCCAGGGCAGTGACCAGGAACTGGCCAGACCGTGCGGGGTGCCCTGCTTGATGGTCAGCGGGTAGGACAGGGCGTGGGCCAGTGCGGTGCGGGTCTGGGCCAGGCACAGGCCGGCTTGCCATGCCGCACGGGCGATCATGATGCGGGCCTTGATATGGCCCTGGAAGTGCCAGGCGATCGGCAACTTGGCGATCAGAGTGCGCGCCGCTTCAACGGCGAGCAGATCGGTCATCGGTGTGGCATTCACGTTCCAGATCGCCTCGAGCGCGTGCGACAGCGCATCCAGTCCTGAGTTGCGCATCACCAGTTTGGGCAGGCTCAGTGTCAGCTCCGGGTCGATCAGGGCCGTCTCGGCATATATGCGCGACTGGTGCAGGGTGAATTTCGTCGGGTTGGCGTCGCGCGTATCCCACAGCACCGAGAAGGGCGTGACTTCGCTGCCGCTGCCGGCGGTGGTGGGCACGGCGATCAGGCGCAGGCGCTTGACTACCGGTGTGCTGCGCGTGATCAGGTCGAAGAAGTGGCCGGACTCAGGCAGGCACAGCAAGGCCTTGGCATAGTCGATGACGCTACCACCGCCGACGGCCACCACCAGCTCTACGCGTCGTTCGCGCCAGATGCGCTCATGGGCCTGCTGTACATCCTTGAGCTCGGGGCGGCTGGGCACCTCGTCGATGAGATCCACCAGGCGATCACCGAGCAGGCCCTTCAGGCGTGCCAGCAAGCCGGTTTCGCGGGCACTCTTGAACGTGACCAGCAGCACGCGGCGTTTGCCGACCAGCTCCGGCAGATGCTCCAGACTGCCCGGTCCGAAGATCGTGCGGACCGGGTTGTAGTGCTGGAAGTCGAAGCCGGTTTCGTGCGGCATCTACTCAGGCTTGTGGCCGCTGTAGATGCCAGTCGGTGGCTTGTTGCAGCTGGTGGGCTACGTTCAGCAGGCGCGCTTCGCCGAAGTAATTGCCAATCAGCTGCAGGCCGACCGGCAGTTTCTCGGCTGAGAAACCGGCCGGGGTGGACAGCGCCGGCAGGCCGGCGAGGTTCACCGCGATGGTGTAAATGTCCGCCAGATACATCTGCACCGGATCGTCGGCCATCTGGCCAATGCCCCATGCGGCGGTGGGCGCCACCGGGCCGGCGATGATGTCGCACTGGCTCAGGGCCTGTTTGAAATCCTCGGCGATCAGGCGGCGCAGCTGCTGGGCCTTGATGTAGTAGGCGTCGTAGTAGCCGTGCGAGAGCACATAGGTTCCGACCAGAATGCGCCGCTGTACTTCCTTGCCGAAGCCTTCCGAACGGCTCTTGGCGTACATCTCGGCCAGATCCTTGTACTCGCTGGCGCGGTGGCCGTAGCGCACCCCATCGAAACGCGACAGGTTGCTCGACGCCTCGGCCGGCGCGATCACGTAGTAGGCGGGAATCGCCAGATGGGTGTTGGGCAGGCTGACTTCGACCGTGCTGGCGCCGAGCTTGCGCAATTCCGCCAGTGCGTTTTCGATGGCGGCGCGAACGTCAGCGGCAAGGCCTTCACCGAAGTATTCCTTCGGTAGGCCGATCTTCAGGCCGGCCAGCGGCTGGTTCAGCTCGGCGCTGTAGTCGTCCTTGGCGCGTTCCAGACTGGTCGAGTCGCGCGAATCGAAACCCGCCATGTGGTTCAGCAGCAGGGCGCAGTCTTCGGCGGTGTGGGCCATCGGGCCGCCCTGATCGAGCGAGCTGGCGTAGGCCACCATGCCGTAGCGCGATACCGTGCCGTAAGTGGGCTTGATGCCGGTGACGCCGCACAGGCCTGCGGGCTGACGGATCGAGCCGCCGGTGTCGGTGCCGGTGGCGGCCGGGATCATGCCGGCTGCCACGGCAGCAGCCGAGCCGCCGGAGGAGCCGCCCGGCACGCGGGTCAGGTTCCAGGGGTTCTTCACCGCACCGTAAGCCGAGTTCTCGTTAGTCGAGCCCATCGCGAATTCGTCGCAGTTGGTCTTGCCCAGACTCACCACGCCGGCTGCCTTGAGCTGGCTGACGACATGCGCGTCGTAGGGGCTGACGAAGTTGGCGAGCATCTTCGAACCGCAGGTGGTGAGCACGCCTTCTGTGCAGAAGATGTCCTTGTGCGCGATCGGCAAGCCGGCCAGCGGGCCCGCGGTGCCGGCGGCAATCGCCGCGTCGGCGGCGTCGGCGGCGACCAGCGCACCAGCACGGTCGACGGTGATGAAGGCGTTGATCGCGGCGTTCTGCGCCTCGATGCGGGCGAGGTAATCCGTCACCAGCTCGCGGCTGGAGATTTTCTTGCTGGCAAGCTGGGCTTGCAGGGACTTGAGGGTCTGGAGGCTCATTTTGCGTCGACGTAGCCCAAGCCGATCTCGACATGGTCGATCAGGGCGTGGATGAACTTGATGTGGATTTCCTGGATGCGGTCGGCGTAGCCGAAGTGCGGCACGATGATCTCGGCGTCGGCCAGCCCCTTCATCTTGCCGCCGTCCTTGCCCATCAGCAGGATGACCTGCATGCCGCGCGCCTTGGCGGCCTTGGCGGCAGCGAGGATGTTGGCGGAATTGCCAGAAGTGGAAATGCCGAAGAACACGTCGCCAGCGCGGCCAAGGGCCTCGACCTGACGGCTGAAGATGAACTCGAAACCGTAGTCGTTGCCCACACAGGTGATGTGCGAGGGGTCTGAAATGGCCAGCGCGCCGAGTGCCGGGCGGTTGTCGCGGTAACGGCCGGAGAGCTCTTCGGCGAAGTGCATGGCGTCGCAATGCGAGCCGCCATTGCCGGCCGAGAGAATCTTGCCGCCAGCTTTGAGGCAGGCCACGAGGATGTCGCCGGCTTTGTCCACCTCATTGAGCAGGGCCTGGTCGGCGAGAACACGGGTCAGCAGTTCCTGACCTTCTTGCAGATGCTGGAGAAGACGGCTCATGACTTCCTCACTCGATGACTTTGGGGACGAGATAGAGGCCGGCTTCGGCCTCGGGGGCGACAGCCTGGTAGGCGGCGCGGCGGTCGGTTTCGCTGATGGCGTCCGGGCGCAGGCGCTGGACAACATCCTGCGGGTGCGACATTGGGGCGACGCCGGTGGTGTCCACGGCCTGCATCGCTTCGATGAGGCCGAAAATTCCGTTCAGCTTGGCCTGGGTGGCCGTGGCGTCAGCGGGGCTGAGTTCGATGTGGGCGAGTCGGGCGATACGCTCGACCTGTTCCAGCGAGAGAGACATGTTTCGGGGCCTCTGGGGATCAAGTCCACCGTCAGGCGGACACATTGGAAACAACGGGATAGGGTAACATACGCGGTTTCTCACGGTCCGGGTTTGCGCACGGCGCGCCATGCCCGTCACACAGAGGTAGCTCTCCCCATGTTCGGACTCCTGCGTTCCTATTTTTCCAACGACCTGGCCATCGACCTTGGCACGGCCAATACCCTGATCTACGTGCGTGGCAAGGGCATCGTGCTGGACGAGCCCTCGGTGGTGGCGATCCGTACTGAAGGCGGCCCGAACGCCAAGAAGACGATCCAGGCTGTTGGCCACTCGGCCAAGCAGATGCTGGGCAAGACGCCGGGCAACATTACGGCGATTCGCCCGATGAAGGATGGCGTGATCGCCGACTTCACCGTGACCGAGCAGATGCTCAAGCAGTTCATCAAGAAGGTGCACGATTCGCGCCTCTTCTCACCCTCGCCCCGCATCATCATCTGCGTGCCCTGTGGTTCGACCCAGGTCGAGCGCCGTGCGATCCGTGAGTCCGCACTGGGCGCTGGCGCTTCGCAGGTCTACCTGATTGAGGAGCCGATGGCTGCTGCCATTGGTGCTGACCTGCCGGTGGCGGATGCCACCGGTTCGATGGTGGTGGACGTCGGCGGCGGCACCACAGAAGTGGGCGTGATCTCGCTGGGCGGCATGGTGTATGCCGGCTCGGTGCGCGTGGGTGGCGACAAGTTCGACGAAGCCATCGTCAATTACATCCGTCGAAACTACGGCATGCTGATCGGCGAAACCACCGCCGAATCGATCAAGAAAACCATCGGCTCGGCGTTCCCGGGGTCCGAAGTGAAGGAAATGGAAGTCAAGGGCCGCAATCTGGCCGAAGGCATTCCGCGTTCCTTCACGATCTCGTCCAACGAAATCCTCGAAGCGTTGACCGACCCGCTGAATTCCATCGTCTCGGCGGTGAAAATCGGCCTCGAACAGACTCCGCCGGAGCTGGGCGCCGACATCGCCGAGCGCGGCATGGTGCTCACCGGTGGCGGCGCGCTGCTGCGCGATCTGGATCGCCTGCTGATGGAAGAGACCGGCCTGCCGGTGATCGTGGCCGAAGACCCGCTGACCTGCGTGGTGCGCGGCTCGGGTCTGGCGCTGGAAAAGATGGACAAGCTCGGTTCGATCTTCGCTTCCGAGTGATTTGCAAGGTGAGGCAGAACAGCTTCCCATGGAACGCGCCGCAAGGCGCGTTGTCTTGTCCTCTGCCTTGCCCCTCTACCGCCCTCTATCGCTGAGTCATGGTCACCGGCCACCAGACCCCTCCCTTCTTCAAGCGTGGCCTGCCCTTGCCGGCCCGGGCGACGATCTTCCTGTCGATCAGCCTGTCCCTGCTGGTGGCTGACCTGCGTCTGAACTATCTGGAAACGCTGCGTCAGGCGCTCACCGTGCTGAGCTATCCGCTGCAGATCGCGGCGGCGACGCCGGCCGAGTTCGTCAGCAATACGGCGACTTACTTTTCCGGGCTGGCCAGCCTGAAGCGCGAGAACCAGCGCCTGCAGGCTCAGCAGCTGGCGATGGCCGAGAAGCTGCTGTTTGCTGAGCAACTGCAGCAGGAGAACGCCACGCTGCGCGGTCTGCTGAAGGTGAATCGCGCCATCGGCCTGCGCACGATTGCGGCTGAAATCGTGTTTTCTGCGCGCGATCCGTTCTCGCGCAAGGTGATTCTCGACAAAGGCAGCCTGCAGGACATTGAGCCCGGCTCGCCGGTGGTCGATCCGCAAGGCTTGATCGGCCAGGTGACGCGCGTTTTCCCCCTGCATGCCGAGGTCACCCTGCTTTCCGACAAGGAGCAGGCCATTCCGGTGATCGTCGAGCGCAGTGGCCTGCGCGCGGTGATGTTTGGTAGTGGCAACGGTTTGCTGGAGCTTAAGTTCCTCGCCGCGAATGCGGAGGTCAAACCGGGCGACCGCATCCTGACTTCCGGGCTGGATGGCCTGTTTGCGCCGGGCCTGCCGGTCGCCACGGTGCTCAAGGTGACGCGTGACAGTGCCGAGTCGTTTGCCCGCATCCTGTGCAAACCGATTGCCAGCGTGGAGCGCAGCGGCGCCGTGCTGGTGCTGTCGCGGACCGATCCGGCGCCGCAGCGGCCGGCGGATGATCGCGACGAGGCTTCGCGCCGCGCCTCGGCGGGACGTATCCGCAACCGGGTGAGCCAGGCCTTCCCTGAGCCCGTCGCGGCAGACTCGGCCCCGGCGGCCAGTGCTTCCGCGCCGCAGGCTGCGACGATGGCACCGCAGGCAGCGGCCTCGGCACCGACGCCCGCCCCCCTGGCCAGCGCGCCGGCCGCCAGTGCTCCTGTGGCGGTCCAGAGCACACCCAGAGCGGCGGCCAGCAACCCCGCACCGAAGGGAGATTGAGGCATGCTGCCGAATCACCGCTCCTCCCGCCTGCTCCTGCCTGTGCGCATGGGCTTCGTATGGTTCAGCCTGCTGGTGGCCCTGGTGCTCAGCTGCATCCCGGTTGGCCGGGTTCAGGCCATGCCGGATTTCGTGGCCCTGGTGCTGGCCTTCTGGTGCATCCGTGAGCCGCACCGGATCGGCATGGGGGCCGGCTTCTGCCTCGGTCTGCTGGTTGATGTGGCGCATGGCTCAGTGATGGGCCAGCATGCTACGGCCTACATCCTGCTGGCCTGGGCGGCCCAGGCCAATTCGCGCCGTCTGCTGTGGTTCTCACCTTCCACCCAGACCCTGCACATGGTGCCGCTGTTCCTGATGGTGCAAGTGGTGATGCTGGTGCTGCGCATGCTGGCGGGCGGGCGTTTTCCGGGCTGGGAGTACTTCTTCACCTGTTTCACCACGGCCGTGCTGTGGCTGCCGGCCTACTATCTGCTGCTCTTGCCGCAGATGCGGCCGATTGATCGCGATGAGAATCGCCCCCTGTAGGGCTTTGAGCGTCGGAATACGGGCCTAGGCTCGCGCCCCGCCCGCTTCCCCGCTCACTGCTCCTGACTCCCGACACCATGGAATTCAAGGCCCCCGAACAGGAACTCTCCCGCTTCCGCGCCCGCGTGGCGGCTGCGGCTGCCTTCGTGCTGCTGGGCTTCGGGCTGATCGTTGCGCGCTATGTGTATCTGCAGGTGCTGCGCTACGACTATTACGCCACCCGCGCTGAGGAGAACCGCATCTCCTTGCTGCCGATCGTGCCCAATCGCGGGCTGATCACGGATCGCAATGGCGTGGTGTTGGCCCGCAACTACTCGGCCTACACCCTCGAAATCACGCCCTCCAAGGTGCATAACCTGGATGACACGATCGACGAGCTGGCCGAGTTCATCGACATCCAGCCCAAGGACCGGCGGCGCTTCCGCAAGCTGCTCGAAGAGAGCAAGAACTTCGAATCCCTGCCGATCCGTACCCGCCTGACGGATGAAGAGGTTGCCCGGTTCATCGCCCGCCGCTACAAGTTCCCGGGGGTGGACATCAAGGCGCGGCTGTTCCGCCAATATCCTTTCGGCGAACTGGCTTCGCACGCCATCGGCTATATCGGTCGGATCAACCAGAAGGAAATGGCGAAGATCGAGGACGACGAAGACCTCGCCGCCAATTACCGGGGTACCGAACACATCGGCAAGACCGGGCTGGAGCAGAGCTACGAGAAGGAGCTGCACGGCGTGACCGGCTTCGAGCAGGTCGAGGTGGACGCTTCCGGCCGGGCCGTTCGCTCCCTGGCACGCACCCCGCCAGTGCCCGGCAACAATCTGCAGCTGACCATGGATTCCGAACTGCAGCGGATTGCCGAACAGGCTTTCGGCAACCGCCGCGGTTCGCTGGTGGCCATCGAACCCGGCACCGGCGGCGTGCTGGCCCTGGTGTCCACGCCGCGTTTCGATCCCAACCTGTTTGTTGACGGCATCACGCCGGATAACTGGGATGTGCTCAATACCTCGCTGGATCGCCCGATGATCAACCGGGCGCTCAACGGCGCCTATCCGCCCGGTTCCACCTTCAAGCCCTTCATGGCGCTGGCCGCACTCGAAACCGGCAAGCGCACGCCGCACCAGGCCATCTCGGACCCGGGCTATTTCGTGTTCGGCAACAACACCTTCCGCGATGACAAGGTCGGCGGCCACGGCATGGTCGACATGATCAAATCCATCATCGTCAGCTGCGACACCTATTACTACCTGCTGGCCAACGACATGGGGATCGACCTGATCTCCGATTTCATGGGCAAGCTGGGGCTGGGCAGTCGTACCGGCATCGATATTGATGGCGAGTCCACTGGCGTGCTGCCTTCCCAGGCCTGGAAAAAGAAGCGTTTCAAGAAGCCCGAGCAGCAGAAGTGGTATGCCGGCGAAACCATCTCGATCGGCATCGGCCAGGGCTACAACGCCTACACCCCGCTGCAGCTTGCGCACGCCACCGCCACGATTGCGGCGGGCGGGGTGATGTACAAGCCGCACATCGTGAAATACGTGGTGGATGCCCAGAACGGCGCGAAACGCGTGATCGAACCGACGCCGCTGGCCGATCTGGGCTTCAAGCCTGAGAACGTCGAGGTCATCCGCAAGGGCATGGTCGGCGTGATCACCAGTGGTACTGGCGCCCGCGCCTTTGCCGGAGCGAAGTACCAGGCAGCTGGCAAGACCGGTACGGCCCAGGTCTTCTCGCTCAAGGGCGCCAAGTACAAGGAAAGCGATACGCACGAGCGCCTGCGGGACCACGCCTTGTTCATCGCTTACGCCCCTGCCGACAATCCCAAGATTGCACTGGCGGTGCTGGTCGAAAACGGCGGTTTTGGCGCCGCCGCTGCCGCACCGATCGCCCGCCAGGTGCTGGACTACTATCTGCTGGGCATCAAGCCGGCAGGTGCGGCGCCGGAAGACCCGGATGCCGACCCGGAGCATGCCCATGATTAACCTCGCCGACATCCGCCTTGGTGCCTTGCGCCTGGTGCGGCCGATCGACCCCTTCCTGCTTGTCATCACGGCTGCCATCGTTGCTGTGGCCACCCTGATGCTCGGCAGCTCCTCGCCGGAGCGCATGAACGCCCACCTGATCAACGTGGGGGTGGGGGTGGCGGTGATGTGGGCGATGGCCAGTCAGCCACCGCAGCGCCTGCACAGCTTCGCCCTGCCGCTGTATGTGGTAGGGGTACTGCTGTTGATCGGTGTGGCCCTGTTTGGCGATGTTTCAAAGGGCGCGCGACGCTGGCTTAATCTGGGCGTAATGCGCATCCAGCCCTCCGAGCTGATGAAGATCGCCATGCCGCTGATGCTGGCCTGGTACTTCCAGAAACGTGAAGGCAGCCTGAAGGTCCGCGACTTCTTCGTCGCCACCCTGCTGCTGATGGCTCCTGTTGGCCTGATCCTCAAGCAGCCGGATCTGGGCACTTCGCTGCTGGTGCTGGGCGCGGGTTTCTTCGTGATTTTCTTTGCCGGCCTGTCCTGGAAGCTGATCATCCCGGTGGCTGTGCTGGGTACCGCGGCGATCATTGCCATCATCAGCTATGAATCCCAGATCTGCGCACCCGAGGTGGCCTGGCCCGGTCTGCATGATTACCAGAAACACCGCGTGTGCACCCTGCTCGATCCTTCATCGGATCCGCTTGGCAAGGGGTTTCACACTATCCAATCCACCATCGCGGTGGGCTCCGGTGGTCTCGTCGGCAAGGGCTGGCGCCAGGGCACCCAGACCCATCTGGATTTCTTGCCCGAACGCCATACCGACTTCGTGCTGGCCGTGATCTCGGAAGAGTTCGGCCTGGCCGGTGTGCTCCTGATCGTGGTGCTCTACTGCCTGCTGATCGGGCGCGGCCTGATGATTGCCGCCAATGCCGCCACCCTCTTTGGACGCCTGCTGGCAGGTTCGATCACCATGATTTTCTTCACCTATGCTTTTGTGAACATGGGCATGGTGGCCGGTATCCTGCCTGTGGTCGGGGTGCCCCTGCCCATGGTGAGCTACGGAGGCACCGCGCTGGTGACTCTGTGCCTGGGCGTGGGAATCCTGATGAGCGTGCAGCAGCATCGCCGTCGGCGCTGAAGCCGGGGCGGGCAGGAGATATCCGATGCATTCCTTTCATTCCGTGAATCTGCTCGTCGTTCTCGCCATGCTGCTGCTCGCAGCCTGCGCCAGCACCCCTTACGAGGAGAGCACGTCGCCGCGTCCGGCTCCGGTACAGAAGCCGGTTGCCGTGCCTGCCAAGCCGGCGCCTTCCTCTCCCGTCCTTACCCGGAAAGGTGGTGGTTTTTACAAGGATGACGGTCCCGGCGAAGACGTGCCGCCCAATCTCGACGAGATCCCGGATGCGGTGCCGCGCCGTGAGCCGATACGCCCCGCCAATGCCCGTCCCTATGAAGCACTGGGCCAGACCTTCAAACCGATGCAGACCCTCGGCCCCTTCAGCCAGACCGGTGTCGGCAGCTGGTACGGCAAGAAGTTTCATGGTGCGAAGACCAGCAGTGGCGAGCGCTACGACATGTACGCGATGAGTGCCGCCCATCCCACTTTGCCACTGCCCAGCTATGCGCGTGTGACCAATCTCGAGAACGGCCGCAGTGTGGTGGTGCGAGTCAATGATCGCGGCCCATTCCTGCACAGCCGCATCATCGATCTCTCTTATACCGCTGCCTACAAGCTCGGCTATGTGAGCAAGGGCAGCGCCCGCCTGCAGGTGGATGCCATCACCGCAGAAGAAATCGACAGCGGCGTGTATGCCCGGACTCCTGTCTCGCCACCGGCGCAGGTCGCGAGTGCTGCGCCTGCGGAAGCGCCGTCCCGGCCCGTGATTGAGCCGGCCACGCCGGATCCGCTTGAAGCCCTGGCCACCGCGGTGCCGGCCGTCGAGCCCGCCGCGCCTGCGCCGCTGGTGGCCAGCGGCGTCTTCCTGCAGCTTGGCGCCTTTGCCTCCAGTGCCAATGCTGACGGGTTCCGCGACTATGTGAAGAATGAACTCAAATGGCTGGGGCAGGACGTCAGCACCCACCTCGTCGGCGACAAGTACCGCCTGCGAGTCGGCCCCTTCAACGATGCCGCCGAGGCTCGTCGTGTTGCCGACCGGATTGCCGCCGCCATCCGCATCAAGCCCTTCGTCGTGCAGTAAGCGCTTGAAAAAGCAGCCTCATCCCCCATCTGCCTGAAATGACTGAAACCCGCCAGAGCCTCCTCGAATTCCCTTGCGACTTTCCGCTCAAGATCATGGGCGCGCGCCACGATGAATTCGCCCAGACCATTGCCGCCGTGGTGCTTCGCCATGCGCCGGACTTCAACCCGGCCACCATGGAGATGCGTCCCAGCAAGGCTGGCAACTACCTGTCGCTGACCTGCACCATCCGCGCCACCTCTCAGCTGCAGCTCGATGATCTGTACCGCGAACTCTCTTCGCACCCGATGGTGAAGGTGGTTCTGTAATGGAGGCTGCGTCCTGCGTCGTCCGCGAGTTGGGCGTCGTCGGCTATGCAGAAACATTTGAAGCTCAGAAGCGCTTCACTGCCGAGCGCGGGCCGGATACCCCGGACGAGCTGTGGCTGCTGCAGCATGAGCCAGTCTACACCCTTGGCTTGGCTGGCAAGCCCGAGCACCTGCTGATTCCGAGTGAAGTGCCGGTGGTGAAGATCGACCGCGGTGGTCAGATCACCTATCACGGCCCAGGCCAGGCGGTGATCTATCTGCTGATCGACTTGGCCCGACGCAACCTCAAGGTGCGTGAGCAGGTCAGCCTGATGGAGCAGGCCATGCTCGACGTGCTGGGCAGCTATGGCATCGTCGCCTCCCGCCGCGAGGGCGCGCCTGGTGTGTATGTGCGGGAAGCCAAGATTGGCGCACTGGGCCTCAAGATCTCGCGCGGCTGCAGCTATCACGGCCTGTCGCTGAACGTGGATCTGGACTTGGCCCCCTTCCTGCGAATCAACCCTTGTGGCTACGAGGGTCTCGCCAGCACCAGCCTTAAAGAGCAAGGTGTCACTGTCAGCACTGACGCAGTGCTGGCACAATTGGCGGCTCGCCTGAGTGAATTACTCGACCGTGACTACCCCCGCATGGCATAGAACAGAAAGACCCGACCCGATGAGCAGCGAAGCCTCCAAGAAACTCCGTGGCGCCGACAAGACCGCACGCATCCCGATCAAGATCGTGCCGGCTGAAAAGCTGCGCAAGCCCGACTGGATCCGTATCAAGCTCGGCACAGCCGAGGAGACCGCGCGCTTTAACGAGATCAAGGACACCCTGCGCGATCACAAGCTGCACACTGTGTGCGAGGAAGCCTCCTGCCCCAACATTCACGAATGTTTCGGCAAGGGCACGGCCACCTTCATGATCATGGGCGACATCTGTACCCGTCGCTGCCCCTTCTGCGACGTGGGCCACGGCCGCCCCGAGCCGCTCAATGCGGATGAGCCGAAAGAGCTGGCCAAGACCATCGCCGCGATGCGCCTGAAGTACGTAGTGATCACCTCTGTAGATCGCGACGATCTGCGCGATGGCGGAGCGAAGCACTTCGTTGAATGCATTCAGGCCACCCGTGAGGCTAGCCCGCGCACCCAAATCGAAGTGCTGGTGCCGGATTTTCGTGGCCGCATGGAAGTCGCGCTGGAGATCTTCAAGAATGCGCCGCCGGACGTCATGAATCACAACATGGAAACCGTGCCGCGCCTTTACAAGGCAGCGCGTCCCGGTGCCGACTACGCCTACTCGCTCAAGCTGCTGAAAGAGTTCAAGCTCATGCATCCGGGCGTGCCGACCAAGAGTGGCCTGATGGTGGGCCTGGGCGAAACAGACGAGGAAATTCTCGAGGTGATGCGTGACATGCGCGCCCATGATGTCGAGATGCTCACCATCGGTCAGTATCTGCAGCCCTCTGGCGGCCATTTGCCAGTGCTGCGCTATGTGCCGCCGGAGACCTTCAAGATGTTCGAGACCGAGGCGCTCAAGATGGGCTTCAAGAATGCAGCCTGTGGTCCGATGGTGCGTTCGAGCTACTGGGCAGACCAGCAGGCGCATGGCGCCGGTGTGGTGGATGAGGCCAGCCTGCAGCGCAGCTGAGCCCGGGCCTGTAGTGGATGTGAAAAAGGCGACCTCAAGGTCGCCTTTTCATTTGGCTTCAGGTTTCAGCTGATATGCGGGAATTTGGCCGCATAAAGATTGATCCACTCAAAGGCTGCGGTGGCGCTGTCGATCTCGCGCCCTTCCTTTTTCATGACCTCACGGCGATAGCGCTCGATGTAACAGAGTTGCTCCACCATGCGGACGGCGAAAGCATCTTCATGGGCTTCAAACTGGATCCCCAGCTCATAGCAGGTATGGGAGTGGCGGCACCATTTCACGGCGCCTTTGGCGCGGAAGGGTTCGCGACCGATGGGGATTTCAACAGACACCTCGCTGCCGACCGGCAGGGGTTCTTCTGAACGGCATGCGAGGCCGCCGGCGCTCACATTGGCAAGTCGGCGCAGGCTGCGTCCCTTGTGGCTCTCGCAGTGGATATGGATGGGCAACTCCGATGGGTGACGGAGATAGGCTCTATCCTGATGGCAGACGGATGCGTTCACGTTTTTTAGCCCGGACTCTCTGTTGCTCTGAAGCTAGTATGACGGCAGCGTCAGCGCCATCTTGAGGGCTCGCCCGTAGAGACAGGTGTCACACTGGGCACAATAAATTGCACCGAGTCGCAGTTTTGTGCGCGCCAAGCGGGCGGATCCGGGTTCAGCGCGGCCGCAGCGGATCGAGCAGAGCACGCAGATTGTTGTGATCGAGTTCGTACATCAGGGCCAGTAATTGGCCCAGCTCGCCCTTGGGAAAGCCTTCGCGCGAGAACCAGCCGAGGTAATGCCCGGGGAGGTCGGCGATCTTCCTGCCCTGGTACTTGCCGAAGGGCATTTCGCGGCTGAGAAGCTTTTCGAGAAGTTCGGGTGACAAGGCAGGAGCGGGGAAGGGTCGGCCTTCCCCGCTGAGCATCGATCAGCGCTTGAGTTGCGTGATGTCGCGTACCGCGCCGGTGTCGGCCGAGGTGGTCAGCGCGGCATAGGCCTGCAGCGCAGCGGAGACGTGACGCACGCGGTTGACCGGCTTCCAGGCGTCCGGGCCGCTGGCGTTCATGGCAGCACGGCGCTTTTCCATTTCAGCATCCGTGATCTTGAGATTGATGCTGCGGGCCGGGATGTCGATCTCGATGATGTCGCCATCCTCGATCAGACCGATCTCGCCGCCCATGGCGGCTTCAGGCGAGGCGTGGCCGATGGAAAGGCCCGAGGTGCCGCCCGAGAAGCGGCCGTCGGTGAGCAGTGCGCACTGCTTGCCCAGCCCGCGGCTCTTCAGATACGAGGTCGGGTAGAGCATCTCCTGCATGCCGGGGCCGCCCTTGGGGCCTTCGTAGCGGATGATCACCACATCGCCCGCCTGCACTTCTTCATTCAGGATGCCTTCCACGGCGTCGTCCTGGCTTTCGTACACGCGTGCGGTGCCGGTGAACTTCCAGATCGACTCATCCACGCCGGCGGTCTTCACGATGCAGCCATTGCGCGCGATGTTGCCCTTGAGCACGGCGAGGCCGCCGTCCTGCGAGTAGGCGTTGGCCTTGTCGCGGATGCAACCCTTGCTGCGGTCCATGTCCAGTTCGGGGAAGCGTTGATTCTGGCTGAAGGCCACCTGGGTCGGCACGCCGCCGGGGGCTGCGCGGTAGAACTCGAACACGGACGGGCTACCTGAGTGCATCACGTCCCACTGCTCCAGCGCACCTTTCAGGGTGTGGCTGTGCACGGTGTAGGTGTTGTGGTTGAGCAAGCCCGCGCGATCCAGTTCGCCGAGGATGCCCATGATGCCGCCGGCGCGATGCACGTCTTCGATGTGGAACTTGTCGGTCATCGGTGCCACTTTGCACAGGCAGGGCACACGGCGGCTGATGCGGTCGATGTCTGCCATGGTGAAGTTCACCCCGGCTTCGCTGGCGGCAGCCAGCAGGTGCAGCACGGTGTTGGTGGAGCCGCCCATGGCTACGTCGAGGCTCATGGCGTTTTCGAAGGCTTCAAAGGTGGCGATCGAGCGAGGCAGCACCTTGTCGTCGTCCTTCTCGTAGTAGCGTTTGCACAGCTCGACGATGGTGCGGCCGGCCTTCAGGAACAGGCCCTTGCGGTCGGCGTGGGTGGCGACGATGGTGCCGTTGCCCGGCAGCGAGAGGCCTAGGGCTTCGGTCAGGCAGTTCATCGAGTTGGCGGTGAACATGCCGGAGCAGGAACCGCAGGTGGGGCAGGCGCTGCGCTCGACTTCTTCGACCTCGGCATCCGAGATGTTCTTGTCGGCGGCCTTCACCATTGCATCCACGAGATCGAGCTTGATGACCTGTGCCTTGCCGTCTTTTACCAGCGTGGCCTTGCCGGCTTCCATCGGGCCGCCGGAAACGAAAATCGTCGGAATGTTCAGGCGCAGTGACGCCATCAGCATTCCCGGGGTGATCTTGTCGCAGTTCGAGATGCACACCATGGCGTCGGCGCAGTGGGCGTTGACCATGTACTCCACCGAATCGGCGATCAGCTCGCGGCTCGGCAAGGAGTAAAGCATGCCTCCGTGGCCCATGGCGATACCGTCATCCACCGCGATGGTGTTGAATTCCTTGGCCACGCCGCCGGCCGCCTCGATCTCGCGAGCCACCATCTGGCCCAGGTCCTTCAGATGCACATGGCCCGGCACAAATTGCGTAAAGCTATTGACCACGGCGATGATGGGCTTGCCGAAATCGCCATCCTTCATGCCGGTGGCGCGCCACAGCGAACGGGCGCCGGCCATGTTGCGGCCGTGGGTGGAGGTGTGGGAACGATACTGGGGCATGGTGTTTTTCTCCGGGTGCGCACGGCGGCAAGGAGGAATAAGCGGATTGTCGCGCCGGTGTGGTTCAATTGAGCCCTCAATTCTAGCCTGCCGCTGCTCAAGATGCCTGCCCTGCCTTTCATCCATCCGCAGTTCGATCCGGTTGCTCTCTCTCTCGGCCCGCTGGCCGTGCGCTGGTATGGCCTGATGTACCTGCTTGCTTTCCTGCTCTTTATCGTTCTCGGTCGCCAGTACATGCGGCGTCGACCCGATATGGGCTGGACCCGCGAGGCGCAGGACGATCTGCTCTTCTACGGCATGCTCGGCGTGATTCTCGGTGGGCGCCTGGGCTATGTGCTGTTCTATAAGGCGAGCTTCTACTTCTCGCATCCGCTCGAAATCCTTAAGGTATGGGAAGGCGGCATGGCCTTCCACGGCGGCTTGCTCGGCGTGCTGATCGCGCTGTGGCTGTTCGGTCGCAAGACCGGGCGTCACTTCCTGCAGGTCGGCGATTTTGTTGCACCGCTGGTGCCCACCGGTCTCGCAGCAGGGCGTTTGGGCAATTTCATTAACGGCGAACTGTGGGGCCGCGTGACCGCGCCGGACGCACCCTGGGCCGTGATCTTCCCGCAGGCCTGGCAGGCGGACGCAAAGCAAGTCGCTGCCGACCCGGCCCTGCAGGGCTCGCTCGTGCAGTACTTCGAACCGGTCAGCCAGCAGATGGTGACCGGGCTGCCACGCCACGCCTCGCAGCTCTACCAGTTCGCGCTCGAAGGCCTGACCCTGTTCGTGATCCTGTGGCTGTTCTCGCGCAAGCCCCGGCCGATGGGCGCGGTGTCTGGCCTATTCCTGATCGGCTATGGCTCCTTCCGCTTCATCGCCGAATTTGCCCGCGAGCCGGATGATTTCCTCGGCCTGCTCGCCGGCCACCTGTCGATGGGACAGTGGCTTTCGCTGCCGATGATCCTGGCAGGCGTCGCAATGATGATTTGGGCCTATCGACGCAAGGCCTGAGCCATCCCGCGAGTCCATTGATCCAAGGGCAGCCCGGGCTGCCCTTTTTCATAGCTCGCCCGGATCGACGTCGATGTGCCAGCGCAGGTCTTTGGTGAGTTTCAGCGCGTAGAGCAGAGGCATCAGCTCGGTGAGCATGGCTTGCAGGCCGGGGCGGGTGTCACATTCGATCACCAACTGGGCACGCTCCAGCCGCGCCTTGCGCACCAGGCGCATGGGCACCACGTCGAACAGGCGTACCGGGCTTTGCAAGGCTTCGGCGGCAGCGCGGGCCTGCTGCAGGAAGGCGACTGCCGTATCCAGTTCTGGTGCTTCGGCGCGCAACACCGCGTGAAAGCCATACGGCGGGAAGCCGGCGAGCTTGCGCTCGGCCAGTTCGCGCTTGGCGAAGCCGGGGTAGTCGCGGCGGGCGAGGTGTTCGTAGAGCGGATGCTCAGGGAACTCGGTCTGCACCAGCACTTCGCCAGGCAGCTCCCCGCGCCCGCTGCGGCCGGCTACCTGCATCAGCTGCTGGAACAGGCGCTCGGGGGCGCGGTAGTCGGCGGCATACAGGCCGGCGTCGGCGCCGACGATGCCGACCAGGGTGAGCATCGGGAAGTCGTGTCCCTTGGCGAGCATCTGGGTGCCCACCAGCACGTCGATTTCGCGTGCTTCGATGCGGCCTCGAACCTCTTCCCATTGCGCAGGCGTGCGCACCGCGTCGCGGTCCACGCGTTCGATGCGGGCCTCGGGGAAGTGCTCGCGCAGGCGTTCTTCCAGCCGTTGGGTGCCGCGGCCAAAGGCGTGCAGATCCTGATTGCCGCAGCCGGGGCAGATATGCGGCACACGCCCCTCATGGCCGCAGTGGTGGCAGCGCAGCGAGCGGTCTGCTGCGTGGAAGACCATGTTGGCCGAGCAATGCGGGCAGGCCGAAATCCAGTTGCATTGCGGGCAGGCGATGACCGGGGCGTAGCCGCGTCGGTTGAGGAATACGAGGCTCTGCTCGCCGCGTGCAATGCGTGTACGGATGCCTTCGATCAGGCCCGGCGAGAGTCCGTTATCCAGCTTCACGCGACGGGTGTCGATGCGGCGCAGGCTGGGCGGCTTGTCGGCCACGGCGGGCAGCGGCAGGTCTAGTCGGGTGTAGCGCTTGGCTTCGGCGTGCAGCCAGGTTTCCAGCGAGGGCGTGGCCGAGCCGAGCACGATGGGGAGCTTTTCGTAGTTCGCCCGCCACACGGCCAGATCACGCGCCGAGTAGCGCAGGCCGTCCTGTTGCTTGAAGGAAGCGTCGTGCTCCTCGTCGATCACGATCAGGCCGAGGCGTGGCAGGGGCACGAACACGGACAGGCGCGTACCGAGCACGATATCCGCTTCGCCCTTGAGCGCCTGCACGAAGCCTAGCGAACGCGCGCCATCGGCCATGCCGCTGTGAAGCGACACCAGATTGGCGCCCGGGAAGCGGCTCGCGACGCGTTCCATGAGCTGCGGCGTGAGGCCGATCTCCGGGACTAGCATTAGCGCCTGTTTGCCCGCCGCGAGGGCGTGGGCGATCTGATGCAGGTAGACCTCGGTCTTGCCAGAGCCGGTCACGCCAAAGAGCAGAAAGGGTTTGAATGAGCCGGCGGACGCGTTGACGGCGCTTACGGCGTCGGCCTGTGCTTCGTTCAGCGTGAGCGCACCGATTGGCTCGCGCTCGCCGGCGCGGGCGACCACTTCCAGCCAGCCCTTGTTGCGCGCTTCGCGGATCGCGCCGGAAGCATCGCCTTCCAGGTCGTTCAGGAGTTGGCTGCGCCGGCGCGCGCCAGCGGCTTGCACGGCCCCGACGGCAGCCAGTGCCTTGGTTATCCGTTTGGCTTCACTCAGGGCGGCTCGTCCGTCGGCAGTGGTGGCCAGCCACGGATCGTCGTCGCGCGGCAGTTTCACTGCGCGGCGGATGCCCGGCGGCAGGGCGGCGGAGATCACTTCGCCGAGCGGGTGCTGATAGTAGCGGGCGGCGAACTGGGTGAGGGCCAGCCATTGGGCGGGCAGGGGCGGGATTTCGGCGAGCAGTTCGAGGATGGGTTTGAGCTTTTCGACCGGCAGAGCGTCAGGCGGGTCAATAGCGACAATTACGCCGGTTTTTTCACCCGGACCAAAGGGCAGGCGTACGCAGTGTCCGACTTCGGGCCGGGCTTCAGGTCCTGCCAGGTAATCGAACAGACGGGGCCTCGGAAGCGGCAGGGCGATGCGAACAATGCGGTGCGAAAGAGTCATCCCAGCGGAAGGCGAAGTCGATTTCAGATCAGTGAGTTGCGCGCTGAAGCTGAAGTTGTTTCGGCGCTTTGCACGGCAAGCATCTGCCGCGCTTGGGTCTTCTTTTTATCCACAAAAGCTGTGGATAAAAGTGTGGGTTGTAATCGTGCTGACGGTGCATGGACAGGGCTTGCTTCGTCTTTGTGATTCGTGCTAAAGGGCCTTTAAATAATAAAAACTTCTTTCTAATCAATGATATGAGTATGCAATAAGGGTTTGTGCTTAGCTGCGGAAGGAGCAATACTTGGCGGAACTGCGACTTGTGCATAAGTCAAGCCCCCTCAAACTCTTCCGCCAGGTGTTTGTTACTTAGTGCAAACCCAGTTGCAGCGGGCTTTACGCTTTCCCGGCTGCAATAAAACCGTCATTCCAGCTTCATGTGCGCAGGGCTCGGCTGTGGCGGTGCACAACGTCCACCAGCACGGCCACATTCTCCGGCGGGGTGTGCTGTGAAATGCCGTGACCAAGGTTGAAAACGTGCCCTGGCGCTGGGCCGAAGGCCTCCAGCACACGGCGGGTTTCGGCGGCGACCCCTTCGGCCGAACCCATCAGCGAGATCGGATCCATGTTGCCCTGCAGCGCGACACGCTTGCCCACAAGGGCACGCGCTTGAGCTGGGTCAACGGTCCAGTCCAGCCCCAGCGCGTCGCAGCCGGTATCGGCCATGTCGGTGAGCCACTGACCACCGCCCTTGGTGAACAGAACGACTGGCACGCGCTGACCGTTGTATTCGCGCTTCACGCCAGTAACGATGCGGCGCATGTATTCCAGCGAGAACTCGCGATAAGCCGGGCCGGTGAGGATGCCGCCCCACGTGTCGAACACCATCACGGCTTGCGCGCCGTGCTCGATCTGCTGGTTCAGGTATTTGGTAACGGTGCGCGCATTCACGTCGAGGATGTGATGGAGCAGGTCCGGGCGCGAGTACATCAGGCCCTTGATGTGACGGAAGTCGTCCGAGCCGCGACCTTCGATCATGTAGCAGGCGAGCGTGAAGGGGCTGCCGGAGAAACCGATCAGGGGCACGCGATTGCCCAGCGCCTTGCGGATCGCGGCGACTGCGTTGAAGACGTAGTCGAGCTTTTCCATCGGCGCGACATCCAGCGCACGGATCGCGGCTTCATCCCGCAGCGGGCGGGCAAAGCGCGGGCCTTCGCCCTCGGCGAAGGACAGGCCCAGGCCCATCGCGTCCGGCACGGTGAGGATGTCGGAGAACAGGATGGCAGCGTCGAGCGGGAAGCGCTCGAGCGGTTGCAGGGTGACTTCGGTGGCGAAATCGGCGTTGCGGCACAGGTCCATGAAGCTGCCTGCGGTGGCGCGGCTGGCGCGGTATTCGGGCAGGTAACGGCCAGCCTGGCGCATCAGCCACAGCGGGGTGTAGTCGGTCGGCTCGCGCAGCAGTGCGCGCAGCAGGGTGTCGTTGGTGGGGCGGGTCATGGCAGGGCGCTCGGTTTGGGGTGGAGGGATTGTAAGTGAGACCGGACTGAGTGAAGGCCCAGCCTGTGAAATGACGGGACGAAGTGCCTGGTCATACTCCGCAGTCCTTCGTCGAAGGCGGTGCTACCATCGCCCCTTTCCCCCGCCCAAGCCTCATCGTGCGCCTGTTCCGCCTCGCCAAGATCATCACCGTCAGTCTGCGCTTCGGTCTGGATCAGATGATCCGCGAACATGCAGCCAATACCCGTTTTGGAGAATGGCTGCATCGACTCCTGCCGGCTCGGCAGTTTGCAGCGCCGCGTGGCGAGCGTTTGCGCTTGGCACTGGAGTCGCTGGGGCCGATTTTCGTGAAGTTCGGCCAGATGCTGTCCACCCGCCGCGATCTGCTGCCGCTGGATATTGCCGACGAGCTGGCCCTGCTGCAGGATCGGGTGCCGCCTTTCCCGTCGAACCAGGTGCTTGAGGTTCTGGCGGCGGAATATGGTCAGCCGGTGAGCGAGGTGTTCAAGCATTTCGAGCCCGAGCCGGTGGCTTCCGCTTCGGTGGCCCAGGTGCATTTCGCAGTGCTGCCGGACGGCACCGAAGTCGCCGTGAAAGTGCTGCGTCCTGGCATCGAGCCTGTGATCGCGCATGACGTGGCGCTGCTGGATACGGCGGCTTTCCTGATCGAAAAGCTGTGGGCCGACGGCCGTCGCCTCAAGCCGCGGGAGGTCGTGCAGGAGTTCGCTCGTCATCTCGAAGACGAGCTGGATATGATGCGTGAGGCTTCCAATTGCTCGCAGCTACGGCGCAATTTCAAGGACTCGAGCCTGCTTCAGGTGCCCGAGGTGTATTGGGATTTCTGTGCGCAGCGGGCGCTGGTGATGCAGCGCATGGTCGGCACGCCGGTGTCGCGAACGGATGTTCTGCGCGCTCAAGGCGTTGATCTGAAGGCGCTGTCACGCGCCGGGGTGGAAATCTTCTTCACCCAGGTTTTCCGCGACGGCTATTTCCATGCCGACATGCATCCGGGCAACATCCTCGTCGCCGCCAACGGCCAGTACGTGGCGCTGGATTTTGGCATCATGGGCACCCTTACCGACCGCGACAAAGCCTATCTGGCGCAGAACTTCCTGGCCTTCTTTCAGCGCGACTACAAGCGTGTGGCGCAAGCGCACATCGATGCGGGCTGGGTGCCGGCGCATACCCGTGTGGATGAATTCGAAACTGCGATCCGCGCCGTGTGCGAGCCGATTTTTGACCGCCCGCTGAAAGATATTTCCTTCGGCAAAACCTTGCTGCGTCTGTTCCAGACCGCACGCCGCTTCGAGATGGAAGTGCAGCCGCAGCTCGTGATGCTGCAGAAGACCCTGCTCAACATCGAAGGCCTTGGTCGTCAGCTCGACCCCGATCTGGACCTGTGGCAGACCGCCAAGCCCTTCCTCGAGAAGTGGATGAGCGAGCAGATTGGCTGGCGAGCCTTCATCCGCCATTTGAAAGACGAGGCGCCGAACTGGGCCGCCACGCTGCCGCAGTTGCCACGGCTCCTGCACCGGGTCCTGGCCAGTGATGCAGAGGAGCGCGCGGCGGCACGCCATGCCGAGCTGATGGCCCTGCAGCAGCGCCGCAACCGCTGGCTGATCACGCTGAGCGTGATGCTTGCCGGGCTGGTTCTGCTGGACGTGCTGAAACCCTATCTTTGACCGCTATGCTGCGCTCGATGGTGGTTCCTGTCCGGTTCTTTCCTGCTTGTGCTGAAACTTGTGCTGCCTGAGTGAGCCATCAGGGCAAGGCGGAGCGGAAGTTTTCTGCTGCCCTTTAAGCTGAAGTGGGTTACGCAACAGGAGCAGACTTGTGCGTGGGCGATTTCGGCGATCTCTGGGCTCTGCACTTTTCTGCCTGCCATGGCTGGTATTCGCTCAGCAGGAGCCTGTGGTTGTCACCTATTCGACCAATCCTGGCTATCCACCCTATCACTGGGCGGTGAGCGAGACTGCGTTTGATGGGGCAAGCATCGAATTGCTGGAGCTTGTTCGACCAGCCGGCGTGACGTTCAAGGCGCTGGTCTATCCGTGGAAGCGTGTGCTGGCGCTGGCTGCCGACGGCCAGATCGACATGCTGCTGAGCTTGCGCAAAACGCCTGAGCGTGAGGAGTTTCTGAATTTCGTGCCCCACCGCGCGTTTGCAAATCCGATTGCCGTGTTCGTGCGGGAAGACCGCCGCTTCAGGTTCAGCAATTGGAATTCCTTGCAGGGGCGCCAGGGAGGCTACAGCGCGGGCGATACCTTCGGGGGCGGCTTTGATGAGTTCTTGCGGCTGAATCTGACCATGGAAGGGGCTCCGTCCATGGAAAACAATTTCCGTAAACTGCTCCTCGGGCGGATCGACTATTTCGTCACCGGTTATTACACGGGCATGACCTACGTGCAGAGCCACCCTGAAGCGGGCGTGATCAGCGCCCTCCAGCCGATGATTTCGGATCAAGCCATCCATTTTGCGTTCAGCAAAAAATCGGCACACCAGGGGTTGATAGCCGAGATCAACCGGAAACTCGAAGCGCTCGATCGCAAAGGCGTGCCGGACGCCTTGCTCAAAAAGCACCTGGAACGTTTTGCAGGCACCCCGCCGGTCATTCGTCTGCCCTGATCGTTGTGCCAGCCCTTCGCACGCTCGTGCGAAGTGGAAAAACCCTGGATTCCCCAGCCTATGAAACCTACCCCTGTGGGTATAATTCGGCACTAAACCCCTGTTTCTACGGCGGATGGCCGGATCGCAGCACTGCGGGCTCATGACGCTCGCGCACCGGAGTTTCGAGATGCTGATTGCTTTTGTGGTTCTGTACTTGCTGGTCTCCGTGGGTATCGGTTTGTATGCCGCCACGCGCGTGAAAAACTCGAGCGATTACGTTACCGCCGGCCGCCATCTGCCTTTTTACATTACTGTCGCAACCGTGTTTGCGACCTGGTTCGGCGCGGAAACCGTGCTGGGCATCTCGGCTACCTTCGTCAAGGATGGCATGTCCGGCATCATTGCCGATCCCTTTGGCTCATCGGCCGCGCTGATCTTCTTCGGCCTGTTTTTCGCACTTCCGCTGTATCGCATGAATCTCATGACGCTCGGCGACTTCTACCGTCGTCGCTACGGCCGCGCGGTGGAAATCATCACCTCAATTGTCATTACGATTTCCTACCTTGGCTGGGTGGCGGCGCAAATCTCTGCTTTGGGGCTGGTCTTCGCCGTGCTCTCTAGAGGCCAGATCACGCCGGAGTGGGGCATGGTCATTGGTACCGGCGTGGTGCTGCTCTATACGCTCTATGGCGGCATGTGGTCGGTGGCGCTGACGGATTTCATGCAGATGCTGGTGATCGTTGCAGGTCTGCTCTACATCGCTTACGCAGTGGGCGATATGGCTGGCGGCGTAGGTACGGTGGTCGATCATATGGCGGCCAATGGCAAGCTTGAGCTGCTGCCCAAGGGCAACTGGCTGCAGTGGGTGGCTTTCATTGCCGGTTTCTCGACCATGGCGCTCGGCTCCATTCCCCAGCAGGACGTGTTTCAGCGCGTGAATTCGGCGCGCAACGAAACGGGCGCAGTGTGGGGCACCGTGACTGGCGGGGTGGGGTATTTCTTCTTTGCCTTTGTGCCCCTGTTTATTGCCTACTCGGCCTCCATCGTGGCGCCTGAACTGGTGGCCACTCATCTGGCCGAAGGGGGCGATTCGCAGATGATCCTGCCTCAGCTGGTGCTGACGCACATGCCCGTATTGGCGCAGGTGCTGTTCTTTGGCGCCCTGTTGTCGGCCATCATGAGTACGGCTTCGGGCACCTTGCTGGCGCCTTCCGTGACATTCTCGGAAAACGTGCTGCGTGGCTTTATGCCTGGGATGAACGACGCGCACTTCCTGCGCATGACGCGCATCATCGTGGTGGTCTTCACTGGCCTCACGCTGAGTTTCGCGCTCAACAGCGAGGCCTCGATCTACCAGATGGTCGAACAGGCTTATTCGGTGACACTGGCCATGGCTTTCGCGCCGCTTGCCTTTGGCCTGTACTGGAAGCGTGCAACCAATCAGGGGGCGATCTTTGCTATTGCCTTCGGTGGTCTGGTGTGGATCAGCCTGTTGCTGCCAATGATGGGCTGGCTGCCCGCTCCCGCGGCCTGGATCGAATTGGCAACGACCATTCCGCCACAGTTCATTGGCCTGCTCGCCAGCGTTGCGGCGATGGTGGCGGGTTCTTTGTTGCCGCAGTGGCTGCCTACGGCGGCCGAGGGCATGCGCCAGCACCATGGCCATCATATTGGTGAGGCGGCGCATCACGGAATGGCGGCCGGTCTGACCGAGCACACCCCCCCGCGGCCGTGAGCCTGGCGGCCGGATGAACCCCCACGGTCGCCTGCCTCGCTATCTGTGCGCCCTGTGGCTGGGGCTCACCCTGTATGCCTGCCTGCACCCTTTTTCCGGCTGGACCAGTCCGGGCGTGTCGCCGCTGGCCTTTCTTGTGGCGCCCTGGCAGAAATACATCTCGCAGCTCGATGTATGGCTCAACATTGCTGGTTTCCTGCCTTTCGGTTTTACCCTGGCGGCCAGCATTGCCAGCCGGCGCAAGCCGGGCCGGATCGTGTTGGGCGTTCTGCTGGCCAGTCTGCTGCTGAGTTTTGCCATCGAATTCGCGCAGAACTGGTTGCCGGGGCGTATCTCGTCGAATCTCGATCTGGCCACCAATACCTTTGGCGGAGTGCTGGGCGCTCTGGCGGGCTTGCGCTGGGGCCATTTCCTGGCCGAGGGGGGAGCCCTGCAGCGCTGGCGGCGTCAAGCGCTGTTGCCGGGGCATGTTGGAGAGTTCGGGCTGCTGCTGGTGGGGCTGTGGTGGTTGGCACAACTGGAGCCGACCGGGCTGCTCTTCGGCAATGGCGATTTGCGTAGTCTGCTGGATCTGCCGGCGCCGCTGGCTTTCTCGGCGCGCCGCTATCTGCTGCTGGAGACGGCGGTGGTGGCCAGCAGCACCTTGGCGCTGGGACTGCTGCTGGCGCGCGGCAGTCGTGAAGCTTCGCTGCCGCGCCTGCTCGGCGTGCTGTTGGCAGGCTTGGCCCTGCGCACCCTGGCGTGTGCTTTGTTTCTGGTGCCGGCCGATCCCTGGCAATGGGCGACGCCGGGCGCTGTGCGGGGCTTGCTGCTGGGGGCCGTGTTGAGTGTGCTGGCGTTGCGCCTGCCGCGCTGGAGCCAGCACGCGCTGGTGAGCCTGACTCTGCTGCTGAGTACCGCGTTGGTCAATCTTGCGCCGGACAATCCCTTCATCGATGCTTCGGTCCGCACCCTGCAGCAGGGGCACTTTCTGAATTTCTACGGCCTCACCCAGCTGGTCAGTTCGCTGTGGCCTTTTCTGGCACTGGCCTGGCTGTCAGCGCAGGCAGGTCTGCAGCGGCGCTGAGAAGCTGCACGATCTGTAGCGAGAGGAGAGGCCGTCAGCAGGGGCGAGGCAGGGTTTAGCAGCGCCTGCTCTGCGCTGCCGCAGCCGGTTTGCTGTGCAAAGCAAACCGTGGGGAAGCGCAGCACAGGAGCCGGAGTTTATGTTGATCAATGAGGATTCCGAGCAGCGCATGAGCCCTGATCACGGCCTCGCAGCAAGATCGGGAACAGCTTCTGAGGCCAGCGCCGTTCGCGATCAGACTTCCAGTCCGAATTTGCGCAGTAACTCCGAGGTTTCAAACAGCGGCAGACCCATGATGCCGGTGTAGGAGCCGCTGATCTCGCGGATGAAGCTTGCTGCGCGCCCCTGAATGCCATAGGCGCCGGCCTTGTCGAAAGGTTCGCCGCTGGCGATGTAGCGGCGGATATCCTCGTCGTCGAGCGGGCGGAAATGCACCGTGCTGACCGACAGGCAGTGCTCCATGCGACTCGCGTCGGCGACCGCTACGGCAGTCAGTACGCGGTGGCTGCGCCCGCTCAACTGGCGCAGGATGGCGACGGCGTGGGTCTCATCATCCGGCTTGCCGATGATCTCCCCGTCCAGATCCAGCGTGGTATCGGCCGACAGCACCGGTTGTGGACGCAGGCTGCGCCAGCCCAAGCGGCGCAAGGCGCCGTCGGCCTTGGCACAGGCCACGCGCTGGACATAGGTTTCGGCATCCTCGCCGGGCAGCACGGCTTCTGATACGTCGGCATCATCGCGCGGCGGGGCGCGGAAGGTGAGGGTGTCGAACTCGACGCCGATCTGGTGCAACAACTCGCGCCGGCGCGGGCTGCGTGAGGCCAGGTAAATGCGGGGATGGCTGAAGGGCGGCATGGCGGCCTCATTCACGGTGATAAGGGTGGTTGTTCACAAGGCTCCAGGCTCGGTACAAGGCCTCGGCCAGCAAGGGCCGCACCATCGCATGCGGCAAGGTGAGGCTGGAGAGACGGATCCTCTCCTGCGCCTCGGCCTTCAGCGCAGGATCCAGCCCGTCCGGTCCGCCAATCACGAAGGCCACATCGTCGCCCATGCCCATCCATTTTTGCAGGCGTTCGGCGAGCTGGCGGGTACTGATGTCGTCGCCGCGCTCATCCAGCACCACCAGCCGGCGCCGTGCAGGCAGGGCCGCGCGTAGGCGCTCGGCTTCTGCCGCCATCATGGCCGCCGGGGTTTTTCCGGTGGTACGGGGCTCGGCTTTGACTTCGAGCAGCTCGAGCGGACAGTCGCGCGGCAGGCGCTTGGCGAATTCTGCGTATCCGGTTTCGACCCAGGCCGGCATCTTGGTGCCGACTGCGGCGATGACCAGTTTCATGGCTGGATGATTACTCGCGTGCCGCCGCCTCGTTGGCTGCGATCAGCTTGCCACGACGAGCGGGGGTGGTGGACCACAACTCTTCGAGGTTGTAGTACTCGCGTACGGCAGGTTGCATGAGATGAACGACGATGTCGCCCAGGTCGACCAGCACCCACTCGCCGCTTTCCTCACCTTCGGTGCTCAATATTTCACCGCCGGCTTCCTTGACCTTTTCCTGCACATTGTTGGCCAATGCCCGGGTCTGGCGGTTGGAGCTGCCACTGGCGATGATCACCCGATCGAATAGTGAGGTGAGCTTGGTGACGTTAATAACTTCGATATCTTGCGCCTTGATGTCTTCAAGAGCATCAACGACGATTTTCTGCAGCTTGCGGAGTTCCATGTAGCGGGTGCGTCAGGTCTGGTAGAGATGATGGTCCTGAATATAGTCCAGAACCGCGTCGGGCAGCAAAAAGCGCGGGCTGCCGTGGTGGGTGAGGGTGGCGCGGATGGCGGTGGCCGAAATGGCCAGCGGAGTCATCGCGAAACTGGCGATGCGGCCGGCGGGTGTTGCTGCCAGCAGGCCAGGGCGGGCCGCGTTGCGGCTTTGCAGCTCGGTTGCGAGGCTGTCGCCAAGGGTCTGCTCGGCCAGGGTATAGCCAGGGCGGGTGGCGACACCGATATGGGCGAGGCTGAACAGATCCTGCCAGCGGTGCCAGCTGGCGAGGCTACGAAAGGCGTCCATGCCCAGCAGTAGTACCAGCGGCTGGTCCGGACCGAGCTCGGCGCGCAGGCGCTCCAGCGTCGGCACGGTGTAGCTGGGGGCGTCGGCCAGTACTTCGGCCGGGTCGACTTCCAGATGGGGGCAATCCTCTACCGCCAGATGGGTCATGGCCAGACGCATCTCGGCCGGCGTGGCGGGTTGCTCGCGATGTGGCGGGCGGCCTGCTGGAATCAGGCGCACCCGGGCGAGGCCGAGGGCCTCACGGGCTTCCTCGGCCATGCGCAGGTGACCATAGTGGATCGGATCGAAAGTGCCGCCAAGGATACCCAGCGGCGGGCTGAGGCTCATGCCCGCAGGGCCTCGCCGAAGATGTCGCAGGCGGCGGCATGGAAGCTGGCGTAGAAGACCGGCATCATGATGAGCAGGGCTGGCGGAGCAAGAAGGCTCAGCAAAGCCGGTGCAAGGCTGACCAGCATGGCTGGCAGCGCCACGCAGATCACTGCCCAGGCCGCGAAAAAGACGCAGATCGCGCCAAGATTGCGCCAACAGGCTACCGCGCTGAAAAACACCGCCTTCATGGGCTTCACCTCGGCCAGGGCGATCAGGACCGGCGAGAACCAGAACAGCATTTCCAGTGGCAGACCGAGGACGAGGCCCCACAACATGAAGGGCTGCAGCTCGGGCGTAATGCTGGCGCTCTGGCCATCTTCGGCCACTTGCAGCAGCGGGGCCGAGCCGTCGACTCCCGCAAGCAGGCCGGCCAGCCACATCACCAGCAATTGTCCGGCGATACGCAGCAGGCCTAGCACCACCTGCTCCGGCAGATGCAGGCGGAAACCGCGGAACAGCATGCCGGGCTGGGCTGGCTGGCCAGCGCGGACGGCGCCGCACAGCAGGAACATGCCAACGCCCAGCGGCAGCAGCACGAAGGAGGCCAGGAATTGCCCCAGTAGCGGGATGATGAGCGCCACGAAGAGTGTCATCAGCAGGGTGATGCTGGCCGCGATGAGCATCAGCGGCGCGCGGCGCCACACTGCAAATCCGGTCTTCAGCCATTGCCAGCCCTGGGCGGGCGGAAAGCTTCTGGCCTGCATCAGGTGTTGGCTCCGTTCGGCAGCGGCGGTTCGGGATCCGGTTCAAAGAGTTCGGTATGCGCCGCCTGTACGGCTCCGACGACGACCGGGATATAGATCAGGATGCCCAGCCCGGCCGGTAGCAAGGCCAGGATGAAGAGCAGGTAGAACATGATCGCGAGCATGAACATCGCGCCGGGATTGCGCAGGCTGGCCTTGAGGGAGAGGCGCATGGCGTCAAAGGAGGCGATGTTGTCCTTCATGATCAGGGCCGGGGCCAGCAGCAGAGCCAGCAGCATCATGCCCCACAACAGCAGGAAGACGACGAGGGCCACACCCAGATCGGCCAGCACGCCCATGGCGCTGGCGGCCAGACTGTTGACCGTGGCGCCCAGCGAAATCCCCAGCAGGCTTACCAGCAGGCCGCCACTCAGGGCCAGGTAGGCAAGCAGGTGCAGCAGCACCAGCGGGATCGCGTAGAACAGGCCGACCAGGGTCAGGTTGCCGGCATGCAGGCGGAAACCGGCGAAGAGCAGTTCAAAACGCGTGCTTTCCCCTGCACGCTGGCGGCCCGCGGCTTCAAGCATGCCACCCATCAGCAGAGCCAGCAGCAAGGGCGGCAGGATCGGGCCGATCAGCGGGATCGGCACCAGCAAGGTGGACACGGCGAGCAGCGCGAAGGCGCCGAGAGCCATCAGGATCCAGTCTGCCGGATGGGCTGCAAACAGGCGCCAGCCGGCGGCCAGCCAGGAAAAACAGCGCAGGGGGCTGACGCGACGGGCCTGCGGCAGGTGAGCAAGGCCGTGGTGGCGAAGCGATGATGCGGTCTGGTTCATGGAGCTGCGAGGGGAGGGTAAACAGGGCCGGGCGCAGGGCGCGCGGGCGAATCAGAGGCTAGCACAGATCGCTGCCGGGCCGCAGTGCCGGGTGGTATTCGGCCACAAGCGTGACATATTCCACAGTTCGGCAGTCTGTTGGCATGCCTATAATTCGCCGCATGCGTGTGACTACCCTATTGATCCTGACCCTTCCGGCCTGGCTGCATGCCGGCCCCGGTGCGGCGAGCGAAGCTCCTTACTTTGAAGAGCTGCCGACGGTGCTGACGGCTTCGCGCCTGCCCCAGCCGCTCAATGAAGCGCCGGGGGCGGTGACTGTGCTGGATCGCGAGTTCATCAAGGCGACCGGCTACCGCGATATCGGCCGCCTGTTCCGCCTCGTGCCGGGCATGCAGGTGGGGCAGGAGCGTGCCACCACGCAGTGGGTGACCTATCACGGCTTGTCCTCCACCTATCCCTCGGAGATGCAGGTGTTGATCGATGGCCGCTCGGTGTATTCGCCGGCCGCCTTTGGCGGGGTGGACTGGAGCACGCTGCCGATCACCATCGATGACATTGAGCGTATCGAGGTAGTGCGTGGCTCCAACCCGGTTACTTATGGCGCCAATGCCTTCCTCGGTGTGATCAATATCATCACGCGTCACAGCGATGAGGCGCCGGGCGGGCATGTTGCCATCAATGGCGGATATCCCGGTCTGCTCGATATTGCAGCTGGTGGTAACGGCAAATTGGGTGACATGAGCTTGCGTGTGAACGCTCAGCGCCAGCGCGACAGTGGTTTTGCCAATGTGAATGACAGCCGCGAGGTGAATATCCTCAGCCTGCGTGGCGACTACCGGATCAGTGCCATCGACGAACTCAGCGTGCGTCTGGCGGGTAGCGATGCCGACAAGGGGGCCGGCTATCCGGACTCGGTTAACAGCAACAATGCGCTGCGCGACATTCGCAGCCAGAGCTACACCTTCCATACTGAATGGAGTCATGCGCCGAAAGCGGGCGAGGAGTTGCTGCTGCACTACTACCGCAATCAGGAACGGATAGCCGAGCGCTGGAACGCACGCGGAGCCGATTCGCCGTATTTTCCGGGAGGGCCGGTGGTGCCAGTGGATCTCGACCGGCGCGCGGTGCGTGATCACGTTGAATTGCAGCAGCGCCTCTCACCGACGGGCAATACCCAGACCGTGTGGGGCCTTGAAGTGCGTCGTGATGAAGTGGATGCGCACTATCTGTATGCCGGCGACGAGTCGGTTGTGACCCAGATGGGACGTCTCTTTGGTAATGCCGAATGGAAATTCCGGCCGGGCTGGCAGCTCACGGGTGGCGCAGCTTTGGAGCAGTACGAGCATGAGCCGGCGCATGTAGCGCCGCGACTGTTCCTGAACTGGCAGGCCAGTGCCAGCGACACCCTGCGCGCCGGTGCCGCTCGGGCCTGGACCCAGCGCCCGACCTTCGAAACCTCGGGCGATGTGCGAGCGACCGAGCAGAACACCGGCCTCCTGATCCAGCATCCCTATGTGCCGAATCCCGATCTCCGGCAGGCCCAGGTGGATAGCGTGGAGCTTGGCTATCTGGGCCGTTTCAAGCCCATGGCGTCCTCACTTGACGTGCGCCTGTACCGTGAGCGGGTGCGTGGTTTCATCTACCGTCAGGCAGCCGTGTCGCCGCTATCGCCGGTTCTGAACACCTACACGGACTCCGCACAGTATGTGAATGCGGCGAATCCGGTCACCCTCACCGGCATCGAATACCAGTTCAAGTTCAGCCCCTGGCGTGAGGGCAACTGGATCTTCAATCACAGCATGGTGAGGATGGACGCGGATGAGGCCCTGCAGCACCGCGTCTCTCCTTACACCGCCAGTCTTTCCTGGCAGCAAGGCTGGGGTGCAGGCTGGAGCTCGATGATCTCGGCTTTTCGCATGGGCCCGCTGGCGGGTGGGGATGGCATGGTGCCGATCTACAGCTATGTCGCCAAGGCATACAACACCTTCGATGCGCGCATCGCTTATGCCACCCGGATTGGCGGACGCAAGTACGAGTTTTCGCTGAATGCGATCAATATCGGCGAGCGCCATCAGGAAGTGGCCGATCGTTCGCAGCAGAGCTTGCAAGGCCAATGCCCGGCCAACCGGGTGTCGGCCGTGGGCTACCTGGGGCTGGCCGTCGAACTCTAATCCAGCCCCGCGGGAGCGAGGCCCACGTCGCGAAGCCCCGCTGCGCGACGTGGATTGTTACCAGGCTCAATTCCCCTGCTGTGTGCGCCTGAGAAAGTCTCGTAGCGCCTTGCCGGTGTGGCTGCCAGCCTGCAGCACCCCCTGCAGCGGGCCTTCATACACCACGTGCCCGCCCTCGTCGCCGCCTTCCGGCCCCATGTCGATCAGCCAGTCGGCTTCGGCCATCACGTCCAGATCGTGCTCGATGACCAGCGCGGTGTTGCCGGCCTCCACCAGCCGATGCAGCACGGTGATCAGCTTCGCCACGTCGGCCATGTGCAGACCGACAGTGGGCTCGTCCAGCACGTAGAGCGTGTGCGGGCTCTTGAACTTTGAGGCGCGTGCGGCCGGGTCGGTCTTCACTTTCGCCAGCTCGGTGACGAGCTTGATGCGTTGCGCCTCGCCACCTGACAGCGTCGGCGAGGCCTGTCCCAGCGTGAGGTAGCCGAGGCCCACGTCCTGCAGCAGCCTGAGCGGATGCGAGACCTTGGGATGCGCGGCGAAGAACTCGACGGCTTCGTCGACTTCCATCGCCAGCACCTGCGCGATGCTCTTCTCGCGCCACAGCGCGGTGAGCGTGTCGGCGTTGAAGCGCGCGCCGTCGCAGACTTCGCAATGCACTTTCACATCCGGCAGGAAGCTCATCGCCACGGTCTGCACGCCCGCGCCTTCGCAGCTTGGGCAGCGCCCGTCGCCGGTGTTGAAGGAGAAGCGTGCGGCTTGCCAGCCACGCAGCTTGGCGGTTTCGGTATTGGCGAAGAGCTTGCGGATTTCGTCCCAGAAACCGACGTAGGTGGCAGGACAACTGCGCGGCGTCTTGCCGATCGGCGTCTGGTCCACTTCAAGCACGCGGCCGACCGCCTGCCAGCCGGTGATCGACGCGCAGCCCTGTATGCCGCTGGCAAGCTTCTCTGTGCGCGGCATCAGCTTGGCGGATTTGCGTCCGGCGGGCTTGGCCTTCTCGTCTTCGTCGCCGCCGATCAGGCGTTTCAGGTTGGCGTGCAGCACATCGCGCGCCAGCGTGGATTTGCCCGAGCCGGAGACACCGGTGACCACCGTCAGGCGATTCAGCGGTACGCGTACGGCCACGTTTTGCAGGTTGTGCAGCGTGCCACCGACGAGTTCGATGAAGGGGTCTGCAGAGGCAGGCGCAGCGCGGCTGTGCAGCGGGTGCTGCAGCGGCTCGCGCAGGCATTGGCCGGTGACAGAATCGTTTGATGCGATCAGCTGTGCCGCCGTGCCCTGGGCGATCAGGCGCCCGCCGCGCGTGCCGGCGCCGGGGCCAAGGTCCAGCACTTCGTCGGCGCGGCGGATGGTTTCTTCATCGTGCTCCACCACCACCACCGTGTTGCCCTTGGCGCGCAATGCTTCAAGCATGTCCAGTAGCACGCCGTTGTCGCGCGGGTGGAGTCCGATGGAGGGTTCGTCGAGCACGTAGCACACGCCGCGCAGATTGCTGCCGAGCTGGGATGCCAGACGGATTCGCTGCGCCTCACCGCCGGAGAGTGTGGGCGCGGCGCGATCCAGCGCGAGGTAGCCGAGGCCCACGTCGTGCAGGAAGGCGAGGCGGTGCTTGAGCTCGCTGATGATGTCGCGGCCGATGCCGGCTTCGCGGCCTTCGAGCTGCAGGCCATTCACCCATTCGCCCAGCGCGTTCACCGAACGCTTGCTGTAACCGGTGATCGACACCTCGCGATAGCGCACCGCGCGTGCTACCGGGTTGAGGCGCTCGCCGTGGCAGCTGCGGCATTCCACTTCCGCGCCGTCTTCGTCATCGAGTCCGGCGAATTCCATTTCGGCGACGTCGACCTCCGGGTCTTTCATCCATTTCGGAATCTCCACGCCGGTGCCGCAGCAGCTCTCGCACCAGCCGTGCTTGGAGTTATAGGAGAAGAGACGCGGGTCCAGCTCCGGGAAGCTGGTGCCGCAAGAGGGACACGCGCGCAGGGTGGAAAACACCGCGTCGCCACCCTCCGGCGTGATCACGCGGATCGTGCCCTTGCCGATGCCCAGCGCGTCGGCGAGCTTCTCGCGCAGCTCCGCTTCGTGGTTGGCATGCACTTCCACATCGCATACCGGCAGTTCGATGTTGTGTTCCTTGAAACGGTCCAGGCGTGGCCAGGGCGAGACTGGCAGGAACTCGCCATCGACGCGCAGATGGGTGTAGCCCTTGTTCTTGGCCCAGCGCGCCAGCTCGGTGTACAGGCCTTTGCGATTGACCACCAGCGGGGCGAGCAGGCCGATCTTGTGGCCGCGGTAGTCGCGCAGCAGACGCGCGGCGATGGCGTCCTGACTCTGCGGTTCGATCGCGCAGTTGCAGTCCGGGCAATGCTGGGTGCCGAGCTTCACGAAGAGCAGGCGCAGGAAGTGATGCACCTCGGTGAGCGTGCCGACGGTGCTTTTACGCCCGCCGCGACTGGTGCGCTGCTCGATGGCCACCGTCGGCGGGATGCCGTGGATCGCATCCACATCCGGCTTGCTGGCCGGCTGCACGAATTGGCGGGCGTAGGCGTTCAGCGATTCGAGATAGCGGCGCTGGCCTTCGGCGAACAATATGTCGAACGCAAGCGTGGACTTGCCCGAGCCGGACACGCCGGTGACCACGGTGAACTTGTTGTGCTGGATCGCCAGCGAGACATTCTTGAGGTTGTGCTCGCGGGCGTGGGTGATCTGGATGGTGTTGGGCGCCTGCACCGGCAGGTAGCGTACGCGCGGCTCGGCGGACTTGATCGGCGCCGCATCGAGCCGGTATTCCGCCAGCGCCCGCCCGGTATGCGAACGCGGCTCGGCGATCAGGTCTTCAATCGTGCCGGCAACGAGAATCTCGCCGCCGGCGTCGCCGCCTTCCGGGCCGAGGTCGATCAACCAGTCGGCTGCGCGCATGACGTCCAGATTGTGCTCGACAACCAGCACGGTGTTGCCGGCGTCGACCAGTGCGCGCAAGGCGCGCAGCAGCTTCACGATATCGCCGAAGTGCAGACCCGTAGTCGGTTCATCGAACAGGAACAGGCTGCCTTTGGTGGAGGCTTTCTTCTTCGAGGATTTGGCCGCGTACTCGGCCAGATGCCCGGCAAGCTTGAGGCGCTGCGCTTCGCCGCCGGAGAGCGTGGGCACCGGCTGGCCGAGGGTCAGGTAATCGAGGCCGACATCCACCAGTGGCTGGATGGCGCGCACCAGATCCTTGTCACCAGCAAAGAAGTTCAGCGCATCGGCACAGGTCAGTTCCAGCACCTCGGCGATGTTCTTGCCCTGCAATTGCAGTTCGAGGATTTCGGGGCGATAGCGTTTGCCGTCGCAGTCCGGGCAGCGCAGATACACGTCGGAGAGGAACTGCATCTCGACGTGTTCGAAGCCGTTGCCGCCGCAGGTTGGGCAGCGCCCATCGCCGGAGTTGAAGGAGAAGGTGCCGGCGGTGTAGCCGCGTTGCTCCGCGTCGGGCAGGGCCGCAAAGCGCTTGCGGATCACGTCGAAGGCGCCGACGTAGCTGGCCGGGTTGGAGCGTGTGGTCTTGCCGATCTGGCTTTGATCGACCATGACAATGGCTTCGATCAGGTCTTCGCCGACAAGCTTCGCAAACGCGCCCGGTGCTTCGGTGGCTTCGCCCTTGGCCTTTTTCAGTGCGGGCCACAGCACATCCTGAATCAGGGTGGATTTGCCCGAGCCGGACACGCCGGTGACGCAGACCAAGCGTCCGAGGGGAATGGAGAGGTCGACCTTCTTCAGGTTGTTGGCGCTGGCGCCGAGCAGCTTGAGGCGCGGGGTTTTGACTTCAACTTTCTGGCGCACCAGACCGGCGTCGACCTGCTTGTGACCGCCGAGGTACTGTGCCGTGAGGGTGTCGGTGCGGGCGCGCAGTTCGTCCGGCGTGCCGTTGAAAACGATGTGGCCACCGGCAGCCCCAGGGCCGGGGCCTATGTCGACAATGCGATCTGCATTGAGCATCACTGCCGGGTCGTGCTCCACCACCACCAGCGAGTTGCCCGCGTCACGCAGGCGGCGCATCACGCCGTTGATGCGGTCGATGTCGCGCGGGTGGAGTCCGATGGAGGGCTCGTCGAGCACGAAGAGCGTGTTCACCAGCGAGGTGCCGAGTGCGGTGGTCAGGTTGATGCGCTGCACCTCGCCGCCCGAGAGCGTGCGGCTCTGGCGGTCCAGCGTGAGGTAGCCGAGGCCCACTTCACACAGGTAGCTGAGTCGCCCGCGGATTTCATTCATCACCAGATCGACCGCGTCGCCTGCGCTGCCTTCGATCTGCAGCTCGCGGAAGAAATCGCGCGCGCGTTCGATCGGCAAGCTCATCGCGTCGTGTAGCGACAGGCCGGGCAGGGCTTGCAGCTGCGCGTCGGCCAAGCGCATGCCCTTGGGGCGGAAGCGCCGCCTTTGCGTGCCGAGCGCGGTATCTGCCTGTGCTTTCGAGCCCACGCGCCACAGCAGCGAATCCGTCTTCAGGCGTGCACCGGCGCAGGCCGGGCAGTCGGTGTAGGCACGGTAGCGGCTGAGCAGCACGCGGATGTGCATCTTGTAGGCCTTGGTTTCCAGCCAGTCGAAGAAGCTGCGCACGCCGTACCAGTATTTCGGCCAGGAGCGTTGCCAGCTCTTGAACTCCGGTTCGCCTTCCATGACCCAGTGCCGATGTTCTGCGGGCAGATCGCGCCAGGCGATGTCGGTGGCCACGTCGCGCAGGCGGCACATTTTCATCAGGTCGTCCTGACATTCCTTGTAGCTCTCGCTCTGCCAGGGCTTTACCGCGCCGCCGGCCAGCGTCTTCGATTCGTCCGGCACGATCAGGCCGGGGTCGATGCCGATCACGCGGCCGAAGCCCTTGCAGGTCTCGCAGGCGCCGACGGCGGAGTTGAAGGAGAAGTTGGCCGAGGTGGGCGCGCTGTAGTGGATGTCGCACTCGGCGCAGTGCAGGTCGGCGGAGAATTTCCAGACCTGCCCGGCGGCGGCCTCGATCAGTGCTTCGCCGCCCAGATGCACCTCCAGCTTGCCGTTGCCGAGCTTCAGCGCGGCCTCCAGCGCTTCGGATACGCGAGCCGTCTCCGCATTGCCGAAGCGGAAGCGATCCACCGTCACCAGAATCCGTTTGTCATCCCCGGTGATGCGGGTGAAGCCCTGGCGCTCCAGATGGCCGTGCATTTCTTCGACCGTGAAATTCTCGGGAACCGGCAGGGGCGCGACGATGGCCAGACGCGGGTCCTCATGCTGCGGGCAGCGCGTGGCCAGCGCGGCGAGGATAGTCTGCGGTGTTTCCTTTTCGACTTTTGCGCCGCAGCCCTTGCAATACAGGTGGCTGGCGCGGGCGTAGAGCAGCTTCAGGTAATCGGCCAGCTCGGTCATGGTGCCGACCGTGGAGCGCGAGGTGCGCACCTGATTGCTCTGGTCGATGGCAATTGCCGGTGGCACGCCCTCGATGGCGTCGACCTGCGGCTTGTCCATGCGGTCGAGGAACTGCCGCGCATAGGGCGAGAAGGTCTCGACGTAGCGGCGCTGGCCCTCGGCGTAGAGCGTGTCGAAAACCAGCGAGCTCTTGCCCGAGCCGGAGGGGCCGGTCACCACCACCAGCTCACCGAGCGGGATGTCGAGACTGATGTTCTTGAGATTGTTCTGGCGAGCACCGCGAATGCGGATGCTGGCTTTGTTGTATGGATGCGACATGTCGGGGCTGGGTGGCGCTGTTCTTGTACGTCTGAATTGTGGCAGGAAGCGCCGTCTGGCGCTGCTTGAGTCCATTAATCCTGTGTATGCGCGGATTGGTCTTTTTATTTCGTAAGCGCCGCTGGCGGATTACGAAATTGAGCCCGCTTGCGGCTGCAGGTCAAATCGCCCTGCCTCTGATCAACAGTCGTGCCGCCGCAAGCCGGAACCCCGCGGGGAGCGGATCTGGCCGTATTGCCGGCACGACCGGAGGATCATTCAAATAATGTCAGGAGACTCATCGTGCAGAAAAAACTTATTGCTCTGGCTGTAGCCGGTTTGATGTCCGGCGCCGCTTTTGCCCAGACTTCCGTGACCATTGGCGGCAAGGTGGATGCCGGCTACCAGTTCGGTATGACCCAGAAGGCAGACGGCGTCTGCGGCACTTCCGGCGATTGCGGCGGTAGCACGACCGAACAGCTGACCGATGGCAGCGCTTCCACCTCGCGCATCACGATCGGCGCCAAGGAAACCATCAACAATGATCTGGAAGCCGGGGTCAGCCTTGACATGCGTTTCTCCAACTTCCATGACGGCAAGGGCGTGAACAACAGCACGACTTCGACACTGGCTGGCATCGGCGGTCTGACCTCCAACGACAAAAAAGAGGTCTACCTCAAGAGCAAGCTGCTCGGTGAGCTCCACTGGGGTGTGCAGAATGCCGGTGATGAGTTCTACGTGGCAACCAAGCCTTATATGGTCGAGCCAAAGGATACCGAACTGGTCAAGTACGGCATCTCGGGCTATCGCGCCTCCAGCCTGACCGACCGCACCACCAAGTACATCACCCCAACGCTGAGCATTGGCGATTTCCAGCTGGCTGCGATGAGCACTTACTCGTTTGGTGAGGCCCGCAAGAGTGGCGCCAGCAATGTCGATGGCACCGGCAGCGGGGATGTGTTGGCAGGCGGCATCCAGTGGAAATTCGGCAAGCTGATTGATGGCGGTTATGACCGCTGGACGCGTTACACCAGCAATGCGACGGCAGAAGACGGTTTCCACTTTCAGCGCACCTACTTCAGCCTTTTTCCGTGGGCAGGCCTGAAGATTGCGGGGGTGTATATCAACAACTCAGGCTACGCGGCGGGCAAGCCCTTCCAGGACAAGAACACTAACCTGGTGGTGTCCTACAACTTCAATGCCAAGGCCAACATCGGCTTCGGTTATTCGATCGTGCGTGATGTGGGGGACGAGCGTAACAGCGGCCATGCCTGGCAATTCGGCGGCACCTACTTCCTGAGCAAGAGCGTCTATCTGTACTCGGCGGTGACCAAGACTGACTGGGAGCGGAACCAGGACAAGATCGGTGGCAAGTTCGATGGCACAGCTTCCGGTTTCGGGACTTCATCGACGGCCAGCAAGCTGGACAGCCGCTTGACCAAGATCGGTCTGGTCAAGGAGTTCTGATCCGCACCTAGTCTGCAAAGATTCCTTCACAGTTGAATTCGGGCCTGCCTCACGGTGGGCCTTTTTTTTGTGCTCTGGCAGCGGCTTACTTGCTGAAGGTTTCCCGGGTCTTCTTGCCTACTTCCTTGCCGGCGCTGGCGGCATCGTTGCCGATCTGTTTGCCGATCTCGCCGGCGCCGTGATAGGCCTCGACGGCCGTGTCCTTCACGACCTTGGCCGCCTCCACAGCGCCGTTGGCGACTGTGCTGGCGCCCTTGGAAACCTCACTGCTGGCACTCTTGCTGCCTTCCTTTACCTCTTGTACGGAGCAGGCGGAACACAGCAGCAGGGCGAGAAGGGCTAGGGGGAATCGGTTCATGGCAAATCCAAGGATGAAGCGTTTGACGATTCAAGCATAGACGCGGCATTGAGACATGGGCAGCGGGCAGGCTGCAAGCGTGCCGGATCGACGGCTGGATGGCATTCAGCTGTGCTGATAGCGATGCAGTCGCTCATGCATGCGCGCCTGCAAGCGCCAGCGGGCGGCATCCTCAAGCATGCGGCCAGCCCACAGGTAGACGTTGGCGTCGTGAATCTGCCGGCGCAGGCTGCTCATGCGCTCCCGCTGCTCGGCCGGGTGCATGCACAGGGCTTGTTGCAGCGTGTCGGCGAAGGATTCTGTGTGGTAGGGGTTGATGCTCAAGGCCTCACCGAGTTCGCGCGCAGCGCCAGCGAAACTGGAGAGCACCAGCACGCCCTGTTCGTCGTCGCGGGCGGCAGCGAATTCCTTGCACACCAGATTCATGCCGTCGTGCAGGCTACTCACCACGCACACATCGGCGGCGCCATACAGTGCCCGCACCGCAGCTTGGTCGCGGTGCTCCACGAGTAGCGTGACCGGGGTATAGCCGGGGCGGCCGAAGCGGTTGTTGATCTGCATCGCACGGCGTGCCACGCGTTCGCTGAGCGCGGCGTAATCGGCGAGGCTGCTGCGCGTCGGGGCGGCCAGTTGCAGCAGGCACAGGCGGCCAATCCATTCTGGGTGTTTTTCAAGCAGGCGTTCGAAGGCAATGAACTTCTCCTCGATGCCCTTGGTGTAGTCGAAACGATCGACGCCGAGAATCAGCTTTTGTCCTGCTGTGATGCCCAGGGCTTCGCGGCCGAGCTGCCGTTGGTGGGCGCTGTCCGGCGTGGTGGCGGGCCAGGCGATCGAGATCGGATAGCTGTCGACCAGGGTTTCGCGGCCGGCATGGAACACGCTGGAGCGCTCGGTTTCGAGGCGCGCCTCGAGGAAGCGCTCGACCGTGGCGAGGAAGTTTTGCTGGTGGTGACGGGTCTGGAAGCCGAGGATGGTCGAGCCCAGCAGACCTTGCAAAATCTCGGTGCGCCATGGGCAGATGCCGAAGGCTTCCGGCGTAGGCCAGGGAATGTGCCAGAAGCAAAGGATAGTGGCTTCCGGCAGGCGCTGGCGGATCAGTGCCGGTACCAGGGCCAGCTGGTAATCCTGCACCAGTACCACCGGGTTGTGGCTGCGCGCTTCGGCGATCACGGCATCTGCAAAGCGCTGGTTGACCTGGCGGTAGTGCTGCCAGTCCGCCTCGCGGAATACCGGCCGCACGTGAGCCAGGTGGCACAGAGCCCAGATGCCTTCGTTGGAGAGGCCGTCGTAATAGCCGCGCACCTCTTCCTCGCTGAGCCACAGGCGGCGCAGGCGGTAATCCTGTTGTCCGGGCGGCAGCATCAGGTGGTCTGCCGCGTCGACACATTCACGGTCCGCGTTGCCGCTGCCATGGGCGATCCAGGTGCCGGAGCAGGCCTGCAGCACCGGCTCAAGCGCAGTTACCAGGCCGCTGGCGGGCTGGCGCACGAGCAGGGCGTCGCCAATGCGTTCATGGGTCCACGGTTCGCGGTTGGAAACGACCAGCAGTTCGTCTCCGTGCAGATGGCTGGCGAGCAGGCTGCGCAAGCGTTCCGCGGTCCAGTCGGCGTCGCTGTACTGACCGTGGCGGTAGTGGTCCTCCAGGTCGCGCAGACGGGTGCGCAGATCATCCATGAAGGAGCGGAATTCCGGCGGAGCGGCCAGGGTGTTGCTGGCCGGATTGAGCATTGTGCGCAGGGCCAGGTTCCAGCGCCGCCAGTTGTATTGGGTGAGGAGCACGATCAGCAAGGCGACGGTGAGCCCCATCATGAGCATGAACACCAGCAGGTATTGCTGCGACAAGCGGGTACGGCGCTCAACGAAGGCCAAATCGTGCAGCAGGACCAGATCGGCAATGTGATGCTCTTCGGTGCTGACCGGGAAGATCCCCAGCATGACCTTGCCGAGCGGCAGGGTGAGTTCCACGTTGCCGTTGCGTTGCAGGGCGTGGGCCTGGGCACAGTCGAGGTCGGTCGGAAAATCCTTGGTGCGATGCATCAGCAGGCCATTGGTGCTGCACAGGGCGATGGCGCTCAGGCGTTCGTCGCGGATGGTGCGCTCGAAGAGGGCGTGGATGCGATCCCACTGACCGTTGTCGAGCACCTTGCTGATGGTGTCGGACTGGGCATTGGCAATCAGGTTGCCGCGCAAGCCTAGATCGCGCAGAAACCAGCGCTCGGTGAGCTCTTCGGTCACGTTCATGGCCAGCCAGCCACCAAGGGCGAGGATCAGCAGCAGGGGGGCCAGCAGGCGCAGGTAGAGCCGTAAATGCATCAAGGAAGACGGGCAATGTATTTGTGGCAATACAGTACACTCGCCGGCTGTGTACCTCAACCGGAGTCATGATGAAGACCAAGCGCGTGCGCAACATCCTGCTGGTTCTGGATAGCGCGCAACCTTTCCATCGTGCCGTGATGAGCGGCGTAGGGGCTTTTGTGCGCGGCAGCGAGCTGGACTGGCGCCTGAGCATCAGCAAGCGCCTGCCGGAAGATCTGAGCGGCATGGATGGCCTCATCACGGATGCTGAAACGCCCGGACTTGAACTCGTTCTGCCTCGGATAAGCACGCTGCCGGGGGTGTTCATCGCGAGTGCTGCGAGTGCCGGACTCGCCGCTGCGGAGCCGCGGGTGTGTGCGGATAATGCGGCCATGATCGGATTGGCCATCGCGCATTTGCGGGAAAACGGGGTGCAGTACCTGGCCGGCTTTTCCCTTCTGCGTTATCAGGACATGCCCTGGGCCAGGGAGCGCTTGGAGGGCTTCCGGGCGCAGGCGGGGGCCAATCCGCGCCTGCGTGAAGCGGTTTCGCCACCGGATGGCAGTGCCACCAGCGCGCAGGATCTCGACTGGGTGCGCGCTCTGCCCACCCGCACCGGTGTAGTCGCTGTTAATGATTCGGCGGCGCGGGAGTTGCTGCAGCTGTGCGAGCAGGCGGGGCGCCAGGTTCCGCGCGACATCGCGATCGTCGGGATTGACAATGATCCGCTGGTGGCCGCCCTATCACCGCTGCCGATTTCTTCAGTGACTCAGCCTGCCGAAGAAATTGGGCGCAAGGCCGCAGAGCTGTTGCGCCGGCGCCTGCAGCGCCCGCTGGAGGCGCCGGCCGGGCTGGCCATTGCGCCGCAAGGGGTGCAACTGGCGGCAACCAGCAGCAAGGCCAGCACTCTGGTGAGTGGCGCGCTGGAATTCATCGATGCGCAACTGGGGCGCTGCATCAAGGCGCAGCAGGTGGCGGATTTCATGGGCGTGTCGCGTGCCACCCTGGAGCGCAGCTTCCTGACCCAACTGGGGGTGACCGTGCATGACGAGCTACTGCGTCGGCGCATTGCCCAGGCCAAAAGCATGCTGGCGAGGCGTGAGCTGAGCACCTCGGAGATTGCCCGGCATTGTGGTTTCCGCACCCAGCAGTACATGCACGTGGTGTTCAAACGCGAGATCGGTTTGTCTCCGGCCGAGTTCGCCCTGCATGCGCCACAGGCCGGCGAAGCCCCTGAATAAAGCGGGGTTGTTGTTCTGGTGCAACACCTTGTTGCGCCAGTTCGGGGTTTTCCCCTCCCGGCCGGCTCTCCCGAGCGCTACGAGCAATCCCCGCCAGGCATGGCTTTCAGGTGTGCCCTGACGCGATTTCAAACAGATTGCCCGGCAATAACGAAATTGAGGGGGTGGGGCGCTGCGGGTCAAATCGCCCTGACCTCTGATCAACGTCCGCCCCGCAGCCATGCCGGGGTGGCCCCGCAGGGTGCGGGGATCCAGCCATCGGCGGGGTTCGGCGAGAGAGTCATCCATTCACGTGAGGAGAAATCCATGCAGAAGAAACTCATTGCCCTGGCCGTTGCTGGCCTGATGTCCGGCGCCGCGTTCGCCCAGACTTCCGTGACCATCGGCGGTAAGGTTGATGCCGGTTATCAATTCAAGAAGACCGCCAACGCTGATACCAGCGGCGGCTCCAACGGCGGCAAGACCACCGAAACCCTGTCGGATGGCAGCGCTTCCACCTCGCGCATCACCGTCAGCGCCAAGGAAACCATCAACAAGGATCTGGAAGCCGGTGTCAGCATCGATCTGCGCTTCTCTGATTTCTTCGATGGCAAGGCCACCAACAACAGCACCACCTCCACCGTTGCCGGTGTGGGCGGCCTGACCTCCAACGATAAGAAGGCCGTGTACCTGAAGAGCAACATGCTCGGTCGCGTGCAGTGGGGCGTGCAGAACTTCGGTGACGATTTCTACGTCGCCAGCAAGCCTTACATGGTTGAGCCGAAGGATCTGGAATTCGTCAAGTACGGCATCTCCACCTACCGCATGACCGCGCTGACCAACCGTACCACCCAGTACCTGACCCCGACCCTGAGCCTCGGCTCCTTCAAGATCGGTGGCCAAGCCATCTACGCTATTGGTGATGGCCGTAAGAGCGGTGACAGCAACGTCAACAGCACCAGCAGCGGCGACGTTCTGGGCGGTGGCTTCCAGTTCGCCTTCGGCAAGGTGGTGAACGGCGGTTACGACTATGTGAGCCGTGCCAGCACCGGCGTGACCGATGCAAGCGAAGATGGCATGCGTTTCCAACGCGCCTTCGTGTCGGTGTTCCCGATCGGTGGTCTGAAGCTGGCGGGCACCTACTCCACCCAGAATGGTCGCGCTCGCGCTCTCAACACCGCCTATCAGGACAAGATCACCAACGCCGTCGTGTCGTACAACTTCAACGACAAGGCTTCCGTCGGTGTCGAGTACTCGATCGTGCGTGACGTCGGCAGCAACCGTAACAGCGGCCATGGCTGGATGATGGGCGGCGCCTACTTCCTGACCAAGAGCGTGTATGTCTACGGCGCTGTGCAGAAGAGCGACTGGGAACGCAACGAAAACAGCGTGGGTGGCTATGACGGCACCGCTGCTGGCTTCGGCGCAACCCGTTCCGCTACCAAGCGCGACGAGCGTTACACCCGCGTGGGTTTCGTGAAGGAGTTCTGATCCTTCCTCCGGAAGTGTCAAACGACTTGAAAAGGCAGCCTTCGGGCTGCCTTTTTTTCGGCTGCACGGAGAACACACATGAACACCTACGCCAGGGAAGTGCTGCTGCGGCTGATGCTGCTGGAAGAGCTGCTTGCCGTAGCGGATGACGAGGCTGGACTTGAAGCCATGCTGGCAGGGCTGAGCCGGCTTGATGAGGGGCTGTTACAACGCCTGGAGCGGGATCTCGGCCTGGTGCAGACGGCGCTGGAGCGCTGCTCGCCGGTCTGAAGAGCGCTGTTTCGGCGGGGCTTATGCGGCTATCATCGCCCCATGCCTGCTCTTGACCCGGATGCCATCCGGTTTTCCTCCAGCACAGCACCGGAAGATCCGGCGGAGCGCCTTGCCTGGCGCCTGCAATTGCTGCTCAATGCGACACGCCGGCATGCGCGTCGTCGCGAACGCGAAACCGGCCTTGGTCTACCACAGCTGCGTGCCCTGCAGTGCGTGCAGGCCCGGCCCGGGCTGGGGGTGAATGAGCTGGCGCGCGAACTCGGCCTGCATCAATCCACCGTCAGCAACATGTTGCGCCCGCTCACTATGCAGGGCTGGCTGGAGGTGCGCCGCACCGGCAGTGATCGCCGGACGGTGGCCCTGTATCTGTGCGAGCCCGATAAGCCCCTGCCTGCGCCCTGGCCTCAAGGGGGCAGCGAGCCTCTGCCAGAGGCGCTGGCGAGCCTCGATGAAGCTCTCTTGCGGCGCCTCGATGCCGACCTGGCGCGGGTCCAGGCGGCCTTGCTGGAGCTATTGCCGGAAGGCTGAGGCTCAGGCGCCGGTGTGTCCCATGGCTTCGCCCATGCGGATCGCGCCACCCGGTAGCCAGGCCGGATTGAAGCTCACGCCAGGCTGCGGGAAGAGCATCACGACGGTGGAGCCGAGCAGGAAGCGCCCCATCTCGGCGCCCTGGGCCAGACGGATATCCTGCCCGTCGTAACGCCATTCGCGCACATCCTTCACGCGCGGCGGATTCACCACGCCATGCCATACCGTGGCCATGCTGCCGACAATGGTGGCGCCCACCAGCACCAGCACAAAGGGTCCGGCCTCCCCCTCAAATACGCACACCACCCGTTCGTTGCGTGCAAACAAACCCGGCACGCCGCGTGCGGTGGTCGGATTCACCGAGAACAGCTCACCCGGCACATGGATCATGCGGGTGAGGCGGCCGGCGGCTGGCATGTGAATGCGGTGGTAGTCGCGCGGAGACAAGTAAAGGGTTGCGAAGCTGCCGTTGTCGAACTGTCTGGCGAGTTCGGCATCGCCGCCGACCAGGGCGGTGGTCGAGTAGTTGTGCCCCTTGGCCTGGAACACCTGATCCCCGGCAATCGCGCCGAACTGGCTGATGGCGCCATCCACCGGGCAGATCAGCGGTGCATCGGCCAGCGGGCGGGCATCCTCACGCAAGGCGCGGGTAAAAAATTCATTGAAGGTCGGGTAGGCCGTGATATCCGGATTGGCCGCCTCGCTCATGTTCACGCCGTAGCGGCCGACGAACCAGCGGATGACGGCACTGGTCAGCCCGCCCAGCGGTTTGCTGGCGAAGCGCCCAGCTAGTTCGGTGAGCATTTGCTTGGGCAGCAGATGCTGGGGCAGGACTTTGAGACGATCGGACATGGCAGCGGCGAGGTGAGCAGACAGGGCCGCAATTGTAGCTGCCAGGGCGCACTCAGTGCGTGCTAGTGGCGGCCTTCGAGCTACGACGGCGGCTGCTTTTGGGCGCGCTTTCCGCTGCGGCTTCTTCCGTGCCCGCCTCTTCTTCTGTCTTGGCCTTGCTCTTGGGCATCGCACCCAGCGTGGGCAGCTCGGGCTTCACGGTGTCGATCTTGTTCTCAGCCATGTAATCGTTCATTTCGCGCCAGCCGGCGAAGATGGCCGCCTTATGCCCGCCCGGATTCAGGGTGTAGCAATCCTCCAGTGCCCGCCCGGCATGCCGGCAAGCGCTGCCAATGGCCTTGCCTTCCGCCTCCTTGGCCGCTGCATCTTTGGCCGGGTCGGGAATGCCCAGTTGCTCGCAGGCGCCGAGGCTGAGCAGCAGGAGCAAAGGGAGGGTCAGGCGAGCGCGTGTCATGGCAAGGGTCCGAAAGGAGAATGTCCTGCAAGCAATAACGTCACCCGGCGGGGAGGACTTGAACCGTCCGTCACCCGGGGACCGCGCTGCGCGTTCCGGGTTTGGGAGGGGCGTGGGCGGCGCCTATAATCCGGCTCTCTGTTGTTGCTGCTTTCGGAGTTTTTCATGACCCAATTCCCCCTTCGCGCCGGCACCTTGCTGACGTCCCTCGTGCTGGCCGCAGCGGCCATGCCGGTTCATGCCGCGCCTGCCAAGGCGGCACCCGCCAAGGCTCCGGCCACCCCGGTTCAGATCGAGCTGAGCCATGGCCTCGGCGCCGACAAGGGCGCCCAGTTGCTGAAGCTGGTCGAGCGTTTCAATGCTGCCAACCCCGGCAGCACGGTGATGCTGAGCGAGCGCCACTGGAGCGAAGGTGCCCAGCCGGTGCTGAGCATCGTGGCGGAAGCGGATGAAGAGAACTTCCTGAGCGGCCCGTCGCGTTTCAAGCCCTTGTGGCAGGTCATGAAAGACGCCCGCGAGCCGCTCAATACCTTGCGTCCGGGTGACGTGAAGGTCATGGTGCCTTCCTCGCTGGACAGCGCCGGGCGCCTGCAGGCCCTGCCGGTCGCCCTGTCCACACCGGTGATGTTCTACAACGTCAAGGCACTGGAAGCGGTCGGCATCAATGGCAGCAATCTGCCGAAGAACTGGAACGACTGGCAGACCGTGCTGGGCAAGCTGGTGGCTGCCGGTCAGGCCTGCCCGATGACGGTTTCTCAGCCCGTGTCCACCCTGCTCGAAAACGCCAGCGCCTGGAATAACCAGGCCTTCGTCACGGGCGGCAAGAACGAGCAGATCGCCGTCAACGGCCTGATTCAGGTGAAGCATCTGGCCAAGATGAGCACCTGGTACAAGGCCCGCTACCTGCACTACTTCGGCCGCGGCAATGAAGGCGAAGCGCGCTTCGCCCGCGGTGACTGTGCCGTGCTGGCTGCGCCTTCCGGCGCTTACCCGACCCTCGTGCGTGAAGCTGGCTTTGAAGTGGGTGTGGGCGGCTATCCGTATCACGACGATGCCTATGGCGCGCCGCAGAATACCTGGGCGGATGGCCCGGCGCTGTGGGTGGCCTCCGGCAAATCGGCGGCCGAATACAAGCTGGCGGCGCGCTTTATCCGCTTCTGGCTGTCGGCCCAGAGCCAGGTGGAATGGCAGCTCAATTCGGGCTACCTGCCGTTGAGCGAAGCCGGCCTGCTGGCCACCCAGGCCAGCAAGCTGTTGCGTGATGAGCTGGTTGCCCAGCGCGTGGCCATCAGCCAGCTCACTTACAAGCCGGTGACCAGCTTCTCCTACGCCACTGCTTTTGCCCACCGTCGCGGTGTGCGCCGTGTTCTGGCCGAGGAAATGGAAGCCGTGTTTGCCGACCAGAAGCCGCCCAAGCAGGGCCTCGACGACGCGGTGCAGCGCATCAAGGCCGGTGAGCAGGGCTGCTGCCGCCCGCTGGCGACCATGCCGGCAGGCCAGCTGAACTGAGTCTGTTGTGCCGTTCTGAAAGCCCGGGATCGCCGCAAGGCCCCCGGGCTTTTTAACGCCTGATCTCTGCCGCGGGTACCGGCCGCGAAATCAGGTAGCCCTGCAGGTATTCGCAGCCGAGTTCGGTCAGCATGCGTGCCTGCTCTTCGGTTTCCACGCCTTCGGCCACGATCTTCATGCCCAGGCTGTGGCCCATGGCGATGATCGCGCGGACCAGGGCGAGATTGCGTTCGCTGCGTTCGATGCCGTTCACGAAGGCCCGGTCAATTTTCAGGGTCTGCAGGTGGAAGCGGGTGAGATAGCTCAGCGATGAGTAGCCGGTGCCGAAATCGTCGAGCGATACACCGATGCCCATGGCATTGACGGCGTCGATGACGCGGATCACCGTGTCGGCTTCGTCGATGAGCACCCGCTCGGTGAGTTCGATTTCCAGCTCGTCGGGCGCTGCGCCGCTACGGGCCAGGAATTCGCGCAGCAGGAGCAGGAAATCCGGATCGACCAACTGGGCGGCGGAGACGTTCACGCTCACGCAGATCGGTCCGGCGGCTTCATCAGCCCAGCTGCGAGCCTGGCGGGTGGCCTCCTGCAGCACCCAGCAACCAATCTCCACGATCAGGCCGCTTTCCTCGGCAATCGGAATGAAGCGATCCGGGCCGACGAAACCGAGTCTGGGCGTGCTCCAGCGGATCAGTGCCTCCACCTTGCTCAGCTTGCGGCTGCGCGCCTCGACGATGGGCTGATAGACGAGGCGGAACTCGTTGCGGGCGATGGCGTGCTGCAGGGCTTCGTCGATCAGCAAGGCGTCGCGGGCGAGGGTATTGAAGGCCTCCTCGAAGACTTTCAGGCGTCCGCGTCCGCTATCCTTGGCTGCGTACATTCCGGAATCGGCTGCGCGCAGCAGATTCTCCGGGTCCGTACCATGGGCGGGGCTCAGCGCGATGCCGATGCTGGCAGCCATGGCGACCCGGAAGGGCGGCAGTTCAAAGGGGTCGCGCAAATCGTCGAGGATGCGCTGGGCGAGGCGGGTGGCGGTTTCCTCCGCAGCCGCCAGATCCAGCTGGCTGGAGACGATCACAAATTCGTCGCCGCCGAAGCGGGCCAGTACATCCTCGCTGCCGGCCAGCTTGCGTAGGCGCTGGCCGACCAGACGCAGCAGCTCGTCGCCCACCGAATGTCCCAGCGTATCGTTGATGCGCCTGAAGTGATCGAGATCGATCAGCAGCACGCTGCAGGCGCTGGCGCTCTGGCCGGACAGGATCAGTGCTGTCTGCAGGTGGCGCTGCAGGGCCGGGCGGTTGAACAGGCCGGTGACCGGATCGATGTTGGCCGCCTGCACGAGCGCCTGTTCCTGCTGCTTGCGCTGCGAGATGTCGAGGATCTGGGTCAGTACGCTGAGCTGGCCCCGGATGCGGCAGGGGCTGCTGATCAGTTCCACCGGCAGGCGCTGGCCGTCGCGGATGATGTACTCATCCTCGCTGATGAGTGGGATCTGCGCGCCTGCGGCCGTCACCCGCAGGAACCATTCGTGGGCCTTAGCGGCACTGCGGCCCGAGGCAATGTCGTTGATGTTGCGCCCGAGCAGTTCCTGCGCATGCTGGCGGCCGATCAGTTGGGCGAACTTGTCGTTTGCCGCCAGAATTTCGCCGGCTTCGTTGCGGATCAGGAAGCCATTGCCCTGACCATCAATGGTGGCGCGGAACAGGGCCTGCGACTCGCGCAGCACAGCGTGGATCAGGCCGAGACTGGAGGCCGTCTTGAGCAAGAAGCCCAAGGCCAGGATCGGAGCGATCGAGTCGTTCAGCCACAAGAGCAACGGGCCGCTCAGATTCAGCATGGCGCGCAGCAGCAGCAGCAAGGCCAGCAGGTGATAGGCCCGGTCGCAGCGCCGGAGTTGCAGCGCGCTCCACAGCAATACGCCGCCGAGGCACAGGAATGCCGCGTTGCGCCCGAGGGCGGGGGAGAGGGTGGCCAGCACGAGCATCGCCGGTGTGAGTACGGCCAGCACCAGAGCGCCACGGCGCCAGTGCAACGGCAGACCGCAGAAATGCCGGGTGCCGAAACCGTAGCCGGCGATGCCCAGCACCATGCACAGCATTAGCAGGCCGCGTACGCTGGGACTGTGGAGCGCCAGTACGGGGCCGCCGAGAGTCGCCAGGCTGATCAAGATCTGGCCGCCTCCCCACAGCAGCGCGTACAGGTCTTCCCGGCGTACCAGCCATAGCACGATCAGGATGCTGCTCAGGGTGAGGTCGGCGGATAGGGAGAGGGCTGTGCTGTCCACGGTGCGGAAATAAGCTGTATCTGCCCACTAACGGCCTTTCCACCCGTTTCTGAACCGCCCTCGGCATCTGCTTACGATCTTTTGATTGTCATGTACTCGGTCTTCGACAGACTCCCAGCCAGCGTTTTACGAGAGCGTGCACCGGCACTCAGGCTTTCGATCGCCAGCCGTTGGCCAGTGCCGTGCCGGCCAGCACGATCACGCCACCGGCAAGCATCGTGAGGCTGATGTGTTCACCCAGAAACAGCGCCCCCCACAGCACGCCGAAGACCGGGATCAGGAAGGTCACGGTGAGGGTGCGAGCTGGGCCGATCTCGCTGACCAGGCGGAAGTAGATCAGGTAGGCCCAGCCGGTGCAGATCAGTGCCAGGGCTGTTACGGCCAGCCAGTCACCTGCCTGCGGCACGCTGCGTGCCGGGATCAGCAGCGCCAGGGGCAGCACGCACAAGCTGGAGGCCCACATGCTGCCGTGGGCCTGATCGAAGGATGGGATGTGGCTGGCGTGTTTCTTCGCGTAACTGGTGGCCAGCGCGTAGCACAGCGGCGCGAGCAGGGCCGCACCGGCCGCGAGTGCCGCACCATCGCTGCGCGTGCCGGCTTCGCTTCCCACGATCAGGGCCACACCGGCAAAGCCCAGGCTCAGGCCCATGGCCGCACCCCGGCTCAGCGGCGTACCGAGCCAGAAGCGGGTGACCAGCGCACCGAAGATCGGTGCGGCCGCATTGATGATGGCCAGCAGGGAGGCGTTCAGGGTCTGCGCCGCAAAGGCATAGAGCAGAAAGGGCAGGCCGGAGTTGAAAACTCCCATGAAAACATAGTGCCGCCCGTTGGCGCGCCAGTGGGCCGGCTTGTGCCAGTACAGCGCCAGGGCCAGCAGGAACACGGCTGCCAGACCCACCCGCAGGAGGATCAGCTTGCCCGGCCCGAATACCGGTACGCCGATGCGCATGAACAGGAAGGAGGCGCCCCAGATGGCGGCGAGCAGGATCAGGCGGGCGAGGTTGAGCGCAGACATGACAGGAGGCGAAGGCCGGGGAAGGCACTCACGTTAGCCGTGGTCAGTGGCTGGGGTCAATGCGGCGGAATGGCTCTTTGAGGGGGCTGCGCAGCATGCACGCAACACGTATGTGGGTGCCCCTGCAAGAGACGCAGAAACGACTTGTTCATTTTTGTAAAATAAAGTACAAATGCGAACGATTCGCAAAAACGGATCAAAAATAGAACCCGGGGTGCCAACGGTCTGTCAAAGGCCGGGCTTCGACTCCGGCAATCCCGCAGACCCTCACTCCGGAGTAGTTGCAATGCGCCCGAATTCCTTGCGTGTGTCCCGCCTTGCCCTGGCGGTCAATCTTGCGTTGATGTCGCTGGCAGCCAGCCAGTCCGTGCTGGCTCAGACCTCCCCCGCCAAAACAGACGAGAAGACTCTCGGCACGGTCCGTGTGACGGCTGACAAGCCGGTCGAGATCGAGGCCAAGAGTACCTACCAGGCCACTACCACCACCATCGGCAAGGGCAAGCAGGCGCTGCGCGACATTCCGCAGTCGGTGACGGTGGTTACCGAAAAGCTGATCGATGACCGCAATCTGGATACCCTCAAGGATGTGCTGCACCAGACCGCTGGGGTGACCTTCCTGGCGGCCGAAGGCGGCGAGGAAGACATCCGCCTGCGTGGTTTCTCGCTGCAGCAGAGTGGTGATATCTACATTGATGGCATGCGCGACCCCGGCATCTACGAGCGCGACACCTTCAACTATGACCGCGTCGAAGTGCTGCGCGGCTCGGCTTCGATGCTCTTCGGCCGTGGTTCCACCGGCGGGGTAGTGAACCAGGTCAGCAAGCAGGCTTTCCTGATGGACCAGAACGAGGTGGACTTCACCTACGGTACGGGCAATTACAAGCGCCTGGAGACTGATCTGAACATCGTCACCGGGCAGGCTTCGGCCTTCCGCCTGACCGCCATGAAGGCGGATGCAGAGAACAACGGATCGGGTTCCTCGATTGACAAGGAAGGCGCTGCCGGCAATTTCCGCTACGGGATTGGCGAACGCGATGAGTTTACCGCTTCGCTCTACTACCTGAAGAACCGCAATGGCATCAACTACGGCCTGCCCTGGCTGGCGCCGGACGCCCAGACCTCCGGGCTTGGGTTGATCGACAAGGATCCGTCCGCTTACTACGGAGTGGATAGCGATTACGCCAACAGTGACATCCTGCATGGCACCGTGGGCCATATCCACCGCTTTTCCGGTCAGGCTGAGCTGAAGACGGTTTTCCGTGCCGGCCAGTACAACCGCGACCAGCGTGCCAGCGCGGTGCGTTTTGCTGCGGCCAGTGCCCAACCTAATCGTCAATCGGTGTACGAGTCCAATATCAGCGACAACACTGTGTTGACGCGTGGCAGCAACAACAAGGCCATGGATCTGGAAGTGCAGAGCCTGCAGAGTGATTACTCGGACAAGCTCACGCTACTGGGCATGAAAAACGAGATCCTGTCCGGTGTCGATATCAACCATGAGCGCCGCAATACCTATGGTTTCGTCACCCCGGCCGGGGTCAACCTCACCAAGAGCAACACTACCCTCGGTGACGATGACGGCACTTCCGGAGTGACCGAGGAGTTGCGTCAGAAGCTGCGCAGTGCTGACTTCGACTATCTCTCCGCTGGCGCCTATTTCCAGGATCTCGTGCAGATCGCTGAAAACTGGAAGCTGCTCGGTGGTCTGCGTTACGACTACGCCAATGGCGAGTACCGGACCTGGGGCACCTCCGGTGCGACCGCCGGGACGGTCACTGCGAACCGTGGCCGTCACGACAAGATGCCGAGCAAGCGTTTTGGTGCGATGTATCAGCCGAGCGCGGCGACCTCGTTCCACTTCTCGTGGGGCACCTCGTTCAACACCTCGGGTGATACCTATCAGTACGATGCGCTGGGCAGCAACACCGATCCCGAGAAGAGCAAGAACGTTGAAGTGGGGAGCAAGCTGGAGTTCTTTGGCGGCGACATGAGCGTGCGCACTGCGCTGTTCAAGTCCACCAAGTACAACGAGCGCAATACCGACACCGACACCGTGAACGCCACCAACTACGTCCTGTCCGGCGAGCGCTACACCAAGGGTGCCGAGCTTGACCTGGCGGGTCGCATCACGCCGGCCTGGGAGGCCTACCTGTCCTACTCCTGGATCCCTGTGGCCAAGATCTCCAAGGGTGCCCTGACCGGCAGCGAGCAGGTGGGCCAGCGCCCCGGCCTGATCCCGAAGCATCAGGCTTCCTTGTGGTCCACCTACAAGGTTTCGGCTGACTGGCGTTTGGGTGCCGGTGTGGCCGGGCGGACCAAGATGTACCCGCAGTTGATCAACACCAATCAGGTCGAGGGTTATCTGACCTATGACGCGATGGTGGAATATGCGGCCACGCGCGACCTGACCCTCAAGCTCAATGGCACCAATCTGGGTAACAAGCTGTACGCGGACAACGTTTACCGTGGTCACTACATCCCCGGTAAGGGCCGCACGTTCGAGCTGACCGCGTCCTACAAGTTCTGAGTCTTATCGTTGTCGGGCCCGCCAAGTGCGGGCCCGTTTTGCTTTGTGGAGTCTCTGATGGATAAACGCAGTTTCCTGCGCAGCGCGGCCGCCATGCTCGCTGCAGCTTCCTTGCCTTTGCCTGCGCTAGCGGCCATGCCACGCCCCACCCGCCTGTTGGCCGGTTGGCGCAGCACGGTGGATCTGCCTGCGCCGCTCAGCGGCGCACCTGGCGACTATGTGGGCGTGATCGAGATCGACTGGGCGGGGGCGGCGATCCGTTTGCAATCCGTGCTGCCGGTCTCTTCGCGCGGACATGGCTTGCTCGGCCTTGCTGACGGCGGTTATCTGGCCCTGGCCTATCGCCATGGCCTGTGGGTCATGCGTGCGGATGCTCAAGGCAAGCGGGCGGCGCTGCTTGATCTGGCCGCGGAGTCCGCGCGGGTTTCCGGCGGTCATATCGAACTGGCCGCGGATGGCCAGCATTTCTTTACCAGCGAGATCGAGCCCAAGAGCGGCCAGGGTTGGGTCAGCGTGCGCAGCATTGCGACCCTCAGGAAAGTCGCAGAGTGGCCCACGCGTGGTATGGACCCGCACCAGATCACGGTCGATGCGCAAGGCATGTTGCTGATTCCCAACGGCGGGATCCGCTACACCCCGGAAGGACGCAAGGACAAGCTCGACGACATGGATTCCTCGCTGGTGCGCCTGAATCCGGTCAATGGTGAAGTGCTTGGTCAGTGGCGTCTGCGCGATGCGCGCCTGTCGATGCGTCATCTGGCCTGGAACGAAACGCCGAAGGGTGAAACCCTGCTGGGCATCGCCCTGCAGGGCGAGCATGCCGATCCCGAGCGGCGCAAGGAAGCGCCAGTGCTGGCTGTTTGGAACGGCAAGGATCTCGCCATCCCGAGCCAGTCTCCTCTTGGTGAGGGCTATACCGGCGACATCATGGCTGGCCCTGGTGGCGGATTCATTCTTAGTGCCCAGCTCTCCGGCAAGGCCTTGTTGTGGCATCCGGGCGAGGCGGCCCGCCTGACCCTGATCGGCGAGTTCTTCCGCGCCGGTGCGCTATCCGGCCCGGACGAAGAAGGCGGTTTCCTGATCGCAGGCGAGAAGGGCCCGGCGCGCTGGCATCTGCGTGAGAAAGCCCAGATGCTGGCCTGGCCGATTCCGATGTCGCCTGACAATCACTGGAAATTGCTGGAGGCCTGAGCGGATGGGGCGCGTGTCGCGGGTCTTGCTGACCGCTCTGGTGTCGCTGCTCGCTGCGTGCGCAAGTACGCCGGAGGATGTCTGGCCTGAGCGCGAGGTATCGATCTTCCAGATGCGTCTGCGCGAACCTTTCCCGCTCGTCTACAACTATCGCCTGATGGATGGCCCGCCCAAGGGGCGCCTGATCCTGCGCCTGCATGTGGATACGGCGGGTGACGTGCGTGGCGTGCGTCTGGTCCAGAGCAGTGGCCAGCCGAATCTCGATGAAGGGGCGATGCAGTCGGTCTGGAAGGCCAGCTTCCATCCTTGGCGAGTGGACGGGCAGGCCGTGCCGGTCAGTGTGATCTTGCCCCTGCAGCGCTGAGTAGCGTCCCAAAACTCAATACGGTTGGCCCTCAAGGCCGCGTTTCCGGATATCGGAGCGCGGCCTTTTGCTTGGCGGCGTGTTTCAGGCGGGAGGTCGAGCGGAATTTACACTCAAAATATATTGCGAATCGTTCTCATTTAGATATAATTCATCTCAAGCCGTACGACCTGTCTGGTTCTGCGGCTGATCCGGATACGGTCGCGCCTCTCTCTCGCGACCGGGCTGGCGGGCCGGGGGCGGTCTGCCAGCCGTGCCGGGTCATTAGCGCAAGCCAGCGGTGATTGATACCAGCCAGCCAGCGATCTTTTCTGGATAGGCGTGGACATGGCAAAGCAACACAAGAACATCGGGCGAATCGCGGCTGCGGCTGCACAAGAACAATTCAGGCTGCAGCGCATGGCGCTGGCCGTGATGTGTGCCTGGCCTCTGGCCGGCATGGCCCAGCAGACCAGTGAGCCGCAACTGGGGACGGTGGTGGTGACGGCCACCCGCTCCGAGGCGCATGCCAATGACGTGGCGGGTACGGTGACGGCGGTCACGCAGAAGCAGATCGAGCAGCACCAGGCGCGCAATCTGGCTGAGGTTCTGGCTGATGAGCCGGACGTGAGCGTGCCGTCCGACCCGCGCCGTTTTGGCGGCAGCCATGTGAACATCCGCGGGATCGAAGAGAACCGCATCTTGATGCTGACCGATGGCGTGCGCGCCGCGGATTTCCGCAGTCCCGGCACCACCAACTATGACGCCAACAACCGCGACATTCCCTTTGTGGAATTCTTCAAGCAGGTTGAAGTGCTGCGTGGCCCGGCTTCCAGCCTGTATGGCTCCGATGCGATCGGCGGCGTGCTGGGTTTCCTGACCCTTGATCCGTCTGATCTGCTCAAGGGGCGCGAATTCGCTGCTGGGGGCTCGCTGGGCTATCACAGCGTGGATAAGAGCAAGCGCGCCACGGCTTCCTTTGCGGCGGGGGGCGAGCGTTTCCAGGGCTTGTTCATGGTCGGCCATGCGCGCGGCGAGGAAACTGACAATCAGGGGAGCAGTCGGGTTCAGGGCGTGCAGCGCACTGCGCCGAATCCGCTCACTTACGAGCAGAGCAATGTGCTCGGCAAGCTGCTGTTCACGCCGAATCGCGAGCATCGCTTCAAGCTGACGCTGGAGCACAAGGAAGGCGAAACGGCGGTGGATGCGCAGCGTGTGGGGAATGGCACGAGCCTGTCCCGCATCACCACCAATACCGGCGTTGATTCGCTGGAGCGCAACCGTGTGGTGCTCGATTATGACTACATGCCGGAAGCGAGCTGGTTCGATCGCCTGTCTGCCAAGCTTTATACGCAGACCCAGACGACGGACAACCAGAACTACCAGCTGCGTACCAATACTTCCAGCTCCTGCTCGGCGACCACGGCTGGCACGACCAATTGCAGCGTCAATCAGCGCTTTGCCTACGAGCAGAGCCAGACCGGCCTGAATCTGCTGCAGGAGAAGGCTTTCACGCTGGCCGGCCTGCCGAACCAGGCGATCTGGGGGGCGGATCTGCTGCGCTTGCAGACCGAGGAATCCAAGACCGGGGTCTGGACCAATCTTGCCACTGGCGCCACCTCCACTGTGCTGGTGGGCGATAGCTATCCAAAAGCGGAGTACCCGCGCGGCCACACCGATCAGCTGGGCCTGTTTGCGCAGGATGAGATCACGCTGGGCAAATTCAAGCTCACCCCGGGTTTGCGTTATGACAGCTTCAAACTCGAGCCGGAGAGCGATCCGCTCTACAAGCGCACCGATGGTCGCGAGGCCGTCAGCAAGGAAGGCAGCCACCTGTCGCCCAAGCTCGCCGGTGTGTATAGCCTGAGCCAGGACTGGAATCTCTACGCCCAGTACCTCGAAGGCTTCCGTGGCCCGAACTATGAAGAAACCAACCGTTACTTCTACAACAGCTCGCAGCGCTACGCGGTGATCGGCAATCCGGATCTGAAGCCGGAAACCAGCCGCAGCTTTGAAGTGGGCAGCAAGTATGCCGGCTCCGCCTGGGGCAGCCAGTTCGCGCTGTATGAAAACCACTACAGCAACTTCATTGAATACACCCTGCTGCCCAGCGGCAGCGCAGAGGGGGTGGCGGGTTACTCCACCTACAAGTATCAGAACCTGTCGAAGGTGGTGATCCGCGGTGGCGACTGGCGCGGCTACTGGCAGGCTCTGCCGGCCCTGCGTCTCTCGGCGGGCCTGGCGATCACGCATGGCTACGATAAGTCGAGCGGCAAGCCGCTCAATAGCATCGAACCCAAGCGTGGCACTTTTGCGGCGATGTGGACGCCCTCGGAACAATGGGGTGCGGAATGGCGCCTGCGTGCGGCCACTGGCAAGGATCACATCGACACTTCCAGTACCAACTACTACCGCACGCCGGGTTACGGGGTGAACGATCTGTCGGCCTGGTGGCAGGTGCAGCCGCACGTGAAGCTGAATCTGGCCATCAACAACCTCTTCGATAAGACCTACTACCTGTGGAGCGATGTACGCCGCTCGGGCCTTACCGCCACCGATCCGGCGCCCGAGTTCTACACCCAGCCGGGACGCAATTTTGCCCTCAGCGTGAAGTTTGATTATTGAGATGCCTGTGTTGCTGAAGTTTCTGCGCGCCGGGCTGGCTCTGGCCAGCCTCACACTCCTCGTTGGAGTCAGCCCGGTATCCGCGGCTGTGCCGAAGGTGGCCTGGCTGACGGCTGCCCCGGCACCGGCCGGCAAGTTCGAAGTGCTCAGCCGTGCCGCGCGCGAGCAGGGCTTCGAGCTGGATGCGCGCTATCTGGAGAAACTGGATGAGGCGGGCCTGGCCCGCTTTGCCAATACGGCCGATCTGCTGATCGTGGACACGCCGCGCCCCGGCCTGCTCGAGTTCATGCTCGGCAAGCTGGGGCCGCTGTGGAGCGAGCGCAAGGCTGCGCGACTGCTGCTGGATGACGAACGGGTAGAGGCGCGTGGGCTGGATGTAGCGCTGGCCGGTGAGCTGCGCCGCTACGTGAGCAACGGCGGGCGGCGCAATCTGGAGGCCGCTGCCCAGCTGATCGCGGCGCGCGTCTTCAAGCTGCGCAGCGCCGAGGGCATTGCGCCGCTGCAGTTGATGCCGGCGGCGGCCTATTACCACCCGAAGCTGGCCGAGAGTGTCACCACGCGTGCCGACGAGGCGCTGGCGGTGTCCGGCAAGCCGGGTCAGCCGGTGGTGGGCGTCGCGATTCACCAGTCCTATGTGTCGGCCGTGGACTCGGCCTATGTGGATACGCTGGTGGCCGATATCGAGCGTCTGGGTGGCCGGGCGCTGGTGTTCTACACCCCGATGATGGTTGAGGATGCTTTCCTCAAGATGGCCGCGCCGGGCGGAAAACGCATCGTCGATGTGCTGGTGAACAACCAGATCATGTACGACGCTGGCGGGCGCCGCGCCGAGTTTGAAAAGATTGGCGTGCCGGTGATCCAGGCCATTCCCTACCGCCGGGGCGACACCGCCGACTGGCAGGCCGATCCGCAGGGCATGCGCCTGATTGATCTGCCTTTCTACCTGGTACAGAGCGAGATTGCGGGCAGCATGGATCCGCTGATCGCCTCGGCCATTGCCAAGCAGAGCGGCAAGGTTGAAGCCATCGCACCGCAGGTGCGCGCGATCGCCGCCAAGGCCATGAATCTGGCGCAGTTGCGCCGCACTGCAAACGCCGAAAAACGTGTTGCGATCCTGTTCTACAACTATCCGCCGGGCGAGAAGAACCTCTCGGCCTCTTTCCTGAATCTGCCCAAGAGCCTCGCCAACACGCTGGCTGCCATGAAGGCAGCCGGCTACCGCACCGAAACGCGGGACGAGGACGCGCTGACCCGCGATCTGGGGCGCCTGCTGACGGCTTTCTATCGTGATGACCAGCTCCAGCCGCTGCTCGACGCGGGCCTCGCGGCCTGGCTGCCGATGGCGGACTACAAGCGCTGGTTTGCCACCCAGTCGCCTGCCCTGCGCGAGCAGGTGATCGCGCGCTGGGGCGAGCCCGAGAAGAGTGCGATGGCCTATCGCTACAAGGGCGAGGCCGGTTTCGTGATTCCGCGCCTGCAACTGGGGAACGTGAGCTTCATGCCGGTGCCGCCGCGTGGCGAGCGCAAGGAAGATCACGAGGCCGCGATCTACCACTCCACCAAGGAATCGCTGAACCACTTCTACATGGCGGCCTATCTGTGGGCGCGCAGCAATCGCGATGCGCTGGTGCATTACGGCACCCACGGCACCCAGGAGTGGACGCCGGGCAAGGAACGTGGCCTGTCGATGGACGATCAGCCCTTCGTGGTGCTCGGCGATATTCCGGTGGTCTATCCCTATATTGTCGATGACGTGGGCGAGGCGCTGCAGGCCAAGCGCCGTGGCCGCGCCACCATCATCAGCCACCAGACCCCGAGCTTCCGCCCGGCCGGTCTGCACACCGAGCTGAACGCCATGCACGACCAGCTCCACACCTGGCTGCAGCAGGACGAAGGCGGTGTGAAGGAAGCCCTCAAGCGCGATCTGCTGCGTACCGGCGCGAAGATGCATCTGTTCGAGGACATGGGCTGGACGCCGGCCCGCGCCGAGGCCGACTTCGCCCAATGGATCAACGCCCTGCACGATCACCTGCATGCCCTGGCAGCCCAGCTGCAGCCTTACGGCCTGCACGCCTTCGGCCTCAACAAGTCCGACGAGCTGCGTCTCTACACGGTCATGAGCATGCTGGGCAATGACTTCTACAAGCGTGTGGAGCCTGAAGATCCGCAGGAGGTGTTTGCGGTCGATTACGAAAAACTCGCCGCGAGCAAGCCTTTTGCCCTGCTGCGCCATCACCTGATCGAGGGGGCTGCGACCCGCGAGATTCGCAACGCGGCCCTGCGTGAAGACGTGGAGCGGGCCAAGGTCCTGTGGACCAGCCTGGATGCCACGCCGGAGACCACCGGACTGCTCGCGGGCCTGAATGGTGAATTCATTCCGACCAGCACCGGCGGCGACCCGGTGCGCAATACCGATTCGCTGCCCACCGGGCGCAATCTGTACGGATTCGATCCGTCCAAGATTCCGACCAAGGCTGCCTGGGAAGCCGGCCAGCAGGCCACCGAGGCGATGCTCGTCGAATACCGTCAGCGCCATGGAAAGTACCCGCAAAAGCTCGCCTATTCGCTGTGGAGCGTGGAAACCATGCGTCACGCGGGTGTGCTCGAAGCGCAGGCCCTGGCCGCGCTGGGCGTGCGACCGAAGTGGGATCAGGGCGGCCGCCTGTCCGGCGTCGAGTTGATTCCGGCGAAGGAACTCAAGCGCCCGCGCGTGGATGTGGTGCTCTCGGCCACGGGTCTGTATCGCGACCATTTTCCGAATGTCATGAAGTGGCTGGCCGAGGCGGTGAAGCTCGCCGCCGCCCAGAACGAGCCGGACAACGCCGTGCGTGCGGCTTCCAATGCGATCCGGGCGGCGCTGGCTGGCAAAGGTTTGTCCGAAGCGACGCTGGCGACACTGGCTGATACGCGCATCTTCAGCAACCAGTCCGGCGCTTATGGCACGGGACTCAACGAAGCCACCCTGGCCTCCGACAGTTTTGCCAGCAAGGGCAAGGAGGCCGATGCCAAACTCGCCACGATGTACCTCTCGCGCATGCAATATGCGTATGGTCCGGACGAGGCAGCCTGGGGCCAGAAACTCGAAGGCGTGAATCTGTATGCCGAGAACCTGAAGGGCGTGGAGGCCGCGCTGCTGGCGCGCTCGTCCAACCTCTACGGCATGCTCACCACCGATGATCCCTTCCAGTATCTGGGCGGGCTGGGGCAGGCGGTGCGCCATCTCACCGGCAAGGCGCCAGAACTCCTGATCTCCAATCTGCGTGATCCGCGTGCGGCACGCACCGAAACGGCGGCCGGCTTTCTTGCCACCGAGCTGCGCACGCGCAACTTCCACCCGGGCTGGATCGAGGGCATGAAGGCCGAGGGTTATTCCGGCGCGCTGAACATGCTCGACTCGATCAACAACTTCTGGGGCTGGACTGCGACTTCGCCGGAGATCGTGCGCGACGATCAGTGGCAGGAATTCGCCGAGGTCTACGTCAAGGACAAGTACAAGATGGGGCTCGACAAGTGGTTCGAGCAGCACGCACCGCAGGCCCAGGCGCAGATGATCGAACGCATGCTGGAAGCCGCGCGCAAGGATTACTGGCAGACCGATGCAGCCACCCTCAAGCAGCTTGCCCAGCGTTATCAGAACCTGTCGAAGCGCTTCGACATTCATAGCGACAACGCCGCCTTCCGCGACTTCGTAGCGGCCAAGGCGCTGGCGCCCACGCCGGGCTTCGGCCTGCAGGCCACGGCAGCGGGTGCAGCTGCGCCAGCATCCCCGGCGCCGGCATCTCAGCAAGCACCCGAGCCGGTGCCGGCCCCGCCGCCGGTACAGGGCATGAAGCTCGAAAAGGTCGAGCCGCCAGCCTTGCCGCCGGCCTCGCTGGCCTGGCTGTTCGGAGGGGCCTTGATGCTCCTGGCCTTTGGCGGTGGTGCGCTGCGTAGCTTCCTGACGACTTCTTCCAACCCAGCTCTTCGCAAGGTAACTGTATGACCCCGAATCCGCTCGAAACCATGATGTATGACATCGGCCAGCTCTTTCTGCTGCCGGTGCTGCTGCTGATCGCCATCCTGTTCCTCTACGCCTTCTGGGCGCTCGGCGAGTTCTGCCTCCAGGCCTGGCTGCGCTACCGCCATCAGCCGGCCAGCGGCCGTGGCTATGCCTTGATCGCGCACGCAAAAGCCCATCGATTGCAGGATCCGGAAGCCCTCGACGTGGCGGCCCACAAGCTGCTCGAGAAGGCTCGTATCGCCACCCGCGTGGCGCCGATGTTGGGGCTGGTGGCGACCATGATCCCGATGGGCCCGGCGCTGCGTTCGCTGTCGGACGGCAATCTGGGCAATGTCGGCATGAGTCTGACCATCGCCTTCTCGGCGGTGATCCTGGCCCTGATCGCGGCCTCGATCACCTTTCTGGTCGTGGGTGTGCGCCGCCGTTGGCTGGCCGAGGAGATGGTGTGGCTGAACCAGCAACAGGTGAGTGCATGAACGCGCCCGAGGCGGTCATCGAGCAGGCTGTGGCAGCCCAGCCGGCCGTGCGCCGGGCGCGCACCTCAAGCTTCCTGCATGAGGACGAAGGCGATGACCCGATTCTGTCGGTGGTGAACCTGATCGACGTGTTCCTCGTGATCATCGCCGCGCTGCTGGTGAGCGTGGCGCAGAGCCCGGCCAACCCCTTCGGCGCCGAGAACGTCACCGTCATCAAGAATCCCGGCAAACCGGACATGGAAATCACCATGAAGGAAGGCCAGAAGATCACCCGCTACCAGGCCAAGGGCCAGATCGGCAGCGGCGATGGAGAGAAGGCCGGAGTGGCTTACCGGCTCAAGGATGGCTCGATGGTGTACGTGCCCGAGGGCACGGGCGGTGAGCCCGCAGCAGCAGTTCAACCCTGACGTTTTTTACCCGCAGTTCAATCCGCAGTGATCTCGCAGTGATCCGAAATTCCCCAAGGAGTGAGCAGATGAACAACCTGGACCCCGACTTCGCCGAAGCCCGCCCTGCTGTGCTGATGGCGGCCGCGCTGCATCTTCTGAGCTGCTCCGCCGCGCACGGCATGAGCAGCGCCAAGGCCCGCGCCCTGGTGCAGCACCTCAATACGCTTGCCGAGCGGCCGGATACCGATCCGCTGCTGGCCCGCACTTGCGATGAGCTGGCCGATGTGTGGCATCGCCTCGGTAACGAACTGGAGGCACGCAAGAATGAAGAAGCCGCCCAGCGTCGAGCCCTGGCCGAACGCGCCCAGCATGCCGTGCTGCACTGAGGAGACGCCCATGAGCACCGCACTCGCTCCCGCGCTGCCCTTGCCGCGCAACGCCTCCGCCGCAGCTTCACTGCCTGCCAGCGAAACCATCGTTTCCAGTCGCAGTCTGCTCGGTGGCGCCAGCACTCTGGTCATCGAGCATCAGGGCATGCATTACACCCTGCGTGCCACGCGCAACGGAAAGCTGATTCTCACCAAGTGAGCCAATGAATGACTGCCGCAGCCTTCTTTGCAGGATGGGGAATGCTGCGGCCATGAACATCCATCCTGCATGGCAGGGCGTGTTGACGCCCCGTCATCCACATGCCCTTTGCAAGGAGTGAAACAAATATGTCCCGTTACACCGGCCCCCGTCTCAAAGTCATGCGTGCACTCGGCGTTGATCTCCCCGGTCTGTCGCGCAAGACCATCGCCGATCGCGATCAGCGCCCCGGCCAGCACGGCGCCAAGCAGCAACGCAAGTCCGGTTACGGCCTGCAGCTGCTCGAAAAGCAGAAGCTGCGCTTCAACTACGGTCTCACCGAGCGCCAGATGCGCATCCTGGTGACCGATGCGCGGCGTTCGCGCGATTCCGCCGGCGCCAAGCTCGCCGAGCTGCTGGAGCGGCGTCTGGATAACGTGGTCTTCCGCGCCGGCTTTGCGGGCTCCATTCCGGCCTCCCGTCAGCTGGTCAATCACAGCCATGTGCTGGTCAATGGCAAGCCGGTGAACATCCCGTCCTTCCGCACCCGTGTCGGTGATGTCATCAGCATTCGCCCGAAGAGCCGCGAGCTGCTGGTGGTGAAAGCCAGTCTCGCCGATCTGGCGCTGACGCGTCCCGAATGGCTGGCTTTTGACGAGGCCAAGGCCGAGGCCACCGTCAGCCATCTGCCGGATATCGCCGACATTCCCTTCCCGCTGGAAATGCAGCTGGTGGTCGAGTACTACGCCCAACGTCTCTGATTCCGCTGCAGGGCCAAGCCGCTCGTTGGCGAGTACGCCACGCCTTGCCACTGTCAGTGGCAGGTCTTCGCGATCGGCTTGAGCCTGTAACGGAATGGGCACTCTGGCCCGTGGCGTCACGATTGGAGGACTTCTCATGTTCAGCACCCACTTCATCAAGCAGACCTTCACCACGGCCGCCCAGCCGGTGGTGCTGAAACAGGGTTCGAAGCGGCGCCGGCTGTGGGAGCTGGCCTCGCATGTGCATTGCCCGGTGATCGGGGTGTGCCTGCCCATGGCAGTGCTGCGCCGGCTGGCCGTGAAGGCCGCACCGGAGATGGCGCGGCTGGATGACTATGCCCTGCACTCGGCGGCCGTGCAGATGGGGCGTAGCCGCAACCGGCTGGCCGAATCGATTCAGGATGAGCTTGATCAACGCCACGCCACCATCGTGAAGGCACTGCGCCGCCTGCCGGATCGGGTAAGCCTGGAGGCGGCCTGGCAAGAGGCTGTGGCGGCGGGCGAAATAGCCGGCGCGCTGTGGGCCACGCTGACCCATCCGGCTTGTGATCCGATCCTGGCGGAAGTCATCAGCCAGCAGATGCACATGATCCAGCATCAGGCGGGAGCCTCGCTGCGCCTCGATATCGCGCATTACCGTGCCCTGCAGGAAGAGAACGCGGCACTCGCCCGCAGCCTGGCGACTGCTCAGCAGCGCTGTGAGCGGCAGAGCCAGGAGAAGGCTGGTGAGCTCGAGCAATTGCAGGCTCAGCTGATCCGCACGCGCAGTGAAGTCATCAGTCGTGACACCGAGCTCGGCGCGCTGCGCGAAGAACTCGAAGCCCTGCGCGCAGCGGTGCCGGATCAGGCCGCACGGCGTCGCCTGGAGCATCAGCTGATGTATCAGGAGGAGCGCAATGCGCGCCTGTGCCTTGAGAATGCCCGCCTGCGCAAGGAGCTCGACGCCGCCCTGAGTGCCCCGGCCCCCGGCGTGGCACTTGCCAGCACGAGCGTGTCGCCGGACGAAGGGGCGACGGAGGCTTCGCTGGAAGGCCATCGCATTCTCTGTGTGGGCGGCCGCGAGAATGTGGTGGTGGTCTATCGCAAGCTCATCGAGCAGGCAGGGGGCCAGTTCCTGCATCACGATGGCGGTGTGGAGGATCGCTTCGGCCAGCTCGACTCGGCGCTCGGCGCGGCTGATCTGGTGATCTGCCAGACTGGCTGCATCAGTCACAACGCCTATTGGCGCGTGAAGGATCATTGCAAGCGCACCGGCAAGCGCTGTGCCTTCGTCGAGAATCCCAGTGCGGCGGGGCTGGCCCGCGGCCTGCGCTGCCTGCTGAGCGATGCGCTTGTAGAGAGTCAGGATGAGGTCCAGACTGCAGTAAGCGGCAGCGCGATGACTGCCGGCATGCAGCAGACCTGACGGAGCCCCCTATGAACAAGAGCGATACCAAGAAAGCCATTGCCGCACTCAACCGCATCATGGAAACCGAGCTGGCGGGCGTAGTGCGCTACACCCACTACTCCTTGATGGTGTACGGCTACAACCGCATCCCGATCGTCTCCTGGCTCAAGGACAACGCTTCGGAAGGACTTGCCCATGCTCACAAGGCCGGTGAGCTGGTGACGCTGATGGGGGGCCATCCTTCGCTGAAGATTGGCGCCCTGCTGGAAACCGAGCAGCACGACATTGGCGACATCCTGCGCGAGAGCCTTGAGCACGAGAAGAACGCGCTGGCGGGCTACTACGAGCTGCTCAAGATCACCGAAGGCAAATCGGTGCTGCTCGAGGAATATGCCCGCGAGATGATCGTGGCCGAAGAGCTGCATCTGGATGAAGTGAACAAGATGCTGCGCAAGCCCGGCGACCTGGATCCCTTTCACGACGGATGATCCGCCGCCGGCTAGCGCCGCCAGCCGTCCATCAGGCTTCTGTGGCGGTCGTGAGGCCGGGTAGCTCACCCGGCGGCACCGGGCGCGAAATCAGATAACCCTGCAGGTATTCGCAGCCGAGATCGGCGAGGATGCTGGCCTGTTCTTCGGTTTCCACGCCCTCGGCAACGATCTGCATGCCAAGGCTGTGGCCCATGGCGATGATCGCGCGGACCAGCGCCAGGTTGCGTGCGTCATGCTCGATGCCGTTCACGAAGGCGCGGTCGATCTTCAGCGTGCGCAGGTGAAAGCGTGTGAGGTAACTCAGCGACGAGTAGCCGGTGCCGAAGTCATCGAGCGATGAGCCCAGCCCTCTGGCATGCAGCGCTTCGAGGACCCGGATGACAGTGTCGGCCTCTTCGATCAGCACCCGCTCTGTCATCTCGACCTCGAGCATGCTTGCGGCGGCGCCGCTGCGCGCGAGAGCGTCCTCCATCGTGGCCATGAAATCCGGATCAGTCAGTTGGGCCGCCGAGACGTTCACGCTGATGCAGCTCGGCGCTCCGACTTGTCCGGCCCAGGCGTGGGCCTGGCGCGCGGCTTCCTGCAACACCCAGGTGCCGATGTCGATGATCTGGCCACTTTCCTCGGCGATCGGAATGAAGCGGTCCGGGGGGACGAAACCCAGCGTGGGGTTTGTCCACCTCAGCAGTGCTTCAACCTTGCACAGGCGCCGGCTGCGAGCTTCCACGATGGGTTGATAGACGAGGCGGAATTCCTTGCGGGCGATGGCTTGCTGCAGGGCTTCGTCGATCAGCAGAGCATCGCGGGATTGGGCGCTCATCTGCGCTTCGAACACGCAGTAGCGATTCCGGCCAGCATCCTTGGCGCTGTGCAGGGCAGTGTCGGCGGCGCTCAACAGACTCTCGGCATCGAGCCCGTGGCTGGGGCCGAAGGCAATCCCGATGCTGGCTTTCAGGGTGATCCTGAACGGTTCGAGCGGGAAGGGCGTGGCCAGTGTGAGGAGGAGCAGGCGAGCCAAGCGATCGGCTTCTTCCGCGGCACTGGCAGGGTCCAGATCCGGCACCACGAGCACGAATTCGTCACCGCCGAAGCGTGCCAGGATGTCGTGCACCCCTTGCAGGCCCTGCAGCCGGGTGGCGACCAGACGCAACAACTGGTCACCCACCGAATGACCGAGGGTTTCATTGATGCGCCGGAAGTGATCGATATCGATCAACAGCAAGGCCGTATGCCGACCGGAGGTCGCGCTGTCTTCGAGCAACCCGCCGAGTAGCTGGCGTAGTGTGCTGCGATTGAACAGCCCAGTCTCTTCGTCGAGCATCGCGCTGCGCTGCAGCGCAGCCTCCTGAGCCTTGCGCGCCTGGATGTCGATGATCTGGCTCAGCACCAGCGTCTGACCACGATCTTCGTAGGGCACACTGATGATCTCGACCGGGATTTCCACACCATCCTCGCGCTTGTGCAGCGCTTCGTCGATGCAGGGCAGCCGCGTGCCGGGTGCGGTGACCTGGCGGAACCATTCGGCGCTCTGCTCAACGGATCGGCTGTGCGTGACGGCGGAGATGTGTTTGCCAAAAAACACTTCTGCGCTGGTCTTGCCGGTGTACTGGATCAGTTTCTGGCTGGCAAAGCGGATGATGCCGTCCGCATCGCGAATCACGAAGCCGTGGCCGAGGCCGTTCAGGGTGGCCAGAAAGCGCTCTGAGTTTTCATGCAGGACGGCGTGGATCAGCCCCAGGATCGAGCCGGTTTTCAGGATGAAATTGATCGCGAAAATCAGATCGAGACTCACATGGGTCAGGAACTCGCTGGCTAAGATCAGGTTCAGGAAGGCACGCAGCGCGAAAAAAAGGCTGACTACGAGGTAGACGTGTTTGCGCCGCGAGAGCTTCCAGGCACACCAGCCGAGCACGCCTGAGAGCGCCAGCAACTCCAGGCGATAGCTCAGGCTGGGGAGAATAAGGGCGATGCCGATCAGGAACAGGGCGTACAAGCCCCAGGTCATCAATTGCGGACGCCAGTGGATGGGGTGCGCGCAGAAATGCAGGGTTCCGGCCACGTAACCCAGCAGCCCTGCTGTGCCGGCTATGGCGATCAGCACTGCTTCCCACAGGCCTTGGATTTTGAAGCTCCAGAGGCTGACTGCTACGCCCAGCATGATCTGGCCAGCACCCCAGTAGAGCGCATGGCGATCACTGCGGCGCACCACCCACAGAAAGATCAGGATGGAGCCCAGGGCCAGATCGGCCAGCAAGGAAAGGTGGATGCCGGAATACATCGTGGGCAGGTTGTGTTCTGAGTGGGCTCGGAAAGCGTCGGATCAGACAGCTTTAGCGGCTTGGCCACTGATTTACTTGAAGAAAATCAGCTTTTGGGTCTGCTGGGCTCCTAGGGGGGCTCCGGGTGCGCGCAAAGGCCGGCCCGGGAGCACGGTTCCGCCGCCTGGCGCGGATCAGGCGTCTGCGTCCGCGGGCTTAAAAGTCAGGTGTACGGCGAGGCCGCCGAGTGTTTCCGAGCGGTCCAGGCGGATGTCGATTTCCTGGCGGGTGGCAATGGTACGCACGATGGCGAGGCCGAGGCCGCTGCCGCCAGCATCCTGCCCGCTGTGGCCGCGGCGGAAACGCTCGAACAGCACGCTGCGCTCTTCCGGGGCGATGCCGGGGCCATTGTCTTCCACGCTCAGGGCAATATGCGTCGCTTCGCGGGCGAGCTTCAGGGTCACGGTACCGCCGCGCGGGCTGTACTTGATGGCGTTGTCGAGCAGATTACGCAACAAGGTACGCAGGGCTTCGGCGTCTCCGCGCACGGTGAAGACCACTTCCGGCAATTGCTCCTGCAATTCCGCGCCCAGATCGATCTGGTGCGCCTGGGCTTGGGTCAGTACGTCGGAGAGGGCGAGCCGCGCAACCTGGGGCAGGGTGGTGATGTTGTGGCCGGGCCGAGCGGCGTCTTCCCGGGCCAGCACGAGGAGTTGCTCGACCAGCCGGGTGGCGCGGGTGATGCCGGCCAGCACGCGTTCCTGCGCAAGGGCCTTGGCTTCGGGTGACTGGGCGCGCAGCAGCCCCTGGACCTGCAGCTTGAGTGCCGCCAGCGGTGAGCGCAGCTCATGTGCAACGTCGGCCACGAATTCATTGCGGGCGCGGAATTCGGCGTTGATGCGGGTGAACAGCACATTGATCTCGTTGACGAAGGGCAGTGCTTCCTCCGGCACGCAGGCTGTACTCAGCGGTTGCAGGTCATTGGCTTCGCGCGCAGCAATTTCCCGGCGCGCCCGCCGCAAGGGGGCGAGGGTATGGGTGGTGCCCCAGGCGATCAGCAGCAGCAGCAGCGGGGCGCTGATGATGATGGGCAGGATGGTGCGCAAGGCCAGGGCTCGGGCCGTCTGGGCGCGTACGGCGAGATCGTGGGAGACCTCGATGTGGGCTCCCGGTACGTCCACTTCCAGCACTCTGAGGGTCTGCGGGCCGTCTTGGCGTTGCGAGAAGTGGCGCAGGATTTCGGGTCGCGTGCCCGGTGGGCGCTCCGTGTTCTCGGTGCGCCGGACCTTCAGCGTGAAGCAGTTGCTCTCGTTGGCTGGCAGGGATTTGCTCGGCGGCATCGGCACGATCTGGGTGGTGTCCGGCATGCTGGTGTCCGGCATGCTGCGATGCACGGCGCGGGCCATCTCGAACATGTAGAAGTCCGAAATGGTGTCGACTTCGTTCAGGGCCACGCGATAGGCGACGATGGCTTGTGCCAGGGTGGCAAGGCCGATCACCAGCGCCACGATGAGGAGCAGGCGCGTGCGGATGGAGCGGATCGGGGTCATTGCGCAGAGCCTTGTTCTTTGGGGATCAGGTAGCCGACGCCGCGTACATTCTGGATCAGCTGGGCGCCGAGTTTCTTGCGCAGACCGTGGATGTAGACCTCGACGGCATTGCTGTTCACATCATCCTTCCAGCTGAAGAGTTTTTCCTCCAGCCGGGCTCGCGACAGGATCATGCCGGGGCGCGCCAGCAGCGGCTCCAGCACGGCCCATTCGCGTGCCGAGAGCAGGACCGGCTGACCGTCGACCGTGACTTCGCGGGTGGCCGGGTTGATGCACACATTCTGGTATTCGTAGACCGGCTCGGCACGCCCGGCACTGCGCCGGAGCAGGGCGCGGATGCGCGCCAGCAGCTCGTCCAGGTCATAGGGTTTGACGATGTAATCATCGGCGCCGGCATCCAGGCCCAGCACGCGGGCCGGTACGGCATCCCGTGCGGTGACGATCAGCACCGGTACCCGCTCCTTGCGTGCGCGTAGCGCGCGCAGCAGCTCTAGCCCATCGCGGTCCGGCAGGCCCAGGTCGAGCAGGATCAGGTCGTAAGTGCCGCTGGCTAGCGCGCTGTCGGCCATGCCTGCACTGCGCACCCAGTCGACGGCATAGCCGTCGTCGCGCAGCAGATCGAGTACGGACTCGCCGATCATCAGGTCATCTTCTACCAGCAACAGGCGCATCGGTTTCTCCAGCGGGGCAAGCTTCATTATCGGCGTAGTCATGCCCGCCGTGAACGGCGACAGCCCGTGCGCGGGCACGGGCTGTGGTGGCCAGGCAGGGATCAGTTGGTGCCGCCGTCGTCGTCCAGCTGCACGCTGAGAACCTTGTCACCGGCGCCGACGGTGACATAGGCGCGGGTGCTCGGCGAGTCACCATTGCGCACCGGGTAGACCAGGGATTGGGTGCCATCCGCCCAGCGCGGGGTGGCGTCCGGCTTGCCCAGATTCTTGAGCACTTCGGTGCGGCTCTGGCCGGCGTTGATGGACTTCAGCTGTTCGGTGCTGACGCTGGCTGCCGAAGCCTGACCGGTGAGGGCCAGCAGGGAGAGACCGAGGGTGGTGATCAGCAGGGGGGATTTGATTTGCATGATGAACTCCTTGTTTTTTGGGGGAAGAACGATTGGCTGTGTGCCAGTCGATGGAGCCCAGTCTAAGGAGCAAGACTTAGCGGAAACTTAAATCTGCGGGTTTTCTGCCGAGTATGTTTTCAGTAGAACAACCAACCGGTGCGGATCGCCACACCACTCAGCACGAAGAGCACCGAGAGGGTGGTGACGGCGAGGATGTGAGCGGCCATCAGCGGCAGCTTTTCCGGGGTCAGACGCGGGATGATGCGCAGGCGCGCATTGGCGGCCACCAGCACGGTGCAGCCCAGCAGTGTCAGCTTGGTGAGAATCGCGCGGCTCAGCGGCAGATCAGTGTTCAGCCATTGCTGCGGGTTGGGCAGGAAGGTGTAGGCAAGCCACAGGCCGCTGGCAAGCTGGATCAGCAGGGCGGGCAGGCCGACACGCTCGAAAGCGCCCTCAAACTGGCGCAGGCGTTCCACCGAACGTGTGCGCATCACTTCTGGCAGCACCGCGATGGCCAGCACCAGGTGGCCGCCGGTCCACACGCAGGCGCCGAGGATATGGGCCAACAGGACATATCTGTACATCGGATTCTCTCCTTGGCACAAAGCCGCATTCAAGCACAGGTTGCGCAGTCATGCCGACGGGATGTCACTGCTGCGCGGGCAAAAAAAAGCGGCTCCGTGGAGCCGCTGTGTGTGCATGCTGCCCGGACTTACTCCGGCTGACTGACGAAGGCGATCTTGGACAGATGCGCGCGCGCTGCGGCGGCCATCACCTTGGCGACGGCGTCGTAAGGCGTGGTCTTGTCGGCCCGCAGGTGGATCTCCGGCGCGCTGGCGGCATCGGTCACCGCAGCGCCGGCAGCGCTCATGCGGGCTTCCAGTGTCGGTTGATCGAGCTTCTCACCGTTCCAGAAGATTTCTGATTCGGGCGTCAGCGCGATTTCAATGCGCTCGGCCTGGATCTTGTTTTCTTCGCTGGAGGTGCGCGGCAGCTCCACCTTCACGGCGTGGGTCAGCAGCGGAGCAGTGAGGATGAAGATCACCAGCAGCACCAGCATCACGTCGATCAGCGGCACCATGTTGATCTCGGCCATCGGAGCCGAGTTGGCTTCCTTGTTGAATCCACCGAAGGCCATCACGCGGCTCCTTGCTTGATGTTGGTGAATTTGCCGTTCTGGTTGTGCGCGCCCGTGGTGAGGTAGGCGAAGAGGTCGTGGGCGAAGGCGTCAAGGCTGGTCAGGGTCAGGCGGTTGTGGCGCGTGAAGCTGTTGTAGGCCACTACGGCAGGGATCGCCACGGCGAGGCCCAGGCCGGTCATGATCAGGGCTTCACCGACCGGGCCGGCTACTTTGTCCAGCGTGCCGGCACCACTCATGCCGATCGACACCAGCGCGCCATACACGCCCCACACCGTACCCAGCAAGCCCACGAAGGGCGCGGTGGAGCCCACCGTGGCCAGCACCGTGAGGCCATTCTCGAGCTTGGCGGTTTCCTCGTCGATCACCTTGCGCATGCTGCGGGTCAGGAATTCAGCCAGGGAACCGGCTTCGCCGAGCTTGCCACCGCCGGTGCGCTGATGATGTTCGCGGGCGAACAGCGCGTGGCTGGTGAGATGCGAGAAGGGTTCGGTGGCGCCGTGGGTGGTGATTTCGTTGCGCACTTCTTCCAGCGAGCTGGCGTTCCAGAACAGATCCACGAAACGGCCGGATTCACGACGCTGACGCCACTTTGAAATGGCCTTGGTGATGATGAAGTACCAGGACACCACCGACATCGTCAGCAGGATCACGAACAGGGTCTTGCCAAGGCCGTCAGCCTGGGCCAGGAAGTGGGCGAAGCCCAGGGTGGTTTGGGTTTGCATGATGTTGTTCTCGGAAGCGGGGAGGAGGGAAAGTTGTCAGCGATTCAGTTCAAACAGCACGGGGACGCGCACCCAGTCGACGACCGGCTTGCCGCCGCGTGAGCCGGGCGTGAAGCGCCAGTTGGAGACGGCTTCGCGCGCAGCACGGTCCAGGCGTGGATAGCCGGAGCTGGTGTCGAGTAGCACTTGCAAGGGGCGGCCATCTTCACCGACCTGCACCCGCAGTAGCACACGGCCCTGCTCGCCGAGGTTGCGGGAGGCCGAGGGATAGGCTGGCGCGGGGTTCTGCAGATAGGCCGCATCGAAGCGTGGCGCCTGCACAGGCTCCGGGCTGGGGGCGCTGACTGGTCCCGGCGCAGCCTGCGGCGCACCTGCGTCGGTGACGGCGGGTGTGGCTTCCTTTGGCGTGGGCGCCGCCTCGATGACCGGCGTATTGGCCGTGATGGGCGCCTGCGTCTGCAGCAGGGGCGGAGCAATCGTGCGCTTGACGGGTTCAACACGCTGTTGTGGCTTGGGTGGCAGAGGCTTGGGCGGCTCGGGTGCCTTCAAGTCAGGCGCCGGCGGGGCGATCAGCTCGATCTGCACGCTGCTGCCGAGCATCTGCTGGATCACCGGCTGAGCCAGGCGCAGCAGCAGAAAGCCGGCCAGCAAATGAAAGCCGATCACGACAGCCAGACTCAGACTGCGTTCCGAGAATAAAGGGCGAACGAGGGCGGGGGCGTTCATGGTTGGCGACTTTCAGCGCAGGCTGGCGCAAGAAGTTAAAACTTGTTATTGAGAATTATTCTCGTTGCGATGCGATGCGTCAAGCCCTTCCGCATCCGCCGTTGGCAGGGCGGCGGCTCGCGCCGCTGCGGGCATCCGGGGTAGAATCACGCCCCTTGATTCCCAACGCTTTTTCGATACGGCCCCGCCCATGAAAGCCGCAGACATCCGCTCCACCTTCCTGAACTTCTTCGAATCCAAGGGTCACCAGATCGTGGCCTCCAGCCCGGTGGTGCCCGGCGACGATCCGACCCTGCTGTTCACCAACGCCGGGATGAATCAGTTCAAGGACGTGTTCCTCGGCTTCGACAAGCGCCCGTATTCGCGCGCAGCCACTGCGCAGAAGTGCATCCGCGCCGGCGGCAAGCACAACGATCTGGAGAATGTGGGCTACACCGCGCGTCACCACACCTTCTTCGAAATGCTGGGTAACTTCAGCTTCGGCGATTACTTCAAGCAGGACGCCATCAAGTACGCCTGGGAGTTGCTGACCGAAGTCTTCAAGCTGCCCGCCGACAAGCTGTGGGCCACCGTGTATGCCGAGGATGACGAGGCCTATGAAATCTGGACCAAGGAAATCGGCTTGCCGCCCGAGCGTGTGGTGCGCATCGGCGACAACAAGGGCGCGCGCTACGCTTCAGACAACTTCTGGATGATGGGCGACACCGGCCCCTGTGGCCCGTGCTCCGAGATCTTCTACGACTTCGGCCCGAGCATCGCCGGCGGTCCTCCGGGCAGCCCTGATGAAGATGGCGATCGCTACACTGAGGTGTGGAACAACGTGTTCATGCAGTTCAATCGTCGCATCGACGAGAACGGCAACTACGTGATGGATCCTCTGCCCAAGCCCAGCGTGGATACCGGCATGGGCCTCGAGCGCCTCGCACGCGTGCTGCAGAACGTGGCGACCAACTACGATATCGATCTCTTCGTGAACCTGATGGCGGCCGCCAAGCGTGAAGTCGAAGCGGCGGGCGGGCAGGATGTGGACAAGGATTCGCCTTCGCTCAAGGCGATTGCCGACCACATTCGCGCCTGTTCCTTCACCATCACCGACGGCGTGGTGCCGAGCAACGAAGGCCGTGGCTACGTGCTGCGCCGCATCGCTCGTCGCGCCATTCGTCACGGTTACAAGCTCGGTGCGCGCACTCCCTTCTTCTACAAACTGGTCGACGCGCTGACTGCCGAGATGGGCAAGGCCTATCCGGAGCTGGTCGCCAAGCAGCGCCGGGTGACCGAAGTACTCAAGCAGGAAGAGGAGCGCTTCTTCCTGACGATTGCCAACGGCATGGAAATCCTCGAAACCGCGCTGGGCGATCTCGGTGGCAACAAGGTGCTCGATGGCGAGCTGGCCTTCAAGCTGCACGACACCTACGGCTTCCCGCTGGATCTGACCGCCGATGTGCTGCGCGAGCGTGGTCTGGCGGTCGACGAGGCCGGCTTCAACGCCGCCATGAATCGCCAGCGTGAGCAGGCGCGTTCGGCGGGCAAGTTCAAGATGGCCCAGGGCCTCGAATACAGCGGCGTGCCGACTGATTTCAAAGGCTACGAGAAGATCTGGGTCGAAGATGCGAAGGTTGCCGCGCTCTATGTGGATGGCAGCCCGGTGGAAGTGATCCGCGCCGGTGATGATGCGGTGGTGGTGCTGGAAACCACGCCGTTCTACGCCGAGTCCGGCGGCCAGTGCGGCGATGCCGGATGGATGATGAATGGCAAGGCCGGCTTCGGTGTGGATGACACCTTCAAGATCCAGGCTGACGTGTTCGGCCATCACGGCCGCGTTATGGAAGGCGAAATCCGCGTCGGCGACACCATCGACGCGCGCGTCAATGGCAACCGCCGTGCGGCCGTCACCCGCAACCACTCTGCCACCCACCTGATGCACAAGGCGCTGCGTGAAGTGCTGGGCAATCATGTGCAGCAGAAGGGCTCGCAGGTTGATGCCGACAAGACTCGTTTCGACTTCGCCCACAATGCGCCGCTGACCGATGAAGAGATCCGCAAGGTCGAGCAGATCGTGAACCGCGAAGTGCTCACTAATGCCGAGACCCAGGCCCGCGTGATGGGCATCGAGGATGCGCAGAAGACCGGCGCCATGATGCTCTTCGGTGAGAAGTACGGTGACTCGGTGCGCGTGCTGGATATCGGTTCATCGCGCGAGTTGTGCGGCGGCACCCATGTGGCCCGCACCGGCGATATCGGCTTCTTCAAGATCGTCATGGAAGGTGGCGTGGCGGCCGGTGTGCGGCGCGTGGAGGCGGTGAGCGGCGAGAACGCCACCAACTACGTGCTGGCCCGCGATGCAGCGCTGGGCGAAGTAGCCAGCGTGCTGAAGGCTCCGATCAGTGAAGTGCCGGCCAAGCTGGCGCAGACCCTGGAGCATGTACGCAGCCTCGAGAAGGAGATTGCCGCGCTCAAGGGCAAGCTCGCCAGCAGTCAGGGTGACGCCCTGCTCGAGCAGGCTGTTGATGTGAATGGCATCAAGGTGCTGGCGGCACTGCTCGATGGCGCTGACGTGCCTGCCTTGCGTGAAGCGGTCGACAAGCTGCGCGACAAGCTCGGCTCAGCTGCGGTGGTGATGGCCGCCGTGAATGAGGGCAAGGTCAGCCTGATTGCCGGCGTGACAGCCGACCTCACTGCCAAGGTGAAGGCCGGGGATCTGGTGAACTTCGTCGCCCAGCAAGTGGGCGGCAAGGGCGGCGGGCGTCCGGACATGGCCCAGGCCGGTGGTACTGACGCTGCCGCACTGCCGGCCGCATTGGCGGGTGTGCAGGCCTGGGTGGCGAGCAAGCTGGCCTGATGCGCAGCCTGCTCATAGCCCTGAGTTGCCTCCTTCCCTGCGCGGTTCAGGCGCAGGAGTCGGAGCGCGCGCCACTGGAAGCGCAGACGGCGAGTGGCGACAAGGTGTTGCTGCATCCGAATGGCCGCTGGGAATTCGTCGACGCAAAGAAGGCCGGGGCGGCCCGGAAAGTTGCGGAGGAATACCCGGAGAACAAGACCCGCCCGGTTGAAGCGCAGGGCGGCTTGTTCGGCGTCGGCCGCACGATCATGCCGGGCGACAAGGATTACAACCGTGGCAGCCTGAGTCCAAAGACGCGCTGAGCATCTCTTTGCATGAGTGAGCGAAAACCCGGTCAGTGGCCGGGTTTTTTCATTTCAGCAGACTTTCAAGCTCGGCGAAAACGGCGGCGTCTTCGAGTTGCGAGACTGCCTTGGGGGCTTCCAGCCAGCGCGCGCGCGGGCCGACTGGCCCCCATTGCGCCGGAGCGGGCGAAACGTCGGTCTCGGCGAAGAAACCCAGCACGCCGCCGGGGCTGGCGGCGGCGAAGTGCATCAGGCCGCTGTCCGGGAACAGGCTGGTGCGGCCATTGAAGATCAGCCCCAGCGCGGGTTTGAGCGGGCCGCGGAAGGGCACCAGCCAGGGCAGCTTGGCGTCCAGCACCGGCTGGGCGGTTTCATCGTCGCCGGGATACATCGGGTTGTCGCTCTTGCCCGGGGTCCACATGAACACCGTTTTGAGGCCCCAGGCTTCATGGAAGTGGCGCGTCCAGCGGATGATCTGCTCGGTGGTGGGCTGTTTCTTGGCGCGGCGGGCACCGAGCCCCAGGGTGAGGTAGCCGCCGGGGGCAAGGCCCTGCTCGGCCAGCCATTGCGTGGCGAAGGTCTGGGCTTCAGCCGGCAAGTGGAAACGCAGCGGCGGCAAGACCTCCGGCAGCGTGATGCCCAGTGGCGTGAGCAGATTGGCCATGCGTCGGGCTTCGTGGATCTGGCGTGGGATTTCGAGCGGATGATTGACCTTGCGGTGCGTGTTCTTCGCATCGGTGTAGGACACCAGATTGCAGCCGCCGAGCCAGGCCGCGCGCTTGATCGCGCGGTGGGAGGCATCACCATTGGCGACGATGACCCAGTCGTATTCCTCTGCACGCAGGGCCAGGGTCTGGCGCAACTGGGCGAAGGCCGCGCGCCAGTGAATGCGTCCGCCTTCCTTGACGCGCTGGTAGGAGCACACGCGGCTCACGTCCGTGTTGCCGTCGATGACCCATGCGTTGTAGGTGTTGGCCAGCACGTCGATCCGTGCGCCGGGGAAGTGCTGGCGCAACAGGGCGAACATCGGCGTAGTGAGCAGCATGTCGCCGAGCTTGTCGCGCTTGAGGATGAGGATTTTCATGAGCGGATCAGGGTCAAGTATTCGCGGGTGATGTGAGGGGCTGAGAAGCGCTCGACGGCGTCGGCGCGTACGGTGGGCGGGCTGTCGTGGAACTGGCGCATGCGCTGGGCGAGTGCAGCGGCATCACCGCTTGGCACCAGGCCTTCAGGGAAACTCTGCGACAGGATCTCGGCCGGGCCCGAGGGGCAGTCCGTGGCGATGGTCGGCACCCCCAGCGCAAGGGCTTCGACCAGCACATTGCCAAAGCCTTCGTAATTGGACGACAGCACCAGCATGCGCGCCTGCCTGATCACCGGGTAAGGGTTGGCGAGAAAGCCGCCGAGGATGACCTTGTCCTGCAGCCCGAACTGCTCGATCAGGGCGCGGATCTTCGCTTCATCCTTACCCTTGCCGAGCAGCACCAGCTTGCAGGGCAGGTCGGCTTGTGCGAAGGCTTCGAGGAGCAGATCCTGGCGCTTCTGTTTGAGCGTGAAGGCGCCGACGTGAAGGATGTAGTCCGTCGCCGGCAACTCGGCAGGCTGGGCCGCGAGCGCGCGGATCTCGTCGAAGTTGAAGGGGTTGTAGAGGGTGCGGGTGCTGCGCGGGCGTACCCGGCAGTGTTCGATCAGATCCTCGACCACGCCGGCGGATACACCGATGATCTGGCGCCGGTCGTAATCGCGCTTGAGGTGACGGGTGCGCGAGAAGCGCTTGCGCAAGCCGGCATGGCGGATGCCGTTCTGCAGTGACAGGGCGTTGTGGATCACATGATGGATGCGCGCGTCACGCAGGCCGGTGAGGATGCGGTCGATGCGCGGCAGGGCCGAGAGGATCAGATCGACCCGCCCGTCTTTCGCTTCGATGCGGGTCAGCAGGGCCTTGAAGCGGCGGCGATTTTCGAGATCGGTGAGGCCGCTGAGAAAGCGCCACTTGCCGCGCAACTGCGGCTCCAGCCGGTAGAGCGCGACGCGCGGATCGAGTTTGAACTCGACCACGTCCTCGAAGATCACGATGCTGGCCTTGTGACCCATGTTGACCAGTGCTTCAGCGAGATTCACCACCACCTTCTCGGCACCGCGACCGGTGAGGGAATCGATGGCGAGCAGGACATGGCGCACGTGTGCGTCTGGCATGGGAAATAGTCCTCCGGCAGCGGACTGAAGCGCCCGCAAGGCCGGGGATTGTAAAGTCCGGTCAGCGGAATGGGAAATCTGGCCCATAGGCTATCATTGCGCATCGCAAAAACTCCGTCGCGTCTCATGCAAGCTTCCGCTCCTGCTGTTCGTACGCTGTCTAGGCCTGAGTTCGTCGTGCTGGCCCTCTTTGCAGTGGCCTTGCCGCTGGTGGAGGCGCCGAAGAACGTGTTCTGGTTCCTGTTTCTGGTGCTGTGGTTTGTAGGCAGCATCCGCCAGCGCAATTTCGGTCAGCTCGCGCGGGGGTGGGACTGGGTCTTTGCCGCGCTCATCGTGGCGCCGGTGGCGAGCATCCTGAATACGGCCTATGCGCCGCAGTGGAAGGAAGTGGGCGACATCATCGGCTACGTGTCGCTGGGCTGGATGATCGCGCGCAGCCGGCTCGATGCGCAGCAGATCAAGTGGTTGCTGCTGTGTCTGGTGGGGGCGACCCTGCTCGGTGCGCTGCACGGCGGCTGGGTGATGGCCACTGATCCGAAGCGGATCTGGCTGCAGCTCAACTCGGTGGGGCATGTGAATCACTCCGCGCTGTACGGAGCCGGCGCTGCCGCGCTGGCGGCCGCGTGGATCGCGGCGGCCTGGCAGACGCTGGCCCGCGGCCCGCGCCTGATCGGGCTGGGCGTGGCCCTGCTGATGTTCGGCATGATGATTGCGTTTGCCAGCCGCGGCGCCCTGATCGCCTACCTGTTTGCCGTAGTCGTGCTGGTGCCGGTACTGTCTGCCGTGCGCTTGCGCACGCTTGGCCTGGTGGCGCTGGTGGCCGTCGGTCTGGCGGTTGGCGCGCAACTGCTCACGGTGCAACTGATGGGCGGACGGAACAATCAGACCGTGATCCAGAAGACCCTGGATGGTCTGCGTAGCGGCAAGCTCTCGTCCTATCGGGTAGAGACCTATCACACCGCCACCGAGATGATTCGCCAGTACCCGCTGACCGGTGTTGGTGCCGCCAACTTCAGTGCGGTTTCGCCCGAGGCCGTGCAGGCCTGGGTTGAGGCGCGCGGCGAGCCCTTCGTGCGCGACGATTACTACTTCTCCAGCCATGCTCACGGCCTGTTTACCAACACCCTCGGCGAACGTGGCCTGCTCGGCATCAGTGCCCTGCTGGCGCTGACCATCGGCTGGTCGGCTGCGCTGCTGCGTCGCAAGCCGGGCGCTGGGGCGACGCTTGATGCCCGCCTGTGCTGGGGCGCCGGCGTGGCGGGCTGGTCAGTGGTGTTCATCGGCGGGCTCTTCAACACCACCCTGCACCATGAGCATGGCATGCTCGGCATGGTCTGCCTCGGCCTGCTGCTCTCCGGAGCGCCGCTGCGCGTGAAGGCCGCGGCGTGAAGATTCTGGTCATCCGCCGTGACAATATCGGCGATCTTGTGTGTACCCTGCCGCTGATCCGGCGTCTGCGCGAGCAGTACCCGCAGGCCTGGATCGGGGCGCTGGTGACCCGCTACAACGCCGAAGTGCTGCAGGGCAGCCCGGATCTGGACGCGGTGTTCAGCTACACCAAGGCCAAGCATCTGGCGGCGGGCGAGAGTGCGCTCGGTGCAATGTGGGCGAGGCTGCGCCAGCTGTGGCAGTTGCGGCAGATGAAGCTGGATCTGGTGCTGCTGCCGGCCAGTGGCAGTCAGGCCAGCGCCCGCCGCATGGCCCGGCTGGTCGGCGCGAAACGCGTGATCGCGCAGGACGATGTGACAAGCGATCCGGCCGCGCTGCATGAAGTGCCGCGTGCCGCCAACCTGCTGCGTGCCCTCGATCTCCCCGTGACTGATCTGCCTGCCGCGCGCATTGCGCCGCGTGCCGAACTGCTGGCCGCAGCACAGGCGAAGCTTGGCGCAGGACCGGTGTTGGGTCTGCACATCAGCGCGCGCAAGCCCTCTCAACGCTGGCCGGCCGAGTACTTTGCCGAGCTGATCCGGCGCCTATATGCGACCGATCCAGCGCTGCGCTTTGCGCTGTTCTGGGCGCCGGGCGCTAGCGACAACCCGCTCCATCCGGGCGACGACGCCAAGGCACAGCAGATCATCGGGGCCTGCGGAGGCCTGCCACTGACGCCGATGCCGACCCATGAACTCAGTGAGCTGATCGCTGGCCTCGCTGCCTGTTCGCGCGTGCTGTGCTCGGATGGTGGTCACATGCACCTCGCCGCGTCGCTGGGCAAGCCGATCGTGTGCCTGTTCGGCAAGTCGGACGCCGCGCGCTGGCATCCTTGGGGCGTGCCCTATCAGCTGCTGCAGCCGGCCTCGCGGGAGGTGGGAGAGGTCACGGTCGAAGAGGTCGAGGCGGCGCTGGCAGCGTTGCCGGACGTGCTTGGGTAGGGCCGGCTTCAGCCGGCTGGGCCCGGCGCGAGGCAGGGCTCTGCGGCTTAAAGCCGCTCAGCTGAAGCCCAGCAGCACTCAGTCAATCTGGCAGGCCAGTCCCTTGAGGTATTCACCCTCCGGCACGGCCAGACCAATCGGGTGATCGGCGCCGGCCGACAGGCGATGGATGATGCGCCCGTCCACGCCGGCATCCACGGCCGCACCGGCGACGATCTGCTGGAACAATTCCTGGCCGATGCCGCCCGAGCATGAATACGTCATCAGGATGCCGCCCGGGTTGAGCAGGCGGAAGCCGAGAATGTTGATGTCCTTGTAGGCGCGTGCGGCACGCTGGGCGTGGGCTGCCGAGGGCGCGAACTTGGGCGGATCGAGCACGATCAGGTCGAACTTGCGGCCGTCCGCACGCAGCTTGCGCAGGGCCTCGAACACGTCTGCTTCCCACCATTCGGCACGTGCCGCGTCGAGCTGCGGATTCAGTGCCAGATTGCGCCTGGCGCTCTCCAGCGCGGGGCCGGATGAGTCGATCGACAGGGTGCTGGTGGCGCCACCGGCCAGTGCCTGCAGCGAGAAACCGGCGGTGTAGCAGAAGCAGTTCAGAACGCTGCGGCCCTTGGCGAGCTGGCCAGTGAGCAGGCGGTTGTCGCGCTGATCGAGGTAGAAGCCGGTCTTGTGGCCGCTCACCACATCCACTTCCATGGTGACGCCGTTCTCACGAATGGTCAGCGGCCCGGCCGGCAACTCGCCGTACACCACGCCGCTGCGCGGCTCCAGGCCTTCGAGCTTGCGCACGTCGGAGTCCGAGCGCTCATATACGCATTCACAGCCGGTGGCCTGGACTAGGCCGGCGATGATCGCCTCGCGCCACTTCTCGCCGCCGGCGCTGGTGATTTGCAGTACCACGACCTTGCCGAAGCGGTCGGCAATCACGCCGGGTAAGCCATCGGACTCACCATGGATCAGGCGCACGCCATCCTGCCCGGCCAGCTGCGGATGCACGGCGCGGCGCGCCACGCTGGCGGCCACGCGGCGCTTGAAGAAGCCATGATCAATGGATTCGTCCGCATCGAAAGTCCACATCCGGGCACGGATCTGCGAGTTGGGGGAGAAGGCCGCGCGGCCCATCAGCTGACCGCGGTCATTGAAAACCTCGACGGTATCGCCGGGCTTGGAGCGGCCAGCGAGCTTGGCTACCGAGCCGGCGAAGATCCACGGGTGGCGGCGCATCACGGAGCGCTCCTTGCCGGGGGCGAGAATCAGTTCGGCCATGGTGAACTCCTGCGGAAACCTGTCTGGAAGGGTGCGAATGCTAGCGGAAAACGCCGATGGGGGTAGTGTTCCGGCCCATGTCATCATGCGAAACCCGCTTGCTGCAAGGAAATCCCGCGATGCTCCAGCCACCGCCGATCATTGATGTGGAAGCTTCTGGCTTCGGCCGGGGGAGTTACCCCATCGAGGTAGGCTGCGTGTTGCCGGATGGCCGTACCTATTGCGCCCTGATCCAGCCCATTGCCGAGTGGCAGCACTGGGATCTCTCCGCTGAGGCTGTCCACGGTATCAGTCGCGAAGCTTTGCGCGAACATGGATTGCCGCCGCTTTCAGTGGCGATTCGCTTGAATACCCTGCTCAAAGGCCTGACTGTCTACACCGATGCCTGGGGACATGACTATGTATGGTTGGCCGCGCTCCATGAGGCCGCAGGAGTACCGCCGGCCTACCACCTGGAGCAGCTCTCGCGGATCACGCCGCAGATCGAAGCGAGGCAATGGCTTGAAGTGCGCGATGACGTGGAGCGTAGTCTGCAGGTGCAGCGCCACCGGGCGAGTGCCGATGCGCGTGTGCTGCAGATGACCTGGATGTGCGTGATGGGCAGTGCGGGGCTGAGCAACGAAGGCTGATCAGCTGGCGCCGCTTGCAGCAGGCGCCGTCATTGGTCGTGCGACCCCGGTACGAACGAAGTGTTAGCGTTCTTTGGCCGCGACCACGAAAGCGCTGGGCACTTTGCAAGTCAGTCCTTCTTCTTTGCCCGCGGATGGGCTGCATCGTAGATCTTTGCCAGATGCTGGAAATCCAGATGGGTATACACCTGTGTGCTGCGGATGCTGGCGTGGCCCAGCAATTCCTGCACCGCGCGCAGATCGCCTGAGGACTGCAGCACATGGGACGCGAAGCTGTGACGCAGCATGTGCGGATGAACATGCTGCGGTGCGCCCTTTTCGCGCGCCCAACGCGCCAGCCGGGCCTGAATCGCGCCATGCGAGAGGCGGGTGCCGCGCTGGCTGAGGAAGAGCGCGCTTTCGCCATTTGCAGCGAGCGTGGCACGCACTGCCAGCCAATTCTCGAGCGCGTTCAGCGCCTGGGTGCCGACGGGAACGCGGCGCGTCTTGTTGCGCTTGCCGAGCACGGTGACCTCGCCATCCGCGATGCTGTACAGACCATCGATGTCGAGTGCGGCGAGTTCGGCCAGGCGCAGGCCGGAGGAGTAAAGCAGCTCGAACATAGCTAGGTCGCGGATCTCCAGAGCGTCCTCTGGCAGCGCATCGAGCAGGGCGGAGGCGGCATCGACCGACAGCGCTTTGGGCAATAGCTTGCCGGCACGAGGTGGGCGGATGCCCAGCACCGGATTGCTGCTGACCTGTTCGCGGGCCAGTAACCAGCGGAACAGGCCACGCCAGCAGGAGAGGGCGCGGGCAATCGAGCGCGCCTCGAGTCCGCCAGCATGCAGCTTGGCGGCGAAGCGGCGGATGTCCGCCGGTTTCAGTTCGGCGAATGTGCGGGGCGCCGCAAAGGCATGCAGCTTGCCGAGTTCGCGGCGGTAGTTGGTGAGGGTGTGCGGACTGACACGCCTTTGCTGGGCCAGATAATCCAGCCAGGCGATGGCCTCGGCCGGCAAGATGGCTGAGGCCTGCTCGTTCATGGCATCAGCCGATCTGCTTGAGCACGGCCGCGCCGACCAGATCGCCGATGCGTTCGACGTACATGGTGCCCATCTCGGGGAAGAAGCGTTGCGGATCTTCCGAGCCCAGCGCCAGCATGCCGAAGATCTGCGCGTCACGGCGCAGCGGAATGAGGGATACCGAGCGCAGCAAAGGAGCTGCTTCGCCAAACCAGGCGAGGATTTCCTGATTCTGAGCCGCGCCACAATAGGGCTGGCGCAGGTCGGCTGCGTAGAAGCGCAGCTCTTCCGAAACCTCGATGAATTCCGGCACCGGGCGCTTGAGGATGCTGTTCCAGATGCGCAGGGCTACGTGGGGGACAGCGAAATCTTCCTGAAGGTGGTTATAGACCGCGAAGTTCACCGCCTCGAAGCTCTCGGCCTGCAGCAGGGAAAGGGTCAGGCGATGCACTTTCTCGGCGATCACATCATTCTCTTCACCGAAGCTCACCAGTTCAGCGAGCTTGCCCTGCACCTGGGCGAGCTTCTCGCGCAGGGTCAGCAACTGGCGCTCGGTGAGCGAGATGGCCTGGCCGTTCAGCGGATGCGGTACTGTGAGCTGGTTGAGGATTTCCGGATGCTCGTCAAAGAACTCCGGGTGGGCGTTGAAGAAGCTGATGATCTCTTGAGCGGTCATGGCTGGATGTCACGGGTGAGGGGTTGTGGGCGTTAGCCCTTGAAAAAAATGACCAAACCAAAAATAACGGACATGACTCCGCCGAGTCGTGTGAGGAGCAAGAACCAATCTGACGGTTCGGCATCCCTGAACTTCCAGCCTTCATTGATGAAAAAAATAAAGCGAGGGCAAAAAATCCCAATTAACCCCATCACTATCGGGAATAACGCAAACAATTGAGGGGACAGCTGATGTTTGTCCACGGTTTTCCTTTGTTGGGAGACGAATGATTTAAAGAGGCAATGAAATCTCACCGTCAAACACGCTGACTGCCGGCCCCGTCATTAGCACCGGGCTGCCAGGGCCGCCCCAGGCGATCGACAGTTCGCCACCGCGGGTCTCCACGCGTACTGGCGAGGCCAGCAACTGGCGCTGGATGCCGGCAACCACCGCAGCACAGGCGCCGGTACCGCAGGCCAGCGTTTCGCCTGCGCCGCGCTCGAACACGCGCAGGCGGATCGAGTGTTCGTCCACCACCTGCATGAAGCCGGCATTGACGCGAGCCGGGAAGCGAGGGTGGTGCTCGACGGCAGGGCCCTGCTGTTCGACCGGGGCGCTGTCGACGTCCGCCACCACCTGCACGGCGTGCGGGTTGCCCATTGACACTGCGGTGATGGCCAGCATTTCACCATTCACCTCGAGCGGCTGAACGACGGCGTCCGACTCAGAACTGAACGGAATGCGCGCAGGCTCGAAGATCGGCACGCCCATGTCGACCGTGACGAGGCCGTCGTCCGCCAGCCGTGGCTCGATGATGCCGGATTTGGTTTCGACGCGGATGGCGGTCTTGTTGGTGAGCTGTTTGTCCACCACGAAGCGCACGAAGCAGCGTGCCCCGTTGCCGCACTGTTCGACCTCGGAGCCGTCACCATTGAAGATCCGGTAACGGAAGTCCACGCCGGGCTGCTGGGCCCGCTCGACGATCAGGAGCTGATCACAGCCCACACCGAAGCGGCGGTCGCCGAGCTTCTGGGCGAGGGTTGGCGTCATCTCGACGGGCTGGTTGATCGCGTCAATTACCACGAAGTCGTTGCCGAGGCCCTGCATCTTGGTGAAAAGGAGTTTCATGGGCGGATTGTCCTGCGTTGCGGAGTTCAGTAAAACCGGGCTTCGCCTTCTGGCCGGGTCTTGAAGCGCTTGTGCACCCAGTAATACTGCTCGGGCATCTTGCGCACCTCGGCCTCGATCCAGGCATTCATGCGCGTCGTGTCCGCTTCGACATCTTCGGTCGGGAAGTCGCTCCACGGATCCTGGAATTCGCCGACGTAACCCTGCCCCCAAGGCTTCATGCGAACCACCAGCGGCACGACGGCCGCGTGGGCGAGCTTGGCGATGCGCGGCAGGCCCGGCACGGTAGCGGTCTGGATGCCAAAAAAGGGCACGAAGATCGATTCCTTCGGGCCGAAGTCCAGATCCGGCAGGTAATAGAAGGGGCGGCCGCGCTTCATGGCTTTCACCGCACCGCGGATGCCGTCCTGGCGCGAAAGCAGCTCCTGCTGGCCGAAGCGGGTGCGGCCGTGCAGCAGCATCTTTTCAACCAGTTTGTCGTTCTGCGCCGAGTACATGCTCACACAATCCATTTCCATCGCCATGCGGCTGCCAGCCATGTCGAGCCCGACGAAGTGCGGCACCAGCATCACCACCGCGCGGCCTTCGGCGTGCAGGCGCTTGATCTTGTCCACGCCCTGCAGTTCAACCAGCTTGCGGATGCGCGTTTCAGAGGCCCACCACAGCACGCCGCGCTCCAGCATTGAGCGGGCCACTGCGACGCACACACGGCGGGCGAGGCGACGCCGCTGACGGGCGGAAAGTTCGGGGAAGCACAGGCGCAGGTTGGTGTGGAGCACGCGCCGGCGCGGCACAACCAGCAGATACAGCAGCTGGCCGATGCACCAGCCCAGCGCCGCTTGCACAGGCAAGGGCAGCCAGTGGAAACACCACAGGAAAGCGAGGAACAAGCGGGTCAGGACGATCATTGGGAAGTAGAAGGTGGCGGCGTGGCGCCGGCGGGCACCTTGTAACGGTTATAGGCCCACAGATACTGGGCGGGGCAACGGCGGATCAAGGCTTCGATCTCGCGATTGATGGCGGCAGCACGCTCTTCCAGCGTGCCTTCGATCGGGCTTTGCGGCGCCAGAATGTGGAGGCGCCAGCCGCGCCCGATCACACGCTCGCCCCAGAACAGCAGTACCCGGGTGTTCTTCACCTCGGACAGGCGTGCGGCCAATGTCATCGTATAGGCGGGCTTGCCGAAGAAGGGCAGCCAGACACCTTCCCCTTTGCCTGGAGCCTGGTCCGGCAGCAGGCCAGTGGAAATGCCCTGACGCAGACCCTTGATGATCTGGCGTACGCCAGCCAGGTCGGCAGTGGCAAGTGAAAGCTGGCCGCGTGCACGCCCGGCGCGCAGGATGGGTTCCACGCTGGTCTGCTTGGGCGGGCGGTAGAGGATGGTGAGCGGCATGAACCGGCCAAGATACAGCGAGGCTATCTCGAAGCAGCCCATGTGTGGGGTCAGGGCGATCATCGCACTGCCTTCAGCCCGCATGGCCTCCACATGCTCCATGCCCTCCACTTCAAATACGTGCTGCATGACTTCTTCGAGCGGGCGCTGCCACACAAAGGGCAGCTCCAGCATCATGCGGCCGGTTTCGCGGGCATTCGTGCGGATCTCCGCAGGGGTTGGCGGGCGGCCGAGACACAGCGCGAGGTTGGCCGCTATACGCCTGCGCATGCTGCCCGAGAGCCGGCAAGCCAGCAGTCCGCCCCAGCCGCCGAAGCGGTGCAGGGTGGGCAGCGAGCAACGGCCCAGCAGGCGGAACAGAAAGGGCAGGAGGTGGTTCTGTAGCACGTGGTGGCGGGCAGGCGATAGACGCTTGCATTATAAGGTCGGCTACCTATAATCCCCAGACCGCTGAGTTAAAGACAACTTGCAGGGCGGGTGCAAGGCGCAGGCCTTGCTGACAAATTCTGCTAAAGCGTCGACCACTCGAAACCCCGGAGTCGGCCGCGCCGACGAATATCCGGGGTTTTTGATTTTGTGGAGTGCCAACATGGCCAATGATTACCTCTTCACTTCCGAGTCGGTTTCGGAAGGCCATCCGGACAAGGTCGCCGATCAGGTGTCCGATGCCATCCTGGACGCGATTTTCGCGCAGGACCCCCGCTCCCGCGTGGCGGCCGAGACCCTTTGCAACACAGGTCTGGTGGTACTGGCCGGTGAAATCACTACCAACGCCCATGTTGATTACATTCAGGTCGCTCGCGACACGATCCGTCGCATCGGCTACGACAACACCGAATACGGCATCGACTATAAGGGCTGCGCGGTCATGGTCTGCTACGACAAGCAGTCCAACGATATCGCCCAGGGCGTCGATCACGCCAATGACGACTACCTGAACCAGGGCGCGGGCGACCAGGGCCTGATGTTCGGCTACGCTTGCGACGAAACGCCCGAGCTGATGCCGGCGCCGATCTACTACGCGCACCGCCTGATGCAGCGTCAGGCTGAGCTGCGCAAGGACGGCCGCTTGCCCTGGCTGCGCCCGGATGCCAAGAGTCAGGTCACCTTCCGCTATGTGGATGGCAAGCCTGTCGAGATCGACACCGTGGTGCTGTCCACGCAGCACGCACCGGACGTATCGCAGGAAACCATTCGCGAAGCGGTCATCGAAGACATCATCAAGGCCGTGATTCCGGCCTCGTTGCTGAAGAACCCGAACTACTTCGTGAACCCGACCGGCCGTTTTGTCATCGGCGGCCCGCAGGGCGACTGCGGTCTGACCGGTCGCAAGATCATTGTCGACACTTATGGCGGTGCTTGCCCGCACGGCGGCGGCGCCTTCTCCGGCAAGGATCCTTCCAAGGTTGACCGCTCGGCAGCTTATGCTGCCCGCTATGTGGCCAAAAACGTCGTGGCGGCGGGTCTTGCGCGCGAATGTCAGGTTCAGGTTGCGTATGCCATTGGCGTAGCTAAGCCGATGAACGTGACGGTCTTCACCAATGGCACCGGCGTGATTGCTGACGAGAAGATTTCCGCGCTGGTGGCCGAGCACTTCGATCTGCGCCCGAAGGGCATCGTGCAGATGCTGGACCTGCTGCGTCCGATCTATGCCAAAACTGCTGCTTATGGTCACTTTGGCCGTTCCGAGCCCGAGTTCACCTGGGAAGCGACCGACAAGGCTGCCGCCCTGCGCGCTGCCGCTGGACTCTGAGACCAGGGAGCCCGGCTCCCGCAGCACTCAAAAGCCTGCACATGTGCAGGCTTTTTTATTTTCTGGGAGTGGTGGTCGGGTTTTCTTCCCGCAATTGCTGGGCGCGGGCAATAAAAAAGCCAGACTCAGATGTCTGGCCGGTCGGATTCCTGGAGCGGGCGATGGGAATCGAACCCACGGCTCTAGCTTGGGAAGCTAGGGTATTACCATTATACGACGCCCGCTCGGGCCGGCGATTATCCCGCAAAGCGGCGCCGGACGGAACCCCCGTGTGTGGTTTGGGACATATTCTCGAGTGCCAGGCACAGATGCTGCTCGAAGCGCTCAACGATATGACCCCAGTGCAGCGTTTCGACCCGTGCGCGACCCGCGCCTGAACATCGCTGACGCAAGGCGGCATTGCTGGCCAGCTGGCAGGCTGCAGCAATGAAGGCGGTTTCGTTGCCGCTGGGAGCGGTCAGGCCTTGTTCGCCGCTGATGATCAGTTCGGCGGCCGCCGCTTCGTGGTAGGCCACCACAGCCACGCCGCTGGCCATCGCTTCGGCGACGACGTTGCCATAAGTTTCGCTGAGGCTGGGGAACAGGAAGAGGTCTGCGCTGGCGTAGTGGCTGGCCAGATCCTCGCCGTGGCGGGCACCGGAAAACTGGTGGAGCGGGTGTTTTCTTTCGAGCGCCCTGCGTGCCGGGCCGTCACCGACCCAAACCATGCGCGCGCCGGGCTGTTGTAACTGGATGGCAGCGAAGGCGGCGGCGGCCAGGCCGAGATTTTTTTCTGGCGCAAGACGGCCGACATTCATGACAACCAGATCGTGTTCGCCTGCGCCCCACTGGCTGCGCAGCGCCTGGCTGCGCCGGGAGGGCGAAAACAGGCGGGTATCGACGCCGCGGCCGAGAACCTGTGCACCGCTGATACCGGCTTGTCGCAGCTGCTTGACCAGCGTTTCGGTCGGGGCCATGGTGACCCCTGCGCGTCGGTGAAAACCGTGCAGCCAGCGGCGCACCAGTGGCGTGAGCAGGGCCGCACCGTAGTGACGGCTGTAGCCATCGAAATGGGTGTGATAACTGGAGCTGAGTGGGAGATCTAGGGCCTCGGCGGCTTTGAGGGCAGACCAGCCGAGGGGGCCTTCGGTGACTAGATGCACAATGTCCGGGCGTTGTGCCTGCCACAGCCGGCGTAGCTGGCGCCCGGCGGGCAGACCGAACTGGAGGCCGGCATAGCCGGGCAGGGGCAGGCCAGCGACGAGAAAATCCGGCGTCGTCGGGCTTTCTTCGCGTTGGCGTGGGCGGATGATCTGAACCTGATGGCCTTGGCTGCGCAAGCCGGCGACCAGGCGGGAGATGGTCATGGCGACGCCGTTGACCTCTGGAGGCCAGGTTTCGGTGACCAGCGCAATCTGCAGAGCGGCTTTCATGCAGCCAGTTCCTGGAGCAGGGGATGGGGTGTGCGTGGGCGACGCAGGCTGCGATAAAGCTCGGCAAGGCGGGCGGTGAGGGCATGATCTGTCCAGCCACGCGCCCACTCGAGTCCGAGCTGGCGCATCTGGCGGGCGAGCTCGGGTTGCTCCAGCACCTGCACGATGGTGGCGGCGAATGCTGCGACGTTGTCTGCCGGGGTGAGGGCGCCGGAGCCGGCGGCGAGAACGTCGCGGGTGCCCATCTCGGCCAGCGCCACCACCGGCAGGCCAGCAGCCATGGCTTCGATGAGCACCAGCCCCTGGGTCTCGGTGCGCGAGGCGAAGACGAACAGGTTGGCGGCGGCATAGCAGTCCGGCAGGGCGGTGACGCGATCCATGTAGCCGATGAAGCGCACCGCATGAGCCAGGCGCATCTTGTCGACTTTCTCCTGCAACGCACGCCGGGCCGGTCCTTCGCCAGCGATCACCAGAAGCAGTTCAGGCTGGCTGCGCAGTGCGTGCGGCAGGCTTTCGATCAGGAAGTCGATGTTCTTCTCGTGTGCAGCACGGCCCACGTAAAGTGCCACCGGGCGGTCCGAAGGGATGTTGTGCTCGCGCCGGAAACGAGCTCCGTCGCCCCGGCCGAAATGGGCCAGCGGTACGCCGGTGGGCAGGATGTGCAGCGGCCGCGCTACACCATAGGCTTGCAGGCGTTCGGCGAGCGGCGATGAGGGAACGACGATGGCATCCAGCCCGTTGCACTGCTGGCGCGACACACGCCGCGCCAGACCACGCAGGCTGGCTGCGGGCAGGAAGGGCGCGTAGTGGTGCAGGTATTCCTCGAACAGGGTGTGGTAGCTCGCCACCACTGGCAAGTTACAGGCGCGGCCGGCAGCCAGCCCGGCGCCGTGTGCACAGAATGGAGTGTGGATATGAATCAGATCGCAGTCGCGCGCTGCTTCGATGGCGGCCTGACGAAACACGGAGGGCCTTACGAAACGGTCTTCCGGGTCCAGCGGCACCCTCCAGCCAGGCAGGCGCTGGATTCCCGCTTCGTCGGCCTCGTTTTCATAGCGAGGGGCGATCAGAAGGGTTTCGATGCCGCAGTGCGCGAGTTGTTCGCGGTAGGTCTGGATCGCGGTGGAGACCCCGTTGATGCGGGGGAAGTAGACGTCGGACAGCATCAGTACGCGCATGATTCAGAGGCTCTCCACGGCCAGTTCGCTGGCCTCGGTTTCGGAGCACGCGGCGCGCGCCCATTCGATGAGTTCTAGGCGCCCGTCGAGATGCTCGACGATGGCCGTGCAGCTATCCACCCAGTCGCCGCAATTGACGTAGCGCAGGCCATCGATTTCGCGAATCGCGGCCCAGTGAATGTGGCCACAGACCACGCCATCCAGGCCGCGTGTGCGGGCTGCATGAGTGACGCTGGCCTCAAAATCGAAGATGAACTGCAGGGCCGTCTTGACCTTGCGCTTGGCATAACCGGCGAGTGACCAGTAGCCGCTGATGCCCAGCTTCCGCCGCGCCCACGACAGCCACACGTTCAGCCGCACCAGCAGGTTGTAGGACACATCGCCCAGTACTGCGACCCAGCGATGGTGGCGCGTTACCTGGTCGTATTCGTCGCCATGCACCAGCAGCAGGCGTTTGCCATCAGCGGTTTCATGCACCCACTCGCGCTCGACGCGGATGTCGCCAAAGCGCATGCCGCAGTAAAGGCGCAGCGCTTCGTCGTGATTGCCCGGGATTAAGATGATTTCTTCGCCGTGACGGGCGCGGCGCAACAGTTTCTGGATCACCGTGTTATGGCTGGAGGTCCACGCCAGCGAGCGCTTCATGGCCCAGAAATCGATGATGTCGCCGATCAGGAAGACCTTATCGGCAGGGTGCTCGCGCAAAAAAGCGAGCAGGCGGTCAGCCTGGCAGGCACGGGTGCCGAGGTGGATATCCGAGAGGAACAGGGTGCGTACGCGGGACATGCGGCGCATTCTCCGCAGGCACTGTTGCAGTCTTGTGACCCCGTCTGGCGGCCGGTCGGGCAGGGGGCGCGTGATAAACTTGCGGGTGCTTCAACCAAGCTGTCCGAGGTTTCTCACCATGCTCCAGATCACCCTGAACGGCGACCGCCGCTTCCTCGCCAGTGGCAGCTCCGTGCTGAACCTGCTCGAAGAACTTGAACTGGTCGGCAAGCGCCTGGCAGTCGAGCGCAATGGCGAGATCGTTCCCAAGGGCCTGCATGCCAGCACGGTGCTGGCAGAGGGCGACGCGCTGGAAATCGTGGTCGCTGTCGGCGGCGGCTGAGCCGCGCCCGCCTCTACGCTTTCCCCAGCCTCCCGTATCTTTCAGAAAGCTCATCATGAACGACCCCCTGCTGATCGCCGGCCGTGAATACCATTCCCGCCTGCTGGTGGGTACCGGCAAGTACAAGGATTTCGACGAAACCCGCCGCGCCATCGACGCTTCCGGCGCCCAGATCGTCACCGTGGCCGTGCGCCGAGTGAACCTTGGCCAGAACGTGGGCGAGCCGAACCTGCTCGACGCACTGCCGATGAAGGATTTCACCTACCTGCCTAATACTGCCGGCTGTTACTCGGCTGATGAGGCCGTGCGTACCCTGCGCCTCGCGCGTGAGCTGCTCGATGGCCATGATCTGGTCAAGCTCGAAGTACTGGGCGATCAGACCACTCTCTTTCCGAACATGCCCGAGACCCTGAAGGCTGCCGAGACCTTGGTGCGCGATGGTTTCAAGGTCATGGTCTACTGCTCGGATGACCCCATCCAGGCCAAGATGCTCGAAGAGATCGGCTGTGTGGCCGTGATGCCGCTGGCGTCCCTGATCGGCTCTGGCATGGGCATCCTGAATCCGTGGAATCTCAAGCTGATCATTGAGCAATCGAAGGTGCCAGTTATCGTCGATGCTGGCGTAGGCACCGCATCCGATGCCGCGATCGCAATGGAGCTGGGCTGTGATGGCGTGCTGATGAACACCGCGATTGCCAAGGCACAGGATCCGGTGCTGATGGCTGGCGCCATGAAGAAGGCTGTGGAGGCCGGCCGCGAAGCTTTCCGCGCTGGCCGCATGCCGAAGAAGCTGTACTCGGCTACGCCGAGTTCGCCAACCACCGGCTTGATCGGAAGCTGAACGCCGGGAGAGATGGATGCGCTTTGTCGGCAAGCTGACGACCTGGAAGGATGATCAGGGTTTCGGTTTTATTACGCCCAATGGCGGAGGGGAACGTGTTTTTTTGCATGTAAAGGCCCTCCCCCGTGAAGCCTCACGCCCCTCGGAGGGTGAGCTATTTACCTACGAGCTGGAGCTGGACGAGCGCAAGCGTCCTCGAGCTAAGACAGTGGCAAGGGTCGGTGAAAAAGTCGTAAAGGTTCCAGATGGGCGCGGGGCGAAAGCGCCGTTGTTTGCCATGACTTTCTGCTTGTTTTTGTTGGGGGCGGTTACCACAGGGTATCTGCCTTTCACGGTAGTGCTTGTCTATGCCGCTGCTAGCTTGATCACTTTTGTTGCCTACTGGCTGGACAAAGGTGCCGCACAGGCTGGACGCTGGCGAACGGCCGAAAGCACCTTGCATCTGTTTGCGCTGGCAGGAGGGTGGCCAGGTGCGCTTGCGGCGCAGAGAGTGTTGCGGCACAAGTCCATCAAGCAGGAGTTTCAATTCGTTTTCTGGATGACCGTGTTGTTGAATTGTGGCGCTGTGGCGTACTTGTTGAGCGAGTCCGGCCAGTTTTGGTTGAAAAACATCATTGCCTGATGGTCTCCATCGCAGAGTAAAAATGACTGAAGAAAAAGATTCTCAAAGCGAGCCTAGTGGTCGCTTTTCGCGCCAGCCAATCCGCAGTTTCGTATTGCGCCAGGGACGCATGTCCGACGCGCAGAAGCGCTACATGGACGAGCTGCTGCCGCGCTATGCGATTCCTTACAAGGAAGAGCAGCTCGACTATGCCGCAAGCTTTGGCCGCTGCGCCCCGGTGGTGCTCGAGATCGGCTGCGGCATGGGCGACACCACGGCGAAGATCGCCCGCATCCGGCCGGATACCGATTTCATCGGCATTGAGGTGCACGGCCCCGGCGTGGGCAATCTGTGCAAGCTGATCGATGAACAGCAGATCACCAATTTGCGCGTGATGCAGCACGACGCCACCGAGGTTGTGCGCGACATGCTGGCGCCCGATTCGCTGGCTGGGATTCATGTGTATTTTCCGGACCCCTGGCCCAAGAAGCGCCATCACAAGCGCCGTATCCTGCAGCCGGCTTTTGTGGCGCAACTGGCCTCGCGCCTCGCGCCCGGGGGCTATCTGCACTGTGCGACGGACTGGGAAGAGTATGCCCAGTTCATGCTCGAGACGCTCTCCGCCGAGCCCTTGTTGCAGAACACGGCGGCCGACTATGCCGAGAAGCCGGACTATCGCCCGCTGACCAAGTTCGAAGCGCGTGGTTTGCGTCTGGGGCATGGGGTGTGGGATCTGGTTTTCAAACGCGTTTGAGGCCGCAAAGAATGATTCTGGGGTCCTTGCGCCTCCTTGCCGCACTGAGCGCACTGTCTGCGTCGGCACGCCGCGCCAGAAACGTTTCACTTCATTTAGCGGCCACCTCGTGATGAGCGCGCCGCTCGCTCTGCCGCCCACGCGCATCCTCGGCATTGATCCGGGCCTGCGCATCACCGGTTTCGGGGTAATCGAGCGCCAGGGTAGCCAACTGCATTACGTTGCCAGCGGCTGCATCCGCACGCCGGATGGCTCTCTGCCCGAGCGTTTGAAAGTGATCCTGGCCGGGGTGCAGGAAGTGGTTGATACCTACCATCCAGCCGAGGCTGCGGTGGAAATCGTGTTCGTGAACGTCAATCCGCAATCCACCTTGCTGCTCGGGCAGGCGCGCGGGGCGGCGATCTGCGCACTGGTAAGCCGCGATCTACCGGTGTCCGAATACACCGCGCTGCAGGTCAAGCAGGCGGTGGTCGGCTACGGCAAGGCGAACAAGGAACAGGTCCAGCACATGGTCAAGCGCCTGCTGCAGCTTGCAGGCGATCCGCAGGCGGATGCGGCGGATGCTCTGGCGGTGGCTATATCCCATGCGCATGGTGGTGCGGCGGCCGGTGGTCTGCTGGCAATGGCCAAGACTTCGCGCAAGCGGGGCGGGCGCTTGATGACGATTCCAGAGGTGAAACGCTGAGGGATGCATCTGGCTTGGCTGCCAGATTTGGACGCGAGTTGGCTTAACGCCCGAGCTCGGTGGCGAGCATGGCCGCCATGCGTTCGGCCTGGCGCAGGTAGCCGCCACCGAAGAGATTCAGATGGTTGAGGATGTGATAAAGGTTGTAGAGCGCCTTGCGCTGCTCATAACCCTCTGCGAGCGGCCAACTGGCGCGGTAGGCCGCGTAGAACTCCAGCGGAAGCCCTCCGAAAAGCTCGCTCATCGCGACATCCGTGTCGCGGTCGCCGAAGTAGCAGGCCGGGTCGAACAGTACCGGCGTGCCATCAGCCAGCGCCGCCAGGTTGCCGCTCCACAAATCTCCATGCAGCAGGCTGACCGGCGGCCGGTAATCGACAAACAGCCCCGGCGCGCGCTCTGCGATGCGCTCGCCATTGCGCTGCAGATCCCCCTTGAAGCCCTTGTTGGCGGCGAGCGCGAACTGCGGCTGGAGGCGTTTCTGCACGAAGAATTGCGACCAGTTGTCGGTTTCAAGATTGCGTTGCGGGGTGCTGCCGATGAAATTGTCCTGCGCCCAGCCGTAATGCTCGCCGGTGCACTGGTGCAGGGCGGCCAGCGCCGCGCCGGCGCGGCGGGCCGTGGCAGCGTCGCGCAGCGGGCTCATGTCCAGCCACTCCAGAAACAGGAAGGCTTGATCTGCAGCTTCACCAACCCCCAGTACGGCCGGTACCCGGATTGCATCGCAGTGGGCGAGCGCCTGAAGGCCATCGGCTTCGGCAGCGAACATCGCGGCATCGCTTGCTGGTCTGAATTTGGCAAAGACCGGGCCGGCCGGGCCATCCAGACGCAGCGCCGTGTTGATATCGCCGCCACTGACCGCGGTGATCGAGTCGATGCGAAACGCGTTGCCAAGGGCGCTTCGCACGCAGTTTTCCAGCTGGCTTTGAATGCTGGCGATGAGCGTGTTTTTCAAGATTGCTTCAACAGTGGCTCCGAGCGTTTTCTCTTAAACCAGTCTCCGGTTGTTTTTTCTACATAACGGTAAGAAATGTAGGCCAGAGGCAGTAGAAATACTGGTAGCAGCAATAGGCTTTCGGTCTGATATTTAGCAGGGGGGGCAGTGCATAGTTGTTGCCAGAGATACAGACTGTAAGAAATTTTCCCGAAAAATTGCAAGAATGGGATTGAAGTTGCGTTTTTGGCTTGTTGCAGAAAGGTTGTGTTAAACAGCGTGTTCAGATGTTCGAAAAAAAACGCAGCAACACAGCCGGCAGCGATAAATGAAATGCTTTGTGCATCGCTCTGAACTGCTTCCAATGCGACGACCACTAACGCAATTAGTGCTATTAACATCAACGCGATTGGCATGTATCTGCGAAATACGAGTAGCAATGCTGGGAATGCTAGATAAAACTGCCATTCGTAAGCCAGAGTCCAGCTGTGCCCAGCAAACCAATCGCAATCGTTAAATAGATTGCACGAGAAGCTGGCTGCTTTGATAAGACCCGATGGAGCTTGGTCTATCCAGCCAAGCAGAGACAAAATGGCAATTGTCAGCAGGTAAACTATGAATGCGGGCAGGATGCGGACTGCTCGACGAAAATAGAAGAATTTGACGCTGAAAAAACCTTGGCGATATTGGGTCAGAGCACGCCGCGTAATGACGAAGCCGCTGATTGTAAAAAACAGCATGACTCCGAGATGCGATAAAAAGATGCCGAGCTGAACAATGAGTAGCGGCAACTGGCCTGCGAATCGCCATGCCATTAGATGCCCGGCGACAACAAGGAGAATACTTGCGCCTCTCAAGCCATCTATGGCGGGGATTCGTGAATGTTCGACTGCATGTGTTTTGTGGGGGCCGTGCATCAGCAGACCGCGCCTTCTTTTGTGTAAGCGTAGGAGAAATTGGTCGGCGGCGAGGTGACCGAGAGGTGGAAGATATCGGCTTCGCTATCGTTGATGAAGCCATGTACGTTACGATCGGCAAAGCGCACTACGTCACCGGCCGCGATTGGGTGCGTCCGCTCATCCGCTAGCAGCACCGTGCCACGCCTTTCTACGGCAATCCAGATTTTCTCGGGGGATGCGTGAGTGTGGCGTTTCTGTACCGCACCCGGTGCGACCACCACGCGTGTCAGTGTGGCGCGTTCGGAGAGCGAGTTGCGTGGTGAGAGCAGTTGGGGAGACACGACTCCGGGATTGTACAGGGCCTTGAATTGTTCGATGCTCAGAAGTTCCACTGCGACCTCCGGAGAAGGAAAAGGCGGGTTATGCCCGCCTTGTATGCTTACTTCGCCAGTCGCGCTCGTGCCCGGACAATTGCCGCGCGGACCTGCTCTGGCGCGGTGCCGCCGATGTGGTTGCGCGCGGCCAGCGAACCTTCGACGGTCAGCACGCCGAAGATGTCATCACTGAGCTTTTCCGGTGCGCCCGGTACATGAGCCATGCAGGCGCGCAGTTCTTCGAGTGACATGTCGGGCAGGTCGCAGCCTTTGGTCTCTGCAGCGCGCACCGCGAGTGCAACAGCTTCGTGCGCATCGCGGAAGGCAAGGCCCTTCTTGACGAGGTAGTCGGCCAGGTCGGTGGCGGTGGCGAAGCCGAGCTTCAGGGCCTCGCGCATGTTGTGCGCCTTGACCTTGATGCCGGTAATCATGTCCGCATAGATGCGCAAAGTGTCGATCATCGTGTCGGCGGCATCGAAGATCGGTTCCTTGTCTTCCTGATTGTCCTTGTTGTAGGCCAGTGGCTGGCCTTTCATCAGGGTCAGCAGCGCGATCAGGTGGCCATTCACGCGGCCGGTCTTGCCGCGCACGAGTTCCGGTACATCCGGGTTCTTCTTCTGCGGCATGATCGAGGAGCCGGTGGTGAAGCGGTCGGCCAGATCGATGAAGCCGAAGCGCGGGCTCATCCACAGGATCAGCTCTTCCGACAGGCGCGACAGGTGCATCATGGCCAGCGCTACGGCGGCACAGAATTCGATGGCAAAGTCACGATCCGATACGGCATCCAGCGAGTTTTCGCAGACTTCGTCGAAGCCCAGCTCGCGCGCAACGAATTCGCGATCAATCGGATAGGTGGTGCCCGCCAAGGCGGCGCTGCCCAGCGGCAGGCGATTGACGCGGCGACGTACGTCGGCAAAGCGCTCGGCATCGCGGCGCAGCATTTCGCTGTAGGCCATCAGGTGGTGGCCGAAAGTCACCGGCTGGGCGATCTGCAGGTGGGTGTGGCCGGGCAGGGGGGTGGCGGCGTGCTCTTCGGCAAGATTCAGCAGATTGGTCTGGAAGTCGCCGATCAACACCAGGATGCTGTCGATTGTGTCGCGCAGCCACAGTCGGATGTCGGTAGCAACCTGGTCGTTACGCGAGCGGCCGGTGTGCAGGCGCTTGCCGGCCATGCCGATCAGCGCGGTGAGGCGCTGCTCGATATTCATGTGGACGTCTTCGCCGTCCAGCGTCCAGTCGAATTCGCCGCGCTCGATCTCGCCGAGAATCTGCGCCATGCCGCGCTCGATGTCGGACAAGTCCTGATTGCTGATGATGCCCTGCTTCGCGAGCATCTTTGCGTGGGCGAGTGACCCGCGGATATCCTGCGCAGCCATGCGGCAATCGAAGAACACCGAGGCGGTGTAGCGTTTCACCAGATCCGAGACGGGTTCGGAGAAACGACCGGACCAGGTACCGGTGGCGGATGATTTATCAGTCATAATCGCGGAATTCTTGAATCAGCTTTCGGGTTCGGGCCGCAACGAAGTGGCCCGTCAGGGCCGGTAAATAACCATGGCAGCAGCGCCGGAGAAGTCCGCAAGTATAAAGCAAGCCTCGGAGCGCTCCGCGATCCCCGAGCGCCTGCGCGTGCCTGTGCCGGATTTTCGCAATCTCGGTGCCGTGCTGAGGGTGCTGCTGGTCGGCAATGTGCTGATGCTGATTACCGTGCTGATCCGGGCGCCGGCGCTGGCGGAGATTGGTCAGACCCTGCTGATGATGGCCGGACGGGTTGAACTGCCGCTGATTCTGTTCGCGACTGCTTTGTTCGTGCTTGGCCACTGGTTGAGCCATCTGAACTGGCGTGACCTCACGCTTACTGTGGCGAGCCTGGCCCTGGCTTCGACCATCTTTTGCCAATCGTGGATCCTGCTGCCGGTGAATGCTGATGGTTATCTGCGCGGGATGATCTGGGCGCTGGCCAGCTCGATCTGTGTGATGGCCTACTTCCGCTGGCGCCAGATTGCCCAGATGCCGGCGCTGGGGGAAGCGCGGATCCTTGCGCTCACGGCGCGTATCCGCCCGCATTTCTTCTTCAACTCGATCAATGGCGTGCTCGGCGTGATCCGTTCGGACCCGAAACGAGCCGAGGAAGCACTGGAATCGATGGCCGAACTGTTTCGCGAGCTGATGCGTGATAGCCGCGAGCTGGTCACCTTGTGTGACGAAATCGAGCTTTGCAACCGCTACCTTGAATTGGAGCGCCTGCGTCTGGGTGAGCGCCTGAAAGTGAAGTGGGAGCTCAAACATGCGCCGCTCAACGCCCAGGTTCCGCCGCTCATGCTGCAACCCCTTATTGAGAATGCAGTGTTTCACGGTATAGAACCGAACCCTGAGCCTGGACAGATACTGATCCGCATTGTGCGTCGCGGCAACATGCTCGACATGCGGATCAGCAACCCCGCTCACAAGGTGGAGCGGCGGGCGACCGGCAACCGGATGGCGATGAACAACATCCGTGAGCGTTTGACCTTGTTTTTTGATCTTGAAGCAACCCTGACAACCGAAGAAACCGACGGCGAGTTCAGGGTGCGTGTCCGCATCCCACTACGAAGGGAGGAGAAGTAATGGAAGCTGCAGCAACACTGGCCGTACTGATCGTTGATGACGAAGCCCCGGCTCGCGAGCGCTTGCGCGACCTGCTGGGCGACATTGCTGCAGATCAGCCTACCCGCGTGGCCGGGATGGCCGGCAATGGCCTGGAAGCGTTGCGCATGCTTGAAACCACTGCGGTGGACGTGATTCTGGTGGATATCCGCATGCCGGCCATGGACGGCATCGAATTCGCCCAGCATGCCAGTCGCCTCAAGAATCCCCCGCGTCTGATTTTCGTGACGGCCTATGACGAACATGCGGTACAGGCTTTTGAGCTGAATGCCATCGATTATCTGCTCAAGCCGGTGCGTGCCGAGCGCCTCTCCGCTGCGCTGCAGAAGGCGCGCCAGGCTACTCCGGTGAGTCGCGAGAATATCGACACGATCGCTGAGCCACGTCGCCACCTGACCTGCAGCGAGCGCGGCAAGATCCATCTGATTCCAATTTCGGATGTGCTCTACCTGAAGGCAGAGCTCAAATATGTGACCTCCCGCACGGTGGCGCGCGAGTTCCTGCTCGAAGAGTCGCTGGTGCAGCTGGAGCAGGAGTTTCCGGATCGCTTCGTGCGTATTCACCGCAATTGCCTGGTGTCGCGTGAGGCGGTGGTTGGCTTCGAGCGCTCGGTGGGTGAGGATGGGGGAGAAGGCTACTGGAGCGTGCGTCTCAATGGCCTCGCCGAACTGCTGCCAATCAGCCGTCGTCAGTGGGCCAATGTGCGGGCTGTGTTGGGCGACTGAATGCTGCGTGCCTGTCAACGAAAACGCCGGCAGCCGCCGGCGTTTTCGTTTCTGCCCGAGAGGCGTCAGGACTTGCGCGCGCGGAGGGCCGCCGCCAGTGCGCTGCGCGCCCACGGGCGCATCCGCTCGGGCGAGTCCAGTGCTTCGTCCGGGGCTCGGTGGTAGCCCAGCTGTATGATTTTGCCGCGCGCCTCATAGCGGAATGCTTCCAGTGCCTCGCGCTCGAACTCGGCGCGGTTCTCTGCATCGGTTTTGAGATAGAGCTGATCGTCGATGACGATGGCAAAGAAATGCTCGTCACAGTAGAGGCCTGCACCGCCGAACATGCGTTTGCTGCGGATGCGGCCGAGCGGAGCGAGAAGTTCGCAGATGAAGGCCAGATAGTCGGCGGAGATGGGCATGGCTGCTAGATCCGGGCAGGCAAAAACAGTGATCTTATCCGCTGCCGGCTGGCCGTGTAGGTGGGGTTGCCGGGCAGGGTAGAAGGCTTGGTCTAAAGTAGAAAGGCCGCTCGCTGCGGCATCCTCCAACTCTCGATAAGGACAGCATCATGGCATTCAAGCTTGTGGGTATTTCGGGCAGCCTGCGCAAGGCTTCGTGCAACAGCGGCCTGTTACGCGCGGCGCAGGAGGCCTTGCCGGCCGGAGTGACGCTGGAGATTGTCGATCTCACGGATGTGCCCTTCTATAACGGCGATCTCACGGAGAAACCGGCGGCGGTTAAGCGTGTGCTGGCGCAGATCGGGGCGGCGGATGCGCTGCTGTTGGCCTGTCCTGAATACAACTATTCGGTCGCCCCGGCGCTGAAGAACATTCTCGACTGGGCTTCGCGCGAACCGAACAATGCCTTGCTGGCTGAGAAGGCGGTGGGCCTGATGGGCGCCGGTGGCGGCATGGGCACTTCGCGTTCGCAATATCACCTGCGCCAGAGCTGCGTGTTCCTGAATCTGCATCCGCTGAACAAGCCCGAGGTCTTCAGCAATGCCTTTGCTGGCGGCTTCGATGCGGCGGGCAATGTGACTGACCCGAAGATCCGTGAGCAGGTCGCAGGCCTGGTTGAGGCGCTGGTGGTGTGGGCAGGCAGGATCAAGGCCTGAGCGCACGCGCACCAGGCGCCGCCATGACACAAGGTGAAGCCTGGGTGACCCGGGGCTTCACCGGAGGGCTCAGAGCGATTCCAGCTTGATGGACTCGATCTTCACGCGGGCACCGGACTCGGCGCGCAACTGCAGGAAGGAGCGCGCATCGCCGAGGCTGGCGGTGAACACGTTGTCTCCGGTCTTCAACTCTTTCACCGGCACGCGGGCGATGACAGAGGCTTCTCCATGCGGTGACAGTGTCATCTTGGTGCTGCTGTTGTTCACGTAGATGAAGAAGTTGTCCTTGCCTTCGACCAGGCTGCTGGCTTCAGTGATCCGCAGCGTGATGCGGTAGGGCTTGCTCAGGTCGATCACGCCTTCGGGGCGGCTGGAGGCGGAGGATTCTTCTATCTTGCCGGCAGCGCCGGACACTGCGCCGAGGGTGATGCGACCATTTTCGAGGAGCAGGTTGCCGGCCTCGCTTTTCGGTTCGCCGAAGGTGATGGCGAAATAGGCTTTGGCCGGATCTCCCGGCAAGGCTTTGAAGGCCGGGGTGAAGATCTGCTCGCCGGTGAAGCGGGTATTGAGCAGGTCTGCGGAGTGGGCCAGGCCACACAGGCCGAGACCGAGGGCAAGCGCCAGTACGGTTTTACGAAGCTGCATTACAGAGTCTCCAATCATGTATCAGTTTTGTAGGCCGACGGGCGAGTCATGATCCTGTCCGCGGCGGCTCCGGCGAGGCCGTGAACCGGACTTGATGATGGAGGGATTCCCTGCTCTGAAAGGGGCCTTTCGTAAGGCTTTTGGTAACGCCCAGCGCGGCGAAGATATGCAATTGTGCTGGTTCTGGGATGAGCGGCGCGGCGTGCGGGAGCAACGGCAAAATACAGGCGGCGCGCCCCTCTTGGAAGCGACGCCGCCTGCCGTTTGCTGATGCGGGGTCGGCGCTTCAGCGCGCCGGGGGCGGTTGGCCGCCAGGGCCGCCCTTGGGCATGGCGGCCAGCGTGCCATTGAAACTCTGGCAGGTGCCGCTGAAGGTCTGACCTTCCGGCCCGGCAAAGCTGACTTCAGCGCCCTCACTCTTGCCCTTGCAGGCGGCAATGGCTTCGGGGGGCGGGCCGGGCGGACGGCCACCGGCGTGACTGGAGGCCGAACTGCTGGCGGCCTGGGTGCCGCTGCTGCTCAGCAGGGCAATGAGGAGGGCGGGGCCAAGCAAGGCTGGGAAAGGGCGCAACATGGGGATCTCCTGAGCGTGGATGACCCGCTCAGTATTGTCAGTGCGTTTTCGGCAGGCCAGCGTTTTGACCCCGGCTGCGGATTTTTTGCGGCGCTTAGCACCGGTTTTCAGATCCTGAACTGGCGCACGGTGTCAGTGAGCTCGCTCATGTTCTGGCGGGTCTGGCCGACGAGCTGGTCGAGTCCGCTGGCGTTGTGGCTGGTGGTGACGGCAGACTGGCTGACGCGTTCGATGGCCTGGGCAATGCTGTGCTGGCTTTGGCGCTGACCATCGAGGGTGGCACTGATGTCACGCATGTTGTCGAGTACGCCGGCGGCGGCGCGAGGGATTTCCGCGACTGCATCGGCTGATTCGGCGGCGCGGCTGATGCCGGCACTGACGACCTGCACGCTGCTATCCACGCTGTTGACCGCGGCTTCGCTGGCATGACGGATGCGTTCGATGAGCTGAAAGATTTCATCGGTAGAGCGGCTGGTGCGCTCGGCCAGTTTGCGCACTTCATCCGCCACCACGGCAAAGCCGCGCCCCTGTTCGCCAGCGCGGGCAGCTTCGATGGCGGCATTCAGGGCGAGCAGATTGGTCTGATCGGCAATTGCGCGGATCGCCAAGACCACTCCGGAAATTTCGTTGGCATGCTGGGCAAGGCTGCTGATGACGCTGGAGACTTCGCGCACGCTCTGGCCGATGCCTTCGAGCTGGCGCGCGGTGTCACGCACGCTGTCGGCGCCGCGCTGGGAGAGTTCGCCGGCGCTCTGGGCCGCATGCACCGCATCGCGGGTATTGGTGGCAACGATTTCGATGGCCTCGGCCGCCTCTTCGAAGCCAGCCAAGGCCTGCTGCAGCATCTGGCTCTGGTCGCTGGCGCCGCGCTGGACCTGCTCCGAGAGCTGGTGGGCGGCATCCATGCCCTGCTGTACCGCGCGTGAGGTGGCATGGGTCTGGCTGATGACCTGGCGCTGACTCACCAGCATTTGTTGCAAGGCCTGAGCCACGCTGCGCACCTCGCGGCAGCCTGCCTCCTCGATAGGCAGGGTGAGGTCGCTGCTGCTGGCAATTTCGCTGGCGCTCCGGGCCAGCTGGCGCAAGGCCGGTACGCTGCTGCGATGAACGAAGAAGGCTGCGCCGCAGAGCAGGAAGATGCCGCTGAGGGCACTGAGCAGGATGTTGCGTCGGGCGCTATCGGCGGCTTGCTGGGCGAGGGACGACTGCTCAGCGCTGCTCAGTTCGATACTGTCGGTAAGGGCTGCGAGCTGATCTTCGAGGGCTTCGAAATCGGCGTGAAAGCTGATGAGCCGGCTGTGCTGGGGATCGTCCTGTGGTTGGGCGAGGAGGGTGGTGGCGCTGGCGAGGTAGCGCTCCAGTACCGGCCGGGCCTGCTCGGCGATCGTTTGAGCAGCCGACGGCAGTTGTGCGAGATTGGTGCTGAAACCCGATTTGAGCGTCGCCGCGTGTTCGTTGAAATCCTTGCGCGCCGCCTCCAGCTCGGGGCCGCCACCGGCGTTGAGAAAGGCTTTGTAGACATCGGCACGGATGGCGTCATGCATCATGTCGACGTCGCTCTGGGTGCGGGTGAGCTTGCCGCTGTGCTGGATGGCCGTATTCGAGCCGGTCAGAGCTGTGAGGCTGGCCCAGCTGATGGCTGCGGACAGGGTGAGGATCAGCATGGCCGTGGTCACCAGGCCGGCGAGCAGGCCGGCTAGAGGGGCGGCAGCAATGGTCTTGTTCATCAGGCGGACCTCATGGTGCGAAGCACAAAGGTATAACGGCCCGCTGCCGGGCGACTTGACCGGCTTGACGGAGGGCCTGGTCGCCGTCGATGGCGCCGATGTTGGCCTCAACCAGGCCGCGCTCCAGCGACATCGTGGTGATGCAGCAGAGCTGCTTGCCGTCTAGGTCGGGGCTCGCCGGCGTGCGTAGCGCCTGCGCCTCAGGGCGGGGTGGTCTGTGCGGCGGTCAGCACGGGGCTCGCGCGTCACGCCAGGGCGGCCTGTTCCGCAGCGCGCTGGCGGGGCCTGAAAATAGGCTGGGCTGTTCAAGGCGCTACTCCGCTGGCTGGCGCGGCTGCCTGGACGGCGAGTTCGGCAAGCTTGCGGTGGGCGGCATGGGTGGCGTGGGGCAGGAGGCTGGTGAGATCGGCAGGATCGAAGCGGGCAGGATCGATCTTCTGGCCGTTGGCGAAGGAGAGCTCCACCGCGCCCGGGTTTTGATGGCAGACGCCGATCAGGAGCAGGAAGGGCATCGGGTTGCCGATGCGTGGCACCGAGCCGCGCAGGGAATCTCCATTAAGGACGAGGAAGGGCAGGGCGTTGCTGCTGTGGCGCACCGTCCAGATGTGCTCGCGTTGGTCGGTCTTCGTTTCGAATTTGGTGATCGTGTTCCAGCGTGCGATTACGGCTTCAGCGGCCGCGATCAGGCTGCGCCAGTCAAGACTGCTCTTCCACATGAATTCGTTGAGCCCGTTCATGTTTGCCTCCTGGCTTAGACGCCGCTGCGGATCTGGCGGATCTGGCCGGCCAGCTGGCTAGCCAGCGCATCCAGTGCGCGTGTGGTGGTAAGGGTGCCCTGGGCACTGCCATTGTTGGCCTCGGCCATCTGAGCAACGCGTTCGATGTTGCGGGCAATGTCGCTACTGGTCGCGCTCTGCTCGCGCAGGGCTGCCGAGATGTCTGCCACTACGCCGACCAGCCGTGCCGAGGATTGCTGGATGCTGCGCATGGCTTCGCCTGCTTCGCGGGTGAGGCCCACGCCATCAGCCACGCGGGCCACGCCTTGCTGCATGGAGCCAACGGCATCGGTGGTGCCGCGCTGGATGGTTTCGATCATGGCCGTGATTTCGAGGGTGGCACGGGCAGTGCGCTCGGCGAGCTTGCGCACTTCGTCGGCCACCACGGCGAAGCCACGCCCGGTTTCACCGGCCCGTGCGGCTTCGATGGCGGCATTCAGGGCGAGCAGATTGGTCTGCTCGGCGATCTCCTTGATGGTGCTGACGATCACGCTGATGCGCTGCGAGTTTTCAACCAGCTCGTCGATTACCACCGAGGATTGCTGCACCGCCTCGGCGATGCGGCCGATCTCGGCTTCGGTGCGGGTAGACAGCTGCTCGCCGGCGGCGGAGGCCTTGCCGGAGGCCGCTGCCATGCTTTCTGCGTCTTCGGCAAAGCGTGCGATCTCGTTGATGCCCACCGTCATCTCTTCCATGGTGGCGGCCATCGCGCCGGAGGCTTCGCTCTGGCGTGCGGACTCCTGCGATACGGCCTGGGCGCTGCTGCTCAGTTCGCGGGCCGCGGTTTCCACTGCGGCGGCGGTACTGGCCACGCGCTGGACCACGCCATCGAGTGATTCGAGCATCGCATTGAAACGCGTGGCAACTTCGCCGAGCTCATCCTGGGTGGTGTGCTCCAGACGATGGGCAAGGTCACCGGCGGCGGCGCGGCGGGTGCCATCCGTGAGCTGCTCGACGGTATCGCTGACCGCCAGATACATGCTGATGCCGATGTAGGCCAGCAGCAGCACCATGCCCAGCGCCAGCAGGTTGAGCAGCCAGAAACGCGCGGTGAGCGAGAAGCTGCGCCAGCCGATGATGCCGTCGAGCTCATCGATGACACCGTCGGCAGCCTTTTCGTCGAAGCTACGCATAGCTTTCAGGCTGGCGCTGGCGAAGTCTTCGGCCTTCATGTCACGCGAGCCGGCGAGGATGCTGCTGCGCACGCTCTCGGCGAACTGCTGGTTGGCTTCGCTGAGCGCCTTGTGGCCCGCGCTGAGTTTGGCGGCCAGGCCGCTGTCACCGCGTCCGGCGCGGCCAAGCTGTTCGGCAAGCGTGTCTTGCCCTGCGCTGATGGCATCCAGCATGGCACCCATGCGGCGCCATTCGCGGGCAAAGCCTGCTACGCCCAGCACCATGACGCCGGTGTTCCTGAGTTCGGCGAGCTGATCGCCAAGCGCCGGCAGGGTGATCACTACGGCCTCGGCAAGATAGGCGGCGCGCGGGTCCGGATCGCGCATCAGGCCGGAGGCGTCGGCCAGCTCGCGCAGGAAGGCCTGCTGGGCTTCGATCAGCGGGCGGTGGGCGGTGGCGAGCGTGCTGCGCTCGGGTGGGGTGGCTGGATCGCGGAAGGCCTGCCAGGCGCTGTCCACTTTCTTCCAGGCTTCCGCAAGGCCCAGCTCGGGGGCATCGGCAACGGCCTCGGCGAGTTCTTTGAGTGCCTGATCGGCCGCGGTGCGGCGCGCATTGGCGAGATCCTTGTGTTTGTCGTCGCCGGCTGCGAGCAGGCTCACGCCGACGTAGTTCTGGGTGGCCAGCAGGGCTGCGCGGGCTTCGTTGTGAATTTCCAGTCCGAGTTCGGCGCGCTGGGTGCTGGTGAGTGCGCTGCGCATCTCGACGGCCAGCATGAGCATGAAGTAACCCATGGTGACGACGGCGAGGGCGCCGATGAGGCCGAACTTGAGGCGGAAGTCGAGCCGCTTAAGCAGCGCGATGGCTGGGGCGAGGAGCAGGGTAAGGAATTTCATGGCGGCTTTCCTGGACGTGCTCAGGTGCGGAAGCGGCGGATGTCTTCGCCAAGGCGGGTGGACAGGCCGACCAGCTCGCGCGCGGTGTGGTTGGTGCGGGAGACCTGGGCATGGTTGGCTTCCGCCATCTGAGCCACGGCCTCTACGCTCTGGGCGATTTCGGTGCTGGCCGTCGCCTGCTCGCGCAGGGCGCCGGAGATCTCGCTGACCGAGGCCAGCACGCGGGCTGATTCGTCGCGGATCTGCTGCATGGCAGCGCCGGCCTGGTTGGAGAGGTCCACCCCGCCCTGCACGCGGCGTACGCCGTCCTGCATGGCCGCCACGGCGCGGGTGGTGCCGGCCTGGATGGCGGCTACCATGCCGCCGATCTCGGCGGTGGCGCGGGTGGTGCGCTCGGCGAGCTTGCGCACCTCGTCGGCCACTACGGCGAAGCCGCGGCCATCGTCACCGGCCCGCGCGGCCTCGATGGAGGCATTCAGGGCCAGCAGATTGGTCTGATCGGCAATTTCCTTGATGGATTTGACGATGCTGCTGATCTGGGCGGAATTGCGCCCCAGCTCGCTGATGACTTCGGAGGAGCCACGCACCGCAGCGGCGATCAGTTCCATTTCGCTGACCGTGCGCGCCACCACTTCGCCACCGCTGGCCGAGAGCTGGCCGGATTGGGCTGCCACTTCATCGGCCGCACCGGCGTTGCGCGAAATTTCGTCGATGCCGACGGTCATCTCCTCGACGGCGGCCGCCATGCTGGCGGCCGCTTCGCTCTGTTGTTCGGAGCTCTGGGCGACCTGGGCGGCCGAGCTGGCGAGGCCTTCGGCGGCACTGCCAAGCTCCTGCGAAGTGCGTTGGACCTGCTGGATGATGGCGGCGAAGGCGCCGGCCATGTGATTGAACTGGGCGGCCACGCCGCGCAGCTCGTCGTGGGCGGAGTAGGCCACGCGGAAACCCAGATCGCCCTCACCGATGTGGCGGGCGCCTTCCGAGAGCTCGCGTACCGACTGCAGGATGCTCACGAAGAGCGCGGCACCGCAGTAGAGCAGGCTCAACACCAGCAGGCTGCCGATCAGGCTGGCGATCCAGAAGCGCTCCTCGAGGCGGCTGGAGCGAGCCTGCAACTGCTTCTGCAGCACCCCGGCAAGCGGCGCGGTGTGTTCGAACTGAGCCTGGGCGGCGCTGCGGGCGCTGCCGATGAATTCTTCACTGCTGAGCGCGAAGGCGCCTTTGCGGATCTCGCGATCGGTGACCTCGAGGATTTCCGCCCAATGCGTGCGCAGCTCGCTGGCCGCGGCTTCAAGCTCGCTGCGGTTGGCGGGATTGGCATTGGCCGTGCGGGCCAGGGTATCAAGCAGGGCATCACGTGCGCGCTCGGCGTCCGTGGTGATGGCGGCCATCCGGTTCCAGTCGGCGCCCATCTCCTTGCTGCCCAGCAGCAGGGCCGAGGTGTTGCTGAGTGCGGCGAGTTGTTCGGAGGCCTGGGGCAGTTTGCGGATCAGCAGGTCAGCGATCAGCGCGGCTTCGCGGCGGTCGTCCGCGAGGAGGCCGCTGGCCTCGCCGAGATCACCGATGAAGTCCAGCAGCAGGCGGCTGAATTTGGGCTGGGCGGTTTTCACGCTCTCGGCCGTGAGCGTTGCCTCGCCGCTACGCAGCTTCTGTGCTTCGCTGCGCAGGGCAGCCCAGCGCGGGGCGAGGGCGAAGCTGTCGCCTTCCTGTTTGAGTGCATTGTCGACGGCGGCGAGAGCGGATTCCAGCGCCGCCCCCTTGGCCGCCACGCCGGCCGCGAGGCTCGGATCGCCAGCGGCTGCCCAGGCCTGCAGGCTGTACTGACGGTTAGCCTGAAGGGCCTCTGCGAGAGGCGGGTAGAGCGCCAAGGCACGCGCTTCACTGCGCGCCGCGTTGATTTCGCTGCGCATCGAGACATTCAGGCCCACCACGTAGAGGCCGGTAGTGGCTAGCGCCAGCGCCCCGAGCAGACCGAATTTCCAGATATAGCGACGGGCGTTGAGCAGGCGGATACCGGGGCCGAAGAAGGCGCGCAGGCCTCCTTCGCGGTAGGTGGCGAGGGCTTGCTGGCGCACGGCCTGGAGTTGGCCGAGCACCTGGCCTGGTTGCAGACGCAGGTGCAGGCCGCTGGCCCGGGTGGTAAGGCCGGCCGGCAAGCGTGCAGCGATGAAGCCCAGCAGAGGCTGGAAGAGCCGCTGGAGGAGGCTGAAGAGGAGTTTCAGGAGTCTCTGCATGGCATCTCTCGCGGGGCGGGTTCAACCCGTCTGGATGGGAAGCGGGGCCTGCATCACCCGCAGTGCGGCGGCATGGGCCATGGGCTTGCTGAGCACATAGCCCTGGGCTTCGTCGCAGCCGTACTCGCGCAGGCGACTGAGGGTGGCGGGGTCTTCCACGCCTTCGGCCACGACCTGCAGGCCGAGGCTGTGGGCGAGGCCGATGGTGGAGCGCACGATGATGGCGTCCTGATCGTCATGGAGCATGTCGCGCACGAAGCTGCGGTCGATCTTCAGGGCGTGCAGTGGCATGCGCTTGAGGTAGGCCAGCGAAGAGTAGCCAGTGCCGAAGTCGTCGATCGACAGGCGCATGCCGAGCTCCGCAAGGCGCTCGATGGTCTGCATGGCGCGGTCGGGGTCGGTCATCAGCGCCGTCTCGGTGATTTCGAGTTCCAGCGAGCCCGGCTGGAGGCCGTATTCCCGCAGCAGCTCGGCGAGGGCTTCGGGCAGGGTGATGTCCAGCAGATTGCGGGTGGACAGGTTGATCGAGGTGGAGATGCACAGGCCCGTTTGCTGCCACAGGGCCAGCTGGCGCACGGCGGTACGTGCCACCCACAGGGTCAGCGGGCGGATCAGTTCGCTGGTTTCGGCGAATTGCACGAATTCGCCGGGCGGAATGAACCCCAGCTTCGGATGCTGCCAGCGCACCAGCGCCTCGCAGCTGCACCAGCGCCCTTCCTGCAGGCTGTAGCGCGGCTGATAGTGGAGTACCAGTTGCTCGCTGCGGATGGCCGAGCCGAGCTCGGTAATCATGGCCAGGCGACGCGGGTTGTGGGCGTCGTGGCTGTTGTCGTAGAGGCTCACCGAGCTGGCATTGCCCTTGGCGGCATACATGGCCACATCGGCGCAACGCAGCAGGGCATGGCTGGTGCCACCATGCTGTGGATAGACCGCCACACCAATACTGGCGCCGAGCTCGATGAAGATGCCTTCGACCTCGATCGGGGTGCGCAACGCCGCAACGATGCTGCGGGCGATGTCCTGAGCCTGGTCGGCATCTGTGACCGAGCGCAGCAGGATCGCGAACTCATCGCCGCCAAGGCGTGCCAGCATTGCGTCCTCGCGTTCGATGGCGGCCTGCAGGCGGGTGGCGACGAGTTTCAGGAGCTGGTCACCGGTTCGGTGGCCCAGGGTGTCATTCACTTCCTTGAAGCGGTCCAGATCCAGCAGCATCAGGGCCAGCTGGCGCGGGCTGCCGGCGATCCAGCGCAAGGATTCGGTGGCATCGCGGTGCAGCTGGGTGCGGTTGGGCAGGCCGGTGAGCGAATCGTGGGTAGCCTGGAACTCGAGCGCCTGCACGCTGCGGGCGTTGGCCAGGGCCAGCGACACGGTCTGGCTAACGGCGCGCAGGATCTCCAGTTCGGCATCCGAAAACTCGTTGCCGCAGTCGTAGAACTGCAGGCCGATCACGCCCAGCTGCTTGTCCTGATAGACCAGCGGCAGCACGGTGAAGGAGTGGATGCCGTCGATCAGTGAGCGCTCGCGGATGGCCGGATCGATACGCTCGTCGTCTTCGACGTTGGTGCAGTGCAGGATCTGGCCCAGAGCCAGAGCCTGACCGGAGAGGCTGCGCTCGATCGGCATGCGCCGGCGAGCGGCGATTTGCGCCGGGGTGTAGCCGGTTGAGGCGATGACTTCGAAGTGCTCGCCATCTTCGTCAGCCAGATGGAAGAGGGACAGCGGTGCGCGCTGCAAGAGCTGCAGCACGCGCAGGGTTTCGTCGGCAATGGCTTCGGAGTCCGAGCTGCGGTGCAGTTGGCTGGCGAGGTTCAACACGACCTGCAGGGCCAGGTTGCGCTGCTTGAGCAGCTCGGCCGAAGTCTGGCGGATCTGCTCGGCGAGGCGGCGTTCGGTTACGTCGCGCACGATGGCGGTGACCTGGCAACGCCCGGCCAGCCAGATCGCGGACAGGCTGACCTCTGTTTCGATGCGGCTGCCGTCGGCGCGGCGATGGGTCCATTCGAACTGCTGCGGGCCGACATCGATGGCTGCCTGCAGCAGGCCCTCGGCCTTGTCATCCGAGCGCCGGCCATCTCCCTGCATTTCCGGTGAAAAGTCTGTCACCGGTTTGCCGATCAGCTCGGCACGCGGGCGCCCGAGCATCAGCTGGGCCTGGGGATTGCAGTCGGCGATGAGGCCATCGACGATGGTCAGGATGGCGTCGCCGGCGGCATCGAAAATGCTGCGATAGCTGCGTTCGCGATCCTTGAGGGTATGGAAGACCTGCAATTGGGAGAGCAGATCGGCCACCGAGATGGCCAGGAGCTGTTCGTCCCGGCTCCACAGGCGCGGGCTGCCCAGATGCTCCAGGCAAAGCACCCCGGCCAACTGACCGGCTTCGTGGAGGGTGGCTTCGAGGCAGGCGCCGATGCCAAGCGGGCGCAGATGGCCCGGATAGCGCTCCTGCACACGCTGGTCGTTGGCGGCATCGGGCACGTCGAGCAGGCGTTCTTCATCGAGCACGCCGAAGTAATGCGGAAATTGCGCTGCCGGCAGGCTGGCGCCGGACTCGAAACCCTGGCGGTCGGTACGGAACAGCAGCTGGCAGACCAGTTCGTGGCGGTCCGGCGACATCCGCCAGACGCTCGCGCGCCCCACTTCCAGCACCTCGGCGAGGGTGGTCGTGACATTGCGCAGCGCACTGTAGAGATCGCCGCTCCACAAATGCTCGTCCTTGGCCAGCCGGATGAAGGCGGCCTGCAGGCGATTGCTCAGCTTGTCGAAGGAATCGGTGGCGGGATGCATGCTGCCGCTTGGCTCTGTCTGTATGCGTTTGTCGGGGCGAAACGGGCCTACAGGCAGGAGTAACGGCAGAGACGGCGAAAACTGGAGGGGCTCAGCCCTCCTGGAGGGCGCGGGTGATGAAGTGCCTGGCGACCTGCGGGCGCGGCACGCGACACTCCTCAAACCAGTTGCGCACGTCCTGATCCAGCCCGATGCCGTGCATGAAGTTGTAGATGGCTTTCGACAAGGCCCGGCCCAGAAGGGCGTGATCGACGCTGCTGGGGTCGATGAAGGCGATGTCGTTGTTGGCGAATGTGCCCTTGGGGCGGGGGATCAGGCGGATGCCGTAGTCCTCCGGGTGCTGGCCGACCGGCGAGTGCACGGTGCAGGAGAAGCGGTGGAAGAAGCCGGACTGGATGCAGCCGGCGGCAAATAGTTGGCGCACGTACTCAAGGGCGTCGACCGTGTCCTGCACCGTCTGGGTGGGAAAACCGTACATCAAGTAGGCGTGCACCAGGATGCCGGCCTCGGAAAAGGCATGCGTGACGCGTGCCACCTGCTCGACCGAGACGCCCTTCTTCATGAGCTTCAGCAACCGGTCCGAAGCGACTTCCAGCCCGCCCGAGATGGCGATGCAGCCGCTTTGCGCAAGCAACTCGCAGAGTTCGGGGGTGAAGCTCTTCTCGAAGCGGATATTGCCCCACCAGGTGATGGCGAGATTCCGCCGCAACAGTTCTTCGGCCATGGCGCGTAGGGCTTTGGGCGGCGCGGCCTCGTCCACGAAGTGGAAGCCGCTCTGACCGGTTTCGGCGATGATGGCTTCGATGCGGTCCACCAGGGTGCTGGCATTGGCGGCCTCGTAGCGCGAGATGTAATCCAGGCTCACGTCGCAGAAGCTGCATTTCTTCCAGTAGCAGCCGTGGGCCACAGTCAGCTTGTTCCAGCGCCCGTCTGACCACAGCCGATGCATCGGGTTGAGCATGTCCAGCACCGACAGGTACTGGTCGATCGGCAGGCCGTCCCAGGTGGGCGTGCCGACTTCGTTGAAGGGCACGTCCAGCTCGGGGAAGTTCACATAGCGGACCCGGCCCTCCGTGCGCAGGAAGGTGCGTACCAGGCGCTCCTGCGAGCGCTGGCCGGCAAGATGATCGAAGAGCGCGAGGGTCGGGCGCTCGCCGTCATCGAGGGTGATGAAGTCGAAGTAATCGAAGACGCGTGCTTCGCTGAGTTCGCGCAGTTCGGTATTCACATAGCCGCCGCCGAGCACCACGGTGATGGCCGGGTCATGGGCCTTGATCGTCTGGGCGATGCGGAAAGCCCCGTACACCGAGCCCGGGAAGGGCGTGGAGATCAGCACCACCTGTGGCGCATGGCGGGCTAGTGCCTGCAGGGTCAGGCTTTGCAGGGTCTGGTCGATCAGGTTCAGCGGTGCGGCCAGCGCGGCAGCCAGCGGATCGAAGCTGGCGGCGGACTGGGCGATCGATTCGGCGTAGCGCACGAATTCGAAACGTTCATCGACGGCCTCGCGCAGTACATCGGCCAGATCGTTCAGGTACAGGGTCGCAAGGTGGCGGGCGCGGTCCTGCAGGCCCAGCGAGCCGAAGGCCCAGCCGAGCGGATCTTCGTCTTCCTCAACGAGGTATTCGTTGAGGGCGTTGAAGCGTGCTCCCTCGGGCAGCAGCATGCGGCCGCAGATGCGGAAGGCCAGGGTCGAGTCGCGTCCCTGCAGGAAGGCGATCACCGGATCGATGGTGGCTGCGTAAGCGGCGAAATGTTCGAGGAAAAAGGTGGTCGCCGCGCTGCGCTGCTTCACCGGCAGGCGCTGCGCCACGCTGCGAATCTCTTCCAGTCCCGTGCGCGAGAACAGGCGCAGCACCAGAGCGATGGCCAGATCCTCCTGCGCCGCTGTGATTCCCTGCTGGCGCAGGAAGCCGGTGAGGTAGGCGGTGGAGGGGTAGGGCGTATTGAGCTGGGTCATCGGCGGGATGACGGACAGCACGCGGAGCGGAGAGACAGACATCGGCAGGGCGGCAGGGGGCGGAGACGCCATTCTACGTTGCTCCCGGCCGCCTTCCCCGGCGGGTGTTGTCAGCCGGCCTGACGTTTGGCAACGGTCGGGGTGATGCGCAAGGCCAGTTCGCTCTCGATTTCGTGGGCGGTGCCGCAATGCGAGCAGACGAAACGCGAGTGCAGGCGGCCGTGCCCGCCCTGATCGGCGGGGGCGCGCTGGGTCTGGCGGGCGGCTTCGGCAGCGGATTGCCTGAGTACCGCTTCAGCGTCCGCGAGGCGCTGCTGAGCAACTTCCAGGCGCTCGAAGCCGGAGCGGTGCATCCAGTCTTCAGGAAAACTGGGTTTGGCAGCAGGCTTCGGCGGTGCAGCGGCTGGGCGGGGCGGCGGCAGATTGGGCGGCTGCAGCACCGGAGCGAGCTGGCTTGCGAACGCCGGCTGGTTCTGCAGGCCATCCATGGCTTCGACGCTGACGAGCATGCCCAGAGTTTCAAGGGTTTGCTGGTAGAGCAGGGCGGCGGCGGCATCGAGCCCCTGTTTGAGGGTTACGCGCTGGCCGGAGAAAATCTGGATGGTCTGGCTAGCGCTCGCACCGAGACGCAGCTTGGCCTGGGTCATCACATCCGTCCGGTTCAGGCCTGCTCGCAACCGCCCCTCGAACACGATGCGAAACTGTTTGTTCATGCGCCTCTCCGTTGTTTTTGTGGGTGCTGCGATGGGGCTTACAAGACTAGCGGAGAGGGGCCTTGTTCGGGGAGGAAACAAAACCTAACGGGCCTTAAAACGGCCACAGGTGTGAATTAAGTCGCGCCCTGAGCGGCGCCGTGGGCTTTGGCTGCCTGCTCGCCGAGCAGCACCTGCCCCTGCAGGGTGTGGGCGTGGCCACAATGCGGGCATTGCACGCTGCCACTGAGTGTCAGCCCGGCCGTTGCAGACTTGGCGGCGGAGGCTTGCTGCACCGTGACCGTCATGGGCGATGCGGCGGGCTCCGGGCGCGGCGTGGCGGCCGGGGCCAGTGCCGGCGAGGAAATCACCACTGGGGTTTCCTCGCTACTGTTGCCATTGAGCAGGGCTTCCGCGCGGGCGAGGTTCAGGTGGGTGCGGGCGAAGTCGGCAAACCCGGTCTCGCTCAGCCAGCCTTCGGTGCGGGTCGCACGCTCGGCAAAAGGCTCATTCTTCGCAGGCTGGGGCTTGGCAGGCTGGGTTGCGGCAGGCGTCGGCGGGGTTGGCTCTTCGGGTTTGACGACCGGCACCGGAGGCTGGGCCGGCGTGAGCGGCGCGATTTCTTGCGGAATCCGCGAGGCTGCAGGGGCTTCCAGCGTGACATCAAGGCCCAGTTCCTGCAGCTTGTGCAGGTAGCCCAGCGCAGACGGCTCGTCGAGATCCTTTTTAAGCACCAGCGGGCGTCCCGAAAACATTCGTACGAGCTGCTCCGGCGTGGCCTTGAGTCGCTCGCGAGCGTGTCGGCGCACCAGGTCTAGCGAGAATCCGGGCAGGATGCCGCCGCTGAACACGATGCGAAAGACGCCAGACATACTTAACTCCAATTGTAGGTGTTTGTCCTACTTTACCAAGAACTGCGGACTCCGCGTGAAACTAAATGTGTCTTTACAACTCACTGTTTTGGCAGCGCTTATTGCTCACTGGCAGGCAAACTGATGTGGGGTGAGAATTTCGCCCGATGCACCGAGAAGAAGGCGCGCACATTGCGCACATTGGCGTCGGTGGCGAACAGACGGCTTGCGGCGGCCTGATAGGCAGGCATGTCCGCCACTTGCAGGATCAGCACGAAATCAGGCCCGGAGCTGACTCGGTAGCACTGCTGCACGGCACTGTCGGCCACGGCCCGTGCCTCGAAGGCGGCGAGGCGCTCTGCGGCCTGCTGGTCCAGGGTGAGTTCGACGATGGCGGTGAGGCCGGCCCCCAGTTTTTCCGGCGACAGGATGGCCACCCGGCTTTCGATGATGCCGGTGTCGATCAGGCGCTTGACCCGCCGCAGGCAGGTGGCTGGCGAGATATGGACGCGCTCGGCCAGAGCCTGATTGGTCAGCGAGGCATCGAGTTGCAACTGGGCGAGGAGGCGAAGATCGGTAGCGTCCATGAGAAGGGGTGAAATAAAATTTCACGAAAAGTTGTTTGTGAAATTTTATTCTACTTATTGGATAATTATGCAAGCTTGTTTTGTTCTGGCTTGTCTAGCATTCAGTTCATCTCATTCTTCCCGAAGTGGAGCTTTTCATGTGTGGCATCGTCGCAGCTGTCGCCCAGCGCAATATCGTGTCCATCCTTGTCGAGGGTCTCAAGCGCCTCGAATACAGGGGCTATGACTCCTGCGGCGTGGCTGTGCATCAGGATGGCGCCCTGCGCCGGGCGCGCTCCACCTCGCGGGTGGCCGAGCTGGATGCCCTGATCCACGAAGACAAGGTCGAAGGTTTTACCGGCATTGCGCACACCCGCTGGGCAACCCATGGCGTGCCGGCGGTGCGCAACGCACATCCGCATTTCTCGCGCGAGCGCATCGCCCTGGTGCACAACGGCATCATCGAGAACCACGACGAGCTGCGTGCCGAGCTGCGCGCCAAGGGCTACGAGTTTGCCAGCCAGACCGATACCGAAGTGATCGCTCACCTGGTTGATCATTGCTATGACGGTGATCTCTTCGCTGCCGTGAAACAGGCCATCGTGCAGCTCAAGGGGGCCTATGCGATTGCCGTGTTCTGCCGCGACGAGCCGCATCGCGTGGTGGGCGCGCGTGCCGGTTCGCCCTTGATTCTCGGCGTGGGTGAAGGCGAGAACTTCCTTGCTTCAGACGCCATGGCACTGGCTGGCGTCACCAACCAGATCGTGTATCTCGAAGAGGGCGATGTGGTCGATATGCAGCCCGGCAAGTTCTGGATCGAGGCGCGCCAGGGCGAGGGAGCGCAACTGGGTTTCGTGCGTGTCGAACGCGAAGTGCGCACGGTGTATGCCCACTCCGGTGCTGCAGAGCTGGGGCCTTATCGCCACTTCATGCAGAAGGAGATTTTCGAGCAGCCGCGCGCGATTGGCGACACCCTGCAAGGTGTGGAACATATCAGTCCGGAGCTCTTTGGCGACGGTGCCTACAAGGTTTTCAAGGACATCGACTCGGTGCTGATTCTTGCCTGCGGCACCAGCTATTACGCCGGCTGCACCGCTAAGTACTGGCTCGAATCGATTGCCGGCATCAGCACTCAGGTGGAAATCGCCAGCGAGTACCGCTATCGCGACAGCGTGCCGAATCCGCGCTCACTGGTGGTGACGATTTCCCAGTCTGGCGAAACCGCTGACACTATCGCGGCACTCAAGCACGCGCGCAGCCTCGGCATGGAGCACACGCTCACCATCTGCAACGTATCGACCAGCGCCATGGTGCGCGAATGCAAGCTGGCCTACATCACGCGTGCCGGCGTCGAGATTGGAGTGGCCTCTACCAAGGCTTTCACCACCCAGCTGGCTGGTTTGTTCCTGCTGACCCTGGCCATTGCCCAGACCCGTGGGCGCCTCAGCGATGCGCAGGAGGCCGATTACATCCGCCAGATGCGTCACCTGCCGGTCGCGCTGCAGGCGGTGCTGGCGCTTGAGCCGCAGATCATGAGCTGGAGCGAGGCCTTTGCGCGCAAGCACAACGCTCTTTTCCTGGGGCGTGGCCTGCACTACCCGATCGCTCTGGAAGGTGCCTTGAAACTCAAGGAAATTTCCTACATCCACGCCGAGGCCTATCCGGCCGGCGAGCTCAAGCATGGCCCGCTGGCGCTGGTGGATGCCGAGATGCCGGTGGTGACGGTAGCGCCGAACGATGCGCTGGTCGACAAGCTCAAGAGCAATATGCAGGAAGTGCGCGCGCGGGGCGGCGAGCTCTATGTCTTCGCCGACGCTGACTCACGCATCGAGAGCGAACCCGGTGTGTACGTCATCCGCATGCCCGAGCACTACGGCGCTCTGTCGCCTATCCTGCACGTGCTGCCGCTGCAGCTCCTGGCCTACCACACCGCCTGTGCCCGCGGCACGGACGTGGACAAGCCGCGCAATCTGGCCAAGAGCGTAACGGTGGAGTAATCAGCGCAGGCCGATGTCGAAGTACACCACTTCGGCACCGACCTCGGTCGGCGAGTAGCCGAAGGCGATGCGGCCCCGCAAGGGCAGGTCCGCTTCGCCACGGCGCAGCACCACTTCGTTGCCGGCATCGTCGACCATGAAGGTGCCGTTGGTACTGGTGTCGATCAGCACGAAATGGTTGTGCCGCCACTCGATGCGGGCGTGATGGCGCGAGGCGCGGCGATCGGCGATGACCAGATCGTTGCCTTCCTCGCGGCCTGCCAGCACCACTGGCTGGTTGTCCGAGACCGACAGGGTATTCTTGTTGTGGCGCAGCATCAGTGAAGTGCGCTGAGGCGCTGTGGCGGCCTGGTTGAAGACCGGCGACTGGCTGTGCGGGGCCGTGTCAAAAGCGTGCTGATCCAGGGCTAGTGAGGTGGAGGTCGGTGCGAAAGCTTCGCCCACGCTGGGCGCGGCGGCCGGCGTGTGACCCGGACGGAAAATGTAGGCTTGCTGGGCAAAGCCGGCAACCTGTTCCGGGGAAAGCTGGCTACGCACGTTGTCGGGCATGGCGTTGGCACCCTCGCTGCTGACCAGGACCTGATCCGCAGGGGCCAAGGCAACCAGTTTGCGGGCATCGGCAATGACTGCATCGGCTGGTTGCTGGCTCATGGTATCCAGATTGCCGGCATGAATCGCTACCTGCACCGAGAGGGCTACGCCGGAGACCGGCGGCAGCTGCTTGACACGTGCGCGCAGGTCAAAGGCTGCCAGGGCGGCATTCTCGCCGCGCGGGAAGTGGGCGATCAGGGTGCGGCCGTCGGCCTGCACGATGTAGCCGCGGTAGGCGTCTATGGAGCGCTCGGCGCGGTTGCGGCAGCGCTCGACGGCGCGTTGGGTTTCCACTGCGCCCAGTTTGCCGAGCAGCGGCGCATCGCCGGTGACTTCGGCGATGAGCACGCAGGTATCAGGAGTGGGCTGGCTGGTCATCGCTCTGGAGACTCCAAGGGTTTGCAGTTCGGGTGTCAGGGCTGGCTTGATTCCAGAATACGGTGCTTGCACCGCTTGCCGCCAGCGGCGAAACGGGAAGATCAGGCGCGTCGAAAGCGATGTCGCCCTCGCCAATCACGGCATCGCGGGTCAGATCCTTGAAGCCGAACAGTGCATTATCCGCCAGATGGCTGGGCACGACGTTCTGCAAGGAGGTTGCGATCGATTCGATGCGTCCTGGGAAAATGCGATCCCACTCGGCCAGCTGGGCCTTGATCAGCTTGCGTTGAGCGTTCTCCTGCGAACCGCACAGGTTGCAGGGGATGATCGGGAAATCCATGGCGCGCGCGTACTTGGCCACATCCTTCTCGGCACAGTAGGCCAGCGGGCGGATCACCATGTGCTGGCCGTCGTCCGACAGCAGTTTGGGTGGCATGGCCTTGATCTTGCCGCCGAAGAACATGTTCAGGAACAGGGTTTCGATCAGGTCTTCGCGGTGGTGGCCGAGCGCAATCTTGGTGGCACCCAGTTCCCGGGCCGTGCGGTAGATGATGGCGCGGCGCAGGCGCGAGCACAGCGAGCAGGTGGTTTTGCCCTCTGGGATCTTTTCCTTGACGATGGAATAGGTGTCCTCGGTGACGATGCGATATTCCACGCCCAGAGATTCGAAGTAGCGTGGCAGCACGTCCTCCGGGAAGCCGGGCTGGCGCTGATCGAGGTTCATCGCGATGATGCGGAAACTCACCGGCGCGCGTTCGCGCATGGCCATCAGCAGGTTGAGGAGCGCGTAGGAATCCTTGCCGCCGGAGCAGCACACCATGACCACGTCGCCTTCTTCAATCATGTTGAAGTCGGCAATGGCCTGGCCGATAGCGCGGCTAAGGCGTTTCTTCAGGCGCTGGGCGGTGTTCGAAAGATCTTCGACGGCGATGCGGGACTGGATGGTTTCCACGGTGCGATGCTTGCTGCTGGACAAGTTCTGATTATATCGGTGCGCTCCGCCTGACCGGGGTGACCCCGATCACACTCGCGCAGATATTGCCTTGTTCCACGCAGGCTGGTACGCCGGCCGGCCCGGGTTTCGGGCGTTCCGTCTGAAAGCGGTTCAGCTTTCGCTGCGCCGACCCACCTGGATGCCCAGTTGTTTGAGCTTGCGGTAGAGGTGGGTGCGCTCCAGCCCGGTTTTCTCGGCCAGGCGGGTGATGTTGCCGTCTTCGAGTTGCAGGTGGTGCTCGAAATAGATGCGTTCGAAGGTTTCACGCGCCTCGCGCAGCGGCAGATCCAGCGGCAGGGCGAGCGCTGCACTGGAGGCGCGGGAGACGAAGCGCACGACCTCATCGGCATTGATCTCGTCTTCCAGAGAACCAAGGGCCAGCGAGCGCACGGCGGCCTTCAGCTCGGGAAAGCCGCCGCCCCAGGGGCTGTTGCGCAGCGCGTTGAGTGCGCCGGTAGACAGGGTGCGTACCGGCACATCACCGGTTTCTGCCAGGTGCTGGAGGAGCTGGGTGACCATCTCGGGCAGCTCATCCTTGAGCTCCAGCAGCGAGGGCGGCACCAGCGACACTTCAAACAGGCGACGGACCAGTAGCGGATCCCAGCCTTCCGTGAGCAGTTCGTCGGCCGTGCGCGAGCAAGCGGCGAGCAGGCGTTGATCGTGTTTTTCGAGGCGATCGAGGGCGAAGGCGAGGTTCTTCTGCTGGGCGCGATTGAGCAGGCTCAGGTCTTCGATGAAGAGCATGCCGCCACGCGCGGCTTCAAGGTTCTGGATTTCGATCGGCTGGCCGAAGCTGCCCAGGTCCAGCCAGGGGCTGCCCGCTGCCTGCAGGCTGCGGGCGCACAGTTCGGCCAGCGAGCCGGCGCCCACGCGTAGCAGCAGTACACGGCTCTTCTGGCAGAGCTGATCAAGGCGACGACGCAGATCGCGCAGCGGCGTGGAGCGGGTGAAGGCGTTCAGTGTGAGGTGAGTCTGGGCCTTGCTGGGCTGGCGCTGCAGGCCACGCTTGACGGTGGCAAGGAGCTTTTGCAGGGCAATCGGCTTTTCGAGAAAGTCCAGGGCACCGAAGCGGATCGCTTCCACCGCGGTATCGATGGTGCCGTGGCCGGACATCATGATCACCGGCATCGACAGCAGGCCGGAGGCCGCCCATTCCTTGAGCAGGGTGACGCCGTCAGTGTCCGGCATCCAGATGTCCAGCAGAACCAGATCCGGCCGTGCCGCCTGGCGGGCACTGCGGGCTGCCGTGGCATTTTCGGCAAGGATCACGTCGTAACCCTCGTCGCAGAGAATCTCCCGCAACAGTTCGCGGATACCGATTTCGTCGTCAACAACCAGAATCTTTGCCATAGGTTCGGAGACTACCAGAGCAGGGTCAATTTGTTGTCGTTTCGCCCGGCGGCGTGGCGTCGAGCTTGGCCAGTCGCAGGCGCAGTTTTACTTCGGCACCGCCCTCGGGGCGATTGGCGATGAAAATCTCGCCACGGTGTTCCTCGATGATCTTGCGCACGATGGCCAGCCCCAGGCCCGAGCCGCGCGGCTTGGTGGTGACATAGGGCTCCATGGCGCGGCTGAGGATGTTGGGCGGGAAGCCACTGCCGTTGTCACGCACCACCAGCTCCACGCGCTTGCCATCCAGGCGAGTGACCAGTTCAACCAGCGGGGCCGTATGCTCGGCCACGGCATCCTGCGCGTTCTGTAGCAGGTTGTGGATGACCTGGCGCAACTGGCTGGCATCAGCCTGCACCAGGGGCAGGCCGCTAGCGAGGATCGGGCCGATCGGCACGGGCGCGGCCTCATACAGCATCAGCACTTCGCGCAGCAGGGCATTGAGATCCAGCGGGGCGAGCTGCGGCGCCGGTAGCCTGGCGTAGTCACGGAAGCCATTGACCAGGTTCTTCATGGCCTCGACCTGATTCACGATGGTCTGGGTGGAGCGATCGAGGAAGGCCCGGTCGGTGTCGCCCAGGCGGTCGGCCAGCTTGTGCTGCAGGCGTTCGGCGGAGAGCTGGATCGGCGTGAGCGGGTTCTTGATTTCGTGGGCCAGGCGGCGCGCCACTTCGGCCCATGCTGCGTTGCGTTGTGCCGAGATGAGCTCGGAAATGTCGTCGAACACCACCACGAAGCCGCCCGTGCTCTCGGGAAGCTGCGAGCCGTGCAGCAGCAAGGTCTGCACCGAGCCTTCGCCATGGGTGATTTCCAACTGACGGTGCCAGTCTGCCTCATGTTCGGCAAAGCCTGCCAGCACCGCATCGCGGAAGCTCACGTGGGTCTGCCATTCGGCCAGGGGCACGGCTTCGAAGCCGATCAGATCGTCCTGCAGGATAGCGGTGGCTCCGCGGTTGGCTGCGCGCAGCTCGCCTTCGCTCGAGAAGGCCAGTACGCCGGCCGAGAGGTTGGCGAGCACGCTTTCCAGATAGGCCCGTGCGGCGTCGACAGCCGAGCGGCTTTTCTCGGCCAGCGCCCGCGCATCCTGCAACTGGCGGGTCATGCGGTTGAAGGATTGAGTCAGTACGCCCAGCTCGTCGCGGGCCGGCAAGGCTTGGCGTGGCGAGAGGTCGCCTGCCGCCACGGCTTGGGTGCCTTCGGCGAGGATCAGCAAGGGGGCCGAGAGTGAGCGCGCAAACAGGAAGGCTACTGCCATGGCGGCGAACATGGCCAGCAGCAGAGCCAGGGTTAGGGTCACGAGGTAAATGCTCTTGAGGCCCTGACGAGAGAGCAGCAGTTCCTGATAGTTGCGGTGCAGTTCCTGGATCTGGTCGGCGCTGTGGGCGAGTGCTTCCGGTACGGCGGCACGCACCTGCAGCAGCAACGGGTCGACCTGCAGGAAGCGGCTCGGCACCGGTACGACCACACGCATCACGAGTTTTTCGCCCTCTCCTTCAACGGCGCGATACCCCATCGATTGACGGGCTTGGCGCAGCTGAGCGGTGGCCGGTACGTCGGGCACCAGGCCGCCCTGCGCCGCGCCCGTGGAGCTGACGACGCGCCCGCTGGTGGTGAGGAGGGTGATCTCGTCGGCATCGAGACGCTCGCGCAGGCGGATCAGTGCCGGCAGGCTGGGTGGGGTGAGCTGGTCGCCGAGCTCCAGGGCGACGTTGCGACTGCGTTCGGCCAGCTGGTCGAGCAGAGCATCCAGCGCGCTGCGACCGAGGGTGATGCCGGACTCCAGGGCCGAGTCGACGCGCACGTTGTACCAGGACTCGATCGAGCGCACCGCGAACTGCACCGAGATCACGTAGATCAAGGTGCCGGGAGCAATCGCGAGCAGCAGGAACATGCCGATCAGCTTGAGCTTGAGGCGGGAGCCGAACTGGCGCGAGCGGTATTCGATCCACAGCTTGCGCAGCTGCAGGCCGACCAGCACCGCGAGCGCCACGGCCAGCGCAATGTTCAGCCCCAGCAGGACCGGATAGTTGTGGGCAAAGAGTGAGGAGTTGGCGCCTGCCGAGGCCAGCAGGAAGAGCAGGATGGCGCCCAGCGCGAGCACGACAATGAGCAGTCGCCTCATCGCGGATCAGGCCCTTGAGCAAGGAAATTCCACTGCACCCAGCCGGTCGAGACATCCAGCTCGCGATTACCGAAGACTACGACCTGAAAGGGCTTGGGCAATTGGGACATGTCCAGCCGGAAACGCAGCGAGGCTTTGTAGGTCTCGCCGGGCGTGAGGCGGTTGCGGTCGATCACCGACCAGTTGCGGATCGATAGCAGGGCGCGCAGGGCATCCTCGAAGCTGCCGAAGCTGCGGTGGATGCTGCCTACCGAGAGGCGATACTGGCGGGTGAGGGCGTGATAGGAGAGGCGAAAGTCCAGATTCCGTTCGACCACGCTCTCATCGAGCCAGTACCAGCGTGTGCGGGTCAGGGTGAATTCAGCCTGGAATGGGATCGAAACCCCGCTGGCGATCATTTCCTCCAGGCGCGGATTGGCCTGCATCTCGAGCGACGCATTGACCACATACACCTGATCGACCGGGACGATTTCCTGGAAGCGGAAGTCCAGACCCTTGCCGGCCGCCTGCGCGGCCGGCGCGCAGAGCATCATGAAGATCAGCAACCACAGCTGGCGCAGCAGAGACATGACGGCAGCCCTCGTCCCGAGCTGACGCTCAGGCGCTTTTCTCCAGCAGGGCGAAGTAGAAGCCGTCATGTTGCGCGGTGGGCAGCCAGTGTCTCTCGAATGTACCGTCCGGCAGGCGGGCGCGGCGGCAGTCCTTGTGGCGGGCGGCGAAGCGGGCGACCTGCCTTCCGTTCTCCTCTTCGAAGACGGAACAAGTGAGATAAAGCATTTTCCCGCCCGGCGCCAGCACTTGCCACAGGGCCTCGAGGATTTCGGCCTGAACCGTTGCAAAACCCGCAATGTCTTCCTCGCGGCGCAGCCACTTGATGTCCGGATGGCGACGCGCTACGCCCGAGGCGGAGCAGGGCACGTCGGCGAGGATGCGCTCGAAGGGCTGGCCGTTCCACCACTCGTCGAGATGGCGGCAGTCGGCCGTGCGGACTTCGGCAGAAAGACCGAGGCGGGCAAGGTTGTCGCGCACGCGCTGGCTGCGCTTGTCTTCCACATCCAGCGCCAGCAGGGCGATGTCTGCGGACTCAAGCAGGTGAGCGGTCTTGCCGCCGGGGGCGGCGCAGGCGTCCAGCACGCGCTGACCCGCGGCGAGATCCAGCAGCGCGGCCGCTTGCTGGGCGCCCCAGTCCTGCACCGAGACGCGGCCTTCGGCAAAGCCGGGCAGGCTGGCAACTGGCCGCGGTGTGTCGAGCTGAAGAGCCAGTGGGGCGAGTTCGGTGAAGGTGATTGCGGCCTCTGTGAGCTCGGCGCGGCAGGCGTCTGCGCTGCTGCGGCGCGGATTCACGCGCAGGCTCATCGGTGGGTGGGTGTTGTTGGCGGCCAGCAGGGCCTGCCAGTGCTCCGGATGCTGACGCTGTACGGCCTTGATCCACCAGGCGGCATGACGCCAGTGCGCGGTGGGGTCGGCATCGGCGGCGGCAAGCAGAGCGGCCCATTGACGTAGCGCGTTGCGCAGCACGCCATTGACCAGCGCCTTGAGGCGCCCCTCGGCGAGGCGGGCGGCGGCTTCAACAGCCTGATCGACGACGGTGTGGGCGGTGTCCGGCCGGGTTTCGAGGCGGTAGAGGGCAAGCAGCAGCAGAGCTTCGATGCGTGGCTCTTCAAGCGGCTTGCTGAGCAGCTTGGCGAGAATGAAGCTGCCGCGCCCGCAGTCGCGCAGGGTGCCGTAGAGCAGATCCTGCACTGCGCCGCGGGTCGCCGGCAGCAGGTCCGGGTAGGCTTGCCACAGGCCCAGCAGGCCGTCGTTCAGCGCATAGCCCTTGAGCACGGCGGCAAGGCCATCGCTGGCAACCAGCAAGGCTTCGCCGAGCGTGCCGGCGGCCAGTGGTGGCAGGGCCGGGCCGCGTGGGCGGTGATCACGGGCAGGTGGGGTGTTACGGGAGTCCTGCGTGGGGCGGGAGCGGGCGGGGCCACGGCCGGTGGCCGGGTGGGCGCCGGTGCGGCGCGGGAAAGGTTTCTTGTCCATGCCCGGATTGTACGGGTTCGGCCCTGCGGATGCGGGAGACGAAGCGCTTGCAGCGCCTCAGGGAGCGCAGCGAGGGTGCTGGATCGCTGCGCTCAAGCCGGTCAGCGCTTCAATTCCTTCACCATGCCGGCAAATTTCAGAGGATCGGTGCTGGCACGGCGGGCGTCTTCCACGCTGACCTTGCCGGCCGTGATGAGGCGCAGCAGATCATCGTTCATGGTGTGCGAGGAGGCGTTGCGCTCCAGGCTCTGGATATCCAGCAGGCCGCGGATGCCGCTGAAGTTGGCGCTGCCGATGAGATGGGCGGCTTCCTGGTTTACCGTGAGGCATTCGGTGGCGAGCTGGTAGCCGTCACCCGCCGTGTTTGGCAGCAGGGCCTGGCACAGCACGCCCCGCAGGCTGCTCGCCAGCGTCTGGGCCTGGGCTTCGCCGTTGCCGAGGAGACGCAGCATCTTCTGCAGTCCCAGTTCGGTGGAGCGCGCGTGCAAGGTGGCGAGGACCAGCGGCCCGGCTTCCGACAGGGCCAGGGCTTCCTGCGCGGTGGCCGCATCGCGGATCTCGCCGATCAGGATCACGTCCGGGCGCTCGCGCAGGGCATCCAGCGCGCCGAGGTAATAGCTCGCAACGTCGCCGTCGGTGCCGACCTCGCGTTGGGTGATGATGCTCTTCCTCTGCGGAATCAGGGTTTCGACCGGATCCTCGATGGTGATGATATGGCCCGGGCGGGTTTTGTTGATCTCGTCGAGCAGGGACGCGATGGTGGTCGACTTGCCCTGGCAGGTGTCGCCAACGATCAGCACCAGTCCGCTGGTGAACTTGGCGAAGGCCTGGGTGTTGGGGCGCAGGCCGAGGCTGGCGAGCGGCAGCGGCTCGGCCGGGAAGCGGCGGATCACGCAGCCCAGGCGTTTGCGGGCGTGGAAGGAAAAGCAGTTCACGCGCAGGCGGGCGCTGTAGAGATCTTTGGCACGGTCGAAAGCGCGCTCAAGAATGCGTTCTTCCCAGGCTGGCTCGATCACTTCGAAGAATTCTTCAAGCTCCTGGCCGGTGACCGGAATGTCTGACACGGCCACCAGGCGCTTGGGCTGACGCAGCATGACCGGGCTGTTCTGGTGAATGATGATGTCGGAGAACACGATCTCCGAATTGAGCAGGCTGAGGATCTGCTCGATCAGCGTGCCCGAGCCTGGGTAATCGAGATTCTCGGTCGGCGATAGGGTTTCGATCAGCGAATGATGGGTCTGGTCCATGGCGTGCCCCGGCGGTAATTTTGTTCGACCCGAATCCTTGCCCGAGCGGGCAGGAATTGCAAGCGTCGGGTGATGGAAGTAACCAGGCCCCAGTCGCGTTTGCGTCTGGGGCCTGGGTGCGTGAGGCGGCGTGTTCGAGCTTGCTTAGCCGCTATTGCGCAGACCGGCCGCCACGCCGTTAATGGAGAGCAGGATGCCGCGACGCACGCGGTCGTCCTTGTCGCCTTCACGGTAACGGTGCAGCAGCTCGACCTGAACGTGATTGAGGGGGTTCAGGTAGGGCAAGCGGTTGCGGATCGAGCGGGCCAGCAGCGGATTGCCTTCAGTGAGTTCCTTCTGACCGGTGATGGCCAGCAGCACTTCGAGGGTGGACTCCCATTCGGCCTTGATGCGCGTGAAGATGGCGTCGCGCAGCGAGGCGTCCTGTACCAGTTCGGCATAGCGCGAGGCGATCGCCAGATCGCTCTTGGAGAGCACCATGTCCATGTTGGCGAGCTGAGTGGCGAAGAAACTCCATTCCTTGTACATCGACTGCAACTGGGCCATGCCGGCGTCGCCGCGCTTGGCAAGGAAGGCCTTTACGGCCGAGCCGAACCCGAACCAGCCCGGCAACATCACGCGGGATTGCGCCCACGAGAACACCCAGGGGATCGCACGCAGGTCTTCGATGGCCGTGCTCTTTTTGCGCGAGGCCGGGCGCGAGCCGATGTTCAGGTTGGCAATTTCCGAGATCACGGTGGACTCCCAGAAATAGGTTTCAAAGCCCGGGGTTTCGTAGACGAGGTGACGATAGGCCTTGAAGGCTTCGTCCGACAGCTCGTCCATGACGGCCAGGTAGTCGGCGCAGGGCGCGGCTTCCGGGTGGGCCAGCAGCGTGGCTTCGAGGGTGGCGGCGGCCAGCACTTCGAGGTTGCGGCGGCCCACTTCCGGGTTGGAGTACTTGGAGGCGATGACTTCGCCCTGCTCGGTGAGGCGGATCTGACCTTGTACCGCGCCGCCCGGCTGGGCGAGGATGGCCTGATAGCTCGGGCCGCCACCACGACCGACCGAACCGCCGCGGCCATGGAATAGGCGCAGGCGCACGCCATGGCGCTTGAAGACCTCGATCAACTGGATTTCGGCCTTGTAGAGTTCCCAGCCGGAGGTGAGGAAGCCGCCGTCCTTGTTGGAGTCCGAGTAGCCAAGCATGCATTCCTGAGCTTCGTCGCGTGAGGCGACGAGCTTGCGGAAGACCGGGATGCTGAAAATACGGTCCATGATGCCCGGGGCGTTCTGCAGGTCGCCAATGGTTTCGAACAGCGGGATCAGGTTGACGTCCAGAGTGCCGGCGGCCGGGTTCAGTAGACCGACCTCCTTGAGCAGCACGGCCAGCTCCAGCATGTCAGAGACGCCGTCGGTCTTGGAAATGATGGCGTTCTGCACGCAGCATTTGCCGTAGATGCGGTGCGATTCGGCAATGGCGCGGAAGATCGCCAGCTCACCGGTGGTCTCTTCGGAATACTGCACGCAGGGCGAGGACAGTGGGCGAGAGGTGGCGAGCTCCTGCAGCAGGATGGCGATGCGGCCTTCTTCGTCTTTTTCCAGATACTTCGTGCCGGGGTGCGCGGCTTCGAGCAGTTCGGCCACGCTGCGCTCATGCACGTCGGAGTTCTGGCGCACGTCGATGCTGGCCAGATGGAAGCCGAACACCGAGGCAGCGCGCTGAAGCTCACGCAGCTTGCCGTGGGCGAGGGCGGGCGAGCAGTACTTGAGCAGGGAGTTGTGGATGATGTCCAGATCCGTGCGGAAAGTTTCGGCATCCGGATAAGGCTCGGCAGCGGCACCGGGCTGGCGGCCTATCGGCTGGATACCCAGTTTCATGGCGGTCGCCCACAGGCGTGCGTGGATGCCACGCATGGCGCGGCGGTAGGGCTCATCCTCGGTGTGCGCACTCTTGTAGGGCGAGCGTTCGGCCAGAGCGACCAGCTCCGGGCTTACGTCCACCAGCCCGCTGGAAAGCGAGAGGCGGTTGCTGAGGCGGCTGCTTTCCTCGATGTAGAAATTGAAGGCGACTTGGGACTGCAGTTGCAGCGCGCGGCGCAGGATGTCGGCGGTCACGAAGGGGTTACCGTCGCGGTCGCCGCCAATCCAGCTGCCCATGCGCAGGAAGGAGGGCAGATCGAAGTGCTCACCGCTCTGGCTGCGCGCGGAAAGCTGATCTTCGAGGCGGGCATACAGCTTGGGCAGCTCGCGCAGGAAGGTGTAGTCGTAGAAGGACAGGCCGTTGGCGATTTCGTCGACGACTGACAGCTTGGTCAGGCGCAGCATGCGCGTTTCCCACAGCAGCAGGATTTCGCGGCGCAGGGATTCTTCGTTTTCCTCTTCCTCTTCCGGAGTGAGGGCCACGCGGTCGCGCTCGTCGAGCAGCTGGGCGATGCGCAGCTGGCAGTTGAGGATGGACTTGCGCTGCACTTCGGTCGGGTGGGCGGTCAGCACCGGGCGGATCATCGCCGTGTCGAAGAACTCCTTCAGACGCGCGTCATCGATGCCGGCTTGGCTGGCGAGGGTCAGGGCGTGAGCCATGCTGCCCTCGCGTGGTGCGGAGCCCGCCCGCAGGTGGGCACGCGAGCGGCGGATGTGGTGCTCGTCTTCGGCAATGTTCGAGAGCTGTGAGAAGTAGCTGAAGGCACGCACCACATTGAGGGTGTTTTCGTGCGCCACTTCCTTCAGCATGGCCTCCAGCTCTTGGCGGGCGTCACTGTCGTCATCGCGGTGGAAGCGCACCGAGGTCTGGCGGATGCGTTCGATGAGACCGAAAACGTCGACGCCTTCCTGGGCGCGCACAGTATTGCCGAGGATGCGCCCGAGCATACGGATGTCGTCGCGGAGCGGGGTGTCCTTGTCCTGATCGGTGAGGGGGGCGTGATTGTTCATGCTGGCTCTGAGGGCTAAAAAGCTGTTTTTCTGGGCGGACTGCAGAATATAGCAGCCCGGCGGCCCGCCCGGGCAGCCGTGCTAACATCCTTGCTAGTGTTTATAAGCAAGAGCCGTTCCGCCGGCTCAGACCGTCAGAGCGACTATGCAACTGATCACTGTCACGTTTGAGCGTGTTTTCGATATTCGCCGTGAGCGACGTGGTGGTCGTATTACAAGACCTGTCACGGAGTTCAGTTTTGAAACGACGGACAAGGATTGCCCGCTTGCCGTGATGGTGCCGGGCTGGCCTGAACTTGTTTCAGGCATGACGGTGACTACGCTGCTGCGCAATCAGGGCGACTGGCGTTCTCTGGCCGGCTGGGTAAATCTTCGTACCGGTGAAATTGCGGCCCGCTCGTATGGACGCGAGCTGGTGTTCGGACTGGCTTTTTGCTGCCTGTCTGTAGCGAGTTGGTTTCTCGTGTATGGAGCTGGTGCAGCAGGCTCTATCTCGGCAAACAGGATTGGCGCTCAATGCTTGGTGTGGGTATTCGCGCTACTCGGAATAGTTGAGCTGGTGCTCGCGTTTCGGTTCTACCGGGACCGCCGTCTTCTCAAGAAAGTTGTGCTGTCTTCCGGAGTCCAGAAATGACTATTGCCCCTACCCGCATCGTCATTGCCACCCGCGAGAGCCGCCTGGCCTTGTGGCAGGCCGAGCATGTCAAAGCCCGTCTTGAAGCGACCTGGCCCGGCTGCGTGGTGGAGCTCCTGGGCATGACTACGCGCGGCGATCAGATTCTCGACCGCTCGCTGTCCAAGGTCGGCGGTAAGGGCCTTTTCGTGAAAGAACTGGAGCAGGCGCTGGCCGATGGCCGTGCCGACATCGCGGTGCACTCCATGAAGGATGTGCCGGCGCAGATGCCCGAGGGCTTCGCCCTGATCGCCACGCTGGAACGCGAAACACCGCTGGATGCCTTCGTCTCGAACCGCTACGAAACCCTTGCCGACATGCCGCCGGGCACCGTGGTCGGCACCTCCAGTCTGCGCCGCGAGGCGCAGCTGCATGCCCAGCACCCGTATCTGGGCGTGCTGCCGCTGCGTGGCAACCTCGATACGCGCTTGAAAAAGCTCGATGAAGGCCAGTACGACGCGATCATCCTCGCCGCTGCCGGCCTCAAGCGCCTGGGGCTGGGCAATCGGATCCGCAGCGTGCTCAGCAGCGAGGATAGCCTGCCGGCCGCTGGCCAGGGCGCGCTGGGCATCGAGGCGCGGGCTGACCGGCCCGAAGTGGCTGCCTGGCTGGCGCCGCTGGTCGACCCGGTCACCACCGTATGCGTTTCTGCCGAACGTGCGCTGACGCAAGCCCTGCAGGGCGGTTGCGACGTGCCGATCGGTGCCTTCTGCGAGCCGCAGGCCGATGGCCGACTCTCCATGCGCGCTTTCGTGGCGACGCCGGACGGCGCGCAGATCGTGCGTAGCGCAGGTGAGGCGCCAGCTGCCGAGGCGGAAGCGCTGGGCCAGCGTCTGGCTGCGGACTTGTTGGCACAAGGCGCGGCTGCGATTCTCGCCTCTTTGCGCGAATGAAGCCGCTGGCCGGGCGCTGCATCGTCACTACCCGCCCGGCCGCGCAGGCCGCCGTGCTGGGGCGCGAGTTGCAGGCGCTGGGCGCTGAAGTGCTGAACTTCCCGGTGATTGCCATCGCGCCCGCCGATCCGGCGCCGCTGCAGGCACTTGACTTGGCTGGCTTCGAGCTGGCTTTCTTTGTGTCGGCGAACGCAGTCGAGCAGGCTTTTGCGATCAGGCCGCGTGCACAGTGGCCGGCCAGTCTGCGGGTGGCGACGGTGGGACCGTCCAGCGCGCGGGCCCTGAGGGATCACGGCTGCAGCGAGGTCATCGTGCCGGCACAGGGCTTCGATAGCGAAGCCGTCCTGGCCCTGCCCGAGTTTCAGGCGGCGGCCATTGCCGGCCGGCGTGTGCTGGTGCTGCGCGGCGAGGGCGGGCGCGAGTTGCTGGCCGACACCCTGCGTGAGCGCGGGGCTGCTGTTGAACAGGTCTGCGTTTATCGGCGCAGCTGTGCCGCGCTGGATCCCGCCCCTTTATGGGCGCGTTTTGCGCGCGGCGAGCTGAGCGCACTGTTGTTTACGGCCAGCGAAGGTTTGCGTTTCTTCCTTGAAATCACAGGCGAGGAGGGCTGTGCGATGCTCGCCGGCCTGCCCTGTTTTGCCCCGCATCCACGCATCGCAGAAGCCTTGCGGGCGGCTGGGGCTACGCAGGTCGAGCAGACCCTGCCGGGCGATGCCGGCCTGCTGGAGGGCCTTGCGGCCTTTTTTGCTGCCCCTTCTGACTAAGCCCGCAGAGGGGCCTATCGGTTAAGATTCGGTCATGGAAAACCAAGTCCTCCCTCCGCAGCCTTCCGCGCCCGAAGCGAAGCATCGCAGCGGCCCGCGCTGGAACCGTATCTACACTTCTGCAGCCGTCGCTGCGCTGGCCTTGCTGGGCTGGCTGGCTTACGACACACGCCACGATCTGGCGAGCGTGCAGGCCGAATTGCAGCAGCGCGTGGCCGAGGGCGACAAATCTGCTCAGGAGGCCCGCACGCTGGCGCGCCAGGGGCTCGAACAATTGGAGCACGCGCAAGGTCGCATCACCACCCTGGAAGCGCGTTTGCATGAATCCGAAACCCAGTACGCCTCGGTCGAGGCCTTGCGAGCCGAGTTCGCCCGCATGCGCGACGAGCGTGCGCTGGACGAAATTGCCTTGGCCATCGAGATCGCCGTGCAGCAACTGCAGTTTGCCGGCAACGTACCAGCAGCCCTGAATGCACTCAAGGCTGCCGATACCCGTCTGGCTTTGCTCGATCAGAGTCGTTACCTGCCGCTGCGCAAGCTGGTCACGCGCGACATCGAAACCCTCAAGACCCTGCCGGGCGCAGACACTGCCAGTGTGGCCCTGCAACTGGAAACCATCATTGCGCGGGTCGACAGCTTGCCGCTGGGTTTCGAGCGTCAGGTGCCACCGCCGCCCAAGGCCGTCAAGGCACCGGCCAAGAAGACCGCATCCTCTTCCAGTGCGGACGCCGCAGCGTCGGCACCGCTTTCCAGCCCGAATGCCTTGATGAGTCTGCTGGTTGATCTGTGGCAGGACTTCCGCGGCCTGATCCGCATTGAGCGCCTGGATCGCCCGGATCCGGCCCTGCTGGCCCCCAGCCAAGCGGCCTATCTGCGCGAGAACCTGCGTCTGCGCCTGCTTTCGGCTCGGGTGGCACTGCTCCAGCGCGAGGGCAAACTGTTTGCCGAAGACATGCAGCAGGCGAGCCTCTGGCTCAAGCGCTATTTCGATCTTGAAGCGCCCGCAGTGGCCGGCACGGCCGAGGAACTGGCCCGCATCGCGCAGGCGCGTCCGGGTGTTCAGCTTCCCGCACTTGAGGACACGCAGGCTGCCCTGCGTGCGCTCAAGTCCGGCAGCAAGCGCTGAGGTCCGCCATGCGTGCACTGACCTGGCTGATCGGACTCTTCGCGATGGCCGTGGGGATCGTCCTCGCGGCGCGTTACAACGAGGCCTACGCCCTCTTCGTGTGGCCGCCCTACCGCGTGCAGGTGTCCATGAACCTGCTTCTGCTGCTGCTGTTGGTGGTTTTCTTGCTGAGTTACCGGGTGGCGCGGATTGCCGTGCGCGCCGTTGAACTGCCGGGTGAGGTCAATGTGTGGCGCAAGCAGCGCCGCCGTGAGCAGGCCCAGAACGCCTTGGCTGAAGCCGAGCGCTTTTATCGCGAAGGGCGTTACGGTCAGGCCTTCCGCTCGGCTACCCATGCCTATGCCGGCCTGCCGCAGCCGGGCCTCGCGGCCTTGCTGGCGGCGCGGGCGGCGCATGCCATGCGCGATTTCGAGCGGCGCGATACCTGGCTTGCCCACGCGGCCGCGCATGATCGTGAAATCCGCCTGGCGCGCTTGATGACCGAGGCCGAGCTGGCGATTGCCGACCGCCGCTTTGAAGATGCGGCCAGCAGCCTTGAAGGCTTGCGTGCCCGTGGCCATCGCCATCTCGCCGCGCTGCGCCTGTCGCTGCAGGTCGAGCAAGGGCGCGGGCGCTGGCCAGAGGTGGCGCGCCTGGCGCGCACCCTGCACAAGCATGGCGCGCTGACGGCAGAGCAGACGGCTCCGCTGTTGCGCCGCGCCCAGCTTGAGCAATTGCGCGAGGCAGAGGGTGATCTGAACGCCCTGGAACGCGTCTGGCAGGGAGTTCCGGATGCAGAGCGACGCGACGCGGGCTTCTTGTTGCGCGCTGTACCACACCTGATCGGCGCAGGGGATGACAAGCTCGGCGTGGCTGCCATCGAGGACGCCCTCAAGCATGATTGGGAGCCCGAGCTGGCAGCGCTGTATGGCCGTTGCCAGAGTAAGGATCTGCGCGCCCAGCTGGCTACTGCTGAAGCCTGGCTCAAGCAGCATCCGGAAGATGCCAGCCTGCTCCTCGCGCTGGGGCGTTTGTGCCTGCGTGCCCAGTTGTGGGGCAAGGCGCAGAGTTACTTCGAAGCGTCCTTGTCGCAGCAGGCTTCGCGCGCAGCACATCTGGAGCTGGCGCGGCTGGCCGAGCGCCTTGAGCGCAAGGAAGTGGCCGAGCGCCACTATCGCGAAGCCGCTGTGCTGGGGGCCTGAGCATGTCCGGTATTCCGCGTCGCCTGAATCTTTCCGTGCAATATGCCCTGTCCGCCGAGGGTTTGCCTGAGCGCAGCCAGTTGCGCGGCTGGATCCGCGCGGCCGAGCCGGGCGCGGCCCAGCTTACGGTGCGTTTTGTTGATCGCGAAGAGGGGCGCGGCCTCAATGCCGAGTATCGCGGCAAGGATTACGCCACTAATGTGCTGTCTTTCCCCTATGAGCAGGAGCCAATCCTGACCGGCGATCTGGTGCTGTGCTGGCCGGTGGTGGTGGAAGAGGCTGCCGCGCAGGGCAAGCCGGTGGAGGCCCATTGCGCCCACCTGATCGTGCACGGCGTGCTGCACCTGCAGGGCTGGGAGCATGAAGAGGATGCCGAAGCCGAAGAGATGGAGCAGGAAGAGCGCACGATTCTTGCTGAGCTGGGCTATCCCGATCCTTACGCCAATGAAGAGAAGTGACGAGCACCGAGGACTGAGGACTGAGTGGACATTTTCCTCGGCTGTGCCGATGCATGTTTTTACCCAGCCCTCAGTCCTCGTTCCTCAGTCCTGACAAGAAATGGACCCTTCCAGTAGTCGCCCCAGTATCCTTGAACGCCTTTCCTCCCTGCTTACGCGTGAGCCGGACGACCGCGAGGCTTTTGTAGACCTGCTTCACTCGGCGCATGAGCGCAAGCTCTTCGATGCTGACGCCCTCAGCATCATCGAGGGGGCACTGCAGGTGGCCGACATCCCGGTGCGCGAAGTGATGGTGCCGCGTGCGCAGATGGATGTGGTGCATATCGAGCAGAGCTTCGACGAGATCCTGGATATCGCCATCAGCACAGCCCACTCGCGTTTTCCGGTGGTGGGCGAGAATCGTGACGATGTGCTCGGCGTGCTGCTGGCCAAAGATCTGTTGCCGGCTTTGCGCCAGGACGACTTCAACCTGCCCGGCCTGATCCGGACCGTGGCCTTCGTGCCGGAAACCAAGCGCCTCAACGAACTGCTGCGTGAATTCCGGGTCAGCCGCAATCACATGGCCATCGTGGTCGACGAGTACGGCGGTGTATCCGGGCTGGTGACCATCGAGGATGTGCTGGAACAGATCGTGGGCGATATCGAAGACGAGTACGACTTCGATGAGCATTCCGACGATATCGTGGCAGTGCCCGGCGGGCGCTGGCGCGTGAAGGCGCTGACGGCGGTGGATAGCTTCAACGAACGCTTCGGCAGCCAGCTCGAACGCGATGGTGTGGACACCCTTGGCGGCCTGGTGCTGCAGCATTTCGGCCGCGTGCCAGCGCGCGGCGAGATGATCGAGATCCGCGGCTTCCGCTTCAAGGTGCTGCGCGCTGACCGTCGCCGGGTCTACACCCTGCTGGCTGAGCCTTTGCCGGCACCGGACGGCGTGGGCGGCTAGGTTCTGAGATCATGACGAATGCTCCCCGGATGGCGGCGAATTACGCGGAAGAATTGTTTGCTTCAGGCTTTTTCTGCGCGGAGAGCGTCTTGCTTGCGCTCGCACGCGCGCAGGGCATTGAAAGTGATGTGCTGCCCAGGATAGCCACGGCCTTTTGCAGTGGTATGGCACGTACCTGTGGGACCTGCGGCGCCCTGACCGGAGCCATGATGGGAATCGGCCTTGGCTCGGGCCGTACGGCCCAGACGGATTCTGTGCAGGCCACCTACGAAGCGACCCGGCAACTCATCAACGCCTTTGAGGCCGAATTCGGTTCAAGGGATTGTCATTCCTTGCTGGGGTGCGATCTTGGAACACAGGAAGGGCAAGCCACCTTTCGTCAGGATCGGCTTGGCCGGAAGTGCGCGGAATACACGCGCCGGGCAACTGAAATCGCCGTAGAAGTCCTCAACCAGACCGCTGCCTGAGTCTTCGGGCAAGCGAGCATCCATGCGCCTGTCACACGCCAGCGCGTAGAATCGCCGCGGCTTCTTCCGGGTACGTCACCATGTCCTTTCTGATTGCTTTGCTGGCCGGTGCCGCTAGCGTGCTGGCCTATGCGCCCTTCGAACAGTTCTGGCTGATGCCGCTGAGCTGGGGCGTGCTGTATTTCTTCCTGCGCCAGCCGGATCTGCGACCCGGGCGGGCTTTTCTCACCGGTTGGGCCTGGGGCAGTGGCGCCTTGTTTGCCGGCCTGTGCTGGCTGGTGGTGGCGCTCAACCGCTTCGGCGGCCTCTCCGCGCCGCTTGCCGTATTCCTGATCCTGCTCTTCTGCTGCGCACTGGCGCTGTATCCGGCCTTGCTCTCGGCGCTGTTTGCTCGCCTGCGCCCCGCGCATTGGGTTGGTCGGGTTGTGCTGATGGCAGCGTGCTGGACGCTGTGTGAGCTGCTCCGTGGCCAGGTGTTTCCCGCTTTCCCGTGGCTGGCGATTGGCTATACCCAGACGCCTCCGAGCCCGCTGGCGGGCTGGGCGGCCGTGCTGGGCGTGTATGGCATGACCTTTCTGCTGGCCGCCACGGCCGCGTTGCTGGTGGAGGCCTGGCGTGAGCCTGTGCTGCGCCGGCGGGCACTGGCCTGGGCGCTGCTGCCCTGGCTGGCTGGGGCCGGCCTGCGCCAGATCGAGTGGAGTGCCCCGGTCGGGGCGCCCGTCAGCGTGTCACTGATCCAGACCAATGTGGCGCAGGACCAGAAGTGGCGCGCCGACACCCTGATGGCTCAGCTGCAGCTCAATGCCGAGCTGTTGGCGCGCTATCCAGCCCGGATCATGGTGCTGCCCGAGAGCAGCCTGCCGCTGTTTGTAGACCAGTTGCCGCAAGGCTTTCTTGAGCATATCGAGCAGCAGGCACGGGGCGCTGGCGGCGATGCGATTCTCGGCGTGTTCACCAGCGATGCAGCGGGCGGGGTCTTCAACAGCGCAATCACGCGCGGCTCCAGTGCGCCCCAGCAGTACAGCAAAAATCATCTGGTGCCCTTCGGCGAATTTCGCCCCTGGGGCTTTGGCTGGTTCTTCGATCTGGCCAACATTCCGATGGCCAACCAGACCCCTGGCGGTGATCACCAGCCCTTGCTGGAACTGGCCGGCCAGAAAGTGGCCATGAACATCTGCTATGAGGACGTGTTCGGCGAAGAGCTGCGCCGCGCACTGCCGGAGGCCACGCTGATGCTGAACATCTCGAATCTGGCCTGGTACGGCGATTCGCATGCCCAGCCGCAGCATCTGCAGATGTCGCGAATCCGCGCGCTGGAGTCGGGCCGGCCACAGTTGCGTTCGACGAATACCGGCATGACCGCCATCGTGCTGCCTGATGCCACAGTGAGTGCCGTGCTGCCGGCCTTCACTCAGGGCGCACTGCAAGCTGAGGTGCGTGGTTACCAGGGCGTGACCCCCTTCGTGCTGCTGGGCGACTGGCCAATCTGGCTGCTCGTGTGGTTGGTGTTGCTGGGAGCGTTGATCCGGAAACGTCGGTTGGGCTGAGCGAGCCTATCTGGCGGCCCCGAACTCGGCCGAGAAATCGTCCCACCAGCGAGGGTCGGAAAGTGGTGGTGCGAACCCCGAGAGTTCTGGGTTTTCAAGCCGGAAAAGCCGGCGTCCGGCCAGTGGCAGATCGCGAAGCACTTCGCGTTTGTACGCCCTGTAGAGGCGTTCGAACTCTCCTGTTGCGGCTAAACGCTGTAGACCATCCCGGATGCGTTCGGCCATCTTTTCACCGGTCGGTGTGCGTGGCACAAAGTAATAGCGCGCAAGCGGATAGAGTAGGGCTAGGTGTTTCTCTATCGTCAAGCCCGGCACCGTTTCACGTCGGCTGATCCACTCGGCTTGGATCTCGTTCGCTCCGCGTGAAAACAGTTCGAAGCGATTGGCCTCCAGCCCCTTGAACAGTCCCTCGAAGCTGTCTGTTGCAACCACCTCAAGGCCGTTGTGGCGAAGGATCGTTGTGTCTGTCCAGCTTGGTCGTTGCCCGATTCTGAAGCGCCGCAGCATGTCCAGATTCTTCACCTTCTCAAGGGCCGCCTGTTGGTGCTCCATGATGAGGAAAAGGCGAAGACCGAGCAGCCCCTTATCCAGTGGTAAGGGGATAGCCAGAAGCTTCTGCTCCAGCGCCCGGCTTGTGCCCGGTGCAAAGATGTTGACGCGCTCCCCTCCGGACTCCAGCTCCAACTGGATGCGCTGATAGTTCATCGGTACCGGGAAGGCTTCTAGCGTGTACTCACCGTATTGGCTCCGATTGCTTTCCAAGATGGCCGCAAGCAGCCGCCAGTAATAGACTTGGCGTTGATCGTCTGCGTTTTCCGGTGCCGGGTAGGTGAAACGCATTGGATCCGCTGCAGCAGTCGCAGCAGTCGCAAGCATCCAGAGCAGCAGGATCCGTAGCAAGTGGCGAAGTGGAGAGGGCATTTTCAGCGCCCCGTCCGATTCGATGGAGCCAGTTCGGGCGCGAGATCGTCCCACCAGAGCTTGTCGTTGAGCGGTGGTGCCTTGTCGGAGAGCTGGGTGTTGGTGAGGCGGAAGACCTTGCGGCCGGAGAGATCCAGATCCGCCAGCACCAGCTTCTTGTAGGCCTGATAGCGGCGCTCGAACTCGCCGGACTTGGCCAGGCGGCGCAAGCCGTCCTCGATGCGCTCGGCCATTCTCTCGCCATCCTTGTTGCGCGGCACGAAGAAGTAGCGTGGCATCGGATAGGCCAGCACGAACTTCTTCTCGATCGTGAGGCCGGGGATCTTGTTCTTGTGGGCCAGCCATTCGGCGTGAATCTCGATGGCACCGCGCGAGAAGAGGTCATAACGGCGTACTCCCAGCATCTGGAACAGGCCCTCATAGTTGTCGGCCAGCACCAGCTTGAAGTTGTTATCGCCGAGGATTTTTGTGTCGGTCCACACCGAAGCCTGGCCGATCGTGAGCTGCTTGAGCTCCTCCAGCGTCTGCATGTTGTCCAGTCTGGCCTGGGTTTCCGGCATGACCAGAAACATCCGGTAGCCGAGCAAGCCCTTGTCCAGCGGGATCGGAATCGCGCGCAGGCGCTCTTCAAGCTCCAGATTGGTGGCGCGTGAAACGATATTGATGCGCCCCTTCTCGCCGGCCTCGACTTCGGCTGCCGCGCGCTGGAAATTCATCGGCGTGCCGTAGGGCATCACTTTGTAGTCACCGTACTTGCTGCGGTTGGACTGCAGGGCGGCCTCGAGGATCTCCCAGTAATAAGTGTGACGCTTGTCGGAGGTGTTCTCCGGTGGTGGATGAATGAAGCTCATCGGCTCGGCCGCCTGCGCTGGCAAGGCCGCGTTCAGCAGGCAGCTCAGCAGCAGGCACAGCGCGCTGACTTTCATCCTTGTCTCCTCCTCATCGCGGGCAATCCACTATAGCCAAACTTGCGGGCCTGCCAAGCAGGGCTTGCCTTTAGGGTCTGTTGGCAAGCATTCACCGGATCGCGAATGCTTGCCAAAAGACCCCAAGCCGACGCTTGCCTGTAAAATCCCCGCTTTCGTATCCGCTGCAGGCGCGGCCGCTCCGGTCGCCCCCCTCACATGAACGCCAAACCAAGTTTTCAGGACATCATTCTCAAGCTCCAGTCCTACTGGGGCAGCCAGGGCTGCGCACTGCTGCAGCCCTACGACATGGAAGTCGGCGCCGGCACCAGCCACACCGCCACTTTCCTGCGCGCCATCGGGCCGGAGCCCTGGCGCGCCGCCTATGTGCAGCCGAGCCGCCGTCCCAAGGATGGCCGCTACGGCGAGAACCCCAACCGCATGCAGCACTACTACCAGTTTCAGGTGGTGCTCAAGCCGGCCCCTGCCAATATTCTCGACCTCTACCTAGGCTCGCTTGAGGCCCTCGGCTTCGATCTGAAGAAAAACGATGTGCGCTTCGTTGAAGACGACTGGGAGAACCCCACGCTGGGCGCCTGGGGGCTGGGCTGGGAAGTGTGGATGAACGGCATGGAGGTGACCCAGTTCACCTATTTCCAGCAGGTCGGCGGTATCGACTGCAAGCCGATCACCGGCGAGATCACCTACGGCATCGAGCGTCTGGCCATGTACCTGCAAGGCGTCGAGAACGTCTTTGATCTGGTGTGGACCACCTGGGAAGAGAATGGTCAGACCCGTGTGTTGAAGTACGGCGACGTGTTCCACCAGAACGAAGTCGAGCAATCGACCTACAACTTCGAGCACAGCGATGCCGAATTCTTGTTCACCGCCTTCGGTGCGCACGAAAAGCAGGCCAAGCACCTGATGGAAGCCAAGCTCGCGCTGCCCGCCTACGAGCAAGTGCTCAAGGCCGCACACACCTTCAACCTGCTGGATGCGCGTGGCGCCATCTCGGTCACCGAGCGCGCTGCCTACATCGGCCGCATCCGCAATCTCGCCCGTAGCGTGGCCGCCTCGTATCTGGAAAGCCGTGAGCGTCTGGGCTTCCCGATGGCCCCTAGGGAATGGGTCGCCGACCTCCCGAAGAAGGAGGAGAAATAATCATGAACAAGAATCTGCTCGTAGAACTGTTTGTTGAAGAATTGCCGCCCAAGGCACTCAAGAAGCTTGGTGAATCCTTCTCCGCCGTGCTGGCCGACAGCCTCAAGGCGCAAGGCCTCGCTGCTGCCGATGCTGCCGTCAGCTCCTTCGCTTCACCGCGCCGTCTGGCCGTTCAGGTCGCCGCTGTGGCCGATAAAGCCGCCGACAAGCCCGTGTCGCAGAAGCTGATGCCTGTCTCGGTCGGTCTGGATGCCAATGGCGCCGCCACCCCGGCGCTGCTCAAGAAGCTGGCCTCGCTGGGCGCTGATGAATCGGCCGTGGCGAATTTGAAGCGCGTGGGCGAAGGCAAGGCCGAAACCCTGATGTTTGATTCTGTGCAGCCGGGCGTGGCGCTGGCCGCCGGCCTGCAAAAGGCACTGGAAGACGCACTGGCCAAGCTGCCGATCCCCAAGGTGATGGGTTATCAGCTGGCCGATGGCTGGAGCACGGTAAGCTTCGTGCGCCCGGCGCACAAGCTGATCGCTTTGTATGGTGCGGATGTCGTCGACATCTCCGTGCTGGGCCTCAAGTCCGGTCGCGAAACCTTGGGCCATCGTTTCGAAGCCGCCCAGCCGGTGGTGGCTATCCGCGACGCCGACAGCTATGCCGAGCAACTCAAGAACGAGGGCTCCGTGATCGCCTCGTTTGCCGAGCGCCGCGCCGAGATCGTGCGCCAGCTCGCAGCGGCCGCAGCCAAGGTCGGCGGTGGCGTGAAGGCCATCGAAGACGAAGCCCTGCTGGATGAAGTGACCGGCCTGGTCGAGCGCCCGAATGTGGTGATCGGTCAGTTCGAGACCGAATTCCTCGCTGTGCCGCAGGAATGCCTGATTCTCACCATGAAGGCCAACCAGAAGTATTTCCCGCTGCTGGATGCAGCAGGCAAGCTGACGAACAAATTCCTGATCGTCTCCAATATCGCCCCGGCGGACGCCAGCGCGGTGATCCAGGGTAATGAGCGGGTGGTGCGCCCGCGTCTCGCAGATGCCAAATTCTTCTTCGATCAGGATCGCAAGAAGAGCTTGGCCTCGCGCGTCGAAGGCCTTGGTAAGGTCGTGTATCACAACAAGCTTGGCACTCAGGGCGAGCGCATCGAACGCGTGCGCGCGATTGCCAAGGCGATTGCCGGCAAGCTGGGCGTGGATGCGGCGGCGGCCGATACCGCCGCACAACTGGCCAAGGCGGATCTCTTGACCGACATGGTCGGCGAATTCCCCGAGCTGCAAGGCATCATGGGTGGCTACTACGCCCGCCACGACGGCCTCGGCGAGACGATTGCCGACGCAGTGGAAGATCACTACAAGCCGCGCTTTGCCGGTGACGATCTGCCGCGCAACGAAGTGGGCTTGGTGGTGGCGCTGGCCGACAAACTGGAAACGCTGGTTGGCCTGTTCGGTATCGGCCAGCTGCCGACCGGCGACAAAGATCCGTTCGCGCTGCGTCGTCATGCGCTGGGCGTGATCCGTATGCTGATCGAGCGCGATCTGCCGTTGTCGCTTGAAGCATTGGTCAAGGACTCTGCTGCTGCATTCGGCTCTTTGATTACTGACGCCTCGGCTGCGCTGTCCGAGTTTATCTTCGACCGCCTCGCAGGCAGCCTGCGCGAGCAGGGCTACTCGGCGCAGGAAGTCGACGCCGTGCTGGCTCTGCGGCCGCAACGCCTCGGCGACATTGCCAAGCGTCTGGCTGCCGTGCGTGCCTTCGCGGCGCTGCCGGAAGCGGCTGCGCTGGCTGCGGCCAACAAGCGCGTCGGCAACATCCTGAAGAAAATCGAAGGCGAACTGCCGAGCACCGTTACGCCGGCCTTGCTCGCCGAAGAGGCCGAGAAGGCCTTGTTCGCCGCGCTGGGCTCGATTGCCCCGCAGGCGAATGCCGCCTTCGATTCGGGCGATTACACCGCATCCCTGCAGGCCCTGGCGGCACTGCGTGGCCCGGTTGATGCTTTCTTCGATGGTGTAATGGTCAATGCCGAAGAGGCTGCGCTGCGTGCCAATCGCCAGGCCTTGCTGAACCAGTTGTATGGCCTGATGAATCGCGTGGCGGATCTTTCGAAGCTGTCGGCGTAATGCAATGACGGGGCGGGCGAGGAGTGTGCGAGCACTGCGCCCACTCCTTTCTGCCCGATGTGTTGAACGGGAAGCGGGCGAAGCCGGGCCGGGATCGATCCCCTCCTGATTCTCCCTTTCCCCTTCTCTTCAACCCTCTTCCCGGAGAGCCAAGTGAAACTGATCATTCTCGACCGTGACGGTGTCATCAACATCGATTCCGCCCAGTTCATCAAGTCGCCGGAGGAGTGGAAGCCGATTCCCGGCAGCCTTGAAGCGATTTCCCGCTTGGGCGAGGCGGGCTACAAGATCGTGGTGGTCACCAACCAGAGCGGTGTCGGGCGCGGCCTCTTCGACATGGATACGCTCAACGCGATCCACGACAAGATGATCAAGTGCCTTGCCACCGTGGGCGGGCGCATCGATGCGATTTTCTTCTGCCCGCATCCGGCGGATTCGCCCTGCGATTGCCGCAAGCCCAAGCCCGGTATGTTTCAGCAGGTGGCTGAGCGCTTCAATATGGACCTCAAGGGCGTGCCGGCCGTGGGTGACAGCCTGCGCGATCTGGTGGCCGGCCAGGCGCTGGGCTGCACGCCCTATCTGGTGCTGACCGGCAAGGGCAGCAAGACCGCCCTCGATCCTGAGCTGCCGGTGGGGACCAAGGTCTTCCCGGACCTCTCCGCCGTCGCCAATCACCTGCTCGGATACAAGGCCTGATGCTGAACCTGTTGCGCTCACTGGTTTTTGCGCTGTTCCTGCTCTTTGTTTTCCTGCCCTTCACCGGTTTTGTGGCCCTCACGCGCTGGATGAGCCTGCGCCAGCGCTACGACTTCGTGACCGGCTGGAATGCCCGCTACACCCTCGGCGCCTTTCGCCGCCTTCTCGGCATCACCCATCGCGTAGAGGGCCTGGAGAACATTCCGGCCGAGCCGGTGGTGTTTCTCGCCAAGCATCAGTCGGCCTGGGAAACCCTGGCGCTGGCGGCTTTCCTGCCGCCCTCGGCGTATGTAGCCAAGCGCGAACTGCTACGCATCCCCTTCTTCGGCTGGGGGATGGCTCAGATGCCGATCGTGACCATCGACCGCAGTGCCGGCAAGGATGCTTTGCGCCAGGTGGTGGAGCAGGGGGGCGCCTTGATGAATGAGGGCTATTCGGTGGTGATCTTCCCGGAGGGCACGCGCACCGCGGTGGGTGGGCAGCGGCGTTACAAGATCGGCGGCGCCACGCTGGCGGTGGAGACGGGCCGCAAGATCGTGCCGATTGCGCATAACGCTGGTGAGTTTTGGCCGCGCAATGCCTTCGTCAAGCGTCCCGGGGAAATCACCGTGAGCATCGGCCCCGCCATTGATACGGCCGGCCGTAGCGCCGAGGCCGTGAATGCCGAGGCGGCTGCCTGGATCGAGGGCGAGATGCATCGCCTCTTCCCGCAGCACTATCGTCAGTCGCTTGGCAGCAAGCGCGAAGCGGCCCGGGTCGCCCATTGATGGAGCTGCAGCGCACCGCCCAGAGTACGACCGGCGCGGAACAGCGCACTCTCCGGCTGGGGCCGCGCGAGATCGTATTCACCTTGCGCCGCAGTGCGCGCCGCACGCTGGGCATGCAGATCGACCGGCGCGGGCTTACTGTGACCATCCCGCTGCGTGCCAGCCTGCGCGAGACCGAAGCCTTCATGCGCGAGCGTGCGGCCTGGATCGTCGAGAAGCTCGATGAGTGGGCGCAGCGCCAGCCGCCATCCTCCGTGCAGATCAGTGACGGTATGCAACTGCCGGTGTTTGGCGAGCCCTGCACGGTGCACTGGACGGCCGGTGCCAACCGCACGCGCTGGGTGGAAGGCTATGCGCGGCGCGAGCTGCATCTGCATCTGCGCCGTCATGAGGATGCGCCGCGCCTGCTCCTGCGCGGCCTGCAGGAGTACGCCCTGCCGTACTTTGCCGGCCGCCTCGATGAGTATGTGTATCTGCTCCAGCGCACTTACCCTGAGATCCAGCGCCCGCCCTTGTCTCTGTCGAACGCTCGCACGCGCTGGGGCAGCTGCTCAAAGCTCTCCGGCATTCGCCTCAACTGGCGCCTGATCCATCTGCCACGACCGCAGATTGATTACGTGGTGGCGCATGAGGTTGCGCATCTGGTGGAAATGAACCACTCGCCGCGCTTCTGGCGCCTGGTCGGCGAACTCAAGCCCGACTACGAGCGCGACGAAGCGGCGCTCAAACAGGCTCACCGCGTCATTCCGGTGTTCTGATTCACGGGAGCCCTGCTCCCCACTTTCAAGGAGTTACATATGCGCGTACTGCACACCATGATCCGCGTTGGCGATCTGGATCGCTCGATCAAGTTCTACACCGAAGTGCTGGGCATGAACGTGATTCGCACTTCGGATCACCCCGAAGGCAAGTTCACCAACGTCTTCGTTGGTTATGGCAGCGAAGCGGACGGTGCGGTCATCGAGCTGACCTACAACTACGGCGTGGAAAGCTATGAGCTGGGCACCGGCTTTGGCCATGTGGCGATTGCGGTGGAGGATGCCTATGCCGCCTGCGCCGAGATCAAGGCCCGTGGTGGTGTGGTGACGCGAGAAGCCGGCCCGATGAAGCATGGCACGACCGTGATCGCCTTCGTGCAGGATCCGGATGGCTACAAGATCGAGCTGATTCAGCGCGGTACGCTCTGAGTCTTGCCTCGCTGATTCGCCCAAAGAGAAAGCCCCGCACGCGGGGCTTTCTCTTTGGTGGAGCTGGATTCAGGCCGGCCGGCGGATCTGCTTGTATTCCGTGCTGCCGGGACGGGTGTAGCGATGCAGGATGAAGTCGGCCAGCACCACATTGCCGGCGTTACCGCTGCTGTTGTGGCTATCGCTCAAGCGCTCGGCGAGGAACAGCCGGCCGAGCAGGGTGCTGCGCCAGGCTTCGCCGCCCGCAAGCTGATAGAAACGGGTGCGTTCCAGATGCGCACCCCGCAGCAGGCGGATCGCCTCGCGCGGCGGCCGGGCCATGATGGTGGCGAGCGTCATGCTGTTGAGCACGACGGTGTCCAGCGCGTCATAGAAAGCACGGGTTTCCTGGCCGCTGAAGGATTCGTAGTAGCGATGCCAGTCCTGCGGATGCAGCGGGATCAGATCAGTTTGCGGTTTGGTCAGCCAGTACAGGTTCCAGGCCACGGCGTCCTGGTACTTGTACATGAGGCGGAAAATGCAGTGCTCGGTGCCCGGAATGGCGTAGTACTCCGGTGAGCGCGGGGCATACATCAGGGACCCGTTCCAGAATTTCATGGTGCTTCTCCAGCAGCGGCGGCAAAACTGCCGATCTTGTCCGGAGTAACGGGCGGTGACGGGCGAGCTTGAGTGCGGGAAAGCCTGGGCTTTGTAAAACTTGGTGCCTCAGCTACGGGGATGGAAGTGCACCGGCGTGCTTTCAGCCGGTTTTTCGCAGCCACCACAACTGCCGCAGCCGCTGTTGCAGGCTGCCGGGCTGCCAAAAAGCCGGCTGGCTACAGCCTCTGGCAGGCCTGCCTTGCGGGAGGCCGCGCCGATCAGCAGGGAGAGCTTGGGGGCCGCTTTGCGCAGGGCCCCCCACAGGCTGAAGACCAGCACCAGCGCGAGGATGACGGGTTCGAGCGAGGCGTAGCTCATGTCAGTGCGGCCGTGATGTGGAAAGTGAGGAAGGCTGCGCCGTAGGCGAGGCCGGTCAAAAGAGCTGCCCACACGGCGGTGGCGCGCCAGGAAGCGGTTTCGCGGCGCACCACGGAGAGCGTGGCCAGGCACTGCGGGGCGAACACATACCAGGCGAGGAGGGCGAAAGCGGTGGCCAGCGACCATTCGTTGGCGAGTGCCGTGCCGAGGATCTGGGCAGTTTCCTCCTCACCAGCGCCGGAGATCGCATACACCGAGGCGAGGCCGGAGACGGCTACTTCGCGTGCGGCCAGACCCGGAATCAGGGCTACGCAGATCTGCCAGGAGAAACCGATCGGCTCGAAGAAGATGGCCAGGGCGCGGCCGATATGGCCGGCGAAGCTGTATTCGATAGCCGGGCGGCTCCAGTCTGCCGGCGGGGTCGGGAAGGTGGCGAGGAACCACAGCAGCACTGACAGTGCCAGGATCAGGGTGCCGGCGCGGCGCAGGAAGATCAGGCCGCGTTCCTTGAGGCCCAGCAGCACGTCGAGCGGATTGGGCAGGCGCCAGGCCGGGATTTCCATCATCAGGGCCTGTTCTTCCGCACCGCGACGACCGAGTAGGCGGGCCACCCAGGCCACGCTCAGCGCGCCGAAGATCCCGGCCATGTAGAGCGCGAAGAGGGTCAGGCCCTGCAGGTTGAACACGCCACCAATGGCGCGGTCCGGGATGAAGGCGCCGATCAGCAGGGCATACACCGGCAGGCGGGCCGAGCAGGTCATCATCGGCGCGACGAGGATGGTCAGGAAGCGATCGCGCGGATCCGGGATGCTGCGGGTGGCCATGATGCCGGGAATCGCGCAGGCGAAGCTCGACAGCATCGGGATGAAGGCGCGGCCCGAAAGGCCGGCGCCGACCATGAAGCGGTCCAGCAGGAAGGCCGCGCGCGGCAGGTAGCCGGATTCTTCGAGCACCAGAATGAAGAAGAACAGGATCAGGATCTGCGGCAGGAACACCAGCACGCCGCCGACGCCGGCGATGATGCCGTCCACGATCAGGCTATGCAGCAGGCCTTCCGGTACGTGTTCGCCGACCAGAGCGCCGAGTGCGCCGATGCCAGCCTCGATACCGTCCGAAAACGGCCCGGCCCAGGCATACACTGACTGGAAGACCACCAGCATGACGGCGGCGAGGATTACCAGGCCCAGCACCGGGTGCAGTACCCAGCGGTCGATGGCGGCGTCGACCGGGCTGGTCGGGCTCGGCATGCTGACCGTGGCGGCCAGGATGCGGCGGGTTTCGGCGTGCAGGTCGGCGTCTTCCGCAAGTTTTGGCGGAGCCGGCGGCAGGTGGCCGTCGAGGGCCGCGATCAGGTTGGCCGCCCCCTTCTTCTTGATGGCGATGGTCTCAATGACAGGGATGCCCAGAATGGCCTCAAGTGCCTGGGCATCGATGCGGATGCCACGGCGGGCGGCGGCATCGGCCATGTTCAGGGCCAGTACCATCGGGCGGCCGAGGCGTTTCAACTCAAGTACGAAGCGCAGGTGCAGACGCAGGTTGGTGGCGTCGGCCACGCACAGCAGCAAGTCCGGCTGTTGTTCGGCCGGATGCTGGCCCAGACACACGTCGCGGGTTACCGCCTCGTCAGGGCTGGTAGCGTTGAGGCTATAGGCACCGGGCAGGTCCAGCACGCGGGCATGGCGGCCTGAGGGCAGTACGAAGAAGCCTTCCTTGCGCTCGACGGTGGCGCCGGCGTAATTCGCCACTTTCTGGCGGCTGCCGGTGAGGCGGTTGAAGAGGGCCGTCTTGCCGCAGTTGGGCACGCCAACGAGGGCCAGGGAGAGCGGGGTGGTGATCAGGCTGGCGCTGTTCATGCACGGGCTCCTGGCAGTTCGATGGTGATGCGCGCGGCTTCCGAGCGGCGCAGGGCAAAGCGTGTGAAGCCGATCTGCACCAGCAGAGGCTCAGCGCCGAAAGGTCCGTGGGCGACCAGACTGACTGGCTCACCCGCTACAAAGCCGAGATCGCGCAGGCGGCTGGCGATCGGATCGGGGCTGCCTTGTTCGCAGACCTGCAGGACGGTGGCCGGCACACCCGGCGTGAGTTCGGACAGCTTCATGGTCATCAGTATGCGATGTGTTGCAATTGAGAATACTTCTCATCGACTGTTTTGTGAACAGGGTTTTATCAAGCCTTTGCCAAATCCTGTGTCTTCGCCAATAATTACTGACCGGTTAGTCATTTGTTTGGCTGACGGCCCCGGTGGTTTGTTGCCTTTCCATTCTTTGTTGTCTTTGCTGCACTCCCCCTGCTTGCCTTCCATGACCCGTGCCATTCGCCAGCGTCGCAAGGAAACCCGCCCGGCCGAACTGCTGGCGGCGGCGCTCGACGTTTTCGTCGGCAAGGGTTTCGCTGCCGCACGCATGGAGGACATTGCCCGCCGTGCCGGCGTTTCCAAGGGCACGGTGTTTCTTTATTACGAGAGTAAGCAAGCCCTGTTCCGGGCCGTGGTGCAGGAGGCGGTGCTGCCGCACCTAGCGGCCGGCGAGGCCTTGCTGGCGCAGCACGCAACCGATCCGGCGCAGCTCTTGCGTGAGTTGCTGCTGCGGTACTGGCAGGTGCTGGGTAATCCGCGCTTGGGCGGCATTTCAAAGCTGGTAATGGCCGAGGCGGGCAATTTTCCAGAGATTGCGGCCTTCTATCACGAACATGTCGTGCAGCGTGGCCACGCCCTGTTCGCGACGGTACTGGAGCGCGGCATCCAGGCTGGCGTGTTTCGCTCCTGTGATCCGCTGATGATGTGCCAGCTGGCCATTGCCCCGCTGATGTTCAGTTGTCTGTGGCAGCAGTCCTTTGCTGGCTGCGAGGCGCAGACCGTTTCACCCGATCTTTACGTTCAGACCCATCTGGACATGTTCATGCGCGGTTTGCTGTGCGAGCCGCCTCCTGCCAGGAGTTCCCGATGAGAAGTACCATTTTCCTGATCGCCAGCGCCCTGACGCTGTCTGCCTGTCACAAGGCGCCCCCTCCGCAGGCGGCGCCGCAGGCGGCGGTGGTTATCCGGGCTGGCAGCGCTGCGGGCGTGAATACCTTGGCCTACGCGGGCGAGGTGCGCTCGCGCTACGAAGCCGATCTGGCTTTCCGCGTGGCCGGCAAGCTGCTTGAGCGACGCGTGAATCTGGGCGACACGGTACGCAAGGGGCAGGTGTTGGCGCGGCTTGACCCGGCAGACCTGGGGCTCTCGGCCAAATCCGCCGAAGCTCAGCTGGCGGCCGCCGAAGCGGATCTGGCCCTGGCCAAAGCCGATTACGAGCGGGCGCAGCATCTCTTTGCACAGAAATTTCTCAGTGTCAGCGCTGTGGATGCGCGGCGCAGCCAGTTCGATGCGGCTCAGGCTCGCCGCCAGCAAGCCCTGGCTGCGCGTGAAGTGGCGCAGAACCAGCTGGGCTATGCACAACTGGTGGCCGAGCGAGATGGCGTGATCACGGCGGCGCCGATTGAAGTAGGCCAGGTGCTGGCGGCTGGTCAGCTGGTGTTGCGGATTGCTGACCCAGCCCAGCGCGAGGTGCTGGTGTGGATTCCGGAATCCCGCGTGGCCGGCCTCAAACCAGGTCAGGTGGCCCAGGTGCAGGCCTGGAGTGCGCCGGACAAGCTCTATTCTGGCGTGCTGCGCGAGCTTGCCGCGAGTGCCGACGCCAGTACCCGCACCTATGCCGCCCGCATCAGCGTGACGGCGCCCGACGAACATCTGGGCCTGGGCTCCACGGCAGCGGCGGGTTTTGTGCTGCCCATCCCTGCCGGAGCGAATATCGAGCTGCCGCTGGCCGCGGTGATCCGCGGCGACGGGGGCAAGGGCCGGGTGTGGATCGTCGATGAGCAGGATCAGGTGCAGCCGCGCGAGGTGGAGGTGGCGGCCTGGGGAGATGAGAAGGTGCGCCTGACGGGGGGCGTGAAGCCCGGCGAGCGGGTGGTGACGGTGGGGGCCCATGCGCTGTCTGCCGGCCTCAAGGTGCGGCCGGTGGAGCAGGGCGCACCGGTGGTACTGGATGTGAAGCGATGAAAAGCTTCAATCTTTCCGACTGGGGGCTGCGTCATCCGCAGATCGTGTTGTTCATGATGCTCGTGGCGACGCTGATCGGTCTGTTCTCCTATACGCGTCTGGGTCAGAGCGAAGATCCGCCCTTCACTTTCAAGGTGATGGTGGTGACCAGCAAATGGCCGGGCGCCAGTGCGCTGGAAGTCGAGCAACAGCTGACCGACAAGATCGAGAAGAAGCTGCGCGAGATGAACGAGGTCGAGACGCTGAGAAGCTACTCACGCCCGGGGGAGTCGCAGATCATCGTGGTGGCGCGTGATTCGCTCAAATCCAGCCAGATGAAGGACATCTGGTATCAGGTGCGCAAAAAGGTGGGCGATATGCGCCACACCCTGCCGACCGGCGCCCAGGGCCCTTTCTTCAATGACGAATTCGGCGACACCTTCGGCAACATCTTTGCGCTGACCGGCGAGGGGCTCTCCTACACCGAACTCAAGCGCCATGCCGAGGCGATCCGCCTGGAATTGCTGCGCCTGCCGGACGTAGCCAAGGTGGAGTTCTTCGGCGAGCAGGAGCAGCGCATTTACATCGAGTTCTCGCCGCTGCGCATGGCGACCCTGGGGATCGACCCGAAGACCCTGATGGCGGCGATCTCGGAGCAGAACAGCAAGCTCGCCGGCGGCTATTTCGAGCTGCAGGACGAGCGCGTGTTCCTGCGTGCCAAGGGCGAATTTGTGTCGCTTGACGACATTCGTGCCCTGTCGCTGCGCGCGGGCGGGCGCACCCTGCGCATCGGCGACGTGGCCGAGGTGAAGCGTGGCTACGTTGATCCGCCAGCAACCAAGATGCGTTTCATGGGGCGCGAGGCGCTGGGCATCGGCGTGTCGATGCGTGAAGGGGGTGACATCATCGCGCTGGGCCGCCACATGGATGAGGCCAGCGCGAAGATCGAAGCGCAGTTGCCACTGGGCGTGAAGTTCGAGCGGGTGGCCAACCAGCCGCGCGCGGTGACCGAGTCGGTGCAGGATTTCGTACGTTCGCTGACCGAAGCGGTGGTGATCGTGCTGGCCGTGAGCCTGCTCTCGCTGGGTTTTCGTACAGGCGTGGTGGTGGCGATCAGTATCCCGGTGGTGCTGGCGATCACCTTCCTGTTCATGTACTACTTCAACATCGGCCTGCACAAGATTTCGCTGGGTGCGCTGATTCTCGCGCTGGGCCTGCTGGTGGATGACGCCATCATTGCGGTGGAGATGATGGCGACGAAGATGGAGCAGGGCTGGGAGCGCGCTCGCGCCGCGGCCTTTGCCTACACCTCGACGGCCTGGCCAATGCTCTCCGGCACCCTGGTCACTGCGGCGGGCTTCCTGCCGATTGCCACGGCAGCTTCTTCAACCGGCGAATACACGCGCTCGATCTTCGAGGTCACGGTGATCGCGCTGCTCGTTTCGTGGGTGGCGGCGGTTCTTTTCGTGCCCTTCATCGGCTACTGGCTGCTGCCCGATTTCTCCAAGCGCTCCGGCAAGACCGGCATCCTTGTGCGCCTGCTGGCAAAACTGGCGCCGCGCCTCGCGGTGCGCCTGATCGAGCGCAGCCACCATACCCACTCCGAAGCAGCGATCTATTCCACGCCCTTTTACGCGCGTTTTCGCCAGACCGTGGGCTGGTGCGTGCAGCATCGCTGGATGGTGATCGGCGCGACCCTGCTGGCCTTCGCCGTGTCAATCTGGGGCTTCCGTTTCGTGCCGCAGCAGTTCTTCCCGGATTCGACTCGCCCCGAGCTGCTGCTTGATCTGCGTCTGCAGCAAGGTGCTTCGCTGAAGGCTGTGGAGCGTTCGGTGGAGCGCATCGAGCACTACTTGCAGCAGCAGGAAGGCATCGAAAACTACGTGGCCTACGTGGGCGGGGGGAGCCCGCGCTTCTATCTGCCGCTGGATCAGCAGCTGCCGCAGGCCAACTTTGCCCAGTTCGTGATCCTCGCGCGCGGCATGCCGGAGCGCGAGGCCTTGCGTGCGCGCCTGATCGAGCTCTTCCAGCAGGAGTATCCGGAGCTACGCGCCTCCATCAACCGGCTCGAGAACGGGCCGCCGGTGGGCTTCCCGGTGCAGTACCGGATCAGTGGGCCGGAGCACGAGCGCATCCAGCAGATCGGTAGCCAGCTGGCTGGTGTGATGCGCGCCAATCCGCATCTGTCGAATGTGCAGAAGGACTGGGAGGAGGCCTCGAAGGTCGTGCGTCTGCATGTGGACACCGAGAAGGCGCGGCTGGCCGGCCTGTCCCGCGAAGCGGTGCAGCAATTCCTTGCCACCGCGCTGAACGGTGTGTCGGTGAGCCAGTTCCGCGAAGGCAGCGAAGTCATCGAGTTGCAGATGCGCAGCAGCCGGCGTGATCTGGGCCTGGCTTGGCTTTCCGAGCTGGTGATCCCGGTTGGCAGCAGTCGCGGCGTGCCCCTGTCGCAGCTCGCCACGCTCGAATATGACTTCGAGCCGGGTCTGATCTGGCGCCGTAACCAGCTGCCGACGGTGACCGTGCGTGCCAGCCTGTATGGCCGCGTTCAGCCGGCTGAAGTGGTCCAGCAACTGGCGCCGCAGATCGAAGCGATCCGTGCCTCTCTGCCGCTGGGTTATCACCTTGAAGTGGGTGGCGCGGTGGAAGAAAGTGCCAAGGGCGGCAGCTCGGTGGCGGCCGGCGTGCCGCTGTTCATCATTGTGGTGCTGGCGATCCTGATGCTGCAGTTGCAGAGTTTCGCGCGCATGTTGATGGTGGTGCTCACCGCCCCGCTGGGCATGATCGGGGTGACGCTTGCGCTGCTCGGTTTCGGCCAGCCCTTCGGCTTCGTCGCCATGCTGGGCACCATTGCGCTCTCGGGCATGATCATGCGCAACTCGGTGATCCTGATCGACCAGATTGATCAGGACGAAAAGAACGGCGTACCGCCTGCGCAGGCGATCGTCGAAGCCACCGTGCGGCGCTTCCGCCCGATCATGCTGACCGCCCTGGCGGCCATCCTGGCGATGATCCCGCTATCTCGTTCGGCCTTCTTTGGCCCGATGGCGGTGGCGATCATGGGGGGGCTGCTGGTCGCCACGGTGCTGACCTTGTTGTTCCTGCCGGCGCTGTATGCCGCCTGGTACCGGGTGAAAGAATGTAAGGCCTAAGGGCGGGGCCGGCGCGCACAGGCTAGAATTCCCGGCTTACGCCCCCGCCCCCATACAGGAAGGAAACAAGAATGGATATCGAACAGGCCCGCTTCTACATGATCGAGCAGCAACTGCGCCCTGCTGAGGTGCTCGACCCGGCCGCCCTGGAGGCCGTATCGCTGGTGCGTCGCGAGCGCTTCGTGGCGCCAGCGCAACAGGCCCTGGCCTTTGCTGATGTGGCGCTGCCCCTGCCGGGCGGGCGCAAGATGCTGACGCCCATCGTGGCTGGCCGCCTGCTGCAGGCTGCGGCGCCCAAGCGGGGCGAGAACGTGCTCTTGATCGGCACTGGCTCAGGCTATCTGGCCGCCCTGCTGGCCGTGCATGCTACGAGCGTGCGGGTGGTGGAGGCTGATCCGGTCCTGGTGAGCCTGGCGCGCGCCAATCTGGCCCATGCCGGGGTAGCCAACGTAACGGTGGAGGAGGCTGACGGCTTGCAGGGCGATGCGGCGCATGGGCCGTATGACCTCATCGTAGCGAGCGGTGCGGTGCGCGAAGTGCCGGCGGCCTGGCTGACCCAGCTCAAGCCGGGCGGCCGCCTGCTGGCTTGCGTGGGCAGTGCGCCGGTGCTCTGTGTGCGCCTGTACACGCCGGCGGGCGGCAGCCGTGCCCTGTTTGAAACCTCGGTGGACGCCTTGCGCACGCCGGCGGCCGCCTTCGCGTTCTGAGCGCGGCATCATGGTGACGCCTTTGAGTGCTGAAGACCTGGCTGCCTGGCTGGCCGATGGCGGGCGCGCCGCGCCGCTGTTGCTGGACGTGCGCGAGCCCTGGGAGGTTGAACACTGCGCGCTGGCCGGCATCACGCCGGTACCGATGGCCGAAATCCCGGCGCGGGCGCATGAACTGCCGGCACAGCAGGCCGTGGTGTGCATTTGTCATCACGGCATGCGCAGCCAGCGCGTGGCCTTGTTCCTGGCGCAACAGGGTTTTGAAAATGTGTATAACCTCACGGGTGGCGTGGATGCGTGGGCGCAGCGTGTTGATCCGGCCATGCCGCGTTACTGAATTTCTGGGAAGTCTGGAGTGGGAGAGAACATGAAGCGTATTGCCCTGTCCGTCGCGCTGCTGTGTGCCGGCAGCGTTCAGGCCGCCGATCTGCTGGGCATCTATCAGGACGCGCGCCAGAGCGATGCCAAATACGGCGCCGCCCGCTACCAGGTGGAAGCCGGGCGCGAGAAGCTGCCGCAAGGGCGCGCTGGTCTGCTGCCGACGATCAACCTGAATGGCGCCAGCACCTATAACAACCTGGATGCCAAGCTGCCGAACGAGCGTGAGTATGGTTACAACACCAACTCCTACACCTTGCAGCTTTCCCAGCCGCTGTTCCGCTGGCAGAACTGGGTGGCCTACAAGCAGGGCGAACTGCAGGTGGGCGTGGCCGAAGCGCAGCTCACGGCAGCCGAGCTGGATCTGATGGTGCGCAGCACCCAGGCTTACTTCGATCTGCTCAACGCGCAGGATGTGCTCACGGTGCAGAGTCAGCTCAAGAAGGCTTCGCGCGAGCAGCTGGATCTGTCAAAGAAAAGTTTTGAAGTCGGTACGGTCACGATTACCGACGTGAATGATGCGCAATCCAAGTACGACATCGTGTCGGCACAGGAAATTGCGGCCCAGAACGATGTGAACGTGAAGCGCGAAGCCTTGCGTGTGCTGATCGCCAAGGAGCCGCCGCAATTGGCGCGTCTGCGTGATGGCGTGATGCTGGAGCCGCCGATGCCGGCAGATGTGGAGCAATGGGCGCTGTCCGCCCAGAAAAATAATCTGGATGTGCAGGTCGGCCAGCTCAACGCAGAAATCGCTGCGCGCGAGGTGGAGCGGACCCGTGCGGCACATCTGCCGACCATCGATGCGGTAGGCTCCTATGGCCGCAATCATGGCGCGGGCTCTACTTCCTCGCAGAGCGAGTTCGAGTATCGCAACTGGCAGGTTGGCGTGCAGGCAACCCTGCCGATCTTCGCCGGTGGCGGCACCCAGTCCAAGGTGCGCGAGTCGCAGGCTTTGTCGGCCAAGTCGCAGCAGGATCTGGAGGCGGCCAAGCGTAACGCCGCGCAATTGGCCCGCTCAGCCTTCCTCAGTGTGACCAGTGGTGTGGCCCAGGTGAGAGGCTATGAAGCGGCTGTGGTGTCGAGCCGCAGCGCACTGGAGTCCAACAAGCTGGGCTATCAGGTGGGCGTGAAGATCAACAAAGATGTGCTGGATGCCCAGAGCCAGCTCGCTGACACCGCCCAGAAGCTGGCCAAGTCGCGTTACGACACGATCATGGCCCAGGTGAAGCTTAAGCAGGCAGTGGGCAGCCTGAGCCTGAAGGATCTGGAAGAGATCAACGCCTTGCTCGAACGCTGATTGAAGAAGGCTTCAGGATCACGAAGGGCGCGGCAACGCGCCCTTTTCATTGGTTGGTGGCGCTGGCTAGCAATGCAGTAATCGCCTGCAGGGTGCGCTCGGTCGCCCCACGGTTGGCGGCCGCAAAGGCTTCGCCGGCGGCTGCCATGGTCTTGCGTGCAGAAGTGTCCGCCAGCAGCTCACGGCAAGTGCGCAGGGCTGTGTCGAGATCCGCGCAGCGCCGGGCGGCGCCGGCTTCGATGGCTTTCATGGCGGCTTCGGTGAAGTTGAAGGTGTGCGGGCCGATCAGCACCGGCGCACCGGCTGCGCAGGCCTCGATCAGGTTCTGCCCGCCCAGTGGCTGCCAACTGCCACCGATGATGGCTACCTCGGCCATGCGGTAGTAGGCCAGCATCTCGCCCATCGAATCGCCGAGCCACACGCGCGTATCCGGTGTGATCTGCAGGCCAGCGCTGCGGCGCTGCAGGGTTAGCCCCAGCTTGCTGACCATGGCCGCCACTTCGTCGAAACGCTGTGGATGGCGCGGCACCAGCACCAGTAGCGCGTCTGCCGGTGCATGGATGAGGAAGGCGGCGAGCAGCGCGCCTTCTTCTCCTTCGCGGGTGCTGGCGGCGAGGATCACTGGGCGCCCGCCCGCAGCGGCGTGGAATTCCGCGCCGAGGGCGAGCTGGGCTGGCGTCAGCTCCAGATCGAACTTCACGTTGCCGCTCACGATCGGCTGCACAGCGCCGCAGGCGGCGAGGCGGCTGGCGTCATCCGCCGTTTGCGCCAACACCTTGCTGAAACGACCGAAGCTTGTGCGGGCGAGCTGGCCGAGGCGTTGATAGCCGCGTGCCGAGCGCGCCGAGAGGCGGGCGTTGGCCAGCAGCATCGGCACGCCCGCCTGCTCGGCGGCGCACATCAGGTTTGGCCACACTTCGGTTTCCATCACGATGCCCATGTGCGGGCGAGCACGGGCGAGGAAGCGGCGTTGGGCCCAGGGAAAGTCGTAGGGGAGATAAGTTCGTACGACACGCGCTTCCTTGCCGAACAGCTCTTCGCTGGTGGCGCGACCGGTGGGGGTCATGTGAGTGAGCAGGATTTCGTGCTGCGGATAGCGAGCGAGCAGGGCTTTCACCAACGGCTGGGCGGCGCGGGTTTCGCCGACCGAGACGGCATGCAGCCAGATGCGCGGCGCCTGACCTGCGCGTGGCGCCGCGCCGAAGCGCTCGCCCAGATGCTGCAGATACTCCGGCTGCTTGCGCGCACGCCACGCAAGGCGCAGGCCGATCAGGGGCAGGGCGAGGTGCCACAGTGCGGAGTAAAGCAGGCGATTCATGGGCGGATCTTCTTCGTCAGCAAGGGCTGCAGGGCGGCGAGCACTTCGGCCGGCGCGGGACATTGCCCCCTGCCACCTAGGTTGAACGCGCGCGGGCCGGCGTAGACGCCGGTCAGCCCGGGTTCGGTGGCCACATAGAGCGCCACGACCGGGCGATCCAGTGCAGCCGCAAGATGGGTCAGGCCGGTATCCACACCGACGATGCCGGCGGCCGCGCCGAGCAGCCGGGCCAGCTCACCGAGCGAGGAGGGTGGTGCCAGCTCGGCACCGGGGATGGCGGCGGCGATGCGGCTTGCTCGTTCGCGTTCGCGCGCCGAGCCAGCCGGCAGCACGCAGCGCAGGCCCTCCGCAGCCAGCGCTTGACCCAATGCCTGCCAGTGGGCTTCGGGCCACAGCTTGTCGTCCCGGCTGGTGGCGGTGAGCAGCACGCAGTAAGGCTTCGCTGTATCGGTCGTGTCGACATGCAGTCCGTAGCGCAGCGGCAGGTCCGGCGAATAGCCGGCGGCCGCGGCAGCCAGCCAGCGGTTGCGCTCCACCGCGTGCGCGGTTTTCGGGATCGCGTAGCGGCAGTCGTAGAACCAGGCGGCGAGTGGCTCGCGCGCGGCTTCGCGACTGTAGCCACAGCGCAGGCCATCGGCCATGCGGGTCAGCAGCGCACTTTTGAACAGCCCCTGGGTGTCGATCACGAGGTCATAGCAGTTGGCGCGCACGGCCTGCCGGAATGCACCTATTTCCTGCCAGGTGATGCGTTGCGTGAGCTGCTTGCGCCAGCGCCGGACGGCGACCGGAAAAACCTGACGCACGCCCGCATGCAAGCGCGGGATCTCGGCGAAGCTTTCTTCCACCACCCAGTCGATGGCCAGCTTCGGCCAGTGATGCAGCAGGTCGCTGACGACCGGCAGGTTGTGGATCACGTCGCCGAGCGAGGAGGTTTTGACGAGGAGGACGGAACGCATGCGCTAAGGGGAATCGCCGGGTCTGGCATAGAATGTGGCCCGGATTGTAAACCCTGGCCACTGCTCATGAGTGCTCGTCTTCCCTTGTCAGCCGTGCTGATCACACGTGATTGTGTCGGCCCGCTGCGCGCCACGCTGGAATCCCTGGCGTTCTGCGCGGAGATCATTGCCGTGGATTCGGGTAGCACGGATGGCACGATCGAGCTGCTGGAATCTTTCGGCGCACGTGTGATCCGCGAGGAGTGGCGTGGCTTTGGTCCGCAGAAACAGTTCGCGATCGAGCAGGCTGCGCATGACTGGGTGCTGTGCATCGACTCCGACGAAATCGTGTCCGAGGCGCTGCGCGTCAGCATCGAGCGCGCGCTCGTCCAGCCGGCCTATCAATGTTACGAATTTCCGCGCTGCAATCGCTTTCTCGGCCGCTATCTGAAGCACGGCGAGGGCTATCCGGATCTGTCGCTGCGCCTGTTTGACCGTCGCCACGCACGCTGGTCCGACGACATCGTGCACGAGCGTGTCATCACGCTCGGTGGTGTAGGCCTGCTGCGCGGGGATTTGCTGCACCACTCCGAAGACACGATCGAAAGCTATCTCGCCAAACAGAACCGCTACACGACGCTGGCGGCCAAGGCGCTGGTCGAGGAGGGCAGGCAGGTGTCGGCAGGCAAATTGCTGCTGAGCCCTTTATTCCGTTTCATCAAGTTTTACGTCATGCGGGCTGGCTTTCTGGATGGCCTTCCTGGCTTGATACACATCCTGATCGGCTGTTTCAACAGCTTCGCCAAGTATGCGAAAATGATCGAGTTTTCGCGGCGTTGAGGCCGCGTTTGTTTTTTCAGCAGCCTGGGCTGCAGGATGGGAAACGACCGGCATGAAAGTCCTCGTCACCGGTGCGGCCGGCTTCATCGGCATGCACACCTCGCTCGAACTGCTCAAACGCGGCGATGAAGTTGTCGGTATCGATAACCTCAACGACTACTACGACCCGCAGCTCAAGCACGACCGCCTCGCGCAGCTCACACCCTGGCCGAACTTCCGTTTCATCAGGCTTGATATCGCCGATCGTGAAGCTCTGGCAAAGCTTTTTGCGGACGAGAAATTCGAGCGCGTAGTGCACCTGGCCGCCCAGGCCGGCGTGCGCTACTCCCTGCAGAACCCGCATGCCTATGCCGACTCCAATCTCGTCGGCTTCGTGAACATCCTCGAAGGCTGCCGTCACAACGCCGTGCAGCACCTCGTGTACGCCTCCAGCTCCAGCGTATATGGTGGTAACGAGAAAACGCCCTTTTCCGAGCAGGATGCTGTGGACCATCCGGTGAGCCTCTACGCGGCCACCAAGAAGGCCAACGAGCTGATGGCCCACACCTACAGCCACCTCTACAACCTGCCCACCACTGGTTTGCGCTTCTTCACCGTATATGGCCCCTGGGGCCGGCCGGACATGGCGCCCTGGTTGTTCACCAGCGCCATCCTCGAAGGTCGCCCGATCAAGGTCTTCAACCACGGCAAGATGCTGCGCGACTTCACCTACATCGATGACATCGTGCAAGGCGTGGTGCGTACGCTCGACCGCCCGGCCGAGCCGGACGCCGCCTACGATGGCCAGGCTCCCAATCCCGGCACGTCGCCGGCACCCTACCGGGTCTTCAATATTGGCAATCAGGACCCCGTGCCGCTGATGGACTTCATCGCCGCTATCGAAACCGCCACCGGCAAAGTCGCTGAGAAAGACTTCCAGCCGATGCAACCGGGCGATGTGCCGGTGACCTCGGCGGACGTGTCGGCGCTGACGGCCTGGACCGGCTTCGCGCCGGGCACGCCGCTGCTGCAGGGGATGCAGCGTTTCGTGGACTGGTATCGCGCTTATTTCCGCACCTGAGCGAAGGAGCTCCGCATGGCTTCGTTCAAGGCCGGGATTCTGGCCAACATGGCCGGCCAACTCTATTCCGTAGCTATCGGAGTATTGATGGTGCCGGCCTATGTGCATTACATGGGGCTGGAGGCATACGGGCTGGTGAGTTTTTTTGTCGCCTTGCAGGCTTGGTTTGCACTGCTGGACGCGGGTATTTCTCCGACATTGATTCGTGAGATCTCGCGCTTTCGCGCCGGAGACGTCCTTGTTGAGGATTTGACTCGCTTTGTCAGAAGTGCAGAGCTTCTGTTTTCTGTGCTCGGGCTGGTGTGTGGAGCAGGTGTTTTTTTGGCAAGAGGTTGGTTCGGGAGCAACTGGTTCCAATTAGAAACAGTCAGTGTTGATCAGGTTTCGCGGTGTGTGGCACTGATGGGGCTGATGTTGTCGTGTCGCTGGTTGGCCAGCCTCTATCGCAGCGGTTTGATTGGCCTGGAGCGTTTCACGCTGATCAATGTCACACAAATCTCCTTGAGCACCCTCAAGTCAGTTCTGGTCTTGCTGGTGCTGGTCTGGGTGTCTAGCGATGTGGTGACCTTCTTTGTTTATCAGAGCATCCTTGCTGTCTCCGAATTGCTGATTTTTGCCAGCCTTTTCAAGCGTGAGCTGCCATTGTCTTCTGGCGTTCTGCCCAGTTTCCAGGCTTTTCGCCCGGTAGTTCGTTTTGCTGGCGCCATGGCGCTGCTGACAATGGTCTGGGGAATTCTTGCGCAGACTGACAGACTGATTCTGTCGCATTTCATCAATCTATCGGCGTTTGGCGAATATTCACTGGCGGCCGTGGCAGCCAGCTCTGTCGCCATCCTCGCGACGCCGTTTACCCAGGCGCTCCAGCCGCGCTTGGTTTACATCGCCGCCCGCCAGGACCCGCAAGGCTTTGAGCTGGTTTATCGGACCGGTACACAGGTCTTGGCGTGGATACTGGGGATAGTGGCAGGCGCGGCGATCATGATGGGGGAGCGAATACTCTTCATCTGGGTAGGAAACGAGGAGTTGGCCGCCAGAAGCGCCCCCTTGCTTTCCTTATACGCTGCGGGACATATGCTCTGGGCGTTTTCCAGCCTGGTTTTTCAGCTTCAGTATGTGAATGGCAAGGTGGGCCGCCATGTTGTCGGCACTTTGCTTTTGGCTGTGCTCTGGATCCCGGCGATTTATTTTCTGGTCGTCAGGTTTGGGGCCGTCGGCGCGGCATGGGCATGGTTTGGCGGCAATGCCCTGTTTTTCTTTGGCTGGATGCTTGAGACTCAGCGACGCATGATGCCAAAGCTGACACTAGCCTGGCTTGCACGGGATGTGTGTCTGATCCTTGCATGCTGCTTTCTGATCTATTGGTGTGCTAACCAGGTCCTTCCGCAAGGAGGACGCATTGCAACGCTTGCTGGATTTGGGCTGGCGGCAGTGTTTGCTGCGCTGGGCGGATTGGCAGCAGGAAGCATGTTGCGTCCCATGGCTGCACGGGTAGTGGGCCACTTGTATGCGAAGTGTCGAGAATGAGATCTGTACAGACTGTTGATATTCTTCTGGCTACCTTTAACGGGGCTGCCTTTCTTGCGGAGCAGCTTGAGTCCTTGCTGGCGCAAACACATCAGGACTGGCGTGTTATCGCGCGAGATGATGGATCCAGTGATGGAACAGTAGCGATTCTCGATGAGTACGTGAAGGCATTTCCCACCAGGTTCACCGTGGTGCGTGATGGCCTGAAGCTTGGGGCCAAAGCAGGATTTGCTTCGCTGATGACTCAGTCCGCTGCGCCCTATGTGACCTTCTGCGATCAGGACGACGTTTGGCAGCCAGAAAAGCTTGAAGTGCTTTTGAGGACGATTCGTGCTGCAGAGGCTGCGCACGGGGAGAGCGTTCCTTTGCTTGTGCACTCGGATCTTGAAGTGGTGGATGCCAGTCTGGAGAGGATTGCCCCCAGTTTCTGGCAGCACCAGGGAATTGACCCTGGACGTGACCGCGTGTCTCAGTTGATTGTGCAGAATGTCGTGACGGGGTGCGCCAGTCTCTTCAACAGGGCCTTGCTCGAAGTGGCATTGCCTGTCCCGCCGGAAGCCTTCATGCATGACTATTGGTTGAGCCTGGTTGCGAGTGCGCGCGGAAAGATCATCGCTGTGCCGGAGCCATGTGTCCGTTACCGTCAGCATGGGAAGAACACGGTAGGAGCCAAGAAAATGCCCGGTCTTTTTTCCTTGCCAAGCAGAATCTTTAGTCGCGAGGGCAGGCGTTTTGATTACTCCGCAGCCTGTGCTCAGGCGCGCAGCCTCCAGGCCGCACTGGGCGAGGCCGTGCCTGAGTCTGTGTCAGACTGCCTCTCGGCGTTCTCAAACCTCTATCGGTATGGCTGGCTTGGGCGGCGTGCCGTCCTGATCAGGCACGGAATTTTTCCGGCCCGTTTACGGCGTCAGCTCTACGTGTTGTTGAGGGTGTAGATGTGAGCTCAGTCAGCCAATTGCGATTTTCGCCTGATGAGACAACTCATGTTGCCGCTGTCATTGTTAGCTACCATCCTGACATTCAGGAGTTTCGACGCGTTCTGGAAAGCCTCCGCGCGCAGGTTGCCGCGATGATCGTTGTCGACAATGGTTCTGGTGATGGGTTTTTGTCGGCTTTGGAGGGGCTGCAATGGCCGGAACTGACTGTATTGCCGTTGCGGCGTAACGCAGGGATTGCTGCCGCGCAAAATGAAGGGATCCGCTGTGCCTTGGAGCAAGGCGCCACGCATGTCCTGCTGCTTGATCACGACAGCCGTCCTTTGACCGGCATGGTCCCGGTTCTGATAAAAGCGCTTGGGAGGCTCTCGGCCAAAGGTCATCGAGTGGCTGCTGTGGGGCCGACCTATGTCGACGCCAGACAGGGAAATCAGCCTGTTTTTGTGCGAGTAAAGGGACTTTCCCTGTCACGAGTTACCGTGCCCGATTTTGAGGATCTGGCGCGCGTGGATCATCTGATCGCTTCCGGCAGCCTGATATCTGCACCAGTTCTGCGGGATATCGGTCTGATGGATGATTCGCTATTCATCGACTATGTCGATGTTGAATGGTGCCTGCGCGCCAGCAGCCGGGGCTATGAAGTTTTTGGCTGCTTCTCAGCGCAAATGGAGCACTCTCTTGGCGACGAGCCTATTCGCCTGCTGGGGCGGAGTTTTCCGGCCAGAACGCCCTTGCGGCACTATTACACCTTTCGCAATGCGGTTGCGCTGACTCGCCGTTCCTATGTCGGTTCCGCTTGGAAACAGGCGAACCTGGTCGCGCTCGTTATCAAATTCGTGTTCTATCTGTCGTTCTCGACGTCACGATCACGCCACCTCAACATGATGTTGCGCGGAGTGTGGCATGGCTTGCGCGGGCTTTCTGGCCCTCTGCGTGAGACGACTTGACGCGGGACTTTGTATATCTTTATGGCCGTGACTTCGCTTTCCATCAGCCTTGTAACCTACCATCCTGACGAGCCCATGCTGCGCGATACCCTCGCCAGCCTGCGCGTTGCGCTTGTGCATGCCCAGGCTGAGGGCGTGATTGGTGAGGCCCGGCTGGTGCTGGTGGACAATGGCAATGACGCTGGCCTTGATGGGCTGATGCGTGATTCTGGCTGGGATGACTTTTCAATTCTTTCAGGGCACGGGAATGTGGGGTTCGGGCGTGGGCACAACCTTGCGCTGGCACAGGGGGCGGGCCAGTTACACCTGGTTCTGAATCCGGATGTTTATCTGCAGCCTGATGCGCTCAGTTCTGCAGCCCTTTTCATGGAGGGAAATCCGGAGTGTGTGCTTTTGTCGCCCGCCATTCTTGAAGGTGGGGGCAGGTGGCACTTCTTGTGCAAGCGCTATCCGAGCATTCTTGATCTCGTTCTGAGGGGCTTTTTACCGACGCTTGGCAAACGTTTCTTTGCGCGCCGTCTGGCGCGTTATGAAATGCGGGAGGCAAACGCTCTGCCTGTTCTTTGGGATCCTCCGATTGCAAGCGGCTGTTTTATGCTCCTGCGTGGAGACTCCTTGCGTGTGCTGAGGGGGTTTGATCCGGACTATTTCCTCTACTTCGAGGATTTCGACTTGAGCCTGCGGGCTGCACGCCATGGCCGGATTGCGGCTGTGGGCGATGTGCGGATTGCCCATTTTGGTGGTGGTGCCGGACGGAAAGGCTGGAAGCATGTGCGCATGTTCTGTCGCTCCGGTGTGCAGTTCTTCAATCGCCATGGCTGGAGGATCGTGTGAGGATTCTCGTTACAGGCGCGAACGGTTTTGTCGGGCGCGAATTCTGTCGTCGGATGCGTGAAGGCGGGCATGCTGTGCGCCCTTGGTTGCGTCAGGCGATTGCCGGCATGCCCGATGATGCGGTAATCGCAGATCTGCGCACATTGCCTGAGTGTTCGAATGCTTTTCTGGGTGTGGATGTGGTGCTGCATCTGGCGGCTCGCGTGCACAAGATGCAGGAGGATGTGGAAGATCCCGAGGCCGCGTATGCGTTGGAAAATGTTGCGGTGACCCGGCATCTGGCTGAGCAGGCGGCCCGAGCGGGCGTCAAACGGTTTGTTTTCGTCAGCAGCATCAAGGCCTGCGCTGAGCGCTCGCAGGGACGTCCTGTAAGCGAATCTGATGCGCCTGCGCCTGAAGATACGTACGGCCGCTCCAAACTCGCGGCTGAGCAGGCCTTGCGTGAAGTGGCGGAGGCTCAAGGCATGGAGTGGGTGATTGTGCGGCCGGTGCTGGTTTATGGCACTGGCGTCGGGGGCAATTTCGAGCGTTTGATTGGATTGGTGAAAAAAGGTGTTCCGCTGCCTTTTGGTAGGGTTGAGGCCTTGCGCAGTTTTGTGAATGTGTGGAATTTGGCTGCGCTATTGGAGCGCTGCTGTGTGCACTCCAGTGCGGTGGGGGAAGTTTTTCATGCTTCAGATACCGAATGTGGCACGGCGACGCTGATGCGCGAGATTGCGGCAGCTGCAGGTGTGCCTGCTAGGTTGGTGGCAGTGCCGCTGTGGCTGCTGCGGATAGGAGCAGGGTTTCCCGGCGTGGGGTCCGCCATGCGCCGCCTGACTGGTGAGCTGTGGGTGAGTGGTGACAAGGCACGGGCCGTCCTGGATTGGGTGCCGAGCGTGAGTCGCCAGGAAGCGCTTCGACGTACTGTAGGTGGTGAGGGTGCGAGGTTTGTCTGATTTTCATTTTGCCGCTGCCGGGCTGACGTTACTGACGTCATTTATTGGCACCCTGGCCTTGCGGCGCTACGCGCTGGCCCGACAGATCATCGATATGCCTAATGCGCGCAGTTCGCATACGGTGCCGACGCCGCGTGGCGGGGGCGTGGCGATCGTGCTGGCTTATCTGGCTGCGCTGATATTCTGGCAGCTCCACGCTGGCCTCGCGCCCGGTTTGTTCTGGAGCTTGCTGCTCGGTGGGGGGCTGATTGCCGTGCTTGGTTTCTGGGACGACCATGCCCCGTTATCGGCGCGAGTTCGCTTTGCTTTCCATTTGCTGGCAGCTGCACTTGCCGTGCTACTGCTGGATGGTTGGCCCCAGCTGGATCTTGGCGGTCTGATCCTCCACTGGGGATGGCTGGGGCATTTGTGCGGAGTTTTGTTGCTTGCCTGGGCTATTAACTTCTACAACTTCATGGACGGAATTGACGGCCTCGCCGCATCCCAGGCTGTATTTGTGGCAGGGACAGGAGGCGTTTTGATGGCTCTGTCCGGTAGCGACGGAATGCCTTTGTGGTTGCTGGCTGCGGCGAGTTGTGGCTTTTTGCTACTGAACTGGCCGCCGGCCAGGATTTTCATGGGGGATGCGGGTAGCGGCTTTCTGGGCTACGCCCTGGCGGTGCACGCCTTGTATGCAACAACGAGTGGGCAGACGACTTTGTGGCCGTGGTTGATCCTCTTAGCTGTTTTCATTGTGGATGCCACGCTCACATTGTTGCGGCGTGCGGCACGTGGCATCCGCGTGACAGAGGCGCACCGCACTCACGCTTACCAGTGGGCCTCACGTCGTGTTGGCGCACACCGGCCAGTGACCTTGGCCATACTGTTCATAGATCTGCTGATTTTGTTGCCGGCCGCTTTGAGTGCGCTGGCTTGGCCCGAATTTGCTTTGCCTATCTGTCTGACAAGCTTTGCCTTGTTGGCTGGGGTGGCTTGGTATTTCGATGCAGGCGTATCTGAATTTGAGCGCATTGAAGGCGCGGCGATGGGCAAATAGAAAGCCTCCTGATGCGAAAAATTGGCCTCAAATCCCTATTGGTATTCCTGTTTGACCTGCTTGCCCTGGCCTTTGCGTGGTGTTCTGCATTCTGGTTGCGATTCAACTTTTCTTGGCCTGAAGATTACGGCCATACCGTCCTGGTCGGTTTGTTGTGCATGCTGCCAGCACACGCGCTGGCTTGCTGGCTGGCGGGGTTGTATCGCGGCTTATGGATTTTTGCGAGCCTGCCGGACCTTAAGCGGGTGCTCAAGGCGGTGGGCGGTACTTTGCTGGCGATGGTGGCTTATGTCGTGCTGCTGACACCACAGCCACCGGTACCGCGTTCGCTGGTGGTGTTGTTCCCGCTGTTGCTGATTATGGGTATGGCTGGTGGCCGGATTGCTTACCGGATGTGGAAGGAGCATCGCATGTTTGGCGGTCTCGCCTGCCAAGGGAAGCCCGTGATTGTGATTGGCGCGGGGCGTGCCGCCGCCATGCTGGTGCGTGACATGGAGCGCTCTCCTGATTGGCGGGTGGTCGGCCTGCTGGACGACAATGCCGGCAAATGGGGGCGGGAGCTGGGGGGGCAACGCGTGATCGGAGCGGTTGACTCTCTGCCCGAGGTGGCGAGTGATCTGAAAGTCAGGCACGCCATTTTGGCAATTCCTTCGGCCTCGATTGCCGTGCGTCGTAAAGTTGCAGGCTGCTGCGCGCAGGCAGGCTTGCAGTTGCTGACCGTGCCAGCACTTGAAGACATCATGTCCGGCCGGATTGCCGTGAACGCTATCCGCAAGGTCGAAATTGAGGACCTGCTCGGGCGTGAAACCGTGTGTATCGATACCGCCAATGTTGCGGCCGTGCTCGCGGACAAGTGTGTGCTGGTGACAGGTGCGGGGGGGTCTATCGGTTCAGAGCTGTGTCGTCAGATTGCACATTTCTCCCCCGCACGCGTGTTGCTGGTGGAGCAAAGTGAATACGCTCTGTACACGATTGAGCAGTGGTTCGCACAGCACCAGCCGCAGATCCCGGTTGTTCCCTTGGCTGCCGATGTCAAGGATGCGGTGCGGCTGCACGAGATCTTTGGCGAATGGCGGCCGCAAGTGGTATTCCACGCAGCAGCCTACAAACACGTGCCGCTGATGGAGGTGCGTAACGCCTGGCAGGCTGTGCGCAATAATGTACTGGGGACGCTCAATGTGGCGCGCTGCAGTCAGTCTTACGGCGCTGAGCGCTTCGTGCTTATTTCCACGGACAAGGCGGTGAACCCTACCAATGTGATGGGGGCTACCAAGCGCCTGGCTGAAATGCTCTGCCAGGCTCTGTACTCAGTTTCCAATGCAACGCGGGTTGAAACGGTGCGTTTTGGCAATGTACTGGGCAGCAACGGCAGCGTCATCCCGAAATTCCAGGAACAGATTGCTTGCGGGGGGCCGGTGACGGTGACGCATCCTGAGATAACCCGCTATTTTATGTCCATACCGGAAGCCGCCTTGCTGGTCTTGCAGGCTGGCAGCATGGGAGAGGGAGGTGAGATCTTCGTGCTGGACATGGGAGAGCCGGTGAAAATTACCGATCTGGCGCGCAACATGATTCGCCTTTCCGGTTTTACCGAAGATGAGATCCGGATTGAATTTACCGGTCTGCGCCCTGGCGAAAAACTCTACGAAGAGCTTTTGGCCGACGCTGAGCAGACCCGACCAACCCATCATCCCAAGCTTAGAGTGGCGCGTTCGCGTCTGGTTGCGACAGACCTAATCCAGCAGGTCGAAGCTTGGTTGCTCCAGACTGCCAGCCCTTCTGATGGTGTCGTTCGTGACATGCTTCAGCGTTGGGTCCCAGAGTACACGCCCGTCTGCCACGAAGCCTGTGTTAACGCATCTACGGTCAATTCCCTGCGTAAGGCCTGAGCATGCTCCCCTGTCGTTATCGCTACGTAATTGGAGATATCCAAGGCTGCGATGCAGAGTTGGATGCTCTGCTGAGGGAAATAGATTTTGATCCTGTGCAGGATCGATTGTGGGTAGCGGGGGATATGATCAATCGCGGCCCCGGCAGTTTGGCGGTCTTGCGCCGGCTAATGGCGTTGGGTGACAGCGTGGTGTGCGTACTGGGAAATCACGACCTGTTCTTTTTGGCGGTAGTGGCTGGGGCTGTCAGCCAAGGGGAGGGGGATACCCTGCATGACTTGCTGGAGGCGCCTGATCTTTCTGAACTGGTCGATTGGCTGCGCTGCCGCCCGTTGCTCCACGTTGAACAGGGCTTCGCCATGGTGCATGCGGGCCTCCTTCCCAGTTGGACCATTGCGCAGGCGCGAAGTCTGGCGTGCGAGGTCGAGCACGTTTTGTCCAGAGCAGACTGGCAAGCTTGTCTAGGCGATCTGTGGGGAGGTAAGCCTGTGCTGTGGTCGGAGGATCTTATCGGTCCCGATCGACTGCGCATCATCGTCAACACCATGTGCCGGCTGCGTTTTCTGAGTCTGGATGACTGCATAGAACTTAAGCCGAAAGGGCCGCCGGAGGCTTGGCCAAGGCTCCGGCCTTGGTATGCCCATCCATTAGCGCAATGGCGTACGCACACTGTGCTGCATGGTCATTGGTCCGCACTTGGCTACCGAGATATGGGCGAAGTTATCTCACTTGATACGGGGTGTGTCTGGGGCGGACGCTTAAGTGCTTTGCGCCTAGAGGATAGGCGTCTTTTTCAGGTCGAAGGCCAGCCCGGGTGTGCTTCAGAGACAGGTGATTGAGCGCGTCCTCTTTGTCCTTTAGGGAATATTTGATGTGAGTTCAGACGAGGATTTGTGAAGTCACGTTAAGATATAGGGCTTTTTTTTGGGGTGGCCTTCGTTGTTGGGCTGCCTAATTTTTTTGGTTTAGGACATCATGAGCATTCTCGTTACCGGCGGAGCCGGCTTTATTGGCAGCAATTTTGTGCTGGACTGGTTCAAGCAGAGCGATGAGTCGGTGGTGAATCTGGATGTGCTGAGCTACGCCGGCAACCTGGAGAATCTCAAGAGCCTGCAGGGGGATGCGCGCCACACTTTTGTTCAGGGCGACATCTGCGACCGCGCCCTGATTGATCGCCTGCTGGCCGAACACCGGCCGCGCGCCATCGTGCACTTTGCTGCCGAAAGCCACGTCGACCGCAGTATCCACGGCCCGGCCGCCTTCCTGCGCACCAACATCGACGGCACCTTTACCCTGCTCGAAGCCGCCCGCGCCTACTGGAGTAGCCTCGAAGGCGAAGCCAAGGCGGCTTTCCGCTTCCATCACGTGAGCACCGACGAAGTTTACGGCTCGCTGGGCCCCAACGACCCGCCCTTCACCGAAACCAACACCTACGAGCCCAACAGCCCGTACTCGGCCAGCAAAGCCTCGTCTGATCACCTCGTGCGCGCCTGGCACCACACCTACGGCCTGCCGGTCACTACCAGCAACTGCTCCAACAACTACGGCCCCTATCACTTCCCCGAGAAGCTGATCCCGCTGATGATCGCCAACGCGCTCGCCGGCAAGGCACTGCCCATCTACGGTGACGGTCAGCAGATCCGCGACTGGCTGTATGTCACCGACCACTGCAGCGCCATCCGCGCCGTGCTCGCCAAGGGCAAGGTCGGCGAGGTGTACAACGTCGGCGGCTGGAACGAAATGCCCAACATCGAGATCGTCCAGACCCTCATCAAGTTGCTAGACGAACTCTCACCGCGCGCCGACGGCAAGTCCTACGCCGAGCAGATCACCTACGTCACCGACCGCCCCGGCCACGACCGCCGCTACGCCATCGACGCCCGCAAGATCGAACGCGAACTCGGCTGGCGCCCGGCCGAAACTTTCCAGACCGGCATCCGCAAGACCGTCGAGTGGTACCTCGCCAATCAAGACTGGGTGGCCAACGTACTCAATGGCAGCTATCGCGAGTGGCTTGCCAAGAACTACGAGGCGCGCTGAACCCATGGCCTCACGAATCCTCATTCTCGGCTGCGGTGGCCAGGTCGGCTGGGAGCTGCAGCGCGCACTCGCCCCGCTCGGTGACGTGATCGCGCTGGATTTCGACAGCACCGACTACTGCGGCGACTTCAGCCAGCCCGACGCCGTCGCACACACCGTGCGCACGCTCAAACCTGACGTCATCGTCAATTCAGCAGCCCACACCGCCGTCGACAAGGCCGAAAGCGAAGCCGACTTCGCCCGTCTGCTCAACGCCACCACCCCTGGCGCAGTCGCACAAGCCGCCAAAGACATCGGCGCACTGCTCGTGCACTACTCCACCGATTATGTGTTTGACGGAAGTGGCGACACGGCGCGCGACGAAACCGCCGCGACCGGCCCGCTCAGCGTCTACGGCCAGACCAAGCTTGAGGGCGAACAGCTGATCCAGCAATCCGGCTGTCGCCACCTCATCTTCCGCACCAGTTGGGTCTATGCCGCACGCGGCGGCAACTTCGCCAAGACCATGCTCAAGCTCGCGAGCGAACGCGAAGCGCTCAAAATCATCGACGACCAGATCGGCGCCCCCACTGGGGCCGACCTGCTCGCCGACGTCACCGCGCACGCCATCCGCCAGACCCAGGCCAACGAAGCGCTGTGTGGCCTCTACCACTGCGTGGCCGGTGGCGAAACCAGCTGGTACGACTACGCCCGCTTCGTCTTCGAAGAAGCGCGCAAAGCCGGCCGCGAGCTCAAGGTACAAGAGGTCAGCCCGATTCCGACCCGCGACTACCCGACGCCCGCCACGCGCCCGCTCAACTCGCGCCTCGTGACCACCAAACTCCAGCAAGCCTTTGGCCTCACCCTGCCGCACTGGCAAAAGGGTGTTGCCCGCATGCTCACCGAAATCCTCTGAGAAAGACCTCCCCGATGACCGCACCTCTGGCCAACAAGCCCCGCAAAGGCATCATCCTCGCCGGTGGCTCCGGCACCCGCCTGCACCCGCTCACCCTCGCGGTCTCCAAGCAGCTCGTGCCGGTGTACGACAAACCCATGATCTACTACCCGCTCAGCGTGCTCCTGCTGGCGGGCATTCGCGACATCCTGATCATCTCCACCCCGCAAGACACCCCGCGCTTCGAGCAACTGCTCGGCGACGGCAAAGCCTGGGGCGTGAATTTCGAGTACGCCGTGCAGCCGAGCCCGGATGGTCTCGCCCAGGCCTTCATCATCGGTGCCGACTTCGTGGGCGACCACCCCTCGGCCCTCGTGCTCGGTGACAACATCTTCTACGGCCATGATCTCGCGGCCCGGCTCAAGGCCGCCGATGCGAACCCGAGTGGCGCCAGTGTCTTTGCCTACCCGGTATCCGACCCCGAGCGTTACGGCGTGGTCGAATTCGATGCGGAAGGCCATGCGATCAGTCTCGAAGAGAAGCCCAAAGCCCCGCGCAGTCGCTATGCCGTGACGGGCCTCTACTTCTACGACCAGCAAGTCGTCGAGTTCGCCCGGAACCTCAAGCCCTCCGCGCGCGGCGAACTGGAAATCACCGATCTGAACCGGATCTACCTTGAGAAAAACCAGCTCGATGTACAGATGCTGGGCCGGGGGGATGCCTGGCTGGATACCGGCACGCACGACAGCCTGATCGAAGCGGGCCAGTTCATCCAGACCTTGGAGAAGCGTCAGGGGCTCAAGGTGTGCTGCCCGGAAGAGATCTGCTGGAGAAATGGCTGGATCGATGATGCGCAGATGGCCGAGCAGGCTAAGCGACTGGGCAAGAGCGGCTACGGGCAGTATCTCTTGAAGGTTCTCGACGAAAAGGTATTTTGATCGCTGGAGCCAAAAGCACCGTTAGCTAACCCCTCCCGTTTGCGATGTTGTTTTCTCGATGTTCTCACAAAATAATGAACACAAACGGATTTGTATTGCGCCGCAAACGGAGGCAAAAGTGGCTGAGCTCATCAGCCGCTTGCTAAGCGAGGTGAGGGAGTAAAGGGGCGCCGGGGGCGCCCCTTTTGGGTAGAGATCAAGGCAGGATGAAGTACGCTGGTTTACTCGGATGAAAATGTTCAATTTATTTAAAAGCATAATGCATCTTCTTCGACAGGATGGTGTTGTCGGGGTTTTTGCAAAGGCGTTTCGTATTTTTCGACGAAATGGAGCTGCTGGGTTGTGCAAAGCACTGCGCTTCGCTGCAACTCCGGCTTTTTTGATAAATGAATATGCGGATTGGATTCGTTTGTACGACACTTTGTCGGACGAGGATCGTGCGGATATGGCGACAAAGGCAAACAGCTTCAAGCACCGTCCGTTGATAACAGTCTTAATGCCTGTATATAAGTCGACTCCGCGGTGGCTGATCGAGGCTATCGAGTCCGTAAAACGCCAGACTTATCCAAACTGGGAGTTGTGTATAGTTGATGACGCGTCGGAGGATGAAGAGATGCAGGCCATCTTCGAGCGTTTCAGCAGGGAAGACTCCCGTATTAAAGTAAAGTGCAGGGAGACGAATGGCCATATTTCAGCGGCGTCCAACGATGGGCTGATGATGGCTAGTGGCGAATGGGTTGCATTGCTCGATCACGATGACTTGATGAGCGAAAGCGCCTTGTTCTGGCTGGTTGACGCAATCAACGCTAATCCAGATGCCCGTCTAATCTACTCGGACGAAGACAAAATCGACGAGATCAGCAAACGCCATTCACCATATTTTAAATGCGACTGGAACGTTGATCTGTTCTACTCGCACAACCTAATTACTCACCTTGGCGCCTATAGACTGGATCTCATACAAGAGGTTGGAGGATTCAGGATAGGATTCGAAGGTGCGCAAGATTATGACTTGGCTTTGCGGTGTATTGAAAAAATACGGCCCGATCAGATCCATCATATTCCGAGAGTGCTTTACCACTGGCGCGTTCATTGTGGAAGCACAGCGCAGTCCGCTGAAGCAAAACCTTATGCAATGATTGCAGGTGAAAAGGCTCTGAATGATCACTTCCAGAGGATGGGAGTGCGTGCAACCTCGGAGTTGCGTGGGCATGGCTACCGCACACACTACTTGTTGCCCGAGCAAGAGCCGACGGTGAGCATAATAATTCCAACGCGAAACGGATTGTCACTGACAAGGCAATGCGTTGAGAGCATTCTATCCAAGACTACATACAGCAATTATCAGATCGTAATTGTCGATAACGGCTCTGACGACCCTTTGGCGTTGCAATATTTTGAATATTTGAAGAGTTCGCGAGGAGTTCACATTCTGCGCGATGAGCGACCTTTTAATTACTCTTCCTTGAATAATGCCGCAGTAAAGTCCGCTCAAGGAGAATTTGTCGCCCTTCTTAATAATGATGTTGAGGTGATATCTCCTGAGTGGTTGTCGGAGATGGTGGCTATAGCAATGCAGCCAGGCGTGGGCGCCGTTGGGGCGAGACTCTGGTATCCGTCACTGACACTTCAGCACGCCGGAATAATTTTGTTGGGGGATTTGGTGGCAGGCCATGCGCACAAGGGGTTGCCAAAAAACTCCCCTGGCTACGCGGGCCGTGCTTCGCACATTCAAAGCTTTTCGGCCGTAACTGGCGCTTGTATGGTCGTCCGAAAGAGCGTTTACGAAGAGGTTGGTGGGCTCAATGAAGTCGACCTTAAGGTCGCCTTCAACGACGTGGATTTCTGTCTGAGGCTTAAGGAGGCGGGTTACCGAAATATTTGGACGCCTTACGCTGAACTATTCCATCATGAATCGGCCACTCGGGGGTATGAGGATACGCCAGAGAAGAAAGAACGCTTTGCAAGCGAGAGTTATTTCATGAAAAATCGGTGGGGCAATATTCTCTGGCATGACCCCGCATATAGCCCGAATTTGACGCTGGATAATGAGGGCTTTGGTTACGCCTGGCCTCCAAGAAACTGATTATGTTTTCTTGGCCAGGCTTCGGCTTTGTATTGGATTCAGCTGACTTTTTCTTGGCACGGCTCCCAATCCTTGTGTCAACTGCGACACTCGCGTAGTCGATGCTGGAAGGAACGTAGGGTTTTTATTGACATTTGCCGGCATGAAAACGGCTTGTTGAAATAGCCGCCAATCGAGGTGCGGTCTGCCTCCTTAAAAAGACGTAGCAAAAGTTGTTTAATCAGGAGATGTTCCTCTGATGCGCAGTTTCTCAGTTTCTCCCCTAGAGATGTTGGCCGGATTTTGGCTCAACCGTGGGCTTGTTCGCAATCTGATCCACCGCGAAGTAGTGGGGCGTTACAAGGGCTCCATGCTGGGCATTTTCTGGTCACTGATCACCCCTGTATTCATGTTGTTGGTGTATACGTTTGTATTCAGTGTTGTTTTCAAGGCCCGATGGGGCAGTGGTGATGGCGATTCAAAAGCAGAGTTTGCACTGGTGTTGTTTGCCGGCCTGATGGTTTTCAACCTCTTTGCCGAGTGTGTGACTCGAGCGCCAAATCTCATTCTGGCCAATGTGAACTACGTCAAAAAAGTGGTATTCCCTTTGGAGATACTCCCTTGGGTGGCGATGGGGAGTGCTCTATTCCATTTTTCGATTAGCTTCGGGGTGTGGCTGGCGGCATATGTTTTGCTGGTAGGTGTGCCTCATTGGGAGGTGCTGCTCTGTCCGCTGATCATTGCCCCATTTGTAATGTTCGTAATGGGGCTAAGTTGGGCATTAGCGTCGCTGGGAGTATTCCTGCGCGACGTGGGCCAACTGATTGGTGTTGTTGTACAGGTACTTATGTTCCTGACCCCTATCTTTTACCCAGCATCAGCGCTGCCAGAACGATTCCAGACGGTAATGTTTCTTAATCCTTTGACTCCCCCAATTGAAATGATGCGGGATGTGATGTACTGGGGTCGCCTACCAAATCTGCAGCTATGGGGGGGTGGCATGCTGACGTCCCTGGCTGTAGCAATGCTGGGGTTCGCCTGGTTCCAGAAAACTCGCAAGGGATTTGCTGATGTCCTCTGATAAGACTGAAGAGTTCGCAATTGAAGTAAATGATCTAAGTAAGTGCTATCCGATCTTCTCCAGGCCCAGCGATCGACTTAAGCAGCTCCTGATTCGTGGACGAAAGCGCTACTACAAAGAATTCTGGGCGCTCAACGGCATCAGTTTCACGATAAGGAGGGGGGAGACGGTTGGAATTATCGGCCGCAATGGTTCCGGCAAGTCCACCTTGCTGCAAATGATCTGCGGCACGCTCAACCCTACTGCGGGCGAGATCAGGGTAAATGGTCGAGTCGCGGCACTGCTGGAGCTAGGCGCTGGCTTTAATCCTGAGTTTAGCGGCGTTGAAAACGTTTATATGGCGGCTTCGCTATATGGGTTGAGCAAAGAAGAGGTTGATCAGCGCTTTGCGGCCATAGCGAACTTTGCCGATATCGGCGACTACATTCATCAGCCAGTTAAAACATATTCGAGCGGGATGTATGTGCGGTTGGCGTTTGCGGTGATTGCTCACGTCGATGCGGATATTTTGGTAGTAGACGAGGCGCTGGCTGTCGGGGACGCGGTCTTTACACAAAAGTGCATGCGATTCATCAGGGCATTTAAAGAAAAGGGTACGCTTCTTTTTGTGAGCCATGATATGGCATCAGTGAGAAATCTTTGCGAGCGCGCGATGTGGCTGGATTGCGGGGGAGTGCGCCTGCAAGGAACAGCAAAGGATGTTTCTGAAGAGTACTTGAAATATACGCTCCAGCAGGTATATGGAGAGAATATTAAGCTTCAGACAATTGATGTTGAAAAAGAGCGTCAGTTGTCTGGGTGTGTTGAAGCTCAAGTCATAGAGGGCCGGAGCTCCATAGATTACAGAGGTGAATTGTCCGTAGAGAATAATTTGTGTGCGGCCAATGGTTGGAAAACGGGGGCAGGAGAGTTGACTCATGTTGAATTTGGGTTGGCGGACCCGAGGAAAATTCTGAGCGGCCCATTGGCTGGAGGTGAGCTGGTTAAGGTGGGAATACACGCCGTCGCTCACCAAGATCTGGAGCGGCCGATATTAGGATTCATCGTGCGCGACAAGCTCGGTCAGGATTTGTTTGGTGAGAATACTCTTTCGTTTACTCAACGCAACCCGCTGAGATTTAACGCTGGGGGGCATTTTAAAGCAGAGTTTGTCTTTAGACTTCCTATGCTTCCGAATGGCGATTATAGCGTAATGGTTTCTTTGGCGGATGGCGATTTGGTTAACCACGTGCAGCACCATTGGCTTCATGACGCAATAATATTGAAGGTCTCATCAAGCGATGTTAGGTGGGGGCTTGTGGGTGCAGAGATCAAAGGGATTGAGTTAAGGGCGCTATGAAAAATTTAAAAGACTACTACGCCGAGCATGCAGGAAAGGGGTCCGACAAGTGGGACCTATACTTGAGCAGCTACGATCAGGTTCTTGCTGATTTAAGGAGCAAGCCTGTTTCCATGCTTGAAATCGGAGTCCAGAACGGCGGTTCTCTGGAAATATGGTCGAAATATTTCAAGAATGCGCATAGCCTTGTTGGCTGTGATATCGATCAAAGGTGTGAGCGCTTGTCCTACTCGGATGAGCGAATTTCTTTGGTAATTGGAGATATAAATAATAAAGAAACACTTGAACAAGTTCTGAAAATTTCGACCGAATTCGATTTAATTATTGATGACGGGTCGCATGCGTCGGGTGATATTGTCAAGTCGTTCGCGAGACTTTTTTCGCGCGTAAAGGAAGATGGCGTTTACATCGTCGAGGATTTGCATTGTAGCTATTGGGCTCACTATCAAGGCGGCGTGTTTTATCCGGAGTCGTCTATAAATTTCTTCAAAATGATGGTTGATGTCGTCAATCATCAGCATTGGGGTAATGGCTATTCGCGAACGAAAGTTGTCGAGAATTTTTGTTCAGCGTATGGATGCGAAATTTCGGAAGAGGATCTTTCAAATATTCATTCGATTGAGTTTTTTAACTCGATATGCGTAATAAAGAAAAAAAACTCTGACAAGAATGTGTTGGGTACTAGGCTTATTTCCGGAAGCGTATTCGATGTTTGCGAACCAGCACAGATAAATAGTTTTAGCCGGATCGTTCAGGCTTCGGAGTTCGGAAACAAGTGGGCATTTGTTCAAAAAACAGCACAGGAGCATGACGAAGAAAAGCGACTTCTTGAAGGTGAGAAAAACAAATTTTCAGAAGAAAACGAAAGGCTGTCGGCGGCTTTAAATAAGCTCTCCGCCGAAGCGGAGTCCATGAGTTCATACATTTTGAAACTTGAAAAGGATGTCAAGCACTTTGAGGTGCTGGATAACGAAAAGTCAATTCATCTTGAACAAATGGCCGCTACTCTTTCGTGGCGAATCACGAAGCCTCTTCGCGCCATGCGCAGGGTGTTTCGTAACACCTTTGGTCGCTAATCGGATTTTGCATGCTGACATGCTAAAAAATGCAATTAGAATTATTTTGATGTGGTGCGGTCTGTACAAGAGGCCGGCCTATCTAGGCAATAAGATAATATTCAGCGAGCGAGCCTTCGGGCGGGTCAATCGGCTGGATTTTGATCGCAATTTTTATCTCGAGTGCTATGACGACGTTCGCCAAAGCGGCCGAGATCCTGTTTTGCACTATCTAGATTTTGGTAGGCATGAAGGGCGCGTAGGCATGCCCTTTGCGCCAGAAATAGATTTAACGAAAATAGACAGAAGCATGGAAGCCGTATTGCTGGTGACCCATGAGCTTTCTGCTACGGGCGCCCCTATTCTCGCATACAACATTGCCAAAGAATTATGCGCTAAATATAATGTTTTGATAGTTTCGCTGGGGAATGGATGCCTGCTAGATGAGTTTTTGAAGCTGGGCGTACACATGTTTTGCGAGCCGGGGCTGCGCCGCTCCGAGCCCATGTCTAAATTTCTCATTGATAAGTTGAATGATTCAATAAGAATCAAGTTTGCCATTGTTAACAGCATTGAGTCGGCCTCTGTTTTGCCCGGTTTGTACAGCCTCGACATACCAACCGTTTCCTTGCTGCATGAATTTCCGAGCTACTCTGGCGGTCTGGACAGATTCAGAAGATGCATTTATTGGTCAGGAACTGTGCTGCTTTCTAGTGAATTGGCAAGAACCGATTTGCTGAAATCAGGGCAGATATCTAATTCAGATAAGATCTTTGTTCTGCCGCAAGGAAAGTGTCTAGTCCCAAGCTACGGAGCTAACAACACAGAGTCTCGCCCAGCCCTTAAATCGCGTGGGGTTATACGCATCATTGGGGCAGGGACAATTACGTACAGAAAGGGCGTGGACCTCTTCATTGAGTGTGCCCGGACAATTCGCGAGAGGCTCCCTGGTCGTGCTCTGGAGTTTGCGTGGGTTGGTAAAAATGTTGATAGCTCAATAGGAGCAGATTACTTCCAATACTTGGAAGATCAGATTGAACGGTCCCGGCTGACCCAATGCTTTAGCTTCATTGATGAGGCTGATAATTATGAGGAGCTGCTTGGGTCCGCTGATGTATTTCTTATGACGTCTCGGCTAGACCCTTTGCCGAATGTGGCGATCGACGCGTTTGCGAAAAACGTTCCGGTTTTTTTCTTTCGCGACGCTTGCGGCCTTACAAGCCTGATATCCGCAGCCGGCCAAGGGGGTTTTCTTTGTGCGGAATACCTAAGTCCTTCTGATATGGCCAGCAAGGTTGTCCGTTTTATCCTGGATGAAGGGAAAGGCGATAAGCTGGCGGAGGTCAAAAGAATATACGAAGAACATTTTAGATTTGATGCGTACTTCAAAAAACTCGAGACCTATGCAAGCGAGACAATTGAAAAACATCTGCAATTTAATCGGGATGCGGACTTTATTAGATCAAAATCGGCCATTAATGAAAGCTTTTGTGACCCGAGGGCGTGGGAATTGTTTGGTCCGGAAGATAAGGCTAAGCGATATGTCAACATGTGGAGGTCAAATATCTACCAATACAGGCCCGTCCCTGAGTTTCATCCGAGCGTGTATCGCGATGCTGTAAATCCAGAGTGTGATCCGTATGTTCACTATCTGAAAAGTGGCATGCCTTCAGGGGCGTGGAAAAGCGAATTGGTGGATGTTACGACTGATCCAAAATCAGTTTCCGAGCTGTCTGTTGCGATTCATATACATTGCTACTACCCGGATCTGCTTGGAGAAGTGCTTCGCAGACTTGCTGTTAACCACAGCAATGTAGATATTTATGTTTCTACCGATACAGAAGAAAAAAAGAATGCAATCTCGCTGGTGTTCGACGAATTTCACCTAGCACCGAGCTCTATAGATATCGCACCAAACGTTGGGCGAGATATTGGGCCATTTTTGAACATGTATTGCCGGAATCTGTCTGATGGCTATGACGTGATATTCCATGTTCACACAAAGAAGAGCCCTCACGTCAATGAGGACGACGGCCGGAATTGGTATGAATATTGCCTGGAGAATTTATTGGGCGGGGTTGGTGGGCGTGTGCTAGATAAAATACTTTTTGATTTTCAGGATAAATCTTTGGGTTTAGTTTTTCCGTCTGACCCAAACTCTCTTGGTTGGGGCAAGAATTTAAAATACGCAGCAAACATTCTTGGAAGGCTTGGCTATAGTGCCCCAGAGGGGGAGTTTAATTTTCCGATTGGAACGATGTTTGCAGCTTCCAGGCAAGTTATCCGGTCGCTTTCGGAATTGAATTTCTCCTGGGATGAGTATCCCAGCGAACCACTGCCGATTGATGGAACGATGTTGCATGCAATTGAGCGTGTAATTCCGTTTATTTCGGAAGGCTTGGGCTTGCGCCAGAAACTTGTGTACGTTGATAAAACGACGAGGGTATGAGTTTCAAAGGGCGGAAAGTGGTCGCAGAGCCTGATTTCTGGCGACTAGTGGATGTTCTCCTGAGGGAGGAGGGGGGACGTATCAAACCAGCATGATCCGATTTTACAGCCCATAAAGAGAGTGATGCGTGGACGGTTTTTGCCAAAATCCGGTCTCAAAAAAGGTGTGTCCTGAATTTCGTGTCGCCGCCGACATAAAGGTGTAACGCGTCCTAGTAAACAGGTACGCCTGATCTTCTGGCATAGGCGGCGTCGAGGTTTGTGCTGAGATTTTTCTCTGTATGGCTGTCAACCTAGTTGCAGTCATGTTTCTGTTTGTGCAACGCGGCTGTTTTACCACGAGTGATGGTCGGGGGGCTGTTATGAATGCACCGGGGTTGATGGGATGAAAATAGGAATATTTGGAGGCGGGGGATTCATCGGTTCGGCAATTGTTGATCGGTTGCTGATGGATGGGCATGAACTTAAGGTGTTTGAGCGCCCTCGAGTAGAGCCTTTCAGGAGATTTTTAGAGGCGGAACGCGTTGAATGGATTGTCGGCGATTTGATGAGCGCGTATGACGTTGGGAATTTCGTTGACGGACTGGACGCTGTCATCCATTTGGTTTCGACCACCTTGCCAAAAAGCTCCAATGACGACCCTATTTATGATGTTCAGACAAATCTAATCGCATCGCTGCAAATCTTGAACGCGATCCGGTCCCGTGGGGTGGGGAAAATTTTGTTCATTTCTTCGGGCGGAACGGTATATGGAAGGCCCGTCTATTTGCCAATTGACGAGGCACATCCGACTGAGCCATTGGTTTCGTACGGGATCACCAAGTTAGCTATTGAAAAGTATCTCCTGCTGTACCAGCGTCAGCATGGGATAAAGGCTACAGTTCTCAGGGTGGCAAATCCGTATGGAGCACGCCAGCGCGTAGAAACCGCGCAAGGGGCTGTAGGTGTTTTCTTGAGCCGAGTTGTGCAAGGACTCCCTGTTGATATTTGGGGCGACGGTAGCGTAGTCCGTGACTACATCTATGTGGGCGATGTTGCGGAGGCATTTGCGCGCGCACTGGATTACGATGGAACGGAGTCCGTGTTCAATATCAGCTTTGGTGCTGGGACCTCTTTAAATGAACTTGTCGGTTTGATAGAAAATGTACACGGCCGAAAGGTTGACCGGCATTATTCTCCGGGCCGTTTGTTTGATGTGCCTAGCAGTATCCTTGATAACAGCTTGGCGCGCCGGGAGCTTGGCTGGCAGCCAACGGTCGATCTATTGGGTGGCATCCGAATTACTTTGTCTCACATGCTACAAGCGCAGCAAGCATGATGCAGAGAAAATATATTCTGGGATTCGAGCCGTTTGTCAAATATCGTAGCTACAGTTTTTCGTGTGCGGAAGCGGATGTCTGATGACGCACCAGCAAGAATATTCTGCGCACTTAGTTTGGGATTTTTAAATTCATGCCCATCGGAAGGTGCGGTGGGTTTTTGATAGATGATTTTTGGGATATGCAGATGAGAGAGTTAAAGCAGCAAGGAAGCCTTGAACTCTGGATGCGTCAGAATATTGCTTGGGGAGTTTTCGGGATTCTGGTTATCCTTCGTATTGCTCTTTCGAGCAGACTTCCTTCCTATATCCTTGCCGGTACGCCTCATGATGATGGGTGGGTAGTCGGTCGTGCGGTTTCCATAATTAATGGTGATTGGTTAGGGGGGTACGATCAGTACACTCTTATCAAAGGCGCATTTTCTCCGTTATTGATGGCCTTTACTGCCCTATTTGGTGTTACGTACAGTGGATTAAATACCGCGATTTACTGTCTCGCGTGCTTTGTCTTTGTTGCGTCCGTGCGGCCAGTGATAAAAAATCATTGGTTTTTGCTCTTAATGTTTGCGATTCTCCTGTTCAATCCACTTACATATGCCATGGAGACTGGTCAGAGAATTTATAGAAACGGCATTGGGCAGTGGGAGATTCTGCTTGCCTTTGGCGGACTGATTGCCGTCTTATTTCGCCGTCATGCGGATTGGAAGGTGTTGTTGAAGTGGGGGCTTGTAAGTGGCTTTGCATTGGGTGCCTTTATGCAGACAAGAGAGGATGGGGCCTGGATCTATCCTTTTGTCATTGGTGTTATCGCCTCAACGGTATTGTTGTATCTCGTTGAGCAACGCAGCGGGAAAAAGAAAATATTAGTTTTTTTTGTTCCGGTATTTGTTGCCGTGGTGCTGAATCTTGCCATGGCCTTTGTGAATTACAAAACCTATGGGGCTCTGGTTCTGAATGACCGTAATGGCGGTAATTTTTCGAGAGTAGCGGGAGATTTGTACGCTATTTCCCCTGATCCAGAGGAAGATGCTCTTTATAAGTCTGAAGAGTATAAAGGTAAGTATTACAACATTTATGTGTCCACTATGGAAAAGGCGTTCGTCGCCAGTCCGACACTCAACAGTGCGTCGAAGTCCATCCGGGAGGCTATTCAGATGTGGGCCAACTGGGAGGACATAAAAAACGGCCAGCTATCAACCGACCATATGCTGTTTGCCCTGCGAGACGGAGTGAAGGGAGCTGGATACTATAAGTCGTTGCCTGAGACGGAGGCGTTCTACGAAAAAGTTCATGAGGAGTTGAAAGCGGCTTTTGATAAAGGCCTTTTGGTGAAGCAGGGGTTTCCCGTGTCGCCCTTAATGAAGCGCTTGCAACGAGGCGATGTCGGTAAAGCGCTTTCTCTTATGCCCAAGGCAGCGAAGGACGTCGTGACGTTTGCCGGCGTGAGTGCTGTAGACTTTCCGCCTGTTGGTCCCCCTGAAGGGATCAGGGAGTTTGTCTTCATGGCGGGGGGCGAATACAACGCCGAGCGCGGCAGACTTATAGGCGGTGGCTGGGCGTTTGCAAAGAACGACAAAGTTGTCCTGAGCGCAGGTTTGTATGACAAGCAAGGGCGCTTAGTTGCAAACCTGCCGTTCAGCGCGGGAGATGACGTTTTCGCGCACATGAATTCAATTGGATTCAAATATCAAAATGCGAAACGGTCCCGGTTTGCGTTTGATGTTGAAGGTTTTGATCTGAATAGTGGTGTTGTTTTGAAGTTTGTTGACCCAAACGGCGAAATATTCAGGGAAATCCCGTTAGATGGTTCGGCTCTTAATGGTGACAACGATTCGTTCCGCTATCACTTTGAGCAATTAAGCGAGACGGGTAAAAATAGCGTTCATTCACGCTTCGTGAAGCGCGCCAATCGTGTGAGCAGCGCGTATCAAAAAGTGGCGCTTGTTCTATTTTGGCTCGCATGTTTCGCTTATTTGTGCGCGACATGTATGTTGATTACGGAAGTGGCCATGAGGAAAGTGTTGAAGACGCTGCCTGTATGGCTAGTGCTTACTGGAACTTTATTGACTTTTATTTTGTTTTTGTTTGGCATGTGTCTGATTACTGCCACCTCTTTCAACGCACTGCATTATTTATATACTGCACCAGCTTACATTTTGTCCTTGATTTTCTGTACCGGGGCTTTTTTTTGGGGCGTGCAAAATATTACTGAGATAGGTAAGCGAGGCATTTTGTGAAGACAATTATTGTTATCGGGTCTGGTCCGGCCGGCGTGTCGGTCAGCAAGGCGCTGCTCGAACGTGGTTTGCGGGTGACCATGCTTGATGTTGGCCGAACCATAGAAAAAGACCTTGGCGACGAAATTGACGGCTTGCGTCGCAAAGATTCACTTTCGGAAGCCGATAAAGGCCGCATTCGGGGGAGTGTGAAGGCTACCGCGTCCGGCGTGGACGAAAAGAAGCAATTCGGCTCATCTTACGCCAACAAATTGAACGACAACTTCCGGGTTGAGAAGCGTAATGCCTGGTTTTATATGTCGTTCGCAAAAGGAGGGTTGTCGAACCTCTGGGGGCGGTTGATGATGCCGCTTTGCAAGGATGACGAGAGGGACTGGCCCTTTCCGGAAGGAACTTTGGCTCGTTATTATTCTCGCGTGCTGACGTATGTTCCGCTTGCGGGTCGTAAAGATCGCCTCGAGAAACTTTTGCCTCTATATACCAACAGTCCTGAGCCCATGACGTTGTCAGGACAGGCTGACAAGCTCGACAAACGCTGGAATCGTCACGTTGAATATCTGGAACAGCAGGGGTTTATCTTTGGTCAATCACGGCTAGCAGCGTGTTTCGATGGTTCGTGGGAGCGTTCAGATAAATGTCGACGTTGCGGGCTTTGTTTATACGGTTGCGCATATGAAAATCTGTATTCGTCGGCCTGGACGGTAGATGAGCTGTGTCGCGATAAAAACTTTACGTATTTGAGTGGCTATGTAGTCGACTTCGTTGAGAAGCAACAGGGCAAGTTGCTCATTCACGCAAAGGGGGACTGCGACGGTTCCCCCACGCAGTTCGAGGCAGATAAGGTTTTTCTGGCTGCCGGTTCGGTTTCGAGCACTCGAATTGTGCTTAAGTCCAAAAATATCTACGACGTGAAGGTAGATTTCAAGGTCAGTGATTTCTACATTTTTCCGTCGTTCACATTGTTTTCGCAACGCAATGTTGTAGAGGAAAAGCTGAATACATGCTGTCAATACTTCCTGCAGCTTGACGACAAGTCCGTTGACTCGCGGCTTGTCAATATGCAGGTTTATACGTATACGGATTACTATTACCAGGCGCTGCGGAGAATGACGGGAGTGCTCTTTCCGCTTCTCAAGGCGCCGATCAGTTGGTTTCTGGATAGATTCATCGTGGTATTCGTTTATTTGCATTCAGATAACTCAGCGCACATGCAACTACGTTTGAAGAAAGATGATGTCCTGGAAGTTGTTGGTGTGGATAACCCGGAGAGCCGGAACGTTATAAAGCGGCTTAAGCGGAAACTGTGGAAGTCAGCCGGAAAGACTGGAGTGATTCCTCTCCCATTTTTTGGAGAAGAACAGGAAATTGGCCATTCTGTTCATTTTGGAGCCAGCCTGCCAATGAGTGCCGAGTCAAAGGGGCTTTCTACGGATAGCTTCGGAAGGGTGGATGGCATTGATGGTCTCCATGTTGTCGATGCAGCATCTTTCCCTGCTATTCCTGCGACCTCTCTTACCTTTGTCATCATGGCGAACGCCTATCGAGTCGGGGCAGAGGTGGAGATTTGATGGAAAACACCGAAAGCAAGAGCTGTATCGCATGTGGGGCCTCTTACGTCGACGGCATTTGCGGCGTGGCGCGTTGTCCGCAGTGCGGCCTGCTCTTTTCCGGGCAGACGGCCGGGTTTGGCAACTCGATTCAAGGCATGAATGCTATAGCGCAGCGCAACTACGCGATCGTTGCAGATGCGCTGAAAAAAGCTCTTTCGCTTCGCGGAGCCAGGATATTGGATGTTGGCAGCGCTGAAGGGGGCTTTACCGAATTGATGTTGCGTGAGGGCGCTGACTGTGTTGGTCTAGAACCCGATCGTGATGCGGCCCGTGAAGCGCTAGAAAAAAAATTGCCAGTTGAGCTTGTTGGATTTGAGGGGTTTGTCGGAGAGAAAGATTTTTACGACGCCATTGTGTTCAATGATGTATTTGAACACATGCAGTCCCCCACCTTGTCACTTGAGAAAAGCTGCGATCTTTTGAAAGACGGCGGGTTGATTCTTATCAACCTGCCTGTCAGTACCGGGTTCATTTTCAGGATGGTCGGCATTGCCGCTCGCCTAGGGGTCGATACTCTCTATCGAAGAATATGGGCGCAGGGGCTTGCGTCGCCCCATATTTATTTTTACTCGGAACGAAACCTGACTGCCCTTGCCGGAAAGTTCGGGTTCAGATTAATCGGCAAAGGACGGCTTGTCGCGCTGGCGACAGAAGGAATGTATCAGCGCGTTCGGTCAACATACGGGCCGTTTCCCGCTATTGTTATCAGCGGGATAGCGAGTCTTTTCGTCTTTGTGTCAAACCTGTTCAGTGCTGACGTCGTCTATTTGATGTTCAAGAGAAATGAATAAAAAACAGAAGGTTGCCATTGATCGCGTGGTTGGTTACGCCTTGAGCGTTGCTTTGCGGGTGCCTGCGAAGATTCTCGAGCGCGTGTTGCGCCGTGATCATGCCATGCCGCCTCGCAATCCGCCCAAGACAATTGTGGTTGCCAAATATCTGGGGATCGGAAGCATCGTGCAGGCGACTCCGGTGCTCAAGGGGCTGAAGGAAAGATATCCGGATGCCCGGCTTATTTTTGTTTCTCTGAGGTCCAATAAAGGGCTTTTGTCCCGTTATGGATTCATCGATGACATCTTGTGCGTCGATGACTCATCCATTTCCAAGGTCGCGATATCGAGCTTTCGAGTTATTTCGGACTTGATGCGAAGAAAGGTTGACCTTTTTCTTGATCTTGAAGTCCACTCGACTTACGGCTCTCTTATGTGCCTGCTTTCGTGTGCGCGAAACCGCCTTGGTTTTTCCCTGGGCGACGAGGATCACAGGGCTTTTTTGTATACGCACCTGCTCTATCTGAACACCAGCTTTCCGATCCGGTATTGCTACGCCCAGCTAGGGCAACTGGCTGGGATGGCGCCACTTCCTCCAATGCAGACCCTTTTGTGTCCAAGCATCTCCGGTGCTGAGGTGAGCAAGGTGCGCGAGCGGATGGACGCTGTTTTCGATTTTGAGCACAAAGGCATTGTCGCAATTAACCCGAATGCTTCGGACTTGAGGTATGAACGCCGATGGAGCAGGGAGCGTTTTGCCGCCGTAGCAAAACACTTTTCTGATCAGGGTTACGCTTTGGCGCTGGTTGGTGCGGCTTCCGAGCATGCGTATGTCCAGGGAGTCGTCGAGCATCTTGGTAGCGATGCGGGAAGGGTGCGGAATGTTGCCGGGATGTTTTCGCTGATCGAGTTTTTTGCGTTCCTTGAGCAGTGCTGCCTAGTGGTAACCAACGATTCAGGCGTAATGAACATGGCGCTGACCTTGCCTGTCCCGATGCTGCTTCTGGCGGGGCCTGTGGACCCTGAGCAATACTTCATGCCCAATGACTACAGGTCTTATATCTACCATCAGACGTACTGCAGCCCGTGTACTCATTATCTGGATACCCCTCCATGCGCGGGGGATAATGTATGCATGCAACAGATACTCGCCGACGAGGTGATAGAGTATAGTGAGAGGCTTATACGCGGGGAGCATGTCGTGCCCAAGAGGAATGCTTGTTTTTCTCGCGGCTCAGAAGTGTTCGGTGTTCTCAAGAATGTGGGTAAATCATGAAACTATATAATGAACATGTCGAAAATTTCGGCGTCCGAGTCATTTATCTATTCAATACAATCAATTCATTTTGTGTTCTGTCCAGCATATTTGCACTGCTGGTGACTTATTGGTTTGCGCCGTTTCCTGTTGCTGCGCTTTCGATGGCCGTGGCGGCAATTGTCTGCTTTGCCTTGATGAAGATTGCTGATTGGCATCCTTATTATGTACCGTGTGCGCTGCTTTCTATGGTGTATCTGGCCTTTGCGTATGCACCGGACTACAGGGTGTATTCGATCGCACTTGCCGGGGTGACTGTTTTTTATCTCGGCGTGCTCCTCGTTATCAACGGAGGGCCTCAGGTCATTGTCGGGCGGGATTTGACCATCCCTTTCCGGATGTTGGCGCAGTGCATCACCACGGTTGTTCCGACTACGCTTTCCCTGCCGATTTCGGTGTTTTTTGGTTACTTCATGGCGTCCAGTGTACTGATTACCGGGCATGTGGTCGCGCAATCGCAGCCGCTTGCTTCGCTGGTGGGCGTGCTTGTGGTCAACGTTGTCTGGGCACTGGTTGTACGCAAATATCTCCCTGATAATGTCCCCGTCAATCAGTATCGTCCGAGAGAGTCGATTGCCAAGCCGTTCAAGAAGGTTGTCATTCTTAATATCGACGGGGGGCGCTGGGATATTATTCAGCAGCTTGACCTCCCCAACATCAAGCGTCTTATCGCCAACGGCACGCACGTCAAGAACGGTCTTTTGACTGTGTACAGGGCGCTTACCAATCCCGCATTCGGTACGATCCTGACCGGCGCGCGCCCGCAAGATCACGGCATTTTCGACAACAACATCGGACAAAGTCTGAAGGTGCAGGGGCTGGGCGATTTGGTCAAGATCACCATCTACGGCTGCATGCACATGAAGCACTTTGCCAAGGATGGATGGGAAACCAAGATCGTTTCATTGCCCGAAATCGGCATTCAGAAGAGTGACGATGTGGCCATGGAGTGGCTGCTTGACGATTTGCGCAACGACAAGAAGACCCAGTTCTTCGTCTTTGACTACAGCGAGGCCGATTTTTGCGGCCATAGCTACGGGGGGCAATCCAAGCAGTACAAAAATGCCCTGGGCAAGGTTGATGCACGGATTGGCAAGGCTCTGGAAGTTATCGAATCCCTCGAGGACAGTGAGGATATCGCTGTGATCGTTTGCTCGGATCACGGCTTGCACAATCTGGATCACGGCTATCGTTTGTTCCGGGGAGAGAGCTATGTTCCCTGCATTATTTACGGCAAGCGGATCAAGCAAGGCTATGTCATCGAGAAGGACGGCATGATTAATGACATTTGCATGACTGCGGCCTGGATGCTGGGTAAAGGGTATCCGTCGAGTGCGCAGGGTCAAGTCTTCGATGATGTTCTGAAGTAAGGAGTCGATCCTTCGTGACACAAGCTAAACCGTCCCGATCTGACGAGATTCGCGCGCGGATCAAAAGTCAGATAACAGAAAAAAATTTCTGGGAATTACTTCGCTACTTGATTATGGGTGGCATTGGTGCGCTGAGTTATCTTTTTTTCAGCAATCTCTACGACTGGATGGGGGTGGCGACGCATCTTTCGCCGTTCTATGCGTGGCTGTCTGGTCTGCTTATTGTTTATTTCGGGCACATGAAGTTCACCTATAAGGTGAAGGCTCGGCACAAGCAGATGGTTTTCCGATTTCTGGTCATGCAGTCTTACAACCTGGCGATGTCGACCTTCGCCACAATTGTGGTGAGGGATTGGCTCGAATTTCCCTACTTTGTTGCCTCTATTGTGGCTCTTGCTACGACGGTTCCGGTCCTCTACGTGCTGGGGAAGTGGTGGGTTTATCGCTCAAGCGATGCGGTTTCTGCTTCGGTTTAACCGACGATGAGTTGATTAGAGCCCATATGTAAAGGAAATCGGTGCGCCTGTTCGATTTGATCGGACAGGCCTTTTTTTATGCTGCGCAAGAGTTACGAAGGAGCAAGGCGCTGATGCAAAATTCAGGAGCATCCCAATCAGCAATGGGGGCGCTCTTTTGTGCGGCCGCTTTTGAAAGAGCCGACTTGTCAGTGCTAATTTGTTGAGCAGATAGCAATTTCCTCGAAAAACGCCTGATGGAACCGAGGGCGATTAAATCCGGGCATTTCCGCGTCAATTCGCTGCTGGTAGTGCAAGAGATTGCGCCAGTGGCTACCAGTAGGTCTTGGTCTTCAGCGGCAATTGTGAGGTGCGGGGCGGTGATCTTTCACTGGGGCTTTGTGGAAGAAACTGAGGTTTCGCGGAGCTATTGTTTTCGTTTGAGCATTGAATTTATAGAAAGTGGGTTGTATGTCAGTTATTGAGGATGTGATCCCGCATGGCGGCGGTATTGCAAAGCCCAAGCTTCCAGCCTTGACTGCCTTGCGCTTCTTTGCTGCTGCGCTCGTTGTGTATCACCATCTACAGGTGTATTTGTGGTTGCCCCCTCTCCATGATCTTTCGGTTATGAGTCAGGGGGTATCAATATTTTTCGTTTTGTCTGGCTTCATTCTGACGTATACGTATCCAGAGTTAGCCGACTGGGCGGCCAAGAAGCGATTTTTCCGCGCTCGTTTTGCTCGGATCTGGCCGGTCTATCTGGCGTCGATTGTGTTGGCGGTTATTGTTAATCCGTTTTCCGTGACGTCGCTGGATGCCTGGGCACTGGTTCGGCGTGGCGTAATTAATCTGCTCGGTCTTCAGTCCTGGAGTCCTGCCGGAAAGGCGTTCTTCTCCATAAATGGACCTAGCTGGAGCGTATCAACCGAGATATTCTTTTATGCGCTATTCCCTTTTCTTGTTCAAGGGTTTGCGCGGACGTGGTGGGTGAAGCTTCTTTCAACCTTCGCCTATGTTGTGTTGGTGATTGTTGCAGTATTGAAGTTCGATATTCCGGCGTTGGGGCCGGGTCTTGAATATTCAATCAACTCTTTTGCTCTGTTGTACGTCAGTCCGTATGCTCGAATCTTTGAATTTGTTTGCGGCATGTGCGCCGCTTGGGGCTGGCAGCGATTCTCGCTGCTAAATCGAACTGGCGCTTTTTACGTGACCGCGCTTGAGGTGGTCGCGCTCGGATTGCTCATGTTCAATGGCGTAGTTGCTCATGCTCTATTCCGGGCCTTTCCTGGCTTGAATAATCTCCCTTTTATTATTTGGTATGGTCAGGGAGCCGGCGCGGCGATCCCTTCAGCCACCTTTATGGTTGCGCTTGCCAGCGGGCGGGGAAAAGTGGCGTCTTTGATCTCTGCTCCTTGGCTGCTTATGCTTGGTGAGGTGTCGTATGCCATTTATCTTATTCACTACCCGGTTCTGCAGTGGTTCTCGAAAATGCTTCCGCGGGTGGCTGATGAGATCAGTTGGGGAACCGGCCTCTTGTTGTTGTCGGCAATCTTCCTGACGGCGCACATCATATGGATTCTGGTCGAGAGGCCTTGCCGAGAGATGTTGATGGGGGGGCGAAAATATTATGTCCGCTCAAATGGAGATGGGTTTCTTAACCCATCATGGAAGGTCGCTGCAGTGGATGTGATACTGCTTGCGTGCGTGCTCGCATTCGTGTTTTTGAAAGCAAGCATTCCTGGCTCTTTAGGGGCTGGTGCAGTGCGTGCCATGGCCGAGATTCCTGACGACATTCGGGGAGCGAGGTTCGGATCTGTTGCTGAGCTCAAAGGTTATTATTTCGTTGAGCGTGGCGACGGCGCGACGCTCCATTTAATCTGGGAGGCATTGGGGGTCGTCGATAGAAATACCAGCTTTGCTGTGCACTTGGTTCAGAGCCCCGAGGGCAACCCCGTTTCACAGGGGGACTATATCGGAAAGCGCATTGCTACCCGGGATAAGCAACTCTTCGAGGATTCCGTTGTGTTGTGGGGGGGGGCTCTGAAGAGCGCTTGTTATATCGCTGTTGGCATATATCCAACCGGAACGGGGGGGCTTGTAAGTATTAGTCATGGCCCTACTGATCTTGGAGGGCGTCGCTTGCTAATTCCTGTCCCATTGTCATTGAACGGAAAATGCAACCTATAAGTGTTGTTATTTTTTGATGTCCTGCATGTTTGGAGACCCAGGGGGAAAGTCCGATATCTCCAGCGAAAGATGGTTTTATGTTGCTAGGCGTTAAATTCATCTTGATCTTTTTATTATTTTCGACGAGCTTTTTGGGTGGGAGTGTGTCGATTGATACACTATGTTCTATGTAAGTTTTAATGCTGATGGGGTGTGTATCTATGCGCGAAAGCAGTACATTTATTAGTGGTTATGCCGTGGGTGGAGTGCAGGGGTTCGTGGTTCTGACAAAAATCAGTCAGCGATTTTCGCGCTAATAAAATATTTTTTAGCTGAGGCGGATAAATGTCAGATGACTTGTAGAAACGGGAAAATAAAATTTTCGGGTTCAGTCGAAGTGTCGCGTATTAATCGTTTTCTGATGCTGTTTGTTGGCGCCGGTGCGCTTTTATACGTGGCATCGATGTTCTTTCTCGGCTGGTCCGAGGTTGCCGCTACGTTGGCTGTGCTTGGATATCCCGTCCTGATCGCCGGAGCTTTGTTTGCTTCGACAGCCTATCTATGGCGCTTTTGCCGATGGGAGTTTTCGCTGAACCGTCTCGGGTATAACGTCCCGCGGTTGAAGCATTTTGGAATCTATTTGTGCGGACTGGCTTTGATGGTGACGCCTGGGCGGGTTGGAGAAACCTTCCGCTCTGTGTTGCTGCTACGGCAAGGTGTAAGGTGGCAGCACAGTCTGGTGGCTTTTTTTGTTGATCGTTTAACGGATGTGCTGGGCATCTGTTTGGTGGGATTCATTGCAGCGGTGCTTACATCCAATGCTTTCGCGTGGGTTTGGGGTCTTGCCTTTGCAAGCTTTTTTATCGGGAGTTGGGTGGCTACGTATTTATTCCTCCACTTGCGAGAAGGCGGGGCATGGGCCTGGCTGATGCGCAAGTTGCATCGCCTTCCGCTTAATGGAGGGCTTTTGATATTGGAGGCCTGGGCCCTTTTGTGGAGGCCGGGAAGAGTCCTAGCGTATTCTGGTGTTGCCATGCTCGCCTATGGCAGTCAGGCTTTCGTATTCGGATGGTTTTGTAGTGTCGCAGGCGTGGCTGCGTCGTTTGCCGATTGCGTGCTGATCTTTGTACATGCGACGTTGTTTGGTTCGGCAACCTTGCTGCCCGGCGGTTTGGGGGCCACGGAAGGTGCGATCGTGCTTCAACTGGTCGAGCGCGGCGTGGGCGACGTTGCTGCGGTCTCGTTAGCAATTGCTATTCGTTTGGTCACGATATGGACGGGGCTGTTGATCGGAGCGCTTGCGTTGTTTTTTGTTAGAAGGTGAAGCGGTGGGCGTTGAAATCGGGATGTCGCGAGAGCGTCTAGTTTTGTGCTTTTGGATATTCCGTGACTAGCTAACTGGCGCAGGATGATCAAGCACATGCCTGCTCTATTAGGTCACTGCATGGCAGGGAGTATTTCAGATGCTGCAAAAATTCTGCACTGGTTGATGACCTTCGACCAATGCCGACAGTGTTTTTGCCGATCCCGCTGCAAGCGTCCAGCCTAGCGTGCCGTGTCCCGTGTTGTAGTAAAGATTCTCGAGTCCGCCACGCCCGATGATGGGGAGGTTGCTGGGGGTGGTGGGGCGCAGGCCAGCCCAGTAGTTGGGCTCGCTGGCGTCGCAGGCGCCGGGGAAGAGGTCTTCTGCCCAGCGCAGCAGGGCGCCACAGCGCTCCGGATCCAGGTCGGTGTTGTAGCCGTTGAGCTCCGCTGTGCCGGCAATGCGCAGGCTGTCGCCGAGGCGGGAGCAGACGATGCGGCGGGATTCATCAGTGAGGCTGACCGTTGGTGCGCGGGAGGGATCTTTCAGTTTGAGGGTGGTGGAGTAGCCCTTGACCGGGTAGATCGGCAGCCGTTCGCCCAGTGACCTTACCAGCAAGGGGCTGTAGCTGCCAGCGGCGATGACGTAACTGTCGGCTCCGAGGGTTTCACGTTGCCCGTCGCGTTCGATCTCGATCCCGCCGACCCGGTTGTTGTCACGAATCAGGCTGCGGACGCGTGCGTTGAACAGGAACTCGACGCCGATGTCGCGACAGCGCTCAGTCAGTTCCGTGACGAAGCGCTGGGCATCGCCACTTTCATCCTCGCTTCCTAACATGCCGCCAACCAGACGCGTTTCAACGTGCGCGAGACTGGGTTCCTGATCCACACAGGCGGAGGGGGTGAGCATCTTCGAGGCGATGCCGAGCTCGCTCAGCACGCGTTGCTGGGCTTCGCCGTGGAGGTAGTTCTCCTTGGCGAAGTAGAGGTGCAAAACACCGCGCGAGAGACTGTTGTAGTGAATGTCGGTGGCTTCACGCAGGGCGCGCAGTTCGTGGCCACTGAATGCTGCCAGACGCGCAATAGCAAGGGTGTTGCGACGGGTGCGGTGGGGCAGGCATTCGTGCAGGAACTGCAACCCCCACTTGATGCGTGCGGCCTCGGCGGGCCAGCGGAAAAGCAGTGGGGCATCCTTGCGGCCTAGCCACTTCAGGATGGTGAGCGGTGCGCCGGGGTTGGCCCAGGGTTCGGGGTGGCTGATGGAGATCTGGCCACCGTTGGCAAAGCTGGTTTCGAGGGCGGGAGCGGCATTGCGCTCGATGACGGTAACGCTGTGACCGGCGGTACGCAGGTACCAGGCGGCTGTCACGCCGGCGAGTCCTGCACCAACGATAAGGATATGCATGGTGGGAAGCTACGGGTTCGGGCGCCGCCACGCAGCGGCAAGCGCGATTATTGCCGATTCCCGTCCGCGTGGTATGACCTGTGCCAAGTCGGGGCACTATGTCCTTAGGTTCAGGTGCTCCAATCTGTGATCAAGTCGTGACCCTGGTGAGCCGTAAAGCAGGCTGTTGATCCGCTTTGTCGGCGAAGGGCGCAAAAATGAAGATCAGAACGAAATTGCTCATGATCCTGCTGCTGGGGGCTGCGATCATTCTCGGCCAGGGGCTGTGCGGGCTGTGGCAGATGCAGCGCCTGGAGGGCAAACTGGATGCTGGCCTGGAAAGCCGGTTGGTGGCGGCTGAGCTGGAAAAGACCGGAGCGGAGGCGCAGGTGGCCTTCAAGACCCAGGTGCAGGAATGGAAGAACATTCTCATCCGGGGCAATGACAAGGCACTTTACGAGCGCTATCTCAAGCAGTTTGGAGAGGAGGAGGCTCGGGTGGCCAAGGCCCTGGCTATCCTGGATGCGGGGATGCAGCGAGTGGGACTGGATGCTGCTCCAGTGCGCAAGGCGGATAGCGAACTCAAGGCCTTGGGTGAGAAATACCGCAGTGCTCTGCAGCAGTTCGATCCGGCCGATCCGGAGGCGGGCAAGAAGGTGGATGTGGCTGTACGTGGCATGGACCGAACCCTGGCTGCGGCAATGGCCGAGCTGGACAAGGTGATTGCGACCTACGCTCTTGAGCAGACCGAGCACTTCAGGGCGGAGGCCGCCAGCATCATGCATAACGCACAGTGGCTGACTGCGGCAGGCGTGGTGCTGGTACTGGCTGGACTGGCTGGGGTCGGCTGGTACCTGCTGCAATCGATCATGCGCTCGGTGTCCGGCCTGCGCAGCACCATGTTGCAGGTGGAGCAGGACTGGGATCTGACTCACCGCGCGCCGGTGAGCGGTAAGGATGAGCTGGCGGAATGCGGGGTAGCGCTTAATCAGATGCTCGAGCGTTTCCAGCAGATCGTGCGGGAGATCCACACACGAATGGATGAGCTTGCCCGGCAGACTGCGTCGATCGCCAGTGCGGTCGATCAAATGGGGCATTCGAGCAATGCCCAGAGCAGTGCGGCCAGTTCGGTGGCCGCAGCGGTCGAGGAGCTGACCGTCAGTGTCGGTCAGGTGGGTGATGCGGCGCAGGAGGCCGAGCAACTGGCGGGACGCTCGCGCAGAAGCGCGCTGAACGGGCATGGCGCTGTCGAGCAGGGCAATGCTCAGTTGCAACGCACCTCCTTGCGCGTGCATCAGACGGCTGCGGTACTGGAGGAGCTTGGAACGCGCTCTGACGCCATTTCCGGCATCGTGCAGACGGTGAAGGAAATTGCTGACCAGACCAATTTGCTGGCCCTGAACGCCGCCATTGAAGCGGCGCGAGCCGGTGAGCAGGGGCGTGGGTTTGCGGTAGTAGCCGACGAGGTGCGCAAGCTGGCGGAGAAAACCACCAGCTCAACCGCTCAGATCAATGCGTTGGTAAAACTCATCCAGGAAAGTTCGGTGCAGGCGATTGCCGATGTGCGCAGCGTGGTACAGGCCTTCGAGGAGCAGTTGGGGCTGGCTTCGGAGGCTGAGCAATCCATCGGTGAGATCAGTCAGGCCGCAGATCAGACCACCGAAGCCAGCATGCGTATCAATGCCGCCTTGCGCGAGCAGAGTTCGGCCAGTCAGCTGATTGCGCAGCAGGTCGAGCAGATTGCCAGCATGTGCGAGGAGAGCAACGGCGCGGCACAATCCGTGGACCACAATGCGCGCAGCCTGGATCAGCTGGCCGTCGCGCTGGTGGAGACGGTGCGGCGTTTTCGCGTCTGAGGCTCAGCCAGCTACGGCCGGTAAGGCTTCGGACAAGGGATCGGTGGGCTCGATCGGCGCCGGTTGGGCTTGTGGCGTGAAGCCCAGCGCGCAGGCAATGATCTGCTCACTCTGGCTGGCCAGTTCGCGCCGGCTCTTGCTTGGTTCTAAGGGGCTCAATACCTGCAGCCGCGCACGCAGGCCTGAAGCACTGGCTATTGCGAGCATGCTTGCGCCAAAACTGATGTCACCATCGTAAGCTGGCGCAAGGCTGAGTTCATCGTGCCGGCCGAGGTAGCGCAAGCCCAGCGGCTGGACCCCTGACGCAGCCTCCACTGCCGCTTCAAACAACGCCGGGCGAAAAGGCAGCATGGCGTGGCCTTGAGTGGTCGTGCCTTCCGGGAACACCGCAATGCGCTCGCCTTCGCGCAGGCGCTGGGCCATTGCTGCGGCAGAACGGGCGGCTGCAGCGCGGTTGCCGCGCTCTATGAAGAGTGTGCCCGTATGCGCCACCAGCCAGCCCAGTGCGGGCCAGGCACGTACGTCATCCTTGCAGACGAAGGTGGTGGGGGCCACGGCATTGATTACGAACACGTCCAGCCAGGAAATGTGATTACACACCACCAGGCTTCGTGGAGGGATCTCCTCCGTGGGGGCTTCGAGTGTTACGCCCAGCGAGTCGACCAGGAAGGCTGCCCACAGTTGTTTGACACGTCGCTGGTGGGAGGCGGACCAGAATGGGAAGAGGAAGCGCACGATGAGCAGGCCGCCGAGCACCAGGATGACGACTTGGGTCAGACGCCAGGTGGTGCGCAGGGCGCGAAAGGGGGCGGTGAATGCGCTGCGCAGCGTTTGGAGGGACGCGGGAAGGGCGGGGGCCTGAGGCGTGGTCATGTTTTGATCAAGGGCGGCTGCCCATTTACGTTTTTGGGGGCGGGCGCAAGGGCCGACATGGCGCACTGAGCGTACTGTGGCTCGGTGCCGCCCCGTTTCCCGCTCGGAGCCAACCTGCTGAGGTCGGCAGCCCGGGCGGATGGTCCGTGGCCGCGCGCTCAAGCGCCCTGGCGTTCCACGAAGTGCTTGGCGTAGCGCGCATCGACGCGCGCCATGTTCAGCAGGATCAGCAGATCGGCGGTATTGAAGTCAGGATCCCAGGCCGGTGCGCCGCACACCTGAGCACCGGCACGCAGATAGCCCTTGAGCAGCGGCGGGATTTCGGCGCGGGCCTCGCTGGCCAGCATTTCGACCGGCAAAGGATGGCGCGGGAAAACGTGGTATTCCACCGGTGCCAGCTTGTCTGCCAGCGCCTGGAATATATTCGCCGCGTTATGGCCACCGTCGGCCATACCGATCGAGGCGCATCCCATCATGTATTCGTAGCCACCGCTCTGCATGAAGCGGGCAAGGCCGTTCCACAGGAGGGTGATCACGGCGCCGGTACGGTATTCGGGATCGATGCAGGAGCGGCCGACCTCGACCAGATTCGGGCGCAGATGCTGCAGGCGGGTCAGATCGAATTCGGTTTCGGAGTAGTAGCCGCCGATCTTGCGTGCCGCTTCCGGGGTAAGGATGCGGTAGGTGCCGACGATGCGGCCATGCGCTTCATCACGCACGATCAGGTGCTGGCAGTAAGCATCGAAATGATCGCGGTCCACACCCGGTGTACGCGGGTTGAGGCGGGCGCCCATCTCTTCGGCAAAGACGCGGTAGCGCAGTTTCTGCGCGGCCAGGATTTCGGATTCGGTGGCCGCGAGGCCTACCCACAGCGAGCGGGACTTTTGTTCGGAGGTTTGCGGGCTGACACGCAACATGATTTTGATCCTCGAGTGGCTGCAGGGCTCATGCCTGCCGTGCCACTCTAGGAGGATCGTGTTGCGTGCCGGTTACCGGCTGGTTGCGCGGAAATTACACCGCGCTTTCAGAGGCTGGTGGCGCTGCCCTTGCTGTCTTTGGTCGGGCTGGGGGCCGGGGCAAGCGGTGCGGTGGCCGGAGAGACGCGGGTTTCACCACTGCTCTGGAGTACGCGCACATGGTCACCCGGGGCGAACTTGTCTTCCTTGCCGATCCCCTGCACTACCACCATGGTTTCACCGCTGGTCATGCGGACGGTGAGTTCCCAAGCATTTTCGCGGGTATAGCCTTCCTCGGTCGCCGCACCGGCCACGCCGCCGACGACGGCACCGACAATCCCGGCGACGATGGCGCCGCGTCCGTCACCAATCCCGCTGCCGGCCACGCCGCCGATGGCAGCTCCGCCCAGCGCGCCGAGGCCGCTCTTGGTTCCTTCCAAGCGAACCTTGCGCACCTCGAGCAAGGTGCCTTCGCGGTAGCTGATCGGCCGCCGTGCTTCTGCGCGTGAATACACATCCCCGGCCTTGCTGCTGGCGCAGCCGGCGGAGACCACTGCGGTGGCGATCAGGGCGAGGATCAGGAGCGGGTTCTTCATCTGCGGCTTTCCTTCGTGCTTACCAGGGGGCGCTGCCGTAAGCCTTGGCGTAGCGGGCAGCGATCTCATCCCGGCTCGGGTTGTAGTTCTGGCCCCCCCGGCTGGCGATCTTGAGAGCGCCCATGGTCGAGGCCAGGCGCGTGGACTTTTCCAGATCCCAGCCGTTCGAGAGGCCGTAGAGCAGGCCGCCGCGATGGGCATCGCCGCAGCCGGTCGGGTCGACGATGTCGTCGGCCGTTACGCCGGCGACTTCAATGACGCGGCCTTCGGTGTAGATCCGGGATCCTTGCGCACCGAGTGTGACCACCAGCCCCTGCAAACGTTCCGCCAGTGCCTCGAGGGAGAGCCCCGTCTTTTCGCAGACGAGCCTGGCCTCGTAATCGTTGAGGGTGCACCAGGTTGCCAGATCCAGACATTCAAGCAGCTCGTCGCCGGAGAACATTGGCAGCCCCTGGCCCGGATCGAAGATGAAGGGCAGGCCGGCAGCAGCGAAACCGCGTGCGTGGTGGAACATACCGTCGCGGCCGTCCGGCGACACGATGCCGATCTTGATGCCCTCTGCGTCGCGCACGCTATTGCGGTGCGAGAAGCTCATTGCGCCTGGGTGGAAGGCGGTGATCTGGTTGTCGTCCAGATCGGTTGTGATGAACGCCTGGGCGGTGAAGCTCTCCGGCACCTGACGGATGTGGCGGGTGCCGATACCCTGTTCTTCGAGGCGGGCCAGGTAGGGACCGAAATCGTCGCCCACGGTGGCCATGATCTGCGGCTCTCCACCCAGCAGCTTCAGCGACCAGGCGATGTTGCCGGCGCAGCCGCCAAAATCGCGGCGCATTTCCGGCACCAGGAAGGATACGTTCAGGATGTGGATCTGCTCGGGCAGGATGTGCTTCTTGAACTGGGAATGAAACACCATGATGGTGTCGTAGGCCATCGAGCCGCAAATGAGGACGGACATGGTCGGAATCCGGGTGTAAAAGTGCGCGGATTGTAGCGCATGGTCGCCGCCAGGCCTGTCAGGGTATTTGCCGGGCGTCAGTCCCTAGCCGAAAAACACCAGCCCCCACACTGCAGCCAGATTGATGAGGGTGATCAGCACGGCGGCGCTGCCGATATCCTTGGCGCGCTTGGCGAGCTCGTGGCGCTCCAGCGAGACGCGATCCACCACGGCCTCGACCGCCGAGTTGAGCAATTCCACGATCAGTACCAGCAGCACACAGGCGATCAGCAAGGCTTTTTCCGGGCCGCTGCGGGCTGAGAGCAGGGCGAAGGGGATCAGCAGAATGGCCAGCAGCACTTCCTGCCGGAAGGCGTCTTCGAGTTTGTAGGCAGCGCGGAGGCCGTCCAGCGAATAGTTGAAGGCATTCCAGATGCGGACGATGCCAGTCTTGCCTTTGAAGGGACTTTCCATTTGGGTGGGCTTCTCCATGCGGGGCTGCCAGCGTATGGCGCCCGTGTTACGGCACGCTTACCGCAGCAGGGCGTAGAATGCCGCACCTCCGATTGAATGCACAGAGCCGCACTATGACCAAGCTGATCGATAGCGCCGAAATCATTGCTTTCCACGATGCCTGCGTGGCCAACCGCAGCTGGGCCAAGTCCGAGCCGGCCCGCTTTGCTGAAGGCCTGTGGCAATTCCTGGAACTGAATCACCGCTTCAACAACCTGCTCTGGGACGAAGAGGATCTGGCCCGCCGCAAGGACGTGGCCGATAGCGAAATCGCCGCCAACAAGCGTGCCATCGATGGCTACAACCAGAAGCGTAACGATGCCATCGAGCGCATGGACGAAGTCTTCCTCTCCGCCCTGCCGCCGGCAGTGACGGGCAGCCGCCTGAATTCCGAAACGGCGGGCAGCATGATCGACCGCATCTCCATCCTCGGCCTGAAGATCTTCCACATGGGCGAGCAGACCCGCCGCAGCGATGCTTCGGCTGAGCATGTCGCCACCTGCCAGGCCAAGCTTGCCCGCCTGCGCGAGCAGCGCGCCGACCTGGCCGCCTGCCTGGAGCAACTGCTGGCCGACTGTGCCGCCGGCGTGGCGCATTACAAGGTCTATCGGCAGTTCAAGATGTACAACGACCCGACCCTGAACCCCTATCTCTACGGGGGCAAGAAGAGCTGATCCGGATGCTGTAGCGCAACAACAGGGCCGCTCCATGGAGCGGCCCTGTTGTTTTCGGATGGGCGCTTCTTGCTTCTGATGGACGTCCGGGATCTGGTGTCGGGCGCTTCTTGATGCTGGTCATGCCCGGCGCGAAAAGCGTGATGGGAGAGGGTTTTCCGCCGCGCCAGGGGCTGTCGATCGGGGCTCTGAACACCTATCCTGACAAAGTGGTTTTGCGTGTGCAAACGACGATCCGGAGCGGAGTTTTTCATGAAGAGAATGATCAGTCTGGTGCTGGCCCTGATGGCGGCCGCACTCCTTACGCCGTGTCTCGCGGCCGAACCTGCTGCGGCGCAGAGCAAACCTGCTGGCGCGCGTATCGAGATGGGCGTGGGGCACTTCAACCGGGATGGCAAGGCCTTCCATTACTGGGACCAGGCGGCTGAAATTCCCGCCGGCTGCGCCCGCTGCCATGCGGCTCAGGGTGTGCCGGAATATCTGGCGAATGGCAAGAACGCCCCGGCCAAGCAGGTGAAGAATGCCTATGCCTGCACCAACTGCCATGCCGACATGCTCAGCTATGAGCGTCACAAGGTCAGCAAGGTCACCTTCGCCAGCGGGCTGGAAGTGGATGCCGGCCTCAATGACGCCAACCTGTGCATGACCTGTCACCAGGGGCGTGAGTCCACGGCCAGTGTGAACAAGGCGATTGCCGGCAAGGCACTCGACACGCCGGATCCGGCGCTGGCCTTCATCCATGTGCATTACTTCCCGGCGGGCGCCACGCTCTTCGGCACCCAGGCCAAGGTGGCTTACGAGTTTGCAGGCAAGACCTATGACGGGCGCTACAAGCATCCCAAGCAGCTGGATAACTGTCTGGCTTGCCACGACCCGCACAGCGGCCACGCCAAGGTTGAGAAGTGTGATAGCTGCCATACCGACAAGGGCGACCGCATCGCGGACTATCGCAGCGAGTTGAAGCAGAGCATGGATGCGCTGTATGCCGGCATCCAGCAGTATGCGATCAAGGTCGGAGGTGTGCCCTTGGCCTACTCTTCCAAGGCCTCTCCCTACTGGTACACCGACAGCAATGGCAATGGTGTGGTGGATGACGATGAACTCAAGCCGACGAACAGCTACAAGGCTTATACGCCGCGTCTGCTGCAGGCCGTGTTCAACTACACCTTCCTGTTGCGCGACCCTGGCGCTGCTTTCCACAACCGCAGCTACGCCGGGCAGATCGTTCATGACTCGCTGGAGAGTCTCGCTGTGAGCGGGCAAGCTGGCGTGAACATGAAAGGCCGGACCCGCCCCTGAGGCCTTCCGGATGCTGAAAAAGCCCGCCGCGTGCGGGTTTTTTCATGCCTTCAAGCCTGTGGCAACCGGCCGGCGGAGGGACAGCCAGGCCGGCAGGACTGCAATCAGCAGTCCGGCGGCTGCGAGTGCGCTGGCGAGCAGGAGCTCCTCGCTGCCAAGGGATACTGGCATTGCAAAACCCATGCGCGGTGCGATCCACTGCATCAGCAGCCACGAGGTGGCGTAGCCCAACAGCAGGCCGAGGGCTGCGCCGCCAGCCACCAGCAGGCTCACTTCGAGCCAGATCACGCTGAACACGTAGTGGCTGCCGGCGCCGATGGCGCGCAGCACCGCGAACTGGCGGGCGCGGGCGAGAAAACCGACGAGCAGAGACATCAGTACCGCGATCACGACGAGGACCTGGCTGGCTAGCGCCAGGATCGACATCAGATCGCGCACATCGCCCAGCGTGCTGTAGAGCTCGTTGAGCACTTCGGCGGGAAACAGCGCCATGCTCTCGTTCGTGCGCAGCTGGCCGCGCAGACCGTAAGCTGCGGCGACCGATTCGGGCTTGATGGCAATGGCCGGTACGCCCGGCACCCGGGTGGCATCCCAGGGCGGCCCGATCTGCGTGCTGCCTGGCGGGTGGCCCGAAGGTAGTTCATGCACGGCCCATACATCTTCGACGGGCACGAGGATGGCGTTGTCCCACACGTTATGCCGTGCGGGCAGGCGACCAACCACGGTGTAGGCGAGCTCATGTTCGTGGCCCTCCTCATCGTCGTCATGGTGATGGGCACCATGTTCCGGGTGTATCCGGGCTCCGATTGCCAGCGGCACCTGGGCGCCGATCACCGCTTCGCCGCGCTGGCGAAACGGGTGCCCCTCAAGCGGCGGCAGACGTCCGCCACGACTGGCGAAGTCTTCGGTCGTGCCCACGATGGGATGGCCTTGCCAGTTATCGCCGAACGCGATTGGCGCGGCATAGCGTATGCCGCGCGCCGTACTGGTTTTGACGAGCACTTCGCCGCTCACCAGAGGGATCGACTGCAGCTTCAGATAGACGCTGGTCAGCACCAGTTGGGTGGGGCTGCCGGGCGCGCCGACGAGCAGGTCGAAATCGTCCGCCGCACGCGCACTGCCCTGGCGCAGCGCGCGCTCCTGTGCAATGACGGCCACCCCGATGGCGACTGCGAGGGCGATCAGGGCGAGGGTGATGCCGACCAGCAGACGGTTGCGGCGGTAGTCGGCGAGCACGACGGGCAGGGGATTAAACATGGGCGGCCTCCGCAGCCTGCAGCGTGCCACTGCGCAGTTCGAGCACGCGATCCATGCGGCGGAGCAGCGCACTTTCGTGGGAAACGACGATCAGCGTGGCACCGTGCTCGCGCACCAATCCGCATAGCAGGTCGGCGATGATTTCGCGGTTTTCCGGGTCAAGGCTGGCTGTGGGTTCATCGGCCAGCACCACCGGCGGAGCGAAGAGCAGCGCACGGGCCACGGCGACACGCTGGCGCTCGCCGCGTGAGAGCAGTTCAGCACGTCTTGTTGGCTCCGCAATGCCAACCCGGCTGAGCAGACGGGTTGCCCGCGAACGCAGTGCGGGGGCGATGCGCCAGCCAGTGAAGCTGGCGGGCAGGAGCACGTTGTCCAGCGCCGAAAGGCCTTCGACGAGGTGAAAGTCCTGGAACACCAACCCGAGCTTTTGCTGGCGCCAGCGCGTCAGTCCTGCACCTGGTAATGCGGTGATATCCGTGTCGTCCCACACGATGCTGCCAGTAGTGAGTGGCTCAATACCGGCGAGGCAGTGTAGCAGCGTGGTCTTGCCTGCGCCGGAGGCGCCACGGATGCCCAGCATGTGGCCGGCGGTGAGTTCGAGGCGGTCGAGGGCGAAAAGATCGGCGGTTTGGCCGGTAAAGCGGAAGCGCAGGCCGGTGGCGCGCAGGGTGCCGGTGTTCATGGGTTCAGCGAAGCTTGTTGAAGCTGGCATCGCGGATGCGCAGCTGGCTGACGAAGCCGGTCGCGGGGTCGGTATGGCTGCCGACTTCCAGCGTGCCTTCGACTTCGATGCGTTCGGAGAAATTGGTGGGGACCACCGTCTTGCTGGCGTAGATGACCACGATGTCGACCGGCCATTCAGCGTCGGAAGAACAGAAGGGGCAGATCGATACTGGCTCGCGCGTGAGCACGAAGAACTTGCTTTCGGGTTTGAGTGGCGGCGCCATGTAGCCGCGCAGGCGCACGTTCTGGCCCTTGAGCGCCAGAGTGCGCTCGGCGAACTTGAGGCCCAGCACGGTATTGGATTTGTAGAGTCCGTCAAAACTCAGGAGCTCGGCCGCACGCAAGAGCGGGCTGGCGAGCAGGACTGCCAGGCCAAAGAAAAACCGGCGGCGTGAGCCGCCGGCAAACTGCGAGGAGAACATTGCTTACTTCTTGCCCGTTGCAGCGGGCTTGCCGAGTGCCAGCGCCTCGGCGATCACGCGGAATAGATCCGTGTTTTCCATCTGGCCATGCACGGCCGCCGAGCCGGGGCCGCCGGCGGTGAGCACCACGTCATCACCGGTATGTACGCCCTGGTTGGCGCCACGCGGGCCCACGTTCGGCAGGTTGCCGGTGCGGAACACGGCGCCCGGTACATCCTTGTATTTCTCGTTGGCCACCATCACGCCCTCGGCATTCTTGATTGCCGGCACGTTCTCACCGTCCAGGTAGGGGCGGAAGGTTTCGTAGTAATCCGGCGTGTTGGCGAACACCAGGCGGATACGCTTCGATACATCGACTTTTTCCGGATAACCTTCGGCGTTCGGCGCGGGGTAGTTCGGGAAACCGGCATCTTCATAGGTGCCGATCTTGTTGCGCATGTCGTTGCCCGCAGCATCGTCATTCACCGTGCCGACCACGCTCACGCCGTGGCTGTGATCGGCGGTGACGAGGATCAGGGTGTTGTTGCCGTTGGCCTTGCTCCAGCGCTTGGCTTCGGCGACCGCCTTGTCGAGCATGATCGTGTCGTAGATGGCGCGTTCGGCATCCATCGAGTGCGAGTACTTGTCGATGCGGGCAGATTCGACCATCAGCACGAAGCCCTTCTTGTTGCGCGACAGGATCTTGATGGCGGCCTTCATTTCTTCGACCACATCCGGCTGATCCGGGAACTTGCTGACCGAGCCCTTCTTGAGGAACTTCAGGTCCAGCGCGCCATCGATGTTGCCCGTGTTGTAGAGGCCCAGCAGGCGAGTGGTTTTCTTGTCGTCAGCCGCGGTGGCCATTTCGGCCTTGGTGGTGGCGAAAGCGTAACCTGCACCCTTGAATTGCTCGATGTAATCCACCTCGTCGGTGCGCTTGGAGCCCGGCGTGGATTTGGGCAGGAAGTTGGGCGAGCCGCCGCCCATGATCACGTCGATCTTGGTGTCGTAGAACATCTTCACGATGTCATTGAAGTCCGAGCGGCGACGCGTGTGGGCCACCATCGCGGCGGGCGTGGCATCTTCGATTTCGGAGTTGGTCACGGCGCCCACGGCAAGGCCGTTGCGCTTGGCCAGCTCACCGAGGGTTTCGACTTTCGGGTGATCCAGCGAGTTGGCGGCGCGCGAGCAATACACGCCCAGCGCATTCACGCAGCTCTTGTGGCCGGTGGTGTAGGCGTGTGCGGCGTTGGCCGAGTCGGTGATGATCGAATCGGTGCCCTGGGTGCTGAGGAGCGCCATGGCCGGCAGTTCGTCCATGGCCAGCTTGCCCTTGAGTTTGCCGTCTTCAATGCCTTGCGACAGGATGCGCGCCGCAGTGCGGTGGGCAACCGAGAAGCCGTCGCCGATGAAGAGGATCACGTTCTTCGCGGCAGGTTTGGCCGGCGTGGCGTAGACGTTCCACACCACCTTGCGGGTGTTCGTGCCGTCCGAGGCTTCGACGCTGTACTGGCCCGGTCTGGTGAGCGTTACGTCACGCAGGATCAGGCTGGAGGCGCCCTTGCCGGTTTCGTCCGGGATCAGGCTGGCAGACTTGCCGAGCAGCTTGTGATAGTCCTGCCCGTTGAGGGTCAGTTTTACGCTGGCGGCATCGACCGTGCCGGGGAACTCGACCTTCAGGTCGAAGCGCGAACCGGCGAGAATTTCGGCGCGATTGATCGGGTAGAGGGTCTGCGCGGCGGCAGGCAGGCAAACGGCGGCGAGCAGGGCGGCCGCGACGGGAAGGCGGGCAAAACGCATGGATGTGTTCCTTGTGAAGAGCGAGAGCGACATCCGGCAGGGTATGTGTTACAGGTTAAACATTTTTGACAGACGCCCGTCATTTAGCGGTAACCGCTTCGTCATCTCTCGAGGCAGGCCGCTCGCCGGTGGATAATGTTTGGCTTGTGATCAGCCTGCAGCGGAGATTTTCATGGCCCAGCACTTTGCCAGCGACAACTATGCCGGGATCTGCCCGGAGGCCTTTGCCGCCTTTGCCGAAGCAAACTCAGACCACGCCATGGCCTATGGCGATGATGAGTGGACCCGGCGCGTATCGGATCGCATGCGTGCGATCTTCGAAACCGATTGCGACGTGTACTTTGTCTTCAACGGCACGGCGGCCAATTCGCTTGCGCTGGCCTCGCTGTGCCAGTCCTACCACAGTGTGATCTGCCATGAGGCGGCACATGTGATGACGGATGAGTGCGGGGCGCCGGAGTTTTTCTCCAACGGCGCCAAGCTGCTGGCGGCCGCGGGCGAGTTTGGGCGGATCAGCCCGGACGAGGTGACGCGTCTGGTCGAGCGCCGCAGCGATATCCACTACCCGAAGCCGCGTGTGGTGACGCTCACCCAGGCGACCGAGCTGGGCACCTTGTATCGCCCCGAGCAGATCGCGGCGATCAGCGAGCGGGCGCGCCAGTATGGCCTGCGCGTGCACATGGATGGCGCGCGCTTTGCCAATGCGGTGGCCTCGCTGGCGGTGAAGCCGGCGGACATCACCTGGCGTGCCGGCGTGGATGTGCTGTGCTTCGGCGGCACCAAAATGGGTTTGCCGGTGGGTGAGGCGGTGGTGTTCTTCGACCGGCGCCTGTCCGAAGATTTTGCCTATCGCTGCAAACAGGCCGGCCAGCTGGCGTCCAAGATGCGTTTTCTGGCTGCGCCCTGGCTGGGCATGCTGGAGGACGGTGCCTGGCTGCGCCGTGCCGCGCATGCCAATGCGATGGCCGAGCGTCTCTCGCGTGGGCTGGCAGACTTGCCGGGGTTGCGCCTGATCGCGCCAACTGAGGCCAATGGTGTGTTCGTGGACTTGCCGGCCGAGGTCGCGGCGGGCCTGCGTCGGCGTGGCTGGCGCTTCTACGATTTCATCGGTAGTGCGGCACGCTTCATGTGCGCCTGGGATATCGAGGCGGAAACTGTGGATGCGCTGCTGGAGGATGCACGTTCCCTGTGTGAGGCTTGAGCTTTCCCTGCGGGAAAGCGTGTAGGGGCAATTCCCATTCTCGCGAAAAGGTCTTTTTGATTAAGATCAACTCCGCAATTTGAGGGGCGCGGAGAGGGGCGTGCAGGAGCGCCCTTCTTCAGCGACGGAAATGTTTGCCCAACCTACAGAGGAGAGACTCATGAACAAGAAAATGCTGGCGGCCGTGCTTGCCCTGCTGGCGGCGACGGCCATGCCTGCCGCACATGCCGAGGAGAGCCCGTGGTTGCTGCGGGTGCGCGCGGTCTATGTTGATTTCGATAACAAGCAGTCCGACGGTTTGCCGCTGGGGGGCTCGACCGCCATTGAGGCGAAGAGCCGCTGGATTCCTGAGTTCGATATCAGCTACTTCTTCACCAAAAATATCGCCACCGAACTGGTGCTGACTTATCCGCAGGAAGTCGACATCAAGGTGGGGGGCAGCAAGCAGGGCACGATCAAGGCCTTGCCGCCTTCGCTGCTGCTGCAGTACCACTTCACGGATCTGGGGGCTTTCAAGCCTTATCTTGGGCTGGGCCTGAACTACACCCTGTTCTCGGATCGCAGCAATATCCTTGGCAGGGCGGCCGAAGTCGAAAGTTCCAGTATCGGGCTGGCGGCTCAAGCGGGGCTGGACTTTGCCCTGAGCCGGAACTGGTCATTGAACCTGGATGTGAAATACCTCCAGATGGATACCGACGTGAAAGTGGGCGGCACCAAGGTCGGCAATGTGGGTCTGAACCCGATCACCTGGGGCCTCGGGGTGGGTTACCGCTTCTGAATGCTCTTTTGTCTGAGACTAGAAAGGCGCCTGCGGGCGCCTTTTTGCATGCCGGCGGATGGGCTTGAGGGTGTGTGCGTTGCTGTTGCAGTGAGGATTGACGCAGACTTGAGGGTGACCACGGATGATCGTGCCGGGGGCTTTGGGAACGGACCACTCGATGATATTCACTCCGCGACAACGCTTCATTGCCCTGGCGAGCTTGGGTTATGCCGTTTTTGCGCTGGCCTGGATCTTCCTGTCCGACCAGTTGCTGGCCGAGCTCACCGATTCGTCGCGCATCGTCTGGCTGTCGACAGCCAAGGGCGTGGCTTTCGTGTTCATTACCACGGCCATGCTGTTTTTCGCCTTACGTGCCGTGCCGGCCGCTGATGCGCTGCGCGCGGTGGCAACGCCGATGAATGGCTTGCGCCCACTGCTGGGGTGGCCCCGCTGGCTGCAATATGGATTTGCCCTTGTCTCCAGCCTGAGCTTTGCCTTCATGCACTTCAGCCTGGCGCATGGCCCGGAGACACCGGTTTTGCAGATCCTGATCTTGCCGATCATTGTCAGCGCGGCCATTGGTGGCCTGTGGCCGGGTTTGTGGGCCACGGTCCTGGGGGCGAGTGCTTCCCTTTTGTTGATGCCGCCGGAAGCTGCGGCCCAGTTGCTGTCCATCCCGAGTGAAAAGCTGCGCTGGGTTTTTCTACTCGCTAATGGCCTGCTGATCAGCGTGTTATGCGAAACCCTGCATCGCGCCTGGTTCCGTCTCGAAGCCAGCCGGAGCACCCAGGCTGCGATCCTGCGCAGCGTGGGCGATGCGATCATTGCAGTCGATGAGCGAGGCCAGATCAGCTATCTCAACCCGGAGGCCGAGCGGATCACCGGTTGGCCAATGGGCGAAGCGCTCGGGCAGGAGATCGGTGCCGTGTTGCGTCGCTCGGGGTTGGACGCCGTGCATGCTGCCGCGCTCTCGGGGGATCTGACCCTGATCCGCCGCGATGAGGCGGAGATCCCGGTGTCCCTGCGCGAGACGGCGATTCATCATGACGATGGACGGGCTGCCGGACGGATTTTTGCCTTCAGCGACGAGCGTGAGCGGCGGCGCATGGAGGCGGCCCTGAAGCATCAGCACGATTTGCTCAAGGACATGAGCGCGATGGCTGAGCTGGGCGCCTGGGAGGTGGATGCAGCGAGCCTGCAGGGGCCGCTTAGCGAGGAGGTAGCGCGGATTTGCGGCCTCGATGCCGCTGCACAGCCCCCTTTGCTGTTTGGTCCGCATCTGTTCAGTGAGCGCTGGCGTCTGTTGTTCGAGTCGGCCATGGCGCGCCTGTTTGGGGAGGGCAGCGCCTGCGACATGGTGCTGGCACTGCAGACGCCCGGCGGTGTAGAGAAGTGGGTGCGCCTGGTGGCCGAGCCAGTGCTGGTTGAAGGGCATATCGTGGCCGTTCGCGGTGCGATGCAGGACATCAGTACCCAGCGACGGACCGAAGATGCCCTGCGCGAGAGTGAGGTCCGCTATGCCCGGGTCATCGAAGGCTCGGAGCAAGGTTTCTGGGTGTGGAATGTGCAAACCAACCAGTTTGATATCAGTCCGCGTTTCGCTTCGATGCTGGGCTATCAGTTCGGCAAGTGGGATATTTCACCGGCCCGTTGGGTCGATTATCTGCATCCGCAGGATCTGGCGCGGGCGCACACTTCGATCGAGGCGCATCTGGCCGGACGCACGCCATTGCATGAAGTGGAGTTCCGGATCCGCACGGCCAGTGGGCAGTGGAAATGGATTCTGACCCGCGGCCGCATCGTCGAGCGCGATGCCGAGGGGCGGCCCCTGATCATGGCCGGCACCCATACCGATATTTCGGTGCGCAAGGAGACGGAACTGGCCCTGCGCCGCGCGGCTGCCGTGTTCCAGAATGCGCGGGAAGGGGTGGTGATCACCGACGCCGAGCTGCGCATCGTGATGACCAATGCCGCCTTCACAGAGATTACGGGCTATAGCGAGGCCGAGGTGCTGGGCAAACCCGGCACCCTGATGCGCTCAAACCGTCACGATGAAGCGTTCTTCAAGGGGATCTGGGAGTCCGTTGCGCAGCACGGCCACTGGCAGGGAGAGTACTGGGGCCAGATCAAGGACGGCCGCGTAGCGCCGGTGTGGCTCAGCATCAGCGTGGTACGCGATGAGCAAGGGGAAGTCTGCAACTATGTGCAGGTTTTCTCGGACATTTCCAGCCTCAAGGCTTCAGAGGAGCGCCTGGATCATCTCGCCCACCATGATGCGCTGACCCAACTGCCCAACCGCCTGCTGCTGTTCACACGCCTGGAGCATGGGCTGGCCGTGGCGCAGCGCGATGGCAGCCTGTTGGCGCTGCTGATGTTCGATCTCGATCGATTCAAGGATATCAACGACAGTTTCGGCCACCTTGTAGGCGATCAACTCCTGCAGCTGCTGGCCGAGCGGATTGGGGCACGCCTGCGCAAAACGGATTTCTTTGCTCGTCTTGGCGGCGATGAATTCACCATCCTGCTTGAGCACCTGGCGCGTCTCGAGGATGCGGCGCGGGTTGCTGAAGAACTGATTCACTCGCTTGAAACGCCTTTCCAGTTGCCCAACGGAATCGAGGTGCAATGCAGTGTCAGCATCGGCATCAGTCTGTTTCCTGGCTACGGCGAAACTGCCGAGGCCTTGCTGCAGCAGGCCGATGCTGCCATGTACCGGGCCAAGGCCGAGGGGCGCGGGCGCTTCCAGTATTACTCGTCAAGCATGACGGACGCCGCGCGCGACCGTATCAGCATCGATGCCCGCTTGCGCCGCGCGATCACCCGCGGCGAGTTGTTCCTGCATTACCAACCGCAGGTCGAGTTGCACAGCGGGCGCATCGTGGGAGCTGAGGCCCTGGTGCGCTGGCAGGATCCGGTGGAGGGGCTGCTGGCGCCGGCGCGCTTCATCCCGATAGCCGAGGAGACCGGCCTGATCCGCGAACTAGGGGCCTGGGTGCTGCGCGAAACCTGTCGCCAGGGGCGTGCCTGGCTGGATGCTGGCCTGCCGCCGCTGCGCCTCGCGGTGAATGTGTCGGCCCAACAGATCCGCCATGGCCAGTTTGATCAACTGGTGGAGCAAGTGCTGCGCGAAACAGGCTTTCCGGCCAATCAGCTGGAGCTGGAGCTGACCGAATCGGTACTGATGGATGCCCATAGCGAGGTTGCCCGACTGCTCGACAATCTGCGCGCTCGCCAGATCCGCATCGCGATCGACGATTTCGGCACGGGCTACTCCTCGCTGGTCTATCTGAAGCGCTTCCCGCTGGACGTGCTGAAGATCGACAAGGGCTTCGTTGACGGCCTGGTGCATGACCGCGACGACCGCGCCATCACCCTGGCCATCATCAGCATGGCGCGTGCGCTGGGCTTCAAGGTGCTGGCTGAAGGGGTGGAGGATCCCGAGCAACTGATGATCCTGCAGGCTCACGGCTGCGATTTGTACCAGGGCTACTTCTTCAGCAAGCCTTTGCCGGCGCAGGAGTTTGTGCAGCGCCTGCAGGCCCAGCCAGTTTCCTGAAAGCAAACGGCCCGCACAGGGCGGGCCGTTCAAGCAGAGCGCCTGGCGTCAGAAGGGCAGTTCGATGCCCGGCCAAGCCGCGCTGATCTTGCTGCGGAACTCGCTCTGGATGCGTTCCAGCGCGGCGGCATCATCGGCTTCGAAACGCAGCACTACCACCGGCGTGGTGTTCGAAGAGCGGGCCAGACCAAAGCCATCGGCAAACTCGATGCGCAGACCATCGATGGTGATGCGCTCGACTTCACCGGCGAACTTCACCGTCTTGAGCTTTTCGACCAGCGCCACCGGTTCGCCTTCGCTCATCTTGATGTTCAGTTCGGGCGTGCATACGGCGTCCGGCAGCGCCTTCAGAATGGCGTTGGCATCCGGGCTGCGCGACAGGATCTCGAGCAGGCGCACGCCGGTGTAAAGGCCGTCGTCGAAGCCGTACCAGCGTTCCTTGAAGAACATATGGCCGCTCATCTCGCCGGCCAGCGGAGCGCCAGTTTCCTTGAGCTTGGTCTTCACCAGCGCGTGGCCGGTATTCCACATCACCGGTTCGCCGCCGTGCTTGCGGATCCACGGGGCGAGGTTGCGTGTGCACTTCACGTCGTAAATGATCTGGCCGCCGGGCACGCGCGAAAGCACGTCGGCCGCGAAGAGCATGATCTGGCGATCCGGATAGATGATTTCGCCATCCTTGGTGACCACGCCCAAGCGGTCGCCGTCGCCGTCGAAAGCCAGGCCGATTTCAGCGTCGCCTGCCTTCAGCGCGGCGATTACGTCTTCGAGGTTTTCCGGCTTGGAAGGGTCCGGATGATGGTTCGGGAAATTGCCGTCCACTTCGCTGAACAATTCGGTCAGCTCGCAACCCAGGCGCTTGAAAAGTTCCGGTGCGGTGTTGCCGGCCACGCCGTTGCCGGAGTCGAGCACGATCTTCATCGGGCGAGCCAGCTTCACATCGCTAAGGATGCGTTCGATATAGGCCGGGCGCACGTCGGTGTGAGAAACGCTGCCGGTACCCTGAGCGAAATCGCCTTCCACAATGCGGCGGCGCAGATCCTGGATCATTGCGCCGTAGAGCGTCTGCCCACCCAGCACCATCTTGAGACCGTTGTAGTCCGGCGGGTTGTGGCTGCCGGTGATCGAGACACAGCTGTTGGCGCCCAGGTGATAGGCCGCGAAGTAGGTGATCGGGGTGGCGACGCAGCCAATGTCGATCACGTCGATGCCGGTGCTGGTGATGCCTTCGGCCAGGGCCGCCGCGAAGTCCGGCCCGGAGAGGCGGCCGTCGCGACCGATCACGATGGTTTTCTGGCCGCGCACCAGGGCTTCCGATCCCAGTGCCTGACCGATGCCGCGCACGGTTTCAACGGTGAGGGATTTGCCGACGATGCCACGGATGTCGTAGGCCTTGAAGATCTCGGGTGCCGGAGAAAACATGCGGATGCGCTCCTGATGGGTTGCCAAAGGCGGCGATTATACGGTGCCTCTGATGACAGGCTGTTAGTCCATAGCACGCTGCGTGCCAAGCACGACACGAATTGAGGGGAGCCAGCTCATCCAGTCCGTGTAATTTAGTGCTTGCAATTAAATTGTGCGCAATGTAATGTTTGGGCCATGAACTCCCGTGCTGCCTCTCCTGCCGATCAGCTCGACTCCGCCGCCTTGCTCAAGCTGGATAACCAGCTGTGCTTCGCGCTGTATTCCACTTCGCTGGCCATGACCAAGGTGTACAAGCCCTTGCTGGCCAGGCTGGGCCTGACCTACCCGCAGTATCTGGTGATGCTGGTGCTGTGGGAGCAGGACGGGCTGACCGTGTCGGCGCTCGGCGAGCGTCTGTTCCTCGATTCCGGCACCCTAACGCCGCTGCTCAAGCGCCTCGAAGCGCAGGGCATGTTGCTGCGGGCGCGCAGCGCGGAAGACGAGCGCCAGGTGATCGTGAGCCTCAGCGACACTGGCCGAGCCTTGCGCGAGGAAGCGCTGGCCGTGCCGCAGGCGGTGCTGTGCGCCACGGCCTGCACGATTCCCGAGCTGCAGACCATGACCGCGGAGCTGCAACGGCTGCGCCGCAAGCTGGGCGAAGCTTTGCTCAAAACCTGAATTTCCCGGAATTGAAGGTCGGTTGTTTTGGCCCGGCCTTCAGGTGCAAATATGTTGCACACAATTTAATAGCCAAAAATATGAAATGGAGTCCCAGCATGAAACTCGAACAAGTCGCCTACCGTGCCCAAGCCACCGCCACCGGCGGCCGTGATGGTCGTGCCGTGTCCTCGGACAACAGCTTCGATCTGAAGCTCACCACGCCGAAGGAACTGGGCGGTGCGGGCGGCGCCGGCACCAATCCGGAGCAGCTCTTCGCTGCCGGCTATTCGGCCTGCTTCATCGGCGCCATGAAGTTCGTCGCTCATCGCGATGGCATCAAGCTGCCGGCCGACCTCGCCATCACCGGCGAAGTGGGCATCGGCCCGATCCCGAACGGTTTTGGCATCGAAGTGGAACTGAAGATTTCCCTGCCGGGGCTGGACGAAGCCACTGCGCACACCCTGATCGAGCGCGCCCATGTGGTGTGCCCGTACTCGAACGCCACGCGTGGCAATGTCGAAGTCACCCTGACGCTGGTCTGATCTTTGAAGCCCTCCCGGCGGGTGTCGGGAGGGTGCTTCGATCAGTAGGTCTTGTAAGGCAGGAACTTGCCGCTCATGGTGATGCTCACGCGGTCGCCCATCGGGTTGGGTTCGCGTTGCAGATCCATCTTGAAATCGATGGCACTCATGATGCCGTCGCCGAATTCTTCATGGATCAGCTCCTTGAAGGTTGTGCCATACACGCTGATCAGTTCGTAGAAGCGGTAGATCAGCGGGTCAGTTGGCACAGCCGTGGGCAGCGAGCCCTTGTAGGGCACCACCTGCAGCAGATCGATCGCCTCTTCCGGCAATTCGAACAGCGCGCCGACTTTCGCGGCCTGCTCGGCGGTGAGCGTCATCTGGCCCAGCAGCGCGGCGGTGGTCCATTCTTTGGACTGGCCGACCACTTCGGCGATCTGGCTCCATTTGAGCTTCTTGGCGATCTTCTTCTCGATGATCATTTCGGTCACGTCGTAACGCTTCATGGCGGGCTCCTTCAGGCTGCGATGGGATTGGATACGGCGTCTTCGGCAACGAGGCCGGGACGCACGATGGGGGGATGCTTCGGGTCGTGGCCTTCCACCGCGTCGCCTGCATACAGCTTCGAGCGCTCGACGAGGAAGTCCACCAGATGGTTGCGGATGCGGTAGTACTGCGGGTCGTGGTGGATGCTGGCGCGGGTGCGGTTGCGCGGCATGGTCACCTCCACGATCTCGGCGATCTTGGCTTGCGGGCCGTTGCTCATGAGCAGGATCTTGTCGGCCAGCAGGATGGCTTCATCCACATCGTGGGTGATCATGAACACGGTCTGCTGCGTGGCCTGCACGATGCCCAGCAACTCGTCCTGAATCGTGCCGCGGGTGAGGGCATCGAGCGCGCCGAAGGGTTCGTCGAGCAGCAGCATCTTGGGCTCGATGGCAAAGGCGCGCGCAATGCCGACGCGCTGCTTCATGCCGCCGGAAAGCTCGGCCGGTTTCTTGTGCAGGGCGTGGCCGAGGCCCACCATCTCCAGATACTTCGTAGCATGCGCGGCCACCTGTTCGCGGCTCCAGTCCGGCCAGCGTGAGCGCACGCCGAATTCCACATTGGCGAGCGTGCTCATCCAGGGCATCAGCGCATGGCTCTGGAACACCACGCCGCGATCCAGCGAGGGGCCGCGCACTTCGCGCCCGTCCATGAACACATGGCCGCTGCTCGCTTCATCCAGCCCGGCCAGCACGTTGAGGATGGTCGTCTTGCCGCAGCCGGAGTGGCCGAGGATGCACACGAACTCGCCGCGCTCGATGCCGAAGTGGATGTTCTCGAACACGGCCGGGCCGTTGCTTGCGTAACGCCGGGCGAGTGCTTCAACTTTGAGGAAGGACATGGCTTATTCCCTGTAGCTCACGAGCTTGGTCAGCTTCGCCAGCGCCGTGTCGAGCAGCATGCCGACCAGACCGATCAGCAGGATGGCGGTGAAGATGTTGGTGATCGAGAGGTTGTTCCACTCGTTCCACACGAAGTAGCCGATGCCGGTGCCGCCCACCAGCATCTCGGCCGCCACGATCACCAGCCAGGCAATGCCGATGGAAATGCGCATGCCAGTCATGATGGTCGGCGCCGCAGCCGGCAGGATCACCAGAAAGGCGGTGCGCAGGCGGCTCACTTCCAGTGTGCGCGCCACGTTGAGCCAGTCGCGCCGCACGCTGGCCACGCCGAAAGCCGTGTTGATCAGCATCGGCCAGATCGAGCAGATGAAGATAACGAAGATCGCCGAGATGCCCGAATCCTTGATCGTGTAGAGCGCCAGCGGCATCCAGGCCAGCGGCGAAATCGGCTTGAGGATCTGGATGAACGGGTCCAGCGCGCGGTAGATCAGCGGCGACATGCCAATGGCAAATCCGAGCGGAATTGCCACCAGCGCGGCGAGCAGATAGCCGCCCAGCACGCGGGCCAGCGAAAAGCCGATCTGAATGCCCAGCCCCTTGTCGTTGGTGCCCTTGTCGTAGAACGGATCCTTGATGTGCGACCAGATCTTGGCTCCGACTTCACCGGGGCCGGGGAAGGCGCTCTTGCTTCCGGTGGCGGCTGCGCCGCCGACCAGTGCCGCGTATTCAGGATCGACGATCACCGCCGCCTCTTTCGGGCGCGTGGCCAGGTGCCAGGCGGCGAGCGTGAGCAGCAGGATCAGCAGTGAGAGGAGTGGCGCGAGCCAGGGTTTCTGTTTGGTCATGGTGATTCGTGTCGAGTAGCCCGGATGCAGCGCAGCGAAATCAGGGGGCGGTGCGTGGCAGAGGCCCCGGATTCCGGCCGCAGGCCTTCATCCGGGCTACGGGTGGGTTGTATCAACTCCGCTTGATCGCAAAGCCCTTCAGGTAATCCTCGGGTTTGGCGGGGTCGAATACCTTGTTCATGATCGTCAGCTTCTTCATCGACACCTCGGGCGCAGGGAAGCCGTTCTCCTTCATCAGGCGTGCGGCATCGGTGGCGAGGAACACGTCGCGTGCCACCTTGCGGTAATCCACATCGCCCTTGATCTGCCCCCAGCGCTTCATCTGGGTGAGAATCCACACCGCGAAGCTTTCATACGGGAAGGGGTCGAACTCCAAACGATCCGGCACTTTTTTCACGCCACCTAGGCCATCGGCAAAGGTGCCGGTGAGGATCTGCTCGATCACCGTCTCGGGCTGGTTGAGGTAGTTCGCTGGCGCGATGGCGGTGGCGATGTCCTTGCGGTTGGCCGGATTGCTGGCGAATTTGGTCGCATCGATGATGGATTTCAGCAAGGCCTGATACGTATTCGGCATGCTGGTCACAAATTCCTTGCTGGCGCCGAAGGCACAGCAGGGGTGGCCGTCCCAGATGTCGCGCGAGAGGATGTGGATGAAGCCCACGCCGTCGTACACTGCGCGCTGGTTCATCGGGTCCGGGCCGAGGAAGCCGTCGATGTTCTCCGCGCGCAGGTTGGCTACCATCTCGGGCGGCGGCACCGCGCGGATCTGCACATCGGTGTCGGGGTCGAGACCCGCTTCCGCGAGGTAGTAGCGCAAGAGATAGTTGTGCATCGAGAAGTCGAATGGCACGGCGAATTTGAAGCCCTTCCACTGCTTCGGATCGCGCTTGTCCTTGTGCTTCATGGCCAGCGTGATCGCCTGGCCGTTGATGTTCTCGATGGCCGGCACCGTCCAGGGCATCGGGTTTGATCCGATGCCCATGGACATGGCAATCGGCATCGGTGAGAGCATGTGCGCGGCGTCGTATTCCTTGTTCATCGCCTTGTCGCGAATCACGGCCCAGCCGGCGGTTTTCACCACTTCTACATCCAGGCCGTACTTCGCATAGAAGCCCATCGGCGCGGCCATGATGATCGGCGTGGCGCAGGTGATCGGAATGAAACCCACCTTCAGCTTCTGCTTTTCCAGCTTGCCGCCGGTTTGCGCGAAAGCCTCCTTGGCCGCGCCCAGCGGGAAGATCGTCGAGATCGCGGCCAATGCAGTGCCCGCGCCCACCGAGCGCAGGAAGTTGCGGCGCATGTTGTCGTCGGGGAAGAGGGCGCGCATCACCGCGCCTTCCACCGCACGGTCCTGCGCGGCCTGCAGTTCCATGTCATGCGCGGCCTGGCTGCTGTGCTGGCCGCAGCTGCAACCCTTGTGCAATCGGGTTTCAGGATCAAAGGGGTTACGGAAAATCGACATGGGGACTTCTCCTTTCAGGTTCAGGCGGCTGCTTGGCAGGGGGCGGTGGCGAATTCGATGTCGTCCTGATACAGATTCCAGGCTCGGTGGTATTCCATGATCCGGGCCACGTCGGCGACGAAAGCCTTGTCGTAGCCAGCACGGGCCAGCAGGTGCAGGCCCAGTTCCATGCCCGAGGCAATGCCGCCGGCGGTCACGATGCGGCCGGCATCCACCACGCGGGCGCGGCTGATCCGGCAGGCCGGCGCAATCTCGGCGAGGCGGTCAATCGGCGTCTTGCCCATGTGTGAGGCTTCGAGCCGGTCCGGCTCCTTGCGGTTGGTGGCGGGCAAGCCATCGAGCAGCCCCATGCGGGCGTAAATCCACGAGCCGGTGCACACGCTGGTCAGCAGGCAGGATTCCGGGAGGGCGCGGATGTAATCGTGCAGGCGGCGGTTATGCATCTCCTGCCGCGTGCCGAATCCGCCGGGAATCAGGAAGGCATCCAGCGCCGGCGCCTCGGCAAAGCTGTAGTTCGGCATCACGGTGAAGCCCGCCTGGGTCTGCACCGGGCGCAGCGCGTCGGCGATCAGGAAAACATCGATCTCCGGGTCCAGCCGCCGCGCCACCGACAGCACGCCAGCGGGCGCTGCGTAGTCGATGATCTCCGCGTCCTTGAACACATAAATGCCGAGCCGGAATCCTGCTGTGCGTGCCATGGGGCGCTCCCTGTCTGATGGCTCCAGATTAGGGAGGGCGGGGCGAGGGCGGTATCACCGGATTCGTGATTGGGGTGTAGTGATTGCACTACAGATGGGGGCTTGCCGGAAGTGGCAGGCGTAGGGCGCCGCAGGGAACAATGGAGCGAAGCGGAATTGCGCCGGATGTGGTTACCGGAGGGCGTGGTGGTTGTTATGATGTTGGCGTTGCGTGCGGCGCTTTTATTTTTACAGACCCTTGCAGGTGTTGGCTCATTAAGGGGCGCCTAAGAGACACGAGCAGTCTTGCCTGGGGCGTATGCATTAAATCTCAATGGCTTGATTTTTCTGCCAATTAAGCCAAAAGCTGTGTCTGATACCACATTTTTTTATTGAATTCATGCTTGAAATTTTACTTAATAACTCCCGGTCGTTTGGTGGATATGAAAACAAAACGAGCCAAGCTGATTTAGCTGTTTGGGAACGAATAGCCGAAAGATACTCCATTGTGGATGGATATACTGCAGACTTGGGTGCGTATCAGATTCAAATCGATTGGCAGTCGCGAGTGAGATACGAACGCAATTACTGCGATCTGTGGATTAAGGGTGTCGATAACGATTTTGATCGTTTTGATAAATTCGAATTCGAGCGCGTTCACGTCTGCCCTGTCAAAGTGCATTTTGATGCTGCATCCACTTGTGCTTATCAAGGCGGAATGCATGAATTACATTCGGTTCTCATCTATCTCTTTTTGGTCGCAAATCTCGCGACTCCTGGCTCATTTAATCTCTATCGTTCCTTTATTCGTGACACTGAACGCGATCCCACAAAAGACTCATTGGCGCAAACAGATTTAGAGCTTAGTGAGTACGTTTTTGAAAATGCATGGCATGAAGCCCAAACGTATCCTTGGTTGAAAGTGGGTTTTTTGCCTTTTGATCAAGTCGCTGCGTGGCTCGAATCTCTAAACATTAAAAACAAGAACGTCGCTACTACTGATTTGGATCGAGCCTTGTTCAGCTTGCTGTATTTAGGGCGTGCTTCGTTTATGGATCCCACTGCCGCGATGTGGATCGCTGCCGCCTTAGAGGCCTTGTTTGATACTCCAAGTGGTAGCTCGTTCTCATTTCTGTGCGCACGCATTTCGGCATTGTTTTCGCTGAAGGATCCGGAAGCGATTGACATGAAACGTCGTTTGCGCGCCTTCTTTGATTTACGCAATGCGTTTGCCCATGGTGGTGCTCGAATTCATCATATTCTCGCTGATGACCGCGATAAGGCTGTAGAGGGGGACATCGGGAGGCTTTTAGAGGTAACAGGTTTTGCTTCAGCTGTCCTCATAGCGGCGATTCAGGAGTTGATTCGCCGAGACTGGAAGGGCATGAGTTTTTGCGAACAAATTGTGCCATTAACCGAGTAGGGCGCGCATCGCGCACGCGGATTCAACGTTCGTACCCGCACGCTGCTTTTTAATCGGGCCGTGCGGTTCGTGATTATTTTGAATGGTGCGCAATGCGCACCCTACGGTTTGTGCATGGCGGCCTTTCGTCCGGCTTGTGGGAGGGCGGGTGGGTGGCGATGATCGGCGCTTTCCGTGCCGTGCTGATTCATGTCGCTCTACCGACGCTCGAATGCAACTGGCGCCACCTTCTTTTTTACGGTGGTGACGCACCGCCGCCAACGCATCCTGACGGATGAATCTTTGCGTGTGGCCTTGCGTGATGCGGTGCGGCGGGTGCGGGCGGAAATGCCTTTCTCCATCGATGCCTGGGTGTTGTTGCCGGATCACCTGCATTGCATCTGGACGCTGCCGCCGGGCGACGCGGACTTCGGGCGGCGCTGGGGGCGTATCAAACTTTTCGTGACGCGTGCTGTTGCGGCGGAATACGCACGGGCCGACTGGCGAAATCCTTCGCGCATCACCCGGCGCGAATCGACGATCTGGCAACGCCGTTTTTGGGAACATCAAATCCGCGACGATGCTGATTACGCCGCGCATATGGATTACGTGCACATCAATCCTGTGAAACACGGCTTGGTGCCCACCGTGGCGGATTGGCCGCATTCGACTTTTCACCGATTCGTTCGCGCCGGGGTGTATCCGGCGAATTGGGCGGGTGGTGAAACGCTGTTGCCGGATTATGGGCTCGATGAATAGCCGGGTAGGGTGCGCACCGCGCACGCTGAACCCCACGCTCGCATTCGCACGGCCCCCCCTTAACCGGCCCGTGCGATGGATGAACCACCGGAATGGTGCGCAGTGTGCACCCTACGCATGCCGAGCCTGTCTCACGCCCCCAGCAACTGATGCCGCGCGGCGTAATGCGCGATTTCGAGGGCGTTGCGCAGGCCGAGCTTTTCGCAGATGCGGGCGCGGTAGGTGCTGATGGTGTTGGCGGAAAGCGAGAGCTGCTGGGCGATGTCGCCCACGGTGCGGCCCTGGGCGAGCAACTGCAGTACCTGGAACTCACGGTTCGACAGGGTCTCGTGTGGGGCGCGGGCGTGGTCGCGGCGGATGTCTTGCGTCATCAGCTCGGCGATTTCGGGCGTGATGTAGCTGCCGCCCTCGGCTGCGCGGATCAGCGCGGCGAGCAGGGTTTCCGGTGCGCAGCCCTTGTTGAGATAGGCGGCTGCGCCGCTGCGGATCGCGCGCAGGGCGAACTGGCTTTCGGGGTAGACCGAGAGCATGACCACGCCGCATTTGGGGAACTCGTTGCGGAGGCTGCCGAGCACGTCCAGCCCGTCGCGCTCACCTAACGCGATATCGAGCAGCACCGCATCGATGGCGTGTTTGCGCAAAAGGCTCAGGGCGGCGGGGCCGTCGGCGGCTTCGTGGATGTCGCCGATGCGCGCGTCCTCGGCGAGGATCTGGCGCAGGCCACGGCGGATGATCATGTGGTCGTCCACAATCAACACGCGAATCATGCGAAGACTCCCTTGAGCGTGACGCGCACCGTGGTGCCGGCGCCTTGCGTGCTGTCGATTTCGAGTTCGCCGCCGAGCGCGCGGGCGCGCTCCTGCATGCCGAGCAGGCCGAAGCTGGTGGGCTGGGCAGGCGCGATCATGCCGCGCCCGTCGTCGCTGATTTCAAGCAGCAAGTCGCGCCCGATGGCGCTGGCATGCAGGCGGACGGCGTTGGCCTGGGCGTGGCGGCTGACATTGGTGAGCACTTCCTGCGCGATGCGATAGAGCGCGATTTCGGCTTCGCGGCCGAGGCGGCATTGCTCGATATGCGGCGCGCAGTCGTAGTGGCAGACGAGGCCCGTGCGCTGCTGGAATTCGGTGAGCAGGGCTTCGAGCGCGGCCCACAGGCCGAGGTGATCGAGCACGCCGGGGCGCAGGTCGGTGAGGATGCGGCGCACCGCGCCCATGGCGTTGCCGGCGATCTCCAGCATGTCGTCCAGTTTGGTCTGCAGGGCCGGCGCGGGGAGCTGGCGGCGCAGCCAGTTCATTTCGAGTTGCAGCGCGGTGAGCGAGGCGCCGAGTTCGTCGTGGATATCGCGGGCGATATGGCGGCGCTCTTCTTCGCGCACCGCATTCGAGTGCGCCGAGAGGCGTTGCAGCGCGGCGTGCGAGGCACGCAGTTCTTCGCTGGCGGCTTGCAGCTCGGCGGTGCGGGCGGCCACGCGCCGCTCCAGTTCGTCGTGCGCGGCCTGCAGGGCGGCTTCGGTGCGCTTGCGCTCGGAGATGTCGCTGAAGGTGACGACCGCGCCGACCACGTCACCGCCATGCTCGCCATCGCGGATCGGGTAGGACGCGTATTCGGCCGGGAAGGCGCTGCCATCGCGCCGCCACAGTACTTCGTTATCCACGCGCACGCCTTGCCCTTCCTGAAAGGCGCGGAAGATGCGGCAATCGTGCACCGGCATCAGCGCTGAATCGGCGTGAGAGTGGTGGATCAGGTAGTGCATGTTGCGGCCGAGCACTTCATCCGGCGTGTAGCCGAGCATTTCGGCGCCGGCGCCGTTGATGAAGATGCAGCGCCCGCGCAGGTCGATGCCGTAGATGCCTTCGCCCGTCGATTCCAGAAGCATCTCCAGCTGGCGTCGCCAGGCGTGGTGATGGGAGAGCTGGTGGAGATCCGCGAACATGAGGCGGCGTCAGTTGCTGCGCATCCGCGCATCTGGCCCTGTGCGTGTCGGAGTGATGAGCGCTTCGCGCCATTGCAGGACCTGGGCGGCGACGCCGATGGCAATCGCCTGCGGGGTTTTGTCGCGAATCCCGGGCACGCCGATCGGGCATTGCATGCGTTCGATCTGCGCGGGCGTGAAGCCGCGTGCTGCGAGTTGCTGACGGAAGCGGGTACGTTTGCTCTGAGAGCCGATCAGGCCGAAGTGGGCGAAGTCGCCCCGGCGCAGGATGGCTTCAGTGAGCGCGAGATCCAGCGCATGGTCGTGGGTCAGCACCAGATGGCTGCTGCCGGTGGGGGCGCTGGTGACGGCTTCGTCGGCAGCGTCGCAAGGCTGGCATTCGACACCGGCCGGCGCGGCCGCCAGCAGGTCGGTGCGCGGGTCGATCCAGCGCAGGCGCAGGTTCAGCGGGGCCAGCAGTGTGACCAGTGCCGTACCGACATGGCCGGCGCCATACACATTGAGGCAGAAGGCCGACGGGGTGAGCGGTTGGGTCAGCGACCAGTCGCGCGCGCTTTCGGTGGTGGGGAGTTTCAGCGCACCGCTGGCCGTTCCGGCGGACCAGCATGAGGCCGCTGCGTCACCCTCGAGCTGGCGCAGCAGGGCAATGCCTGAGGCATGTTGGGTGGCACGTGCCTGCCAGGCGGCCGCATCTTCTGGGTGCAGGGTTTCGTAGCTCAGCCAGACGATGCCGCCGCAACACTGGCCGAGGCTGGCGGCCAGCGCATAGCGGCGCAGCTCGGGGCGACGATGGCCGGTGAGCAGCATGGCACGGGCTTCGGCCATGGCCTCCCATTCGAGATGGCCGCCGCCGATGGTGTCGACCACGAAATCGGCGCCGACCAGCATTGAAGCACCCGCCTCGCGCGGCGCCGAGCCACGTATCCCCGCCACCGAGACCAGCACCAGTGGGCCGTGGGCGAGGGCGGTGGGAATCTGGGTGAGCCAGCTCATGTCATGCCTCCGGCATCAGTGAGGGCCGTAGCCTGGATGCAGGCCGAAGGCCGGAATCCGGGTCTCTCTGGGCGAGGACTCCCGGATTCCGCTGCGCTGTATCCAGGCTAGACATTCAGACCTCCGATAGCGCGCAGGATGGCCTCCGGGGTGGCCGGTGCCTGCAGCGGCGCGGGGGCGCCGAGGGCGGCCGAGCAGGCATCACGCAGTGCGAAGAAGGCCGCAAAGCCGTGAACCAGCGGCGGCTCGCCAACGGCCTTGCTGCGGTGGATGCTGTTTTCGGCATTGATGTTGTCGAAGAGCTTCACGTTCAGCACCGGGGGGCAATCCGAGGCGGCCGGGATCTTGTAGGTGGAGGGCGCATGGGTACGCAGGCGGCCCACGCCGTCGAAGACCAGCTCCTCGCTGGTGATCCAGCCAGCACCCTGAATGAAGGCGCCCTCGACCTGGCCGATATCCAGCGCCGGATTGATCGAGCGGCCGGCGTCGTGAAGGATGTCGGCGCGCAGGATGCGCGACTCGCCGGTGAGGGTGTCGATCACCACTTCGGCGCAGCAGGCACCGTAGGCGAAGTAGAAGAAGGGGCGGCCTTGTAGACTGGCCGGGTCGTAGTGGATCTTCGGCGTGGCGTAGAAGCCGGAATCCCACAGCTGGACGCGGGCGCGGTAGGCCGCGGCGGTGAGGGTGGTGAAATCCTCGCTGATCTCGCCGGCGCTGACCTTGCCATCGGCAAACTCGATCTTGGCGCCGCGCAGGCCGTGGCGGGTCGAGAAGAAGTCGGTGAGGCGCTTCCTGATCTTGCGCGCGGCGGCGAGTGCGGCCTGCCCGTTCAGGTCGGTGCCGCTGGAGGCGGCGGTGGCCGAGGTGTTGGGCACCCGGCTGGTGTCGGTGGAGGAGAGGCGCACCCGGTCAATGGAGAGGCCCAGCGCCTGGGCGACGATCTGGGCGATCTTGGTGTACAGGCCCTGGCCCATTTCGGTGCCGCCGTGGGTGACCAGCACCGAGCCATCGGCATACACACAGACCTGGGCGCCGGCCTGGTTGTAGTGCGTGGCGGTGAAGGAGATGCCGAACTTCACCGGGGTGAGCGCGATGCCGCGCTTGAGCACCGGGCTTGTGGCATTGAAGGCGGCAATCGCGGCGCGGCGGGCGCTGTAATCGCAGTCCTGCGCGAGCTGGTCGACGAGCTGCGGGGCGACGTTGTCCTGCACCGGCATGCCGTAGTGGGTGGTGGTGCAGGCGTCGTTGCCGGGCAAGCCGTAGAAATTGCGCCGGCGCACTTCGAGCGGGTCGAGGCCCAGATGATGGGCGATGTCGTCGAGGATGTACTCGATGGCGAAGATGCCCTGCGGGCCGCCGAAGCCGCGGAAGGCGGTGTTCGACACGGTATTCGTGCGGCAGCGCAGGCTGCGGATCGCAACAGCATCGAGGTAGTAGCAGTTATCCAGATGGAAGATGGCGCGGTCATTGACCGGGCCGGAGAGGTCGGTGGAAAAGCCGCAGCGCGAGGCGAGCGTGATCGCCAGCCCCTGCAGCTGGCCATGGTCATCGAAGCCGGCTTCCCATTCGTAGGCGAAGTCGTGACGCTTGCCGGTGATGAGCATGTCGTCATCGCGGTCCAGGCGCAGCTTCACCGCGCGGCCGGTTTTCCAGGCGCCCAGCGCGGCGGCACTGGCGACCTGGGCTGACTGCGATTCCTTGCCGCCGAAGGCGCCGCCCATGCGGCGGCACTCCACGCTCACCTGATGCGCGGCCCAGCCGAGCATGTGGGCAATCGTTTGCTGCATTTCGGTGGGATGCTGGGTGGAGCTCTGCACATGCAGGCTGCCTTCTTCGCGCGGGATCGCCAGTGCGATCTGGCTTTCGAGGTAGAAGTGTTCCTGCCCGCCCAGTGTGGCGCGGCCTTGCAGGCGATGCGGGGCGCTGGCCAGCGCCTTGTCGGCGTCACCACGCTGCACATGCACCGGCGGCATCAGCCAGGATTCGGCGGCAATCGCGTTGGGGATGTCGAGGATGGCGGGCAGGGTGTCGTATTCAAGCTTTGCCAGGCGTGCGGCGCGGCGGGCCTGTTCGTGGCTTTCGGCGAGCACCAGGAACAGCGGCTGACCCATGAAGTGGACCAGGCCATCGGCGAGGATCGGGTCGTCATGCACGATCGGGCCGCAATCGTTGCTGGCGGGGATGTCCTGCGCGGTGAGCACCGCCACCACGCCGGGGGCGGCGAGTACGGCAGCAAGATCCATGGCGAGGATGCGGCCATGCGCGATGCTGGCAAGGCCGAAGGCGGCGTGCAGGCAGCCCGCCGGAGCAGGCAGATCGTCGATATAGCGGGCAGCGCCCTGCACATGCAGGGTGGCACTTTCATGGCGCAGCGGCGCGCCAACAGGATGGGTCATGCGAAAACCTCGGTGATGCGATCAACGCGCAGCTGGGCCTGGGTGCTGTGCTCAAGCCACAGGCGGCGCAAAAGGTTACGGGCTACCTGCTGGCGGTAGGCGGCGGAGGCGCGCATGTCGGCAATCGGCTGGAAATCCTGCTCCAGCGCGTCCATTGCCGCTTCGATGCTGCGCAGTTCGAGCGGCTGACCGCGCAGGGCCGCTTCGGCTGCCAGTGCCCGGCGCGGTGTGGCGGCCATGCCACCGAAGGCGAGGCGTGCGTCGCTGATCAGGCCGGCGTCACCCAGGGTGAGGGCGAAACCGGCGCAGACCGCCGAGATGTCCTGATCCTGGCGCTTGCTGACTTTCCAGGTGCGGAACAGGCGGCCCGGCACGGCGCGCGGCACTCTCAGGGCACGCACGAATTCACCCGGCTGCAGGGCCGTCTGCTGGTAGCCGAGATAGAAATCTTCAAGGGCCAGCTCGCGCTGGGTTTCGCCTTTCTGCAGTACGACGTGAGTGCCCAGGGCGATCAGGGCCGGCATCGAGTCGCCAATCGGTGAGCCATTGGCCACGTTGCCGCCGAGGGTGCCGGCATTGCGCACCGGCAGGGAGGCAAAGCGCGCGGCGAGCTCCTGCCATTGCGGCTCATCGCGGCACAGCAGGGTGAAGGCTTCGGTCAGTGTGAGGCCTGCACCAAGTGTGAGCCAGGTATCGTCCGTTTCGGTGCGGCACAGCTCTTCCACTGCACCAAGATAGATGATGTCGCCGAGTTCGCGCAGCTGCTTGGTGACCCACAGACCGATGTCGGTGCCGCCCGCCAGCAGGCGAGCTTCGGGCAGCGCCTGGCGCAGGGTGGCGAGTTCGGTGAGCGAGCGCGGGGCGAAGAAGCGCTGACCGCCGTGATCGAAATCCAGAGCCGGCTCGCTGGCGATCTTTTCCAGCGCACTGCGGATCGGTGCGCGCTCCAGGCGTTGCAGCGGGTACTCGCGGCAGCGTTGGGCGGCCTCCAGGATGGGCCGGTAGCCGGTGCAGCGGCACAGGTTGCCGGAGAGCACCTGTTGCGCCTCTTCCAGCGTCGGCACGCGCGGCTGCTCCTCGTAATCGGCCCACAGGCTCATCGCAAAGCCTGGCGTGCAGAAGCCGCACTGCGAGCCGTGCAGGTCCACCAGTGCCTGTTGCACCGGGTGCAGGCCATCGGCGCCGGCGAGGTCTTCCACCGTGAAAAGCGCCTTGCCATCCAGGGTGGGCAGCAGCGCAATGCAGCTGTTGATGGCTTGCAGGCGCAGGCCGCCCGCGCCTTGCGCGTCCAGCGTGGCCACCACCACGGTGCAGGCTCCGCAATCGCCTTCGCCGCAGCCTTCCTTGCTGCCGCAGGCGCCACGCTCTTCGCGCAGCCATTGCAGCACGGTGCGCTGAGCGGGTTGGTCGCTCAGGCTCAGGGTCTTGCCCTGGTACCAGAAGCGGATATCGGTTCTTGTCATGGGTATTTCTCCTTGGGGTGTGCATACCTAGCACGTGACATGCCCATCCTTATCCGCATGCCCACATGACACTCATTGCGAGATCCGGCTGGACAGGCCGTGTCTTGGTGTGTGCAGCTCGGCTATGCTGGCACCACAACAATTCTTTCTCGCTGGAAGCAAACAATGAACCCTCTCGAACTGGCCCTGAGCTGTCCCAAAGCCGAGCTGCACTTGCACATCGAAGGTAGCCTGGAGCCCGAGCTGGCTTTCGAGCTGGCCGCGCGCAACGGCATCCGCCTGCCCTACGCCGACATCGCCGCCCTGCGCGCTGCGTACGATTTTGAAGATCTGCAGAGCTTCCTCGATCTCTACTACGCCTGCGCTGATGTGCTGCGCACCGAAGAGGATTTCCGCGACCTGATGCTGGCCTACCTGCGCCGGGCGCGGGCCGACAACATCGTGCATGCCGAAATCATGTTCGATCCGCAGACCCACACTGCGCGTGGCATCCCGTTTGCCACCGTGTTGGCCGGGCTGGAGCAGGGCGCTGAGATTGCGCGCCGCGAGTGGGGCATGAGCACCCGCCTGATCATGAGCTTCCTGCGCCATCTCTCCGAAGAAGAGTGCATGCGCACGCTGGATGAAGCCTTGCCCTTCATTGAGCGCATCCACGCCTTCGGGCTGGACTCCTCCGAGCTGGGCCATCCGCCGGCCAAGTTCGCCCGCCTCTTTGCGCGTTGCGCTGCACTGGGCAAGCCGCTGGTGGCCCATGCCGGCGAAGAAGGCCCGCCCGCCTATATCTTCGAGGCGCTGGATATCCTCAAGGTGGCGCGCATCGACCACGGGGTACGCGCCAGTGAAGATCCTGCCTTGCTGGAGCGGCTTGCCCGCGAAGAGATCCCGCTCACCGTGTGCCCGCTCTCCAATGTGCGCCTGTGCGTGTTCGACGACATGCGCCAGCACAGCCTGCCGGCACTGCTCGCCCAGGGCCTGTGCGTGACGCTCAACAGCGACGACCCGGCCTACTTCGGCGGCTACCTCGGCAACAACATCCGCGCCGTGCAGGACGCCTTCGATTTCGACGCCGCCACCTGGCGCACCCTGATGGCCAACAGCTTTCGCGCCAGTTTCGTCAGCGAAGCGGAACGGGCCGTCTGGCTGGCGCAGGTGGAGGCTCACTTCGCTGGCTGAGTGCAGGCTGCCAGAGCGTGAGCGGGTTGATTGTCCTGGCTGCAGGGCGCGGCCAGGGCTGACCAAGTCTCCGGGCTAGAGATACTCGTCCACAAGCCTCCCGAGGGACGAGTCTTTCGGGGCGCTCGAATCTGCGCGGCGCGAGGACTCGGCCTGGGCCGGCTGTGAGTTGCCCTTCCGCTCTTCCAGTTGCGCCTGGCGTTTCTCCAGCTCGGCAATCTGGGCCTGCACGAGCTGGATCTGGGCCTGCAGCAGTTCGACTTTCTTTTGCGAGCCCTCGTCCGGATTCTTGGCCGTGTCGGCCATCTCCTTGGTGAGCTGCTTGAGTTTGTTTTTCAGCGCTTCGATCTGGCCGGCAATGCCACCCCCGCCACTCGCGCCTTGTGCGCTGGAGCTCGACCCGGAGCTGGCGACTGAACTCAGGTTGACTGTGATTGATTCACTCATCATGGATTCCATTCTTCAAATGCGGCATGCGTTAACTATCGGCTTCCGCATCGGAATCCGGAGTGGAATCGTGCTGTGAAGTCCGTCGCATGCCCCTTCTATGGGTGCCACACGGCCCATTCATGCCACACGGCCCCGAATGGGCAATGTATTCCGCCGCCATCTTGCATAGATTGATTGAGGACGCCCCCTGCTTGGCGGGCCGGCCAGGCGGGGCCGCTTCCTCAACCGCACGGGGCGCAGCATGGATGCATCTGACTGGCGAGGCGGGCGCGCGTGAAGGACGCGAAGCCGACGATTCTTCATGATCAACAGAGCCAGCGGCACAGCCGTTGCCGTCTGCGCTTGCGCCTTGCGCTGCTGGCGGCCCTGGTGTCCGTGCTGGTCATCAACCTGGCGGGCGTTGCGCTGTGGCAGGAGAAGCAGCGCTACCGCGAGCGCGCCTCGGTGGCTACCGGCAATATCGCTCGCCTGCTGGATCAGCAGATTTCCGGCGTGATCGACAAGATTGATCTTTCCTTGCAGACCAGCAGCAAGATCTACACCTCGATGCTGGCCGAAGGCTCGCTCGATGCAGCCCATCTCAACCAGCATCTCGCCGCGCAGGAGGCTTTGCTGCCGGAAATCGTGAGCCTGCGCATTGTCGATGCGCAGGGCGTCGTGCGTTATGGCCGGGGAGTACCGGCGGAAGGCTCGGTAGACGTCAGTGATCGCTCGTATTTTGCCGAAGCGCGTAATGATCCGGCGGATCGCCTGATCGTGCACGGGCCCTTTCTGGCGCGCATCAGCAAGGCCTGGGTAATCGTTCTGGCACGCCGCCTCAGCAAGCCGGACGGCTCCTTCGCCGGTGTGCTGTACGCCAACCTCGGTTGTAGCTACTTCGAGAGCATCCTGTCGCTGGCCTCCCTCGGGCCGAATGGAGCGGCCACCATCCGCACCACTGACCTGGCGCTGGTCCATCGCTTTCCCGATACCCGCAACGCGGTGGGCAGCAAGGATGTGTCAGCCCAGTTGCGCGAGGTGATTGCCGCACGGCCGCAGGGCGGCGAGTATCTGGCGACGACCAAGCTCGATGGCGTGGAGCGCAGCAACGCCTACCGGCGCGTTGAGCGCTATCCCTTCTACGTGATCGTCGGTCAGGCCACCGACGACTATCTGCGCGCCTGGCGCTTGAGCGTGCTGGTGATCAGTAGCCTCGCCAGTCTCACGTTGCTGGTGGCCTGGTTCGCCACCTTCCGCGTCTATCGCAGCCAGATCCGCCTCAATGAAGACATCGCCCAGCGTACCCGGATCGGGGAGGCGCTTGAGCGCATCATTGCCGAGCGCGCCCAGCTCTATGCCGAGCTGGAGCGGCGCAAGGATGCGCTCGAAGAGGCCAATGCCACGCTGGAGCAGAAGGTGGAGGAGCGCACGCTTGAGCTCAGCAAGGCCAATCAGGCGCTGGAGCGCTTCGCGCGCCGCGATACGCTCACCCGACTTGGCAACCGGCTGGCGGCGGATGAGCATCTGCACGAGGAGTTCCTGCGCATGAAGCGCAGCGGCCTGGCTTATTCCGTGTTGCTGATCGATATCGATCACTTCAAGCGGGTGAACGATCAGTTCGGCCACGAGCAGGGGGATAAGGTGCTGCGCCATGTGGCTCACACCCTCAACCACTCCTGCCGTGTCACGGACTTCCTGGCCCGCTTTGGCGGTGAGGAGTTTCTTGTCATCCTGCCGGCGACGGCACCGCTCCAGGCCGCGCTGGTCGCCGAGAAAATGCGCCAGACCCTGGCTGAGGCCCGCATTGAGCCGGTTGGCCAGATCACCGTGAGCATCGGCGTGGCCGCCGCCTGGCCCTCGGATGAGGATGAAAATGCTGCCGTGCGCCAGGCCGATGAAAACCTCTACCGGGCCAAGACCGAGGGGCGTAACCGGGTGGCGGAGGATCTGCGCTTGCCGCCCGGGTCGTCGTAGCGCTTGGGTGAGAGGGCGAGCGCCCATAATCCTTATTGGCGCCGCTGAGTCGACAGCCCGGGCCGGATCGGGACAATGCGCGCATCAACCTCTCTCAAGGAAAGCGCCATGAGCACCCTGTTGCTGAAGAACGCGGATGTGGTCGTGACCATGGATGCCGGCCGCCGCGAAATTCGCGGTGGCAGCGTATTCATTCGCGACCATGTCATCGAGGCCGTCGGCCTGGCCGCTGATTTGCCGCAGTCGGCCGGGGAGGTCATCGACCTGGCAGGCCATGTACTCATGCCGGGCCTGATCAACACCCATCACCACATGTACCAGAGCCTGACGCGGGTCATCCCGGCAGCGCAGGACGCCGAACTGTTTGACTGGCTTTCCGCGCTCTATCCCGTCTGGGCCGGCCTCACGCCCGAGATGATCCACGTCTCGACGCAGGTCGCCATGGCCGAGCTGATCCTCTCCGGCTGCACGACTTCGAGCGATCACCTCTACATTTATCCGAACGGCTGCCGCTTGGATGATTCGATCGAGGCCGCTGCCGGTATCGGCATGCGCTTCACGGCCTGCCGCGGCAGCATGAGCGTGGGGCGCTCACAGGGCGGGCTGCCGCCGGATGCCGTGGTCGAGCAGGAAGACGCCATCCTGCGGGATACCCGACGCCTGATTGAAACCTGGCACGATGCCTCTTCCCACAGCATGCTGCAGATCGCGGTGGCGCCCTGTTCCCCGTTTTCGGTAAGCCGGGATCTGATGCGTGAATCGGCCGCACTGGCGCGCAGCTATGGGGTGAGGCTGCACACCCATCTGGCCGAGAACTTCAAGGATGTGGATTACAGCCGCGAAAAGTTCGGCATGACGCCGGCCGAATATGCGGAGTCGCTCGGCTGGACCGGGCACGACGTCTGGCACGCCCACTGCGTGCAGCTCGACGCGGCCGGGATTGCACTCTTCGCACGCAGCCACACCGGAGTGGCGCATTGCCCGTGCTCCAACATGCGCCTGGCCTCTGGGATCGCGCCCGTTCCGCAGATGCTTGCGGCCGGCGTGCCGGTGGGGCTGGGCGTGGATGGCTCGGCTTCCAATGATGGCGCGCACATGTTGGGCGAGGCTCGCCAGGCCCTGTTGCTGGCACGCGTGGGGCGTGGCCCGGCCGCGCTGTCGGCTCGGCAGGCGCTGGAGATGGCGACCCTCGGTGGCGCCAGGGTGCTCGGGCGTGAAGACATCGGGGCCCTTGCGCCCGGGATGAGCGCAGACTGCGTGGCTTTCCCGTTGGGTGACGTCGGCCTCGCTGGCGGTGCGGTGCATGATCCGGTCGCCGCGCTGGTTTTCTGCACCCCGCCACGCGTGGCCTGGTCCGTCATCAACGGGCGGGTGATCGTGCGCGATGGCCAGCTGACGAGCATCGACCTTCCTGAGGTTCAGCGCCGCCACGATGTGCTGGCGCGGGGGCTCGCAAACGCCGCGCGTTGAGCCTTCTTTCCGACGGATTTTCCCCCTCGCTGATGAGGCGAAACTTTATCCCTGCAGGTGTTTTAAGCGCCGTAGCGGTCGGCTTCTTCACGCGCTTGAAGCCACGCTTCAGCACCTGCCTCGTTCTGCAAACAGCGCGGCTAGGGCAGATGTTCTGAGCGCCATCAAAACTCCGGATCGTGCGGCTTTCTGGCCAAGCGTGACGTGGTCACGGGAACTCAAAAACCCTTGAAATTCAGCGCGGGCGGGCTCGCGTTGGAGGTATTTCCCGATCAAGCACTGGCTATCACTTTCAGCATAGAATCCGGCCTGCTTGAGAAAAGCAGATGTTTTTTGATGGGTTTTTACAAAATAAAAGACAAGGGGAGTCTATGCGGGCCTGTTTAAAGTTGCTTTCGGTGTCAGCCTTGGCGCTGGTTCTTGCTGCATGCGGTGGAGGCGGCGGTGGTGGTGGTGGGGGCGGTACGGCCGCTGCGGTGTCGTCTGCCAGTTCTGCCAGCAGTTCTGTGACGAGCTCCGTCAGTGCCAGTTCGGCCGCTTCGTCGGCGCTCAGTAGCTCATCCTCCAGCTCGTCATCCAGCAGTTCCTTCCCGTCTGGCTGGGCCGTGTATTCGGCCGACAAACTGCCGACTGCTGCAGGCTCGATTACGCTGGCAGGCGGCACGGCGGGGCAGTTCAATCTGTGTGCCTCGGCTGGCTGTAACGCGAGTTATGCCTCGGTCAGCAGCGGCATTCTGACGGTTGATACCACCACAGAATCTGCCATTACCGAGCAAAGCTACTTTCAGCTCGACAATGCCTTCAAGACGGGTGGTTATCCGAAGTCGGCAACAGTCATTGCCCGCATGCGTGGCAACAGCGTGACAAACCTGAAAGGACTGACGATCGACACGGCTTTCTCCGAGCCGGGTGAGTCCGGGCCGCGCGTGCAACTGGTGCTCTTGCCGAATAATCACAGTACCGGGATGTATGCCGGGGCGCTCGATCAGTCCCTCACGGGCGACCAGAACGTGTACTCGTCGGATTTCGACACCACGGTCTATCACACCTATCAGCTCTCGGTGACGTTCACGAGCGCCACGGCAGGTACGGTGCGCGTGTATCTGGATGGTGCCGCCACGCCGATTCTGGAGAAGACGCTGAGCAATCTGAAGCAGGCGACTGCCGTGGGGCAGAACTATCTGCGGATCGGTGAGGAAAACACTTCGGAGCACGCCAAGGGTGATTTCGACTGGGTGATCTGGAGTTCGGATGCGGCTTACACCCCGGCGCAACTCGCCGGTGCGCTGCCTGCCACACTGGGCCCGGTGAGCGGTTACATGGGCTGGAATACCTATACGGCCGATCTGTTTCCGACTGCTACGGACTCGATCACGCTGGCCGGTGGCAGCGCGAGTCAGTTCAATCTGTGTGCCTCAGCAGGCTGCAACGCGAGCTACGCATCGGTTGCTGGCGGCATCCTGACGGTTGATACCACGGCAGAAACGGCTGTTACCGAGCAAAGCTACTTCCAGCTCGACAACGCCTTCAAGACGGGCGGTTATCCGAAGTCCGCCACGCTCATCGCACGCATGCGCGGCAATAGTGTGACCAACCTGAAGGGGCTGACGATTGATACGGCCTTCTCGCAGACCGGCTTGTCTGGCCCGCGCGTGCAGCTCCAGCTCTTGCCGGACAATCACAGTACCGGGATGTATGCCGGGGCGCTCGATCAGTCCCTCACGGGCGACCAGAACGTGTATTCCTCGGATTTCGACACCACGGTCTATCACACCTATCAGCTCTCGGTGACGTTCACCAGCGCCACGGCAGGTACGGTGCGCGTGTATCTGGATGGTGCCGCCACGCCGATACTGGAGAAGACGCTGAGCAATCTGAAGCAGGCGACTGCTGTGGGGCAGAACTATCTGCGGATCGGTGAGGAAACCACCTCGGAGCACGCCAAGGGTGACATCGATTGGGTGATCTGGACCAATGAGGCGGCCTATACCCCTGCGCAAGTGAGTGGTCTGCTGCCGGCAGCACTGGGCAGCATCAGCGGCTACTGAGATATTCTGGTGATGCCCGGAATAGATCGGGCAAAAAAAGGGCCGCGCACTGCGCGGCCCTTTTTCATGTGCGGACGGACCTGCTTACAGGTGCCACTCAACTTTGACCATCGGGGTGGATGTCTTCGAGCCGGTTCCGGAGGAGCCGAACTTGTTCTTCACATATTCGTAGCCCACGCCCGCGAGGAAGGTGTCCTTGCTGCCACCGGCGAGCTTGCCGGCATCCACCATCAGGAAGGCGTTGATCCAGGTTTCAGCCTTGGTTTCGGTGCCAAAGCCGTCCTTGCCCTTGGCCCCGGTGTAGGTGGCCCAGCCATTGAACTTGAGCGGTACGGGGCCGGCGTCGAAGCCCACGCCCCATGCGCTGCCCACGCGCCAGGTCAGATCGAAATCAACCGCCTTGCCGACGATGCCGTTGTGGTTCTTTTCCTTGTAGCTCAGGAAGTCCAGGTCGGCCCAGCCCCAGGAGCCGCCGAACTTGATGGTCGGGCCGAGGATGAGCTTCTGCACGCGCGAGGCGAAGGCGTCATCCTTGGAGTTCAGGTCGATACGGGTGGTCCAGGCGAAATCGCTGATCGGGCCAAGGGCAATCTTGCTGCCGGTGAGCTTGCCGTAGTGCAGCTGGTTGGAAAAGATTGCATACAGTTCCTGGGCGCCGCCGCCGCCGTTATTCGCCGGATCGTTGTGGTCCGACTTGAGTGCATCGATCGTGAAGAAGTTGCTGCCGTACTTGAAGCCGCTGACATGGGTGAAGTTCAGGATGTTCTTCGTGACGTCCTTGTCGTTGGCGGGCTCATGGAAGCTCGTGCCATAGCGATAGCTGACCGAGTTGTCGCTCCAGTCAGCGGCCTGAGCTGCGACGCAGCCGAAGGCGAGAATGAGGGCACTGCTGATCTGGGTGAGGCGGGTGTTCATTCGAAACTCCTTGTCATGAAGTGGGACAGTCCAGCGCGGGCTGTTGATGGCCATCCTATGAGAAGCGTTCGCTGCTGCTCCGCATGGCCTTCATACGGGAAATTGAATGCCTTGCAAGAGTGCGGGCGGGTGTCTTTTGTGCCCCAGGATGGATTTGAGGTGGTCTTGCAAGTAATTGAAAAAAAATAACAAACCTGAGCGTATGGTTAGCTTGCTGGTGCATGCACCGGCACGGTTCATGCGGCCTGGCTCTCATGTCGGATGAGGTAGATTGCTTATAACCAAAGTGATAAGACTGTGTGGCGCCGGCACAACACGATTTGATGCATTTGGAATTAAAAAACCGGCCCTCGGGCCGGCTTGCTTGGGGGCAGGGGAACTCAGCTCGCTAGCGCTTGGGGCAGGGCTTCGTCCTCCGCGTCGGCGCGGGTCGTGTTCTCTGCACAGGCGTACTTCGCACAGCCGGCCAGCACACCGGCTACTGCGAGGTAACTCAGGGCCACCAGCGGGCTTTGGGCGATGCCGATGGCCTCGCCGTGCATGAAGCCGAAGAAGCTCAGTACCGCAGCGCAGGCTGCGAAGGCGGCGGCCTTCATGAAGTTGCGGTCGATCACGCAGACGCCGATGGCGCCCAGCATCAGGCCGCCGAGGATGGCGCCACCGCCCATGACTTCCAGGCCGTGGTAAAGCACGCCGACCTGGCCCAGCTTGTCCAGCCCCACCGTGGCGGCGTTGGTGCCGGCTGCGGCCAGTGCGTTGTCGATCATCAGCTTGCCCCAGGCGGCAAGGTGAGGTGTGAGGGCCAGGATGATGGCTGGGGCATGCTTCTTCGGGCTTTCCTGAAAGGCCTGGGCGCCGATCAGCATGCCGATGTAGAGCAGGATCGGCGAGATCGCCACCACCGGGATCAGCGCCATCATCAGGGCGATGATGCCAAACCATGACATCAGAATCACTGCGAGGCCGGTCGCGGCGGAGTAGCCGATCCGTCCGCCCATGGCTTTCCAGCCCGGATGACCGATGTAGACGGCATTGATGAAGGGGTTGCCCATCAGGCAGCCAACCAGGCTGATCACACCATCTGCGGTGAGCACGCGGGTGGTGGGGAAACTGTCACCGGCCACGGCAGCGCTCTCCACGTTGTCCATCGCTTCAACCAGATCGTAGATGCCGAAGGGAATGGCGGTAACGAGGATCACGCCGAGAAACTCGAAGCCTGAAAATACATGCCCCACGGCGGGGAGCGGCAGCGAGAAACCGAAGCTTGCCAGGGCCTGCGTTACGTTGGCCACGCTCATGCCGCCATAGCTGTAGCCGGCTGCGGTGGAGCCCCAGGCAATCAGGCTGCCGGCGGCGATGGCTACGAGGCCTGCCGGGATGCCCTTGAAGAAACGCACGCCGCCGAACCAGCTCACCACGATGATGGCAAAGCACACCAGGCCGATCAGCGGGGTGATGAAAAGCTCCTGCGCTGGGCGCATCGAGATGAAGGCGATTGACACACCGGCCAGGGTGCCGAGCAGCGCGGCGCGCGGCGTGATCCTGCGGATGAAGGGGGCGATGAAGCCGCCGATCATCAGCACGAAGCTCTGGATGAAGACCCAGGTGAGCCCGGCCTCCCAGCCCTTGATCGGGTCACCGGTGCTGAGCGAGATCGGCAGCATGATCACGAAGACCACCACGAACATATGCGGCACGCTGATGCCGGAAGGCAGGGCACAGACATCGCTGCGCCCGGTTTTCTTGGCGAGCTGGTAGGCCAGCCAGGCGTAGTAACAGGTGGACAGGCACATCATCAGGCCCACGGCGGGCAGGATGCGGCCGAAGACAATGGCATCCGGCATCTTGAGTACGAAGCGCAGGAGGCCGGTTAGCACCAGCATGTTGACGAGGATGTTCGTGCCGAAGCCGAACAGGGCGTTCCAGTCGCCCGGCACCCATAGCCGGGGTTTGCTCATGGTCGAAATCATTGCTGCTCTCCAGTTGGCGCGCCTTGCCCGCTGAGGGGCCGGGCGTTTCTCGATCAAGCCTGCCGCTTCGCATCGCGAAGCAGCCCCGGGGCTTCAACTGCTGCTCATCAACGCAGCGAGGATGCGCTGCGAATCGGACACCCAGCCAAAGATCCCGCCCTGCGCGCTGATCATGCGCAGGGCGATTTCGTGAAATTCGGGAAAGTAGGAGGCACAGCCATCGGCGGGCAGCACGCAGCGGTAGCCGCGATCATTGCCCTCGCGCACCGTGGTGTGCACGCAGACCTCGGTGGTCACGCCGCAGACGATCAGGGTGTCGATGGCGCGCTTGCTCAGCACGAGCTGCAGATCGGTGGCGTAGAACGCGCCCTTGCCCGGTTTGTCGATTACGACCTCGCCAGGGATCGGCTGCAGGGCCGGGATGATTGCGTGGCCGGCTTCACCACGGACCAGGATCCTGCCCATTGGCCCCTTGTCGCCGATGCGCAGGCTCGGCGCACCGCGCGCGATCTTGGCGAGCGGCGCATCGCTCAGATCCGGTCGGTGGCCTTCGCGGGTGTGGATGACCAGCATGTCGAGCTGGCGCGCGCAGGCCAGCAGGCGTTGGATGGGCGCCACTGCGCTCTGCAGGCGGGAGACATCATTGCCGAGGGTTTCACCGAAGCCGCCGGGTTCCAGAAAGTCGCGCTGCATGTCGATCACGATCAGGGCCGTGTGGGCCGGATCGATGGCGATCGGCCCCGGTTCTGCATCGATCAGCGCTGTGCTCATGGTGGCTCCCGGTGTGCGGTGAAATATTCTTCGTTACGACTAAAGCAAGAGCTGAACCACTTGAATACAAGATGGTGGACAAGATGTTTTTGCTTTTAAAACAGAGTCTTGATGCTTGATTGGCGGCGCAGGAGGCGTTTGTATGCGCACCGAAGCGAGGCCGATGCAGCTGAAGCCGCACCTCCGGGAGGCGGTGGGTGCCGCCAGGGCATGGGCGAGTTCAGGTGGAGGTTTGTGTAGGGTCGGCTTCAGCCGGCGGGGCCCGTAAGGAGAGAGGGGCTGCGGCTGAAGCCGCACCTACGCGAGGCGGTGGGGGCCGCCAGGGCATGGACGAGTTCAGGTGGAGGTTTGTGTAGGGCCGGCTTCAGCCGGCGGAGCCCGTACGGAGAGTGGGTGGCGGCGGCTGAAGCCGCACCTGCGCGAGGCGGTGGGGGCCGCCAGGGCATGGGCGAGTTCAAGTGGAGGGTTGTGTAGGGCCGGCTTCAGCCGGCGGGGCCCGTACGGAGAGGGGGGGGCTGCGGCTGAAGCCGCACCTACGGGAGGCGGTGGGGCCGCCAGGGCATGGGCGAGTTCAGGTGGAGGGTTGTGTAGGGCCGGCTTCAGCCGGCGGGGCCCGTACGGAGAGTGGGTGACTGCAGCTGAAGCCGCACCTACGCGAGGCGGTGGGGGCCGCCAGGGCATGGACGAGTTCAGGCGGAGGTTTGTGTAGGGCCGGCTTCAGCCGGCGGGGCCCGTAAGGAGAGAGGGGCTGCGGCTGAAGCCGCACCTACGGGAGGCGGAGGGGACCGCCAGGGGCATGGACGAGTTCAGGTGGAGGTTTGTGTAGGGCCGGCTTCAGCCGGCGGGGCCCGTACGGAGAGGGGGGGCTGCGGCTGAAGCCGCACCTACGGGAGGCGGTGGGGCCGCCAGGGCATGGGCGAGTTCAGGTGGAGGGTTGTGTAGGGCTGGCTTCAGCCGGCTGGGCCCGTACGGAAAGTGGGTGACTGCGGCTGAAGCCGCACCTACGGGAGGCGGAGGGGCTGTCAGGGCGTGGGCGGGCGTTCAGCGGTCCAGCACCAGGCGCTTCCCGGCGCAGCGCGACACACAGGGCAGCATGAGCTTGCTGCCGGCTTGCTCGGCTTCGTTCAGATAGGCATCGTGATGCTTCGGTGTGCCTTCCAGCACCTCGCTGAGGCAGGCACCGCAGACGCCTTGCTCGCAGGAGGTGGGGATGTCCACGCCGCAGGTGCGGGCCACCTGGATGATGGGGACGCCCGCCGGCACTTCGGCTTCGATGCCGCTGCGCGCGAAGACAATCGTGAACGCGCCATCGTCGTTGAGCGCGGTGCCGGGTGCAGCGCTGAAGCGCTCGCTGCGCAGACGCTGGGCGGGGATGCCTGCGGCGGCCAGTGCGGTTTCGACGGCGGCCATGAAGGGCGCCGGACCACAGGTGTAGAAGCGGGTGCCCGCGTCGCCTGCGTGGGCGCGCACGATCATGGCGAGGGCTGCGGTGGTCTGTGTTCCGTCGAGTCCGGCATGCAGCGTGTCGGACTCACCGAGGCGGTCGGCCCAAGCCGCGTGGGCCGCACTGCGCGCGAAGTAGTGCAGTTCGGCGGTGGTGCCCAGCGCATTGCGCATGGCATACAAGGGGGTGATGCCGATACCGCCGGCCAGCAGCACATGGTGGCTGGCGCTGGCATCGATTTCAAACAGATTGGCCGGCGCACCGATTCGCAGCCGCTCGCCCACCTGCAGCCGGTGCATGGCCTGCGAGCCGCCGCGCGAGTTGGCTTCCAGCTTCACCGCGATGCGATAGAGCTGGTCCTCGCCGGGGTGGTTGCATAGCGAATAGGCGCGCTGCAGGCCAGCGGGGAGGCGGACCTGGATGTGTGCGCCGGGCGACCAGGGCGGCAGGCTTTCCCGGCCGGCTGGCACCAGTTCGAAGCTGCGCACCCCTTCGGCTTCGATGCGGATGCTGCGGATGATCACTTCGATCATGCGGCCTCCGCGCGGCGGATCAGCGCCCGGGTGGCGGCGCGGGCTTCTGCAGCCAGCTCGGCCATGTCCAGATCAGGAATGGCGCCCTCACGCACGATTTCACGCCCGCCCACCAGCAGGCTGCGCAGATGGGCGCTGCCGCCGCAGGCGACCGGAGCGATGGCCAGGTCATGGAGGCCGAAGTAACGCGGGTTGCGCGAGAGATCGTAGATCGCGATGTCCGCTGCCTGCCCTTCGGCCAGACTGCCGATGGCGGGCAGGCCCAGGACGGCGGCACCACCGCTGCTCCCCCAGCGGATTACGTCTTCCACCGTGGCGGCGTCCGCGCCAGCTTCCCCTGCGCCGCCGCGGAACTTCGGCTGGGCGGCTTCGCCGGCCTTGGCGCGCTGCATCAGCCAGGCCGCATGGGTCTCCGAGATCATGTCAGCCGCTTCGTTGGAGGCGGCGCCATCGACGCCGATCGACACCGGCACGCCGGCCGCTTCGAGTGCCCGGATCGGCGCGATGCCGCTGCCCAGGCGGCCGTTGCTCTGCGGGCAGTGGGCGATGCCGGTGCGGGTGGCGCCGAGCAGGGCGATCTCGTCCGGATCCAGTTTGACGAGGTGGGCGAACCACACGTCTGCGCCGAGCCAGTCGATGCTCTCGCAATAGCGCACCGGACTGATGCCGCGCATGGCATTGACGCTGTCCTGATAGCCGACCGTTTCCGACAGGTGCGAATGCAGGCGCAGGCCCAGCTTGCGTGCCACGGCGGCGGCTTCGCGCAGCTCGCCCGGCTGCATCGAATAGGGAGGCGTGGTGGGGGCCATCACCACGCGGCGCATGGCATCCGGTGCGGGGTCGTGAAACTGGCTGGCAAGGCGTTCCATGTCCGCCATGTAGGCCGCCATGCTCTCCGGGCGCAGGGCCTGCGGCAGCTCTGCTTCGAGCTGACGGGTGAGGGTGGCGCCGCCCCGGCACAGCACGAAGCGCAGGCCCAGTTTTTCCGCCTCCTCGAACAGGATGGCCGAGCTGTCGTAGTCCTGCCCGGGGTAGTAGAGGTAATTGTGATCGGCCACTGTGGCGCAGCCGGAGAGGGCCAGTTCGATCAGGCCGATGCGCGCCGCGAGGCGGAAACTCGCAGCATCGAAACCGGCGCGGAAGCGGTAGGGCGTGGCTGCCAGCCAGGGCGTGAGGGTGGCATTGAGGCCCAACGGCTCGCCTTTCAGGAGCGCCTGGAACAGGTGGTGATGGGTATTCACCCAGGCCGGGTAGATCACGCAGTCGGTGGCGTCGAGGATTTGCTCGCTGGCCTGAGGCGTGAGTGCGCCGAGGGCAGCGATGCGGCCGGCGCTGATGCGGATGTCCGGGCCGGCATGGCGCGCGGCGGCGCCAGCGAGGCCGGTCATGATGGCGGCGGCGTTCTTGATGAGGAGGGAAGTCATTGGGGATGTCCTGTCGGGATCAGAAGAGGCGTTTGTCTGTCAGCTCATCTCGCTCTCATGCCAGTGCGACAAGGAAATCTTTGCCAGCCAGGCCATCAGCGAGAACAGCAGCACGCCGGTGATCGAGATCAGCAGCAGGGCGGCAAACAGGCGCGGGATGTTGATCTGGAAGCCGGCCTGCAGGATCTCGTAGGCCAGCCCGGCGCCGGTGCCACCCGTGCCGGCTACGAACTCCGCCACCACAGCCCCGATCAGGGCCAAGCCGCTGGAGATACGCAGGCCGCCGAAGAAGCAGGGCAAGGCACTCGGGATGCGCAGGCGGGTGAGCGTCTGCCAGCGCGAGGCGCCATTGATGCGGAACAGGTTCAGCAGGCCCGGATTCACGCTGCGCAGCCCCAGCACGGTGTTGGAGATGATCGGAAACAGCGCGACCAGCGTGGCGCACACCACCAGGGCCGCAGTGGGATTCTTGACCCAGATGATGATCAGCGGCGCAATCGCCACCACCGGGGTGACCTGCAGCAGGATCGCGTAGGGGAACAGGCTGGTTTCGATCAGCTTGCTCTGCACGAACAGGAAAGCCGCTGCCACCCCCAGCACCACCGCCACGAAGAAGGCCAGGAAGGTGATTTTGAGGGTGACGCCCAGCGCGCGCAGCAGGCCGGGGCCGTCGGTCCACAGAGTGGCGAGAATGTCGGTGGGCTTGGGCACCAGATAGGTCGGCACCTTCCAGGCGGTGCACAGCACTTGCCACACCAGCAGCAGGAAAACGCCCAGCAGCAAGGGGGCGACGATTTTCACCACGGCAGGGCGGTGTAACAGAGGGGTTTTCATGGTGGCGCTCCTCAGTCGTGCTGCAACTCGCCGCCACTGGCCGCCAGCAGGCGGGCCGAGAGATCACGGCAGTGTTCGGTGAAGGCTGGCGAGAGGCGGAATTCCTCATCGCGCTGCGGCTCGGGGATCGGCAGGTCGGCCACGATGCGGCCGGGGCGGGCGGCCATCATCACGACGCGGCTGGAGAGGTACACCGCCTCGTAGATGCTGTGGGTCACGAAGATCACGCTGAGCTTGCCGGCTTTCGCAGCCCACAGGCTGCGCAGATCGGCATCGAGCTTGTTGCGCGTGAATTCGTCGAGGGCGCCGAAGGGCTCGTCCATCAGCAGTACATCCGGTTCGGTGACCAGCGCCCGCGCGATCGAGGCGCGCATCTGCATGCCGCCAGAGAGCTCGCGCGGATAGCAGTTGCCGAAGCGCCCGAGGCCGACCTGATTCAGCGCCTGTTGCACGCGTGATTCGCTTTCGGCCTTCGGGACCCCGGCCAGGTCCAGCGGCAGGCGCACATTGGCCGCCACGCTGGCCCAGGGCATCAGGGTGGCTTCCTGGAACACCATCGCGATCTTCAGGCCGCTCTTGCCGGGCGCATCCGCGCCCTGCCAGCGCAGATGGCCGTGCGATGGCGATTCGAGCCCGGCGAACATCTTGAGCAGGGTGCTCTTGCCGCAGCCGGAAGGGCCCAGCAGCGAAACGAAATCGCCGCGCTGGATGATGAGGCGCACTTCATCCAGCGCGCGGGTGCCGTTGGGGTAGGTTTTCTCGACGCGGTTGGCGAACAGCACGCTGTTCGCGTCCGGCACCAGTAGGGTCGGTTCCGGTTCGATATCCATGTATTTCATCAGCATGTTCAGCTCCTTCTGATCGCCACGCTCAGGGGCGGAAAATTTCGGTTTCGCCATGCGCCGTCAGCAGGTCCATCAGCTGCTTGCGGATGATCAGGCCGGGTTTGTCCGAGGGCATGTGGAACTCGACGCGGCGGCGCGTATCGACGCAGGCATCCGGGTCGGTGGCTTCGAGGATGTCGCGGTCCTCGGCGGTGATGGCCGCATCCCAGTCGATCAGCTCCTGCGTGCTGCAGGCTTCCTCTGTGTCGTTGCGATAGAGCCATTGCACGAGGACCATGTTGTCGTCGTCGATTGGCGTGGCGCAGTTGTAGATGATGTGATCCGTGCCGCTGGCCGGGTAGGTGCAGCCAAAGCGGCGGCAGAAGGGCAGGTAGTAGCGATTGACGAGATGGCGATGGGTGATCGGCTCGGTGGTGCCGGTGACGCGGTGGCTGGCCTCAGGGTTGCGGATCGGCACGGTGGTGATGGCCTCGAAACCGTAGTCGGTTTCATTGAACTCGTAAGGTGCCGGCTGCGGCTGCTCGAGGATGCCGAAGTTGGCCTTGTGCACGAAGGAGAAGTGCGAGTTGTCGAAGCTGTTCTCCATCATGCGCAGCGGGCTGGTTTTCCAGGTCTCGTAGAACTGGAAGATGCGGCGATAGCCGGGGGCTCCGTCTTCGGGGAAATGCGGGATGTCGCGCAGCGGCGCTTCCAGCGCGACCCACACATAGCCGTACTTCTCCTGGCAGTGAAAGGGTTTGACCTTGGCGCCCGGCGGAATCGCGCTGCCCGGGCTTTGCGGGATCTTCACGCAGGCGCCGCTGCAGTCGTAGCTCCAGCCGTGGTAGCCGCAGACGATGTGGCCGTTCTCCACGAAGCCCTTGGAGAGCTGCGCGGTACGGTGGCAGCAGCGGTCCTGCAGGGCGGCGGGCGTGCCGTCGGCCTGCTTCCACAGCACGAGTTTCTCACCGAGCAGGGTGAAGGGCTTGGGGCCGTCGTCGAGGGCCGTCATCGGCATCAGTGCGTACCAGAAACGACGCAGCACGGCTTGTTGGGTGACCAGCATTTTCGTGTACTCCTTGACTTCTACTGCTCCGGCCGGCGTGCCAATACGGTCGCCTTCGCCAGTGGGCTGCGCGGCATGCCGGCAGCCATTCAATCCAATCGTCATTCCGGCAGGCGCCGGCGTGACGGGGGTTCAGGCCTGAGCCGTGGCGCGATGCATTTCCTGTTCGCCGTGCGCCTGCAACAGCGCCAGCAGGCGCCGGCGCATGATCAGGCCCGGCTGGTCTGCGGCCATGTTCTGCTCCATGCGGCGGCTCACATCCACGGGTGCATCGGCATCCACCGTTTCGAGGATTTCCTTGTCCTCGGCGATTACGCGCAGATCCCAGTCGTTAAGCTCGCTGGCCGGGCAGTCGGCTTCACTGTCGTTGCGGTAGAGCCACTGCAGGATCTGGATGTGTGCGTCATCAATCGGTGTGGCACAGGTCACGATCAGGTGCTCCAGCCCGTTCGGATAGCTCAGGCCCAGGCGGCGGTTGAAGGGCAGGTGCCACTGATTGCGGAAGTGGCGCCGCGTGGTGGGCTCGGTGCTGCCGGTGATGCGGTGCGAGGCCGGCGGGTTGTTGATGACCAGCCGGGTTTCGGCCTCGAAGCCGTAATCGGTTTCGCGGATCTCGAAGAACTCGGGTTTCTGTGCCTGGAACTGGCCGAAAGTGCCTTTGTGCACGAAGGCGAAGTGGGCCGCGTCGAAGCTGTTCTCCATCAATCGCAGGGCGCCGGTCTGCCAGCGCACGTCGAACTGCTGGATGCAGCGATAGCCGGGCGCGGCGTGTTCGGGGATCTCGAACACCGGTTTGAGCGGATCTTCCAGGGCCACCCACACATAGCCGTATTTCTCCTGGCAGTGAAAAGCGTCCACCTTCGCGCCGGGTGGGATCGTGTTGCCCGGGCTTTGCGGGATCTTCACGCAGGCGCCGCGGCAGTCGTATTGCCAACCGTGGTAGCCGCAGACGATGTGGTCGCCCTCGACGAAACCCTTGGAGAGTTTCGCGGTGCGGTGGCAGCAGCGGTCGCGCACGGCAGCCGGGCTGCCATCGGACTTCTGCCAGATCACGATGGGTTCACCGAGCAGGGTGAAGGCTTGCGGGCCGCTGGCTAGCCTGGCCATTGGCATGATGGCGTACCAGAAACGGCGCAGGATTTTCTGTTGGGTCACGAGCATGATCGGTCTCCATGCGGGGCGGCGCTTTCTTCGCCGGTCCGACCGGCGTGCCAGGAGGGTCGCCTTCGTCGGGTGCGCTGCGGCACGGGCCGCAGCGCGGTGCATGAATCGCTTCAGGGCATGATCTTCAGGTCTTTCACGAATTGCGTCGTGTAGGCCTTCTTCCAGTCCGTGTCCGCCTTGAGCAGGCCGGCACCGACCATGAACTTGTAGGTCTGCTCCCAGCGCGCATCGGTCATGATGCCAGCGCCATACTTGGCGGCGTCACCTCCGTCAAAGACCTTGAGTTCCTTCATGCGCTTCACGCCGAAGGCGATCTGCTCGTCTTCCATTTTCGGGTTGTCTTTCTTGATCAGCTCGTTGCCGGCGGCCGGGTCGGCGAGGTAGCTCTTCCAGCCTTCGATCGAGGCCTTGACGAAGCGGGCCACCAGATCGGGCTTGTCGGCCACGGTCTTCTGCATGGTCACGATGGTGGTGCCGTAGGGCGGGTAGCCCTCATCTGCGAACAGGAAAAAGTTGGCCTTCACGCCGTTCTTCATGGCCTGGAAAGGCTCGGAAGAGGGGTAGGCCTGCTGTGCCAGCGTGGCGTCAGCAAAGAAGGGCTGCAGGTTGAAGGTGTAGGGGCGGAACTGGGCATCGGTGAAGCCGTAGCGGGCTTTGATCCAGGGCAGCCAGGTGGTGTGCGCGGTGGTGCCGGCGAGGATGGTCTTGCCTTTCAGCTCGGCCAGGGATTTGACGTCGTCGTGCGTCATCATGCCCTGCAGGTCTTTCTGGAAAGAGGTCGCAACGGTGGTGACCGGCATGCCCTTCTCGATCGAGTTGAGCACCTGCAGGTCGTAGCCCATGATGAAGTCGGCCTGGCCGGCGGTGAGCAGCTGCATGCCGTTGACCTGCGGGCCGCCCATCTTGAGCGTGACATCCAGCCCGTATTTCTTGTAGATGCCCTTGGCGACAGCCTGATAGAAACCGCCGTGCTCGGCCTGGGCGTACCACGAGGTGAGGAAGGTGACCTTGTCTTCTGCCTGTACGGTGCTGGCGCCGAAGGCCAGCAGTGCGGCGGGAAGGATGGTTCCAAGCAGGCGACCAAGAGGGCTACGGGTTGCTGTTGTCATGCCGGTTCTCCGTTGAGAAGTTTTTTCGCATGGGGGGCCATGCGGGGAACCGGAACTCACAGGGGCGATTCGGATCTTGCGCGGGCTGCTGGCAAACCTGATCGAACCCCGGTGCGTTCCGTAACGAACACAAGCGCCCGCTGGCGGGCACACAGTCGTCAGCCAGGGCTGACGACTGCCGGAGCAATGACCTGTTGCGCATGCCCTGAGGCTTCACAACTGACAGCTTCTACTCCACTGCTTGTTTAGCAATCGGCGTGCCAAGCATACGTGAGGAAATGGTGTGTTGATGAAAATCAAGGCTTTGGCTTGTGTGCCTATGCGCATGGCGTTGGCAGGGGCTGCTCAGGGCGGGCATGCAGGCGTCTGAAGAGCACTTTGTTGGATCGCCAAGCATGTGTTTGGGCACCGTGGGAGTGCAGTGTGCAGGCGTTTTTTGGTGCTGCTGGCGGAATCGGTTTGCTGCATTGCGGAGTGCGCTTTTTCCGCAATTACACTAGGGTTTCCCCTAGGCGGAGAAGCGGTGGGCAGAAGCCTGCTGCGACCATCAGCCCCCCTTCTGGAGCCATGAAAATGAGTGATCAAAAAAGGCCGGTAGTCATCATCGTCGGTGCAGGTTTTGGCGGGCTCTCCGCTGCGCGTGCGCTGGCCAGTGCGGAGGTCGACATCGTGCTGGTCGACCAGCGCAATCACCACATCTTTCAGCCTCTGCTGTATCAGGTGGCCACGGCGAGCTTGTCGCCCGCCGACATCGCCGGGCCGGTGCGCAGCATCCTGTCCAGCCAGCCCAATGTGACGGTGGTGCTGGGCACGGTGACCGGCATCGATTCTGCCGCCCGCAGCGTGAGCATCGACAATGGCGTGCGCAGCGGCGCGATTGCCTACGATTACCTGATCCTTGCTACCGGCGCACGTCATGCCTATTTCGGCAACGACCACTGGGAGCCTTACGCGCCGGGCCTGAAAACCATTGAAGATGCCACGAGCATCCGGCGGCGCTTGCTGTGGGCGTTCGAGCGCGCCGAGATGGCCACCGACATCGCCGAGCGCGACGCCAATCTCACGATCGTGATCGTGGGCGGCGGGCCGACCGGCGTGGAGCTGGCCGGTTCCATCATCGAACTCGCGCGCGCCGCGCTGGCCAAGGATTTTCGCCGCATCGATCCGCGCAAGGCGCGGGTGCTGCTGGTGGAAGCCGGGCCACGCATCCTGCCGAGCTTCACGCCCGAGTTGTCGGAGGCTGCGAAGCGCTCGCTGGAGAAGCTGGGGGTGAGCGTGCGGGTGAATGCCCGGGTGATGAACTGTGATGCGGAGGGCGTGGTGATCGGCGAGGAACGCGTGCCGGCGGCCACCATCCTGTGGGCGGCAGGGGTGCAGGCTTCGCCGGCTGCGGGCTGGCTCGGTGCTGCGGCGGATCGTGCCGGGCGGGTGCTGGTCGGGCCAGACTTCAGTGTGCCGGGGCATGAAGGCGTGTTCGCGATTGGCGATACCGCCAGCCTTACCGACGTAGCGGGCCAGGTGGTGCCCGGGGTGGCGCCGGCGGCCAAACAGGCCGGGCGTTATGTAGGCGACATGATCACGCGGCGGCTCAGCGGCTTTCCACAGCCGGCTCCGTTCCGCTATCGCAACTACGGCAATCTCGCCACCATCGGCCGCTATGCAGCAGTGGCCGATTTCGGCTGGATCCGTTTGCGGGGCGCGCTGGCCTGGTGGCTGTGGGGCATTGCCCACATCTTCTTCCTGATCGATTTCCGCAATCGGGTGGCGGTGACGCTGGGCTGGTTGTGGTCATTCCTGACCTTCAAGCGCGGCGCGCGCCTGATCACCGGGATGCTGCGTACGCCGGGCAAGTAGGCCAGGTTTGCGGGGCCGGCTTCAGCCGGCGGTGCCCGGCGTGGCGATGAGGAGGGTCGTGCAGCTGAGCGTGCGCTCAGCGGTCTGCGGGGATACAGGCCGCTGGTTCGAGCTGGACTTCGTCGCAGTTCGGGCCTTCGCCGGCACGGTCCAGCACCAGGAAATCACTCACTGCGTCGATCGCCAGCAGCGGGTGATGCCAGGTGCCGGTGGCGTAATTCACGCCTTGCTGGCCGCTGGCGAGGAAGCAGCGCAGATCCTGCGCGGTGGGGGCTTTGCCGGGCGGCGCGACGACGACCAGATAGGGTCGGTTTGAGAGCGGCACGAAGGCCTGCGAGGCGAGCGGATGGCGCTCCATCATGCTTACGGTGAAGGGCAGGGCACGCGGCTGGCCGCGGAAGATGCTCACGATCAGGCGGCCGGCGGGCCCGGCGTCGAGCCCGGCCAGATCGTGATAGCGCTCGGTACTGCCGGCGTTGATGGTGAAGTGCTGCACCGCTTCGCTGGCTTCGATGACCTCACCGAAAGGCGCGAAGGCCTCGCGGCTGAGCGCTTCGACTTTGAGTTCGATCACGCCGCCACCTTGCCGAAGAGGCGCAGCCGGCTCACGCCGCCGTCCGGGAAAATGTTGAAGCGCACATGCGTCACCGGGCCCATCGCGATGCTGGCGAAGCGGTGCTCGGCATCCATGCGCAGCTTCTGCGGCTCCAGCAATTCCTCCCAGAACATGCTCTGGGTGATCAGGCTTTGTTCCGTTGCCTCCCCCATGTACGCGCCTTGCAGTGAGCAGGCGTCGGGGAAATTGCCCTTGAAGTGGGCGGTATCCACTTCAATGCGTTCAATGATGCCGGGAGTGGCTAGCGCGATGATGACCCAGTCATTGCCGGGCTCGCGCCGGCGGCGGGTTTCCCAGCCATCGCCCATGTTCACGCCACGACCCGGCAGCAACAGGGTGGCGGCCAGACCGAAGTGTTCGTTGTTGGTGGCGACGACCCAGGCGCCGTTGATCGCGGCGGCCAGATCCAGTTCGCTGCCGAGCTTCACGGCGGACGCATCCGGCCGGCCATATACGCGCAGGCGGGCGATGCCGCCGTCCGGGTAGATCGAGAGGCGCACATGGGTCCAGCGGTTCGTATCGTCAATCGCGTGGTAGTGGCGGCTGTTGCCGGCCAGCGCCACGGCGGGCAGCAGGGTGGTCCATTGCGTGTCGGCACCCGGGATGGCTGCGTCGGTGCAGCAAGCTTCCAGCGAAGCGCCGGGCGGGTAGTTGCCGGTGAAGTGGCGAGTGTCGATCTCCACGCCGGCGATCTGGCCGGGGCGGGCCAGGCGCACGATGCACCAGTCATGGCCGGGGCCGCGTTTACGGCGCGATTCCCAGCCATCCATCCACTTGCCATGGGCGTCATACTTGCCCGGCACGAACACCGGCTCCTCCGGCGCCAGCATGCGCTGCATGTCGGCAAAGAAATCGTCGCTGCAGGCCACCGCAATCGCGCCCAGACGTGGGTCAGCGAGATTGGTGGTGCGGCGGGTGAAGGCGGGGGCGTTGGGGTCGAGGGTGACGATGGCCATGCTGTGGATCCTGTTTCAGTACCCCTGCAGCTTAGCTGCGGACGGGGTCGTGGCGGTGAATAGTGTTTATTGAAGCGTCTTAGTTGACCGCGCCGATGAAGTTCTGCAACTCGGGTGTCTGCGGGGCGGCGAAGAGTTCTTTCGGATGGCCGCTCTCATGCACCCTGCCCTGGTACATGAAGACCAGCTTGTCGCCCACTTCGCGTGCGAAGCGCATCTCGTGGGTGACCATGATCAGGGTCATGCCCTCGGCGGCCAGTTGCTTCACCACCGCCAGCACTTCGTTGACCAGTTCCGGGTCCAGCGCAGAGGTGATCTCGTCGCAGAGCAGCACCTTGGGCTCCATCGCCAGCGCGCGGGCAATCGCTACACGTTGCTGCTGGCCGCCCGAGAGCTGGTCCGGGTAGGCATCGAATTTCTCGGCCAGACCCACCTTGGCGAGCATGGCGCGGGCAATCGTCTCGCACTCGGCCTTGGGCGTTTTCTTCACCACTTGCGGCGCCAGCATCACGTTCTCGCCCGCAGTGAGGTGCGGGAAAAGGTTGAACTGCTGGAACACCATGCCGACCTTCTGGCGCAGCGCGCGCAGATCGGTCTGGCCGGCGTAGAGGCGTTCGCCATCGACTTCGATGAGGCCATCATCGAAGGTTTCCAGGCCGTTGATCGAGCGCAGCAGGGTGCTCTTGCCGGAGCCGCTGCGGCCGATGATCGCCACCACTTCACCCTGCTGGATGCGCAGGTCTATCCCCTTCAGCACATGGTTGCTGCCGAAGTGTTTATGCAGAGCATCAATGCGAACCAGAGGTGCTTCCATGGAACTTCCTTTCAAGACTTGCCGCGTAGTGCGACAGCGGATAACACAGGATGAAATAGCCCAGCGCCACGAAGCCGAAGACCATGAAGGGCTGGAAGGTGGCGTTGGCGAGCATCGAGCCGGTCTTGGTGAGCTCGGCGAAACCGATGATTGAAGTCACGGCGGTGCCTTTCACGATCTGCACCGAAAAGCCCACGGTCGGCGCGACGGCGACGCGCAGCGCCTGCGGCAGGATCACATGGCGCATCTGCTCCAGCCATGTCATGGCCAGACTCGCGGACGCTTCCCACTGGCCCTTCGGAATCGCCTCCACGCAGCCACGCCAGATCTCGGCGAGGTAGGCGCTGGAGAATAGGGTGAGCCCCAGCGCGGCGGCCAGCCAGGGCGGTACATCCACGCCGAGCAGGGCGATGCCGAAGAACACCATGAAGAGCTGCATCAAGAGCGGCGTGCCCTGAAAGAACTCGATGCAGACGCGCGCGCCACGCTGCAACCAGGGCGACTTGGCCATCCGCGCGGCCAGTACCAGCAGACCGGCGGTGCCGCCGAGCACGAAGGCGGTGAGCGAGAGGCCGATGGTCCACAGTGCGCCAAAGCCAAGGTTGCGCAGGATGTCCCACAGGGTGAATTCCATCATCATGCTGCGGCCCTCCGTTTTACGACAAAGCGCTGGCCGAGGCGGGCGAGCAGGGCGCGCAGCGCGATCGACAGACCTAGATACACCAGCGCCACCACGATGTAGGTTTCAAAGGCGCGGAAGTTGCGCGACTGGATGAAGTTGGCCGCGAAGGTCAGCTCCTCGGCGGCGATCTGCGAGCACACCGAGGTGCCCAGCATCACGATCACGATCTGGCTGGAAAGCGCCGGCCACACCTTCTGCAGCGCCGGCTGCAGCACCACATGGCGGAAGATCTGGCTGCGGGTCATGGCCAGCGAACCGGCCGCTTCGATCTGACCACGCGGAATAGCCTGAATGCCGGCGCGGATGATCTCGGTGGAATAGGCGCCCAGATTGATCACCACAGCCAGCGTGGCCGCCTGCCATTCGGCCAGGCGAATGCCCAGCGCCGGGAGGCCGAAGAAAATGAAGAACAGTTGCACGATGAAGGGCGTGTTGCGGATGAGCTCCACATACAGGCCGAACACCTGCGCGAAAGGCTTGATGCGCCAGGCGCGCAGCACCGCGCCGAGAGTGCCCATGGCGACCCCCAGCGTGGCGCCCACGGCCGTGAGCAGCAGCGTGTAGCCCACGCCGCTCAGGAGCTGGGTGTGGTATTCGGCGACAGCGGTGAAATCAAATGCGTAGGCCATGGGAATCCTTATGGCATGGGGCTGTGAGGGTCGGCTACGGCGCGTTGAAATCTCGATGAAACTGCCCCGTTCTGTTAGCGAGGGCTGACCATGTTTCGTAGGGCCGACTTCAGTCGGCCTTCCATGGTGGGTGTGCGACTGAAGTCGCACCTACGATTTCTGTTCAGCCTCTGTCCGTATTGATCGAGACACGGCAGGACGAGATCCCAAGCGTGCTTACAGCTCGGCCGGCAGCGGGTTGCGCAGCCACTTGAGGGCGATCTGGTTCAGCGAGCCATCTTTCTTGGCCTTGGTGATGACTTCATTGACGCGAGCGATCAGGGCCACTTCACCCTTGTTCACGCCCACGAAACAGGGCGAGTTCTTGATCAGGAACTTCGAGGTGAGCGGGCGCAGCTTGGTGCGCTCGTTGAGTGCCGCCGCGACCACGTTGCCGGTTGCGGCCAGTTGGGTCTGGCCGGAGAGATAGGCCGAGATCGTGGTGTTGTTGTCCTCGAAGCGCTTGATCACGGCTGTGGCCGGGGCGATCTTGGTGAGCTCCAGGTCTTCCACCGAACCACGCGTCACGGCGATGCTCTTGCCGGCCAGATCGGCGGCACTGGCAGCCTTGACGTCAGCCGGGCCGAACACGCCGTTGTAGAAGGGGGCGTAGGCGATGGTGAAGTCGATCACCTTTTCGCGATCCGGATTCTTGCCGAGGCTGGAGATCACCAGATCAGCCTTGCCAGTGGTGAGGTAGGGAATGCGATTGGTGGAAGACACCGGAATCAGCTCCAGCTTCACGCCCATTTCCTTGGCGATCAGCGCAGCCATGTCGATGTCGTAACCCTGGGGCTTCATGTCGGCGCCCACGGTGCCGAAGGGCGGGAAATCCTGTGGTACAGCCACGCGCAGCACGCCGGCCTTCTTGACGTTGTCGAGGCCGTCAGCGAAAGCCGGCAGGCTGCTGAGCAGGCCAAGGGCGAGAGCCGAGGTGGAGAGGAAGCGAAGGATGGTGCGGCGGTTCATGGGGAACTCCTGATAACAAGGTGCCGGGTCAGGGCGTGGGGGAAGAGGTGTCGATGAAACTGAGGCTGATCCGCGTCGCGGCGCGCCTCAGGTGGTAAGTCATGGCGCGGTGAGCGGCGGTGGCATCGCCCACGCAGATCGCAGCGAGCACGGCCTGGTGTTCATCCGCGGGCGCCCACACGCCGCCGGGATCGGCGAAGGGCAGGCGCAGGCTGTAGGCGATTGGCTCTTCGAGGGAGCGGATTGCCGAACTCAGCAGTGGATTGGCAGAGAAATCGGCGATCGCCAGATGGAATTCGAGATCCGCTTCGGAGGCACCGACCAGGTCCAGCGCATGCAGGGCGGCATCCATGCGTGCCTGGATCGCCTGCAGGGCTTCGCGTTCGGCGGCCGTGGCGTTACGGGCGGCCAGCGCAGCCGCAGCAGGCTCGACGATGGCGCGGAACTGGAAGACATCCTGCGGCGACATGGCCAGCGGCCCGGCCGGCACTTCGTTTGCTGCGCGGCCTGCGCCGGCGGTGACGAAAACCCCCTTGCCCGGCTGCGAGCGAACCATGCCCAGTGCTTCCAGCGTTGAAATCGCTTCGCGCAGTGCTGCCCGGCTGATTCCCAGGCTGGCGGCCAGATCCCGTTGGCCGGGCAGGGCGCTGCCGGTGGCGTAATGGCCGGCGTGGATCTGGCGCTGCAGGGTCTGGGCGGCAAAGCTGGAGAGGCGGGTCACGGTAGGGGCTCTGGTCTAACTGGTCTGACCAGTTAATGCAGAAGCCGTGCCAGATGCCAGAAGGCGTGCCGTAAAAATTTGATACGCCTTGCTGCAAGGGGATTACAGCGCCGTTCTGATTCTGCTTCGAGCGCTGCCTGAGACCCGTTTTGCACCATCCGAGTACCTGTGCCTCGGGGGCATGCACCCGGTCGGGATGGGTGTTCGATAGTTTTTTTGTTTTGATTGTTTTTGTGCTGATAGCTTTTTGGTATTTCGCCCATGAAGGTAATTCAATAGAACAAGCACAGTGCCATCGCTAAGCTGCGTCCATGCAGTTCAACACCCCATCCAAAGGAAACAACTCATGAGCAGCGAAGCAAAATGCCCCTTCGGCCACGGTAGCCGCACCACTGCCAGCCGCCAGTCCAATCGTGACTGGTGGCCTAACCAGTTGAATCTTTCCATCCTGCACCAGCACGCGCCGGCCTCGAACCCGCTCGGCGCCGATTTTGATTACGCCGCGGAGTTCAAGAAGCTGGATCTCGCTGCGGTCAAGAAAGATCTGGTTGCGCTGATGACCACCTCGCAGGACTGGTGGCCGGCTGACTGGGGCCACTATGGCGGCCTCTTCATCCGCATGTCTTGGCACAGCGCCGGTACCTACCGTACGGCCGACGGCCGCGGCGGCGCCGGCACCGGCAACCAGCGCTTCGCCCCGGTGAACAGCTGGCCCGACAACGGTAACCTCGACAAGGCCCGTCGCCTGCTCTGGCCGATCAAGCAGAAGTACGGCAACAAGCTCTCCTGGGCCGACCTGATGATCCTTGCCGGCAACGTTGCGCTCGAATCCATGGGCTTCAAGACTTTCGGCTTTGGCGGCGGCCGCGCCGATATCTGGCAGCCTGAGGAAGACATCTACTGGGGCGCCGAGAAGGAATGGCTGGCAACGAGCGATAAACCGAACAGCCGCTACTCCGGCAATCGCGAGCTGGATAACCCGCTCGCCGCCGTGCAGATGGGCCTGATCTATGTGAACCCGGAAGGGCCGGACGGCAATCCGGACCCGGTCGCCTCCGGCCGCGACGTGCGCGAAACCTTCGCCCGCATGGCCATGAATGATGAGGAAACCGTGGCCCTGGTCGCCGGCGGTCACACCTTCGGCAAAGCGCACGGCGCGGGTGACCCGAAACTGGTCGGCCCCGAGCCCGAAGCCGCTCCGCTTGAGGAACAAGGCCTGGGCTGGATCAACAAGCTCGGCACGGGCAAGGGCGTGCACACCACCACCTCCGGTATCGAAGGCGCCTGGAAGCCCAACCCCACGCAGTGGGACAACGGCTACTTCGACATGCTCTTCGGCTACGAGTGGGCACTCACCAAGAGCCCGTCTGGCGCGCATCAGTGGTACGCGAAGGACTGCAAGCCCGAGCACCTGATCCCGGACGCGCATGATCCGTCGAAAAAACATCCGCCGATGATGACTACGGCCGACCTCTCGCTGCGCTTCGACCCGATCTACGAGAAGATCTCGCGCCGCTTCCATCAAGATCCAGCCGCCTTCGCCGACGCCTTTGCCCGCGCCTGGTTCAAGCTCACTCACCGCGACATGGGCCCGAAGGCGCTCTACCTCGGCCCGGATGTGCCGGCCGAAGAACTGATCTGGCAAGACCCGGTGCCGGCCGTCGATCACCCGCTGGTGGATGCGGCAGATATCGCGGCGCTCAAGGCCAAAGTGCTGGCCTCCGGCCTGTCCACGGCCGAACTGGTTGCGACCGCCTGGGCCTCGGCATCGACTTTCCGCGGCTCGGACAAGCGTGGTGGTGCCAATGGTGCGCGCATCCGTCTCGCCCCGCAGAAGGACTGGGAAGTGAACCAGCCGGCGCAGCTCGCCAAGGTGCTGGGCGTGCTCGAAGGCATCCAGAAAGGCTTCAATGCAGCAGGCAGCAAGAAGGTCTCGCTGGCTGATCTGATCGTGCTGGCCGGCTCCGCAGCTGTGGCGCAGGCGGCCAAGGCTGCGGGCTTCACCGTGGAGGTGCCTTTCGCGCCGGGTCGTACCGATGCTTCGCAGGCTCAGACCGACGCTGCTTCCTTCGCGCCGCTGGAACCGCAGGCCGATGGCTTCCGCAACTACCAGAAGGCGCAATACCGCGTACCGGCCGAGGAGTTGCTGGTCGACAAGGCCCAGCTGCTGACGCTGTCAGCACCCGAAATGACCGTGCTGGTCGGCGGTTTGCGGGTGCTCGGGGCGAACGCCGGTGGCTCGAAGGACGGCGTATTCACCCAGCGCGCCGGCCAGCTGAGCAACGACTTTTTCGTCACCCTGCTGGATATGGGCACGGTGTGGCGGCCGGTCGATGAAAGCGCCCAGCGCTTCGAGGGGCGTGACCGTAGCACCGGCGCGGTGAAATGGACCGCCTCCCGCGTCGATCTGGTCTTTGGCTCGAACTCGCAGTTGCGTGCGCTGGCCGAGGTCTATGCCCAGGACGATGCGAAGGAAAAGTTCGTGCGGGACTTCGTGGCGGCCTGGAACAAGGTGATGAACCTGGATCGCTTCGATCTGAAGTAAGCGCGCAGCGCAGCGTGCAAGAGAAGGCCGGGCACAAGCCCGGCTTTCTTATTGTTGAGACGCGTGCCGGGTTGGTAGGGGCGCCCAAGATCGTAGGGCGCCTCCACTGGCCGCGCGGCTGAAGCCGCACCTACGGCGCTGCGCGGCTCCGTACGCAGAGGCGGTTTCTGCCAGCCGGGCTTAGTGCGCCTGTGCCGTACCGCTGGGAAGATGCAGATGGCTGCTGAGCCAGCAGCGCAGTTGCGCCAGCAGAATCATCGCCGCAGCCGGCGGCGGGGCTTCTAATTGCAGTCGGGCGCTGGCTGCGTCGGCGCGCAGGATCAGCCAGCCGCTTTCCTCGACCCGGCAGGCGTCCCCGGCACGCAGCCGGCGGGTGATGCGCAGCGGCTGGGCACCGATCCACATGATGGTTTCGCTGACTTCCACTTCCCCCTTCACGCATACGATGCGGGTCTGGCGGCGGGCGTAGGCCGAGAGGCCCATGCCGCGTTCAAGCTGGACTTCGCGGGCGGCGGGGGCCGGTTTCTGAGTGCTGCTGCGCATGATCTGCTCCTGTTTGATCCTTGACTGAATCCTAGGCGTCGGGGCGTCACGCTGGCAGGCACAGGGGCAGGCTTTGTGAAGCAGATCAGCAGATACAGAATCCAACTGTTATGGTTACAGAACGCAATTTCTGTATCTGTTGTGAGCGTATGGACCCGGAGCACCATCAGCCATGGATATCGCAACTCACACCCCTGAAGCCTCGCCGCTCTACCTGCAGCTGGCCGGCCACTATCTCGGCGCGATCGACGCCGGCGCCCTGAAGCCGGGCGACCGGATGCCCTCGGTGCGCGCGCTGACCAAGCTCCATCAGGTGAGCCTCAGCACCGCGTTGCAGGCCTGTCGCCACCTGGAGGAGAAAGGCTGGCTGGAGGCGCGGGCGCGCTCCGGCTATTACGTGTGCCGGCCACGCCGACTGGCTTTGCAGCCCTCTACCGAACCGGCGATTCCGGCCAAAATCGATGCCGCCCAGTTCCTCGGCATCCACGAGCGGGTGTCTGATTTTCTGGCGCGTTGCGAGCAACACTCGCTGCGTCTGAACCTGGCCCAGGCTTTCGGCTCGCCCGATGCCTACCCGGCGGCGGCGCTGAAGAATGCGGCGACTCGCGCCTTGCGTCTGCATCCGGATGTGCTGGTCAATCCCACGCCCTGGCATGGAGAGCAGGGCTTCCGCACGGTGCTGGCGCGGCGCGCGCTGGAGAGCGGCATGCGCCTCACTGCGGACGACATCGTGGTGACCCACGGTTGCACCGAGGCGATGAACCTCGCGTTGCGCGCGGTGACGCAATCGGGCGATACGGTGGCGGTCGAGTCGCCCTGTTACTTCGGCCTCTTGCAGATCATCCAGAGTCTGGGCCTGCGCAGCATCGAGATTCCGACCAGTCCGCAGACCGGCATGTCGGTCGAGGCCCTCGAATTGGCGCTGCAGACCCAGCCGATCAAGGCCGTGGTGGTGATCCCGAACTTCCAGAACCCGCTCGGCAGCGTGATGCCGGATGCGAAGAAGGCAGCGATGGTGGCGCTGTGCGCGCAGTACGGCGTAGCCCTGATCGAGGACGATACCTATGCGGCGCTGGGCGACGAGGATCAGCCGCTGCGCGCGGTGAAATCCTGGGATGAAGACGGCGGCGTGATTCACTGTGCCTCGCTGCATAAGACGCTCGCCCCCGGCATGCGCTTGGGCTGGATCAGCGGCGGGCGCTGGCATGCCCGCGTGAAGATGCTCAAGTACGCGCAGAGCCGGCCTAATGACACCTTGCTGCAACTCACCGCCAGCGAGTTCATGGCCAGCCCGGCTTTTGACCGGCACCTGAACCGCCTGCGCCGCCTCTTGCGGGCGCGGCGCAGCGCGGTAGCCGAGGCCATCGCGACCCATTTTCCGGCGGAGACGCGGCTTTCGATGCCGCAGGGTGGCATGCTGCTATGGGTGCAGTTGCCGGTGTTGCGCGACCCGCGTGCGGTGTTCAATACCGCCTTGCGCGAGGGCATCCGCTATGCGCCAGGCTGGATCTTCAGCAACTCGGATCGCTACGACAATTACCTGCGCATCAACTGCGGCATCCCTTTCACGCCCGAGGTGGAGGCGGCGATCCGGCGCCTAGCGGTGATTGTTGAGGAAGGACGGGTTTGATCACCATGTAGTCCGGATGCAGCGTAGCGGAATCGGGGCGTCGCCACCTTGCCCAATCCCCTACGAAACGCCTGCCCCGCCTCAGCGCGGTGCCGGAAATTTCTCGCGCCAGTGGCGCGCAATATCAACGCGGCGAGTGACCCACACCCGGTCATGCTTTTCGATGTGGTCGAGGAAATCGATCAGCGCCTTCATGCGCCCCGGCCGGCCAAGCAGGCGGCAATGCATGCCGATGCTCATCATCTTCGGTGAGTCTTCGCCTTCGGCGTAGAGCACGTCAAACGTGTCACGCAGGTAGGTGAAGAAATCCTGCCCCTGTGAATAGCCTTGCGGTAGCGCGAAGCGCATGTCATTCACGTCCAGCGTGTAGGGCACGATCAGCTGCTGCACGGTGTCGCCGTCAGTCTTCTGCACCGGTAGCCAGAACGGTAGATCGTCGCCGTAGTAGTCGCTGTCGTAGAGAAAACCGCCATGATCTGCCACCAGCCGGTGGGTGTTGGGTGAATCGCGGCCGGTGTACCAGCCCAGCGGGCGCTCGCCGGTGAGGCGGGTGATGATGTCCATGCCGACCTTCATGTGCTCGCGCTCGGTGGCTTCATCCAGATTCTGGTAACTGATCCAGCGCCAGCCGTGGCAGGCGATCTCGTGGCCCAGCTCCCTGAAAGCGGCGGTGAGCTCCGGGTGGCGTTCCAGCGCCATGGCGATGCCGAACACGGTGAGCGGCAGGCTGCGTTTTTCGAACTCGCGCAGGATGCGCCATACGCCGGCACGCGAGCCGTATTCATAGATCGACTCCATGCTCATGTGGCGATCCGGGAAGGCCGGTGGTGCGAACATTTCGGAGAGAAACTGTTCGCTGCCGGCGTCGCCATGCAGCACCGAGTTCTCGCCGCCTTCCTCATAGTTGAGCACAAACTGCACGGCGATCTTCGCTTTGCCGGGCCAGTTCGCGTGCGGGGGATTGCGGCCGTAGCCGATCAGATCGCGTGGGTAGTTTTTCGTCGTCATTCTGAGCTTTCAGCCTGTATGCGTAGCCCGGATGTAGGCGGAAAGCCGAAATCCGGGAGGACGCCTCCCATGGACCGCGCCAAGCCCCGGATTACGCTGCGCTGCATCCGGGCTACGCGTGTTCTGCGTTTGCGTCAGCCTCACTTGGCTCCGGCCGCGAACCAGGCGCCGATCTTGGCGCGCTCGTCATCGGTCATCTGGGTCATGTTGGCCAGTGGCATGTTCTTCAACTGCACCGCACGTTCAAAGACGCGCTGGGCATGTTGCTTGACGCGTTCTGGCGTATCCAACATCACGCCCATCTGGGCCACCGGCATGATGTTCGGATGCTCGGCGTGACAACCGGCGCAGCGGGCCTGGGCTATCTGGGTGATTTCGGCCAGCGTGGGGGCCGGCGCCGCATCGGCTGCCGGTTTCGGCAGGGGCTTGGGTGCGATCCACACCAGCACGCCGAAGATGATGGCGAGGCCGGCAATCGGGAACTCCCAGCGCACCACCTTCTTGTGACGCAGGTTGAAGAAGTGACGGATCAGTACTGCGCCGAGCATGATCAGCACCAGCACCAGCCAGGCATGCGGATGGTTGTAGGTGCTGGCGTAGTGGTTGCTGATCATCGCGAACAGCACCGGCAGGGTCAGGTAGTTGTTGTGGTAGCTGCGCTGCTTGGCACGCTTGCCCCAGATCGCCGGCACTTCGCCGCCCTGTTTCATGACCGCGACCTGGCGGCGCTGAGCAGGAATGATCCAGAAGAACACGTTGGCGCTCATGGTGGTGGCGATCATCGCGCCAACATGGATGTAGGCCGCGCGGCCGGCCAGCAACTGGGTCAGCACAAAGGCCACCAGGGTCACGAAGGCCACGTAGATGATGGCGAACAGCAACTGGCTGCGTTCGATCAGGAGGCGCGCGAGCTGGTCATACACGATCCAGCCCAGCACCAGGGTGCCAATGCCGATGCCTACCGACTGGGCCGGGGTGATGCTCGAAACACTCGGGTCCACCATGAAGGTGGCGGCCTGGAAGTAGTACATCACCGAGATCAGCAGGAAGCCGGTGATCCAGGTGGTGTAGCTGGGCCAGAAGAAAAAATGCAGGTCTTCGGGCAGATGCTTGGGGGTGTTGGCGTATTTTTGCGGGTTGTAAAAGCCGCCACCATGCATGGCCCACAGCTCGCCGCCGACGCCGTCTTCGATGAGTTTCGGATCGGTGGGGGTCTTGAGGCTGTTGTCCAGCCATACGAAGTAGAACGAGGCTCCGATCCAGGCAATGCCCACGATCAGGTGCAGCCAGCGCAAGAGCATGCTGCTGGCATCGATGAGGTAAGAGAACTCCATGGTGATGCTCCAGTGAATCAAGACGCCTTTTGACGCGGCATCCGCACGACCCGCCCTTGATGTCGATTTCGTCGTGCACGTTCGCAAAAGGGGCGGGAAGCTACTGCGCGCTCCAATCCTGCGAAGCGATGCTCGCCGTACCCGAGTACGGCTGCGCTTCTCCTCACAGCCTTGCAGCGCTCGCGACGCTTCCCGCTCCCTTTGCGGCATTCCTGTTGTGCAGAGTCTGCACAGCAACGGTTTTCTTCAGAGCAACTTCAGTGCCCGCAGTAGGGCGGAGTGCAAACTCCGCCGGTTTATTTTCGTAGAGCGGCCAGAGGCCGCTCCTGCATGAGCGTCACGAACCCCGGTACGTCGAATAACTCCACGGCGAGACCAGCAGGGGTACGTGGTAGTGACCAGCCGGGTCGGCGATACCGAAGGCCAGCGTGACTTTGTCGAGAAACGGCGGCTCAGGCAGTTCCACCCCACGTGCGCGGAAATACGCGGCGACCTCGAAGACCAGTTCGTAACAGCCAGCCTGCAGCGCGTCGCCGCTGAGCAGGGGCGAGTCACAGCGGCCATCACTGTTGGTCATGCTGGTGAATAGCGGGCTGGGGTCACCGGCCTTGTGCAGGCTGAAAGCCACGCCGGCGGCTGGGCAGCCGTGGGCAGTGTCGAGTACGTGGGTGCTGAGGCGGCCCATGGGCATGCTCCGTAATATTTGCAGTCGATTATAGGAAGGAGGCCGGAGCGAACGGTCGCATACCGGGTATTCACGCCGGCACATTGCCGCAGCGTTTCCCTGCCGCATAAGCTGGAAGTGAACTCTTGTGTGATGACGCCATGCCGACGCTCAGCCTTTCTGCCCTCTCCGCGCTCGACCAACCCGCCTTCGTGGCGGCGCTGGAGGGCATCTTTGAACACACGCCTTGGATCGCCGCCCGTGCCTGGCAACAGCGCCCCTTCACCAGTCTGGTGGCGCTGGAGAAAAGCCTCGCGGCCGTGCTGCTTGCAGCCAGCGAAGCGGAGCAGCTGGCGCTGATCCGTGCCCACCCGGAGCTGGCCGGCAGGGCTGCGATTGCCGGTGAGCTGACGGCCGAATCGACGCGCGAGCAGGCAGGGGCCCGGCTCGACGCCTGCAGCCCCGAAGAGTTTGCCCGGCTGCAGGCGCTCAACGCTACCTACAACGCCCAGTTCGGCTTTCCCTTCATCCTCGCCGTGCGAGGCTTTGATCGCGCCGCGATCATCGAGCGTTTTGCTGCGCGGGTGCTGCACAGCCGCGAAGATGAGTTCGCTGAAGCCTTGCGACAGATCCTGAGGATTGCCTCGCTGCGCCTGCAGGAGCGGTTTCCAGCGCACCGTTCAGACCAGTGAGGGCAGGCGCTGCGGCGCCGTCGGGATGCTCGGCAGGGCACGCGAGGGCGGCTGACCGGCGTAGTTGCTGCGGATCAGGCTGACCAGCTGTTCGCGGAACCAGCGGCATTCTTCGGCCTGGTGGCTGCGTTCGTGCCATAGCAGCGAGAAGGCCATCAGCGGGTACTCCATCGGCGCGCGGGCGAGGGCCAGCGGCAGCCGACGCGCGAAGTGCTCGGCAAAGCTGCGCGGGCAGGTGAACAGCATGTCGGACTCCAGCAGCATGTAAGGCGCAAAGCTGAAGTAGGGCACCCAGGCCACCACGTTGCGCTTGAGCCGCTCGCGGGCCAGATAGGTATCGATCACACCACGCTGGCCCACCGAGTAGGGTGTGGGCGCCAGATGCTCGGCCTCCAGGTAGCCCTTGGCCGTGAGCGGGCGGGCGGCCAGCGGATGGTCCTCGCGCATCATGCATACCACTTCATCTTCAAACAGCGGGGCGAGGCGCAGCTGCTCGGGCGGATGCGGCCAGTTGCCGATCACCACATCCAGCCGGCCTTCGGCCAGCGAGCTGGCGAAATCCTGCTCCGGGCTGAAGGAGTGGAACACGACCTGGGCTTGCGGGGCGAGGGTGTGAAAGCGCGAGAGGATGTGGCCCAGCAGGGTCGGGTCGAGGTAGTCGGGCGTGGCCACATTGAACGTGCGGCGGGTGCTGGCCGGATCGAAACGGTCCGGGTTGGTGGCGATCTGCTCGATGCTGGCGAGGGCCTGACGCACCGGTTCGAGCAGCGCTGCACCACGTTCGGTCGGTGTCATACCGTTCTTGCTGCGCACCAGCAGCGGATCGCCGGTCAGATCACGCAGGCGGCGCAGGGCCGTGCTGACGGCGGGCTGGGACTGGTTCAGGCGCCGTGCAGCCTGAGAAACGCTGCATTCGGTGAGCAAGAGATGCAGCACGCGCAGCAGATGAACGTCGATGGAATCCCACAGATGGGTGTTGGACATGAGCTTTCTCCTTGGCTATGCCCTCACCAAGGCAATCTGCGTGCCATGTTCCGCACAGACTTGGCTTGAACCCGCGCTTTCGGGCACCCGGCGCAGCTTCTGGCGCTATAAAGGCTGCCGCATAGGGTTCATGTCCCTGCGCGCATCCCGCCCTCGGATTGCGCCGGGCTGGCACCAGTCTGGCACGCAGGCAGGCCTGTTTGCGCGGGGATACGCTGCCGCATGCACCAAGTTGGTGTGTGTGTCCGGCGCTAAAGCCCCGCAGCCTGCGGCTCGGGCGTGGCACAGCGATTGCTGAAGGAGTGGTGTTGTCTTTTCAATCCACCGGAGTGCCCCATGAACAAGTCTTTTTCCCGCCTGGCCCGTCACGCTGTCGTGGCTCTGGCTCTCGGCTGTGTGGCCGGCAGTGCCCTTGCCCAGGATCTCACCAAGCTCAAATTCACGCTCGACTGGCGCTTTGAAGGTCCGGCAGCGCCCTTCCTGCTGGCCAAGGCCAAGGGTTACTTCGCCGCTGAAGGCCTGGACGTGACCATTGATGCCGGCGCGGGCTCCGCCGGGGCGTTCACTCGCGTGGCAACGGGCGCGTACGACATGGGCTTCACCGATTTCAATGCCCTGGTCGAGTACGACGCCAAGAACCCGGAGTCGAAGCTGCAGGCGTTGTACATGGTGTACAACTACACGCCGGCGGCCGTGGTGACGCTCAAGAAGTCCGGCATCACCAAGCCCGCCGATCTGGTTGGCAAGACGCTGGCCGCACCGGTTTTTGACGCTGGCCGCAAGGCTTTCCCGGCGTTCGCCAAGTCCAACAAGTTCGATCCGGCCAGTGTGAAGTGGCAGACCGTGGATCCGGCGATCCGCGAAACCCTGCTGGCCAAGGGCGAGGTGGATGGCATCACCGGCTTCTCCTTCACCAGCGTGCTGAACATGGAAGCGCGCGGCGTGAAGGAATCGGACCTGTCCGTGATGCTCTACAACGATTACGGCGTGGAACTGTACGGCAACGCCATCATCGCTTCGCCGAAGTTCCTGGCCGAGAAGCCCAAGGCGGTCGAAGGCTTCCTGCGTGCTTTCAACAAGGCGCTCAAGGAAGCCATCGCCAACCCGGATGAGGCAGCTACTTACGTCAAGAAGCAGGATGCCCTGGTTGATCTGGCGCTCGAGACGCGTCGCCTGAAAATGGCGCTGAACTCGGTGGTGGTGACGCCCGAAGCCAAGGCTAATGGTCTGGGCAGCGTGACCGAGGAGCGCATGCGCAAGTCGGTGGCCGAGACGGTTGCTGCATATGACCTCAAGACCACGCCGGATGCCAAGGAACTCTTCAACCCCGCTTTCCTGCCGGCCAAGGCCGAGCGCATGGTGAAGTAAGGCAGTACCCGCAAGACCTCATCACAACAAGGGCGGGGCGCGCTGCAACGTGACCCGCCCATCTATCCAGAATACAGAGAGCCCGATCATGAGTTTCGTGGAGTTCGAGAATGTCAGCCTGCGCTACAGCGAAGGCGGTCCGAAGGCCATCGAGGATGTCAGCCTGCAGATCGAGGAGGGTGAGTTCGTTGCCGTCGTCGGTCCCTCCGGTTGCGGCAAGTCCACCCTGATGAAGTTGATTTCGGGGCTCAAACCGCCCTCCGAGGGCTATGTGTACGTGAATGGCCGCCAGGTCGGTGGCCCGCTGGGCATCGTCGGCATGGCCTTTCAGGCGGCCAATCTGCTTCCCTGGCGCACCACGCTCGAGAACGTGATGTTGCCGATGGAAATTGTTGAGCCCTATCGTGGCCAGCTGCGCGCTCGCCGCAAGGAATTCGAGGAAATGGCCCGCGAGCAGCTCAAACGCGTGGGCCTGGGGGGCTTCGAGGACAAATATCCGTGGGAGCTCTCCGGCGGCATGCAACAGCGCGCCTCGATCTGCCGCGCATTGATCCACAAGCCGCGCCTCTTGATGCTCGATGAGCCCTTTGGCGCGCTGGACGCCTTCACCCGTGAAGAGCTGTGGTGCATGTTGCGTGATCTGTGGCAGCAGCAGCCCTTCACCGTGATCCTGGTGACTCACGATTTGCGCGAGGCGGTGTTCCTGGCTGACACCGTGTACGTGATGAGCAAGCGCCCGGGGCGCATCCTGGTCAAACGCCAGATCGACCTGCCCCGCCCGCGGGAGCTTGAAGTGACCTATACCGACGCTTTTTCGGCCCACGTCCATGTGCTGCGCGAGGCTATCGGCCGCGTGCGGGAGAGCTGAGATGAAAAAACTATCCCCCAAGACCATCAGCCGTCTGGCCCCCTGGCTGCTGACCCTTTTCGTGTTGGTGTGCTGGGAAGCCATCTGCCGCGGTTTCTCTATCCCGACCTATCTGATGCCGGCACCGAGCCAGATCTATACCACTGGGATTGAGCTCGCCGGACCGATCATGGAGCACGCCACCCATACCCTGCTGACCACGCTGGCGGGCTTTGCCGTGGCCGTGGTGGTAGGGGCCGTGCTGGGCATGATCGTCGGCTCCTCGCCGGTTATCTACAAGGCGGTTTATCCGATGCTGGTGGGCTTCAACAGCGTGCCCAAGGTAGCCTTCGTGCCGGTGCTGGTGGTGTGGTTCGGCATTGGCACCGTGCCGGCCATCCTGACGGCCTTTCTGATCTCTTTCTTCCCGGTGGTAGTGAACGTCGCCGCTGGTCTGTCCACCTTGGAGCCCGAGCTGGAAGATGTGCTGCGCTCGCTGGGTGCCTCGCGCCTGGACATCTTGCGCAAGGTCGGCCTGCCACGCTCGATGCCCTTCTTTTTTGCGTCCTTGAAGGTGGCGATTACGCTGGCCTTCGTTGGCTCGGTGATGTCCGAAACCGTGGCCTCCAACGTCGGCGTCGGCTACCTGATGATGAGCGCCAGCTCGTCGATGAACATGCCCTTGGTGTTTGCTGGCCTGATCGTGATCGGCATCATGGGCGTGATCATGTACGAGCTGTTTGCACGTCTGGAGCGGCGCCTCACCGGCTGGGCCAATCGCGGCCAGAACGCTGCCCACTGAAGTCGGCTCAGCCCACAAAAAAGCCGCCCTTGGGCGGCTTTTTTGTGGGCCTGCGGTTTCATACGAACAGGGTCAGGCTGCCGGTCTGGCCGTAGAGTCGGCTGCCGGCAATCTCGCCGGCGGCAAAGAATCCGGCCAGCGGGATATCGCCGAACACTTCTCGGATGGCGCGGATCTCGGTTTCATCGTCGTCGAACATGATGCCGCCGCGCCCGGCACAGCTGACGTAGATGCCGCCGGCAGGCGGACGCGGGCAGGCGTCGCGCAACTCCTGCAGCATGTGCTGCAGATCCTCGCGCGCGGCGGCTTCGTCGCGCTTGAGAAAGACCATGTGCTGCCCCGCATCGACCGATTCGGTGATGGCCAGGCGGCCGGTGCGGACATCCAGTGCCACGATGCGTCGGGCGGCGAACTGGCGGCGATCCGAATCATCGTCGGTGAGGCCTACCAGCAGGGTACTCACGGCGCGGCGCAGATCGGCGCCAAGGGCCGGGCCGGCGGCTTCGCGGAACACCTCAACTGCCGGGCGACCATCGATGCGCTCGATCAGGGTGTCCTGCGCGGCGGTGATGCGCCAGTTGCCTGCCAGTGGCAAGCAGCCCTGGCTCACGCCGGTGAGGGTCTGGATGTCCTTGCTGAAGGCCACGCCGGATAGGCCGCCCGTGAGCGGCTCCTCGGCGATCTGCCAAGCTTGCTGGCGCGCGCTGGCCAGACCACCGGCGAGCTGGCCGCCACGTACCTTGAGACTCATGTCCGCGACCAGCTCACCCATGTCCGGCGTTAGCGGGTCGCCATGAACCAGTGCCGCATAGGCCGCGAAATCACGCGGCAGCGGCTTGCGGCCGGAGAACACGCGGAAGGAGTCGAGCGGGAAGGCGCCTAGCATCACCGAAATGCCGGGCGCATCCAGTGCCGCGCCTTGCGTGCCCAGAACGCCAACGCCGGTGGCGCCGACCCATTCAAGCACTCCAGTGTGCTGGCGCAGGCGCGACAGGATGGGCTCCAGCGCGAAGGCGAAATGATCCGAGACGTAGAGAAAGCCAAGATTGGCCTGAGCCAGCCGGGGCAGGGCAGCGATGACGGCATGCAGCGCGTCTTCCCAGCCAGCGGCATTCGCCCAAGCACTGGCGAAACGCGGTGAATTCATGGTTTGCCGGGTTTAGCAGGTTTGGCGGTCTTTTCCGGAGTGTCTGCCGGAGCCGCTGTGGTGGAGGAGGGGGCTGCCGGGGTGGGTGTTTCGCTGTTGGCGAAAGGCCAGGACCACAGCGCCGGATTGGCGAAAGGATTGGCATTGCCCTCACCTTCGCCGGCCTTGCTCATGGCCTGCATGGCGACCAGGGTGGAACGCTGCACTTCGAGCCCCTGGATGCTCATCTGGAGCATGCCCAGATTCATCTTGAGCCAGCCTTCGACCGCCTGCAGATCCTTGATGCGGCGCTCCAGTTCATCCACGTCCAGAGTGGGGGTGACCATGCCAGGCAGACCGACGCCCATGTTGCCCCACATCTTGCGGATGAATTCGAAACCGTCTTCCTGACTGCTGTTCGTGGACATGAATATCCTCCAGGCGATCTAGCGGACGATCATAGCGCTTCGTTGCGGACTGCGGGCGTCGTGGTCTGCGTGTTGCGCGAATTGAGGAGGTGGGCGAGGGCTGCGCGCAGCTTGGCCGGGCGGACCGGCTTGTGCAGCAGCGGTACGCCGCGCGAGGTGGCTTCCTGCAGGGTTTCCGGGCCGGTATCGCCAGACAGCAGCAGGGCCGGCAGATGGGCGCCAAAGCGGGCGCGCATGTTGGCGATGATGTCCAGCCCGGTGTGCTCGCCAGGCAAACGGTAGTCGCTGACCACCACTTCCGGTTCCAGCTCCATTTCTTCCAGTGCGTCCAGAATGCCTTGCAGGCTGTCGCTGGCGACCACGAAGCAGCCCCAGGCACGCAGCAGGCCGGCCAGGCTCTCCTGGGCCAGTGCGTCGTCATCGACCATGGCGATGATGCGGCCGAGGAAGTCCTGCTCCGGCAGCGGCTGGCTGTGATAGCTGGCTTCGGCCGGCACCAGCGGGGCTACCACACCGAACACCGAGCCGCGCCCGGGCTCCGAGCGCAGGGTGATCGGGTGGTAGAGCAGGTCCGCCAGACGCCGTACGATGGCCAGACCCAGGCCGAGGCCTTTGCTGCGGTCACGCGCTGGGTTATCGAGCTGCACGAACTCCACGAAGATGCTGGCCTGATTTTCGGGTGCGATGCCCAGGCCGCTGTCGCGGACCTCGATCAGCACATGGTCGCCGCGTTTGCGGGCTGCCAGCATGATCGACCCCTTGGGCGTGTAGCGCAGGGCATTGCCGACAAGGTTGATCAGGATGCGTTCAAAGAGCAGCGGGTCGCTGTGGATCCACAGTTGAGTGGAGCGCACGCGCAGGCGCAGGCCGCGTTCCTGGGCGGCATGGGTGTAGTCATTGCCGATGCGCTCGAACAGCGGGCCGAGCGCGAAGCTGCGCGGTGCCGAACTGACCACACCGGCATCGAGCTTGGAGATGTCGAGCAGGCTGTCGAGCAGGTTCTCCATGGCTTCGGCCGAGGCCGCAATGCGCTCGATTAGCAGACGGGTGTCCGGGGTGTGTTCCTTGCGCGAGAGGTCGGCAATGAACAAGCCCAGCGCGTGCATTGGCTGGCGCAAGTCATGGCTGGCTGCTGCCAGGAAGCGGGATTTGGCCATGTTGGCGCGTTCTGCTTCCTCGGTGCGCTCGCGCAACTGCAGGGTGGCGGCAGAGATGCGCTGCTCCATGTTGCCGCGCGCCACCGCGAGGTGGCCAGCCATCTCGTTGACTCCTTCCGCCAAGCGCCGCAGCGAGCCGCGGCCCTCGATCGGCACCCTTGTGGTGAGGTTGCCGCGACCGATATCCGCCATGGCCTGGGCAATGCGCTGGATGGGCGTGCTCACTGAGCTGCTCATCAGCACTGACAGGGCGATGCTGCCCGCCAGCACCAGCACCAGCGTGGTGAACGCGGTGGCAATCTGGCTGAGCTTGCGGTTCTCCAGGGTCTCGCGCGAGATCAGCACCACCACTTCGCCGAGTGCCCGGTCCTCTGCGGGTAGCACGCCGGTCAGGGTGTAGGGATCATCCTCCAGCGAATGGCTATGGCGCACGGGTTCGGCAATCCGCAGCATCTGGCTGCTGATGGCCTGCACATCGGCTTGGCTGGGCTGTGTCGAGCTGCCTGCCGGATGGGTCTGTAGTCCGGAAACCGCCATCAGGCTGCCGTCACTGTCGTAGATCGCCACACCGTAGAGGTCGGCCGCATTGAGTGCCGAGGCGGCGAGACGCTGCAAGGCATCGCGGTTGCCGGAGAAAAGCCCGTATTCCGCGGTTGCGGCGAGCTGGCGAGCCAGCGCCTGGCCGCGCTGGGTCAGCGCCTCTTCAAGGTCGGAGATGCGCGAGAAGGTCAGCAGCGCGGTGAGCAGCACGCCCAGTACCAGTGTCGGCACGAGCGCAACGATCAGGACGCGGGTCCGGATATCCCAGTTCAGCTTCATGGCTGGCGCTCCAGTTTTTCCAGTCTTTCGCGAAGGGCGGTACTGCTGTCGAGGTTTAGCCCGAGGGAGCGGGCCACCCGGTCATTGATCCCGATGCTGAACTGGCGTGGGTATTGGGCGGGCAGTGCGGTCGAGCCGTTCAGCAGGTTGCGGGCGATGTCGGCACACTGACTGGCGAGCTGCTCGGGCGAGGAGTACAGCGAGAGCACTGCGCCTGCGCTGACGTAGGCTGCAGAGAAGCCAATTACCGGCACCTTGCGCCGGAAAGCGCCGAGTAGGATGCCGGGCAGAGTGTGGGCGTTGAAGATCGAGCTGTCCGGCGTGGCGAGCAGCACACCACCGTCCGGGAAGAGCTTCTGCAGCGCCGGCATGATGTCACTTTCGTCCGCGATCAACTCGTTGTGCCCGCGCAGGTGTTGCTCGCGTGCTGCCTGCATCAGACGCGCTACGCCATCCTGGCTGTCGCGGCTGCTGAGCATGCCGACACGCTCAAGTTCCGGCAGCGCCAGGCGGATCAGGCTGATGTAGCGTGCTGGCGGCTGGTCAATGAAAACGGCACCAACGCGTGTGCGCTGGCCGCGCAAGCGTTCGAAACTCTCGCGCGGCAGCATGCTCAGAAGTAGTGGCGGAGTGCTTTCCAAAGCGAGCAAGGCAGCAGCGGCCCGACTGCCAACGCCGACGACCAGACTGGCCTCGCTGAGTGCGTTGGCCGCCAGTTGGGCGACTTCGATCACTGAGATCTGCATACCGGGCTGGCTGCGCAATACCTGGTTGCTGAAAGTCTGGGCAAATTCCTGATGAACGTGCCCTGATTCGCTGAGCACTACTACGATTGAGGCCGCATGGGCGGCACTCATGAGCGCGCTGCACGCAAGGCAAGCAAGCAGCAGAAGGACGCGCCAGAGGCTCTTCAAGCGCAACGTGCGCACTCCCGGAGCAGACTTTTCGCAGCAGGGGGTGATACGTTGAATGGGGCGGGCATCAGCGTGGATGCCTGGATTTTGGTGGGTGTCATATTCAGTCCCGAAGGATACAAGAGTGGGGCTTGTCTGATGCTGCCGCAGAGCCGGAAATCCCTCTTCAATACCCTGCCCACTCGGGTAGTCCCGGACAAGCGGATCAGCGCGAAGTGAGGTGGGAGCGTAAGATTTGCGGTCGAACAAAATTCGCGGCCTTGCAGGGAATTGTCATGGAGTCATGTCGGGTACTGGTGATCGAAGACCATGCGCTGGTGCGCGAAGCCTTGGTGCGGGCGCTGGATCAGCTCGGCATGCCGTGCGAGCAGGCTCAGGCCGCCTGCGCGGCCGAAGCCATGGCACTGATCGAATCCGGGCAGGAGTTCGATCTGGTTCTGACCGATCTGATGCTCCCGGATATGAGTGGTTTTTCGTTGGTATCAGTGCTGGCGCACCGCTTTCCGACCATTCCGGTGGTGGTGGTTTCGGCGCTGGCGGATGAAGCGTCGGTCAAGCGCGCACTGAAAGCCGGTGCTGCCGGCTTCATTTCCAAGGCCTTGTCATCCGACAAACTGGTGGAGTCGATTCGTGCCGTGCTTGAGGGTGGAATGGTAACGCCCGAATTCCAGCAGGCTCCAGCTACCGTGCAGCGCTCCCCGCGTCGGCGTGGCATCGATTCGCTTTCCGAACAGTATGGACTTACCTCTGCGCAGACGCGGGTGATGGAGCTGATGGTCGAGGGACGGACCAATCGCGAGATAGCTGATTTGCTGGGGCTCGCCGAGGGCACCATCAAGGTGCACTGTTCGGCCATCCTGCGGGCGCTGGGCGTTCCGAATCGGGCCCAGGCACTCGTGGTGCTGGCCCGTCAGGGGCTGCGCGCCTGATTCTTGCATCCGGTCGTTCAGGCGTGGGCGGCCTGGCTTTCCCGCTGGTCGACCATGCGCTGCAGGCGGCGTGAAGCGCCAATGGCAGTCTGTGCTTCTGGCAGGGCCGCTCCCCCGTTTTCAAGGATTCCCAGTGTGTAGCGTGCGATCGCACGGCAGGCATTGTTGAGCGGCGTTGGCAGATTGTCCGCTGGCGGTTGCTGTAGGAGCAGCTTGGACGAAGAAATCGAGAATACCGGCGCCAGCACTCGACCGCGGAACTCCGCCGGGATGGATTCGAGTAGGCGTACCGACGCTTTGTATTGCCAGGGGTTTGTTGGCCATTGCGAGGGCAGGGCGTAAGCGTTCGGCAGGCGTGCCAAGTCGGCACAGACTACGCGTAGATCCTCAGCTGAGTCCCGAAAGGGGAGCAGAACCAGATCCGCCTCGGCGTGAAGGGCTGAGTCTGTATCCAGGCTGTTGGCGCCACCATCAATGACTCCAACCCAGTTATCGCGCTCGCGCAGTGTGGCAAGAATCCGGTTGCGTGCTGTGGCTGAACGTCCGTCGGCATACACATAAGGCAGGCTGTGGGCGGGCGGAGGTTCGCGGCAGATATCGGTCATCACGCAGGCTGCGCGTCGGCCAATCAGGCCAAGTCCATAACACAGCATATGGGATAGCGTGGTTTTGCCACTTCCGCCCTTACTGCCGATGATGCAGATGATGTCAGCCATATTGCTTCTCCATAGCCTGCTTAAGGCGCAGGTTTAATCAGTCTGGATCATGCCCGCCCGATGTCTAGCTCGAAGCGCCAAGCAGCGACCATTTCTTCCGCCTGATCAGGGCTTTGTGGGCTTTGCTCCTGGGATCCGGTAGCAGTAGAGGCGGGTTTGGCGTCGATCGTCGATCTTGATGATGGACTCTGGTTTGACGTCCGGGATGGCAAAGCTGTTGCTGACCAGTAGGCTGCCAGCCTTCATCTCCTTGCGCGCCTTGCGCCAAAGTGCGGGCATTGGTACGGGCGAAAGAAAGGCGTACACCAAGTCGTACTCGCCGAAGGGGTGGGCCCATATGTCGCCACGTAGCAACTGCGCTGCCGGTGTTTTGCGCGCAAGCCAGCGCGATAGCCACAGGGGGGCTGGTGCTGATTCCAGCCCACGGATTTTCCAGTCCGGTCGCAGTCGGGCCAGATGGCGCACAAAGGAGCCTGTGCCACTGCCGGCATCCAGGACCTTCAGGCTATTGCTAGAGGGGAGGCTTGCAGCCAATCGATGTACGGTGGAGCGATTGGATAGGAATAGGGGGACTTGCGTGCGGAAGCTACTCCAGTAGATCAGGCACAGGGCAAGGAAGATGATTCCATATAGCCAGGTAGGCAGGCCTGATGCAGACGCTAGAACCAAGGCTGGGCAGAAAAGAAAATGAATCGGCAGCCACCAGCGTGGTGATCTGAGTAGCAGCGCAGCGCTTGCGGCCAGCACGCCTTGCAGTAGTGCGAGGCCGATCGCAGGCAGAGCCGCAAGCCAGCCATTTTGGCCTAGCGTATAGACCAGAATCAGGCCGGCGGCCTGGGCGGCCAGCGCCTTCACGATGTGGGTCGGCATTGCCAGTTCCCCGGTTTGAGCTTGGAAAAACTACTGTAGCCGTAAGCCTGAATCAGCAAGTGCGAACAAAGAGTGGGGAATTGTTCGCAAGAAGTGCTTGACTTGCCTGAATCGGTTCTCTATAGTCTCGACCTCTCCGGAGGGGTGCCCGAGTGGCTAAAGGGGGCAGACTGTAAATCTGTTGGCTTACGCCTACGTTGGTTCGAATCCAACCTCCTCCACCAGATTCAAGTTGTGTGATGAAGTCTGTCATGCGATGGGTGATGGGCGAGTCAAGTGGTGTGATTCGTTTGTTGGGCGGGTGTAGCTCAATGGTAGAGCTGAAGCCTTCCAAGCTTAAGACGAGGGTTCGATTCCCTTCACCCGCTCCAGTTTTTGTTGTTTTTGCAGTGCCCTTGTAGCTCAGTGGTAGAGCACTCCCTTGGTAAGGGAGAGGCCACGTGTTCAATCCACGTCAAGGGCACCATCCTTTTTGTTCTTAACGCTTTGCTCGGTATTGGGGTAGATCATGGCTAAGGAAAAGTTTGAACGTACGAAGCCGCACGTGAACGTCGGCACGATTGGTCACGTTGACCACGGCAAGACCACGCTGACTGCAGCCATCACTACCGTGCTGGCCTCGAAGTTCGGTGGTTCGGCCAAGGCCTACGACCAGATCGACGCAGCGCCGGAAGAAAAGGCGCGTGGTATTACGATTAATACCGCTCACGTCGAGTACGAAACCGCGAACCGTCACTACGCCCACGTGGATTGCCCGGGTCACGCTGACTACGTGAAGAACATGATTACCGGTGCTGCCCAAATGGACGGCGCCATCCTGGTGTGTTCCGCCGCTGACGGCCCCATGCCCCAGACCCGCGAGCACATCCTGCTGGCTCGTCAAGTGGGCGTGCCTTACATCATCGTGTTCCTGAACAAGTGCGACATGGTGGATGACGCCGAGCTGCTGGAACTGGTCGAAATGGAAGTGCGCGAGCTGCTCTCCAAGTACGACTTCCCGGGCGACGACGTGCCTATCGTCAAGGGCTCTGCCCTGAAGGCGCTGGAAGGCGACAAGGGTGAGCTGGGTGAAGGCGCCATCATGGCCCTGGCTGATGCGCTGGACAGCTACATCCCGACGCCTGAGCGCGCCATCGACAAGCCCTTTCTGATGCCGATCGAAGACGTGTTCTCGATCTCGGGTCGCGGCACCGTGGTGACCGGTCGCGTTGAGCGCGGCATTGTCAAGGTCGGCGAAGAAATCGAAATCGTCGGCATTAAGGACACCGTCAAGACCACCTGTACCGGCGTGGAAATGTTCCGCAAGCTGCTGGATCAGGGTCAGGCTGGCGACAACGTGGGCGTGCTGCTGCGTGGCACCAAGCGTGAAGACGTCGAGCGCGGCCAAGTGCTGTGCAAGCCGGGTTCGATCAAGCCACACACCCACTTCACGGGCGAAGTGTACGTGCTGTCGAAGGACGAAGGTGGTCGTCACACCCCGTTCTTCAACAACTACCGTCCGCAGTTCTACTTCCGTACCACCGATGTGACGGGCGCAATCTCGCTGCCGGAAGGTGTGGAAATGGTGATGCCGGGTGACAACATCCAGATGACCGTGAAGCTGATTGCTCCGATCGCCATGGAAGAAGGTCTGCGCTTCGCAATCCGCGAAGGTGGCCGTACCGTTGGCGCCGGCGTCGTCGCCAAGATCATCGAGTAATCGATCCGAGCCCGGTTCGCCGGGTTTGAAAGGCGCCTCGAAACCGCGTTTCGGGGCGCTTTTGTAGTCTCTGCTGCAGGGGCATAGCTCAATTGGCAGAGCGTCGGTCTCCAAAACCGAAGGTTGGGGGTTCGAGACCCTCTGCCCCTGCCATTTCAATGCAAAGGCAATTTTCCCATGGCGGATAAACTGAAGTTTGTGCTCGCGCTGCTCTTGTTGGTTGCGGGCCTGACTGGTTATTACCTGCTCGCCGGTCAGCCGGTGTTCTTCCGCGTGCTGTGCGTGCTGGGTGGCTTGGCTGCTGGTGTGGCGGTGGGTTGGTTTACTGAGCCAGGGCAGCGTTTGGCGGCCTTTGGTGGTGAAGCCATCGTGGAAGCCAAGAAGGTTGTCTGGCCTACTCGCAAGGAGACCGTGCAGACCACCGGCGCTGTGTTCGCGTTTGTGGTTGTGATGGCGGTTGTGCTGTGGGTGGTTGACCTCGTGGTTGGCAAGTTGATTGGCGCACTTCTGGGGTGGAATTGATGAACAAACGCTGGTACGTCGTCCACGCCTATTCTGGTTTCGAAAAGTCGGTTCAGCGCGCTCTGGTTGAGCGCGTTGCGCGTTCCGGCATGCAGGACAAGTTCGGCCAGATTCTGGTTCCAGTTGAGGAAGTGGTTGAAATGAAGGGCGGTCAGAAGAGCGTGACTGAGCGCAAGTTCTTCCCTGGCTATGTTCTTGTTGAGATGGATATGGATGATGACTCTTGGCACTTGGTCAAGAGCACCCCGAAAGTGACTGGTTTTGTTGGCGGTACTGCCAACAAGCCCACGCCGATCTCCGAGAAGGAAGTCGACAAAATCTTGCATCAGATGCAAGAAGGGGTCGAAAAGCCGAAGCCCAAGATTCTCTTTGAGGTGGGTGAGTTCGTACGCGTCAAGGAAGGCCCTTTCACCGATTTCAATGGCTCGGTGGAGAGCGTGAACTACGAAAAGAGCCGTCTACATGTGTCTGTGACTATTTTTGGTCGCGCGACGCCAGTGGAGCTTGAGTTCAGTCAGGTTGAGAAGACCTGATCAAGTTGTGGGCGTAGCCGGAGCGCCCTTTCAAATCTCCGGTTCGAGGAGCAAGGCGCGCAAGCGCATGCGCTAACACTCATTTCAAGGAGCCATCATGGCAAAGAAAATCGTCGGCTATATCAAGCTGCAAGTGCCGGCGGGCAAGGCTAATCCCTCGCCCCCTATCGGTCCCGCTCTCGGTCAGCGCGGCCTGAACATCATGGAGTTCTGCAAAGCTTTCAATGCGCAGACTCAAGGTATGGAGCCGGGGCTGCCGATTCCGGTCGTGATTACCGCCTTTGCGGACAAGTCTTTCACGTTCATCATGAAGACCCCGCCGGCAACCGTGCTGATCAAGAAGGCCGCCGGCGTCCAAAAGGGTTCCGCCAAGCCGCATACCGACAAGGTTGGCAAGGTGACCCGTGCCCAGTTGGAAGAAATCGCCAAGACCAAGATGAAGGATCTGACTGCTGCCGACCTCGACGCAGCCGTTCGCACCATCGCCGGCTCCGCCCGCAGCATGGGCATCACCACGGAGGGTGTGTGACATGGCAAAGATTTCCAAGCGACTGAATGCGCTGCGTTCTTCTGTTGATCGCAACAAGCTCTACGCGGCTGATGAAGCTCTGAACCTGGTGAAGCAGAATGCGACCGCCAAGTTCGACGAATCGGTTGATGTGTCTGTAAACCTTGGCGTTGACGCCAAGAAGTCTGACCAAGTTGTGCGTGGTTCGGTTGTGCTGCCTGCTGGTACCGGCAAGAGCGTTCGCGTGGCTGTGTTCTGCCAAGGCCCCAAGGCTGAAGAAGCCAAGGCCGCAGGCGCCGATATCGTCGGCTTCGACGATCTGGCTGAGCAGGTCAAGGCCGGCAACATCGATTTCGATCTGTGTATCGCCACTCCCGACGCCATGCGTGTTGTGGGCGCTCTGGGTCAGATTCTTGGCCCGCGTGGTTTGATGCCGAACCCGAAGGTGGGGACCGTGACCATGGACGTGACCACTGCTGTGAAGAACGCCAAGGCTGGTCAGGTGCAGTACCGTACCGACAAGGCCGGCATTATTCACGCCACCATCGGCCGTGCTTCCTTCTCCGTCGAGGCTCTGCAGCAAAACCTGAATGCACTGGTTGGCGCTCTGGTCAAGGCCAAGCCCGCTTCGTCGAAGGGTGTGTACCTGAAGAAGGTTGCGCTGTCTTCGACCCAAGGTGCGGGTGTCCGCATTGAGCCGACGACGCTCAACGCGCAATAAGACAGATGTATGGGGAGGTCCGCAAGGGCTTCCCCTTTTGAACTTTGGGCCCGCGGCCGGAGTAGTGGTAGCGGGGTTGTCAAAGACCGTTGGGGTTTTCGCCATCCGGTGAAAGCTTAATCAGGATTCATTCCACCCAGCGCAGATGGCGTTGCCCGAAAACAGGATCCTGGCTGTTTCGCAAGAAGCAGTCCCTGAATTTGAGGTCGCCGTGGTTGGATGTGCGGAGAGATCCGCGACATTCTTTTGAGTAAGGAGCTGACCTTGAGTCTCAATCTTGATGACAAGAAGGCTGTAGTAGCCGAGGTGTCTGCACAGGTTGCGAACGCTCAAACGATCGTGGTTGCCGAGTACCGTGGCATTGAGGTGGGACACCTCACCGTGCTGCGTGCCAAGGCCCGCGAACAGGGCGTTTACCTGCGTGTGCTGAAGAACACCCTGGCAAAGCGCGCGGTGGCTGACACTGCGTTTGCTGGCCTCGCCGATCAGATGACCGGCCCGCTGATCTATTCGATCGGTGTGGACGCGGTTGCCCCGGCGCGTGTGCTGAGCGACTTCGCTAAGACCAACGACAAGTTGGTTCTGCGTGCAGGTTCGTACGGTGGCAAGGTGCTGGATAAGGCAGGCGTGCAAGCGCTGGCCTCGATCCCGAGCCGCGAAGTGCTGCTGGCACAACTGCTGGGCGTCATGCAGGCCCCGATCTCTGGCTTCGCGCGCGTTCTCGCCGCTGTTGCCGAGCAAAAGGGTGGCCCTGCTGTTGCCGCTGAAGCCGAAGCCGCTGCTTAACTGCAAGCTGAATCAAATCAATCACTTTCAAATTTAGGAAATCAAAATGGCATTCGATAAAGACGCATTCCTGGCGGCCCTCGACACCATGTCCGTGATGGAACTCAACGACCTGGTGAAGGCTGTTGAAGAGAAGTTCGGCGTGTCCGCCGCTGCTATGGCCGCTCCGGCTGCTGGTGGCGCTGCTGCTGCTGCTGTTGAAGAGCAGACCGAGTTCACCGTCATCCTGGCTGGTGCCGGCGACAAGAAGGTTGAAGTCATTAAGGTTGTCCGCGCCGTGACCGGCCTGGGCCTGAAGGAAGCCAAGGACCTCGTTGATGGTGCTCCGAAGCCCGTCAAGGAAGGCATTGCCAAGGCTGATGCAGAAGCTCTGAAGAAGCAGCTGGAAGAAGCTGGCGCAAAGGTCGAGATCAAGTAATCTCGCTTTTCGCAAGCAGGGTTGGTGGCCACGGCCGCCAACCCTTTTGTCGTTTTGTGGCATCGCCGTGAAAACGGTACGGTGCCGGCCTGCAGAGGCCAGAAGACAGCGGGTGATTTAATCCGTTTTCTTGTGTCCTCTGTTGTTGGACTCTTGACCCGGAGCTTCCATGGCGTACTCCTACACCGAGAAAAAACGCATTCGCAAGAGCTTTGCCAAGCGCGCAGCTGTTCTGGATGTGCCCTTCCTTTTGGCCACCCAATTGGAATCCTATACTTCGTTCCTGCAGACCGATCTGCTTGTAGAGGAACGGCGCAACGAAGGCCTTCAAGCCGCCTTCACTTCCATTTTTCCGATCAGCTCGCATTCAGGTAATGCGCGCCTCGAATTCGTTCACTACATTCTCGGTGAGCCCGCATTCGATGTGAAGGAGTGCCAGCAGCGCGGCCTGACCTTCGCTTCGCCTTTGCGTGCTCGCGTGCGTCTGGTGATTCTTGATCGCGAAGCGTCCAAGGAAACCATCAAGGAAGTGAAGGAGCAGGAAGTGTATATGGGCGAAATTCCGCTCATGACCACGACCGGTTCTTTCGTCATCAATGGCACCGAGCGTGTCATCGTGTCGCAGTTGCACCGCTCTCCTGGCGTGTTCTTCGAGCACGACCGTGGCAAGACCCATAGCTCGGGCAAGCTGCTGTTCTCGGCGCGTATCATTCCGTACCGCGGCTCCTGGCTGGACTTCGAGTTCGACCCCAAGGACTTCCTGTTCTTCCGCGTTGACCGTCGTCGCAAGATGCCGGTCACCATCCTGCTCAAGGCGATCGGGATGAACAACGAGGAAATCCTCTCCACTTTCCACGATTTCGAGTCTTTCGAACTGGCGGGAGAAGAGATCCGTTTCGAAGTGCTGCCCGAGCGCCTGCGTGGCGAAGTGGCCCGCTTTGACATTTTCGACCCCAAGGGCAATCTGATTGTCGGCAAGGACAAGCGCATCAATGCCAAGCATGTGCGCGACATCGCCACGGCGGGCGTGACCTCGGTTGCGGTGCCGGAAGACTTTCTGCTGGGCCGTGCCTTGGCGCATGATGTTGCTGATCCGGAAACCGGTGAAGTGCTGGCGCGTGCCAATGATGAGCTGACTGAAGACCTGCTGGCGAAGCTGTCCACTGCCGGTGTAAAGGGCTTCAAGACCCTCTACATTAACGACCTGGACCGTGGTGGTTACATCTCGCAGACCCTGCGCTCGGATGAAACCCTCGACCAGTGGCAAGCACGCGTGGCCATCTATCGCATGATGCGCCCGGGCGAGCCGCCCACCGAAGATGCCGTCGAGTCGCTTTTCAATAGCCTGTTCTACTCCGAAGACCGTTACGACCTGTCGGCCGTGGGCCGCATGAAGTTCAATCGCCGCGCCTACCCGGAAAAGATGGACGACAAGTCGCCGGAATGGCTCAAGCGCTTCTATGAGCGCGTCGGCCCGCAAGGCGAAGAGGGCTCTGGCGTTCTGGCCAACGACGACATCATGGCCGTGATCGGCGTGCTGCTCGAGTTGCGTAACGGCCGTGGCGAAATCGACGATATCGATCACCTCGGTAACCGCCGTGTGCGTTGCGTGGGCGAACTGGCCGAGAACCAGTTCCGTGCCGGTTTGGTGCGCGTAGAGCGCGCCGTCAAGGAACGCCTCGGCCAAGCCGAGAGCGACAACCTGATGCCGCACGACCTGATCAATGCCAAGCCGATTTCGGCCGCGATCAAGGAGTTCTTCGGTTCGTCCCAGCTGTCGCAGTTCATGGACCAGACCAATCCGCTGTCGGAAATTACCCACAAGCGCCGCGTGTCGGCTCTTGGCCCGGGCGGTCTGACGCGTGAGCGTGCCGGCTTTGAAGTGCGCGACGTGCACCCGACCCACTATGGTCGTGTGTGCCCGATCGAAACGCCTGAAGGTCCGAACATCGGCCTGATCAACTCGCTGGCCGTGTATGGCACGACCAACCGTCACGGCTTCCTCGAGACGCCGTATCGCCGCGTGATCGACAACAAGGTGACCGACCAGATCGATTACCTGTCGGCCATCGAAGAAGGCCAGTACATCATTGCCCAGGCCAACGCCCAGATGGGTGACGATGGCAGCTTGCAAGGCGATCTGGTTTCCGCCCGCTACAAGGGTGAAGCCATGCTGGTCGAGCCGGGTCAGGTTCAGTACATGGACGTGTCGCCGTCGCAGATCGTGTCTGTTGCGGCTTCGCTGATCCCGTTCCTTGAGCATGACGATGCGAACCGCGCCTTGATGGGTGCGAACATGCAACGTCAGGCGGTGCCTTGCCTGCGTCCGGAAAAGCCGCTGGTCGGTACCGGCATCGAGCGTACCGTGGCGGTCGACTCGGGCACGACCGTGCAGGCCTTGCGTGGCGGCGTAGTGGATTACATCGATGCCAATCGCGTGGTGATTCGTGTCAATGACGACGAAACCGTGCCGGGCGAAGTCGGTGTCGATATCTACAACCTGATCAAGTACACCCGCTCGAACCAGAACACCAACATCAACCAGCGCCCGATCGTGAAGATTGGCGATCGTCTGGCAAAGGGTGACGTGATTGCTGACGGTGCATCGACTGACCTCGGCGAACTCGCTCTGGGTCAGAACATGCTGGTCGCCTTCATGACCTGGAACGGTTACAACTTCGAAGATTCGATCCTGATCTCCGAACGCGTCGTGGCCGATGACCGCTTCACTTCGATCCATATCGAAGAGCTGACTGTCGTTGCGCGTGACACCAAGCTTGGGCCGGAAGACATTACCCGCGATATCGCTTCGCTGGGTGAGGCGCAGTTGGGTCGTCTGGATGAGTCCGGCATCGTGTACATCGGCGCGGAAGTGGAAGCCGGTGACGTGCTGGTCGGCAAGGTTACGCCTAAGGGCGAGACCCAGCTGACGCCGGAAGAGAAGCTGCTGCGCGCGATTTTCGGCGAGAAGGCTTCCGATGTGAAGGACACCTCGCTGCGCGTGCCTTCGGGCATGAATGGCACCGTCATTGACGTGCAGGTCTTCACTCGCGAAGGCATCGAGCGCGACAAGCGTGCCCAGTCCATCATCGACGACATGCTCAAGAGCTTCCGTCTTGATCTGGCGGACCAGATGCGTATCGTGGAACGCGATACCTTTGAGCGTATCGAGCGCCTGATCATTGGCCAGGCCGCCAATGGCGGCCCGAAGAAGCTTGCCAAGGGTACCAAGATCGACAAGGCCTATCTGGAAACCCTCGAGCAGTACAACTGGTTTGACATCCGCATGGCCGACGACGCCGTGGCTGTCCAGCTGGAACAACTGCGCGAAGGCCTGGAAAAGACCCGCAAGGATTTCGATCTTGCGTTCGAAGCTAAGCGCAAGAAGCTCACCCAGGGCGATGAACTGCCCCCGGGCGTGCAGAAGATGGTCAAGGTCTATCTTGCTGTAAAGCGCCGCCTGCAGCCGGGCGACAAGATGGCGGGTCGTCACGGTAACAAGGGTGTGGTTTCCAAGATCCTGCCGGTTGAAGACATGCCCTACATGGAAAACGGTCTGCCGGTTGATATCGTGCTGAACCCGCTGGGTGTGCCGTCACGGATGAACATCGGTCAGATTCTTGAGACCCACTTGGGCTGGGCTGCCAAGGGCTTGGGCGACAAGATCAGCGCCATGCTGCGTGCTGAAGCGACAGCCAAGGAAGTGCGCGCCCTGCTCGAAGAGATCTACAACAGCAGTGGCAAGGCTGAAGACATCAAGGGCCTCAAGGACGCAGAAGTCTTCGATCTGGCCGGTAATCTGCGCAAGGGCGTGCCCTTCGCAACGCCGGTGTTCGACGGTGCGACCGAAGAAGACATCGTGGGCATGCTCAAGCTGGCTGGCATGGATGCTGGCGGCCAAGTGTCGCTGTTTGATGGCCGCACGGGCGAATCCTTCGAGCGCAAGGTCACTGTCGGCTACAAGCATGTGCTGAAGCTGCATCACTTGGTGGATGACAAGATGCACGCCCGTTCGACCGGTCCGTACTCGCTTGTGACTCAGCAGCCGCTGGGTGGTAAGGCGCAGTTCGGTGGTCAGCGCTTCGGTGAAATGGAAGTGTGGGCACTGGAAGCCTACGGCGCGGCTTACACCCTGCAGGAAATGCTGACGGTGAAGTCCGATGACGTGACCGGCCGTACCAAGGTCTACGAAAACATCGTCAAGGGTGAGCACAAGATTGATGCCGGCATGCCGGAATCCTTCAACGTGCTGGTGAAGGAAATCCGTTCGCTGGCGATCGACATCGACCTCGAGCGTTACTGAACCGCGACTGGAATGGAGTAAAGATAGATGAAAAGCCTGCTCGCTGACCTGTTCAAGCAAAGCCTGCCGAACGAAGAAGAGTTCGATGCGATTACCATCGGACTCGCTTCGCCGGACAAGATCCGCTCCTGGTCCTACGGTGAAGTCAAGAAGCCCGAGACCATCAACTACCGTACCTTCAAGCCAGAGCGTGATGGTCTGTTCTGCGCCAAGATCTTCGGCCCGGTGAAGGACTATGAGTGCCTGTGCGGTAAGTACAAGCGCCTTAAGCACCGTGGCGTGATCTGCGAGAAGTGTGGCGTTGAAGTCACCCTCTCTAAGGTTCGCCGTGAGCGTATGGGCCACATCGAGCTGGCCTCGGTGGTGGCGCACATCTGGTTCCTGAAGAGCCTGCCGAGCCGTCTCGGCATGGTGCTCGACATGACCCTGCGCGATATCGAACGCGTGCTGTACTTCGAAGCCTTTGTGGTGGTCGAGCCGGGCATGACCCCGCTGACCCGCGGTCAGTTGTTGACCGAAGACGACTTCATTGCCAAGACCGAAGAGTACGGTGATGAATTCGTAGCCGTGATGGGTGCCGAAGGCATCCGTGGTCTGCTGCGCAACATCGATATCCACAAGGAAATCGAGCGTCTGCGTTCGGAGCTGGAAACCACCGGTTCGGAAGCCAAGATCAAGAAGATCGTCAAGCGCCTGAAGGTGCTGGAAGCCTTCACTCAGTCCGGTATCAAGCCGGACTGGATGATCATGGAAGTGCTGCCGGTGCTGCCGCCGGACCTGCGTCCGCTGGTGCCGCTGGACGGTGGCCGCTTCGCCACCTCCGACCTGAACGATCTGTATCGTCGCGTCATCAACCGTAACAACCGTCTGAAGCGCCTGCTGGAGCTGAAGGCCCCTGAAATCATCGTACGCAATGAAAAGCGCATGCTTCAGGAAGCCGTCGACTCGCTGCTCGACAACGGTCGTCGCGGCAAGGCCATGACCGGCGCCAACAAGCGTCCGCTGAAGTCGCTGGCCGACATGATCAAGGGTAAGGGCGGTCGTTTCCGTCAGAACCTGCTCGGTAAGCGCGTCGACTACTCCGGTCGTTCCGTGATTACCGTGGGCCCGCAGCTCAAGCTGCACCAGTGCGGCCTGCCGAAGCTGATGGCCCTTGAATTGTTCAAGCCCTTCATCTTCAACAAGCTCGAACTGATGGGCTTGGCTACCACGATCAAGCAAGCCAAGAAGCTGGTTGAATCGCAAGAGCCGGTGGTGTGGGACATCCTTGAAGAGGTGATTCGCGAGCATCCGGTGATGCTCAACCGCGCACCGACCCTGCACCGTCTGGGTATCCAGGCTTTCGAACCGACCCTGATCGAAGGCAAGGCAATCCAGTTGCATCCGCTGGTTTGTGCTGCCTTTAACGCCGACTTCGACGGTGACCAGATGGCCGTTCACGTGCCGCTGTCGCTCGAAGCACAAATGGAATGTCGCACCCTGATGCTGGCTTCCAACAACGTGCTGTCGCCCGCCAACGGCGAGCCGATCATCGTTCCGTCGCAAGACGTGGTGCTGGGCCTGTATTACGCTACTCGTGCCGGCGTGAATAGCGCTGGCGAAGGCATGCTGTTTACAGACGTGTCGGAAGTCAAGCGCGCCTACGAATCCGGTCAGATCTCGCTGCACGCCAAGATCACCGTGCGTATTCGCGAAGTGGAAGTGGATGCAGATGGCAACAAGACCGAAACGGTCAAGCGCTATCACACCACGGCTGGCCGCTCCCTGTTGTCCGAAATCCTGCCGGCAGGCCTGCCGTTCTCGGTGATCGACAAGGCGCTGAAGAAGAAAGAGATTTCTCGTCTGATCAACACCTCCTTCCGCCGCTGTGGCCTGCGCGAAACAGTGATCTTCGCCGACAAGCTGATGCAGTTCGGTTTCCGTCTGGCCACGCGTGCTGGTATTTCCATTGCGGTGAAGGACATGCTCGTCCCCGCCGAGAAGGAAACAATCATTGGCGCTGCTGAAGCTGAAGTGAAGGAAATTGCCCAGCAGTATTCGTCTGGTCTGGTGACTGACGGCGAGCGCTATAACAAGGTTGTGGATATCTGGGGCCGCACGGGTGACCAGGTGGCCAAGGCCATGATGGATCACCTGGGCAAGGAGCCGGTGGTTGACCGCGAGGGCAACAACACCAAGCAGGAGTCCTTCAACTCGATTTACATGATGGCCGACTCCGGCGCGCGCGGTTCTGCCGCGCAGATTCGTCAGCTCGCCGGCATGCGTGGCCTGATGGCCAAGCCGGATGGCTCCATCATCGAGACGCCGATCACCACGAACTTCCGTGAAGGTCTGAACGTTCTGCAGTACTTCATCTCGACCCACGGCGCACGTAAGGGCCTCGCGGATACCGCGCTGAAGACGGCTAACTCAGGCTATCTGACACGTCGCCTGGTCGATGTGACCCAGGATCTGGTCGTGACCGAGGACGATTGCGAAACCACTAACGGTTTCGTGATGAAGGCCATGATCGAAGGCGGTGAAGTGGTTGAGCCGTTGCGTGAGCGCATTCTTGGCCGCGTGGCTGCCGATGATGTGGTCAGCCCGGAAAGCCAGGAAACCGTCATCTACGCCGGCTCGCTGCTGGACGAAGATGCGTGTGACCTGATTGATGCGCTGGGGATTGACGAAGTGCGCGTGCGCGCTCCGCTGACCTGCGAAACCCGCTACGGTTTGTGCGCCAAGTGTTACGGCCGCGACCTCGGTCGTGGCAATCTGGTGAACGTCGGTGAAGCGGTGGGTGTGATCGCGGCTCAGTCGATCGGCGAGCCGGGCACCCAGCTGACCATGCGTACCTTCCACGTGGGTGGTGCCGCATCGCGAGCTGCGGTTGCAAGTTCGGTTGAAGCCAAGTCGGCGGGTATCGTGCGTTTCGCTGGCAACATGCGCTACGTCACCAATGCCAAGGGCGAGAAGATTGTTATCTCGCGTTCGGCTGAAGTCGTGGTGGCCGATGATGCAGGGCGCGAGCGTGAGCGTCACAAGCTCACCTACGGTGGCACGCTGCTGGTTGATGACGGTCAGACCGTCAAGGCCGGCGTCCAGCTGGCCGTGTGGGATCCGCACACCCGTCCGATCATCACCGAGTACTCGGGCACGATCAAGTTCGAGAATGTCGAAGAAGGCGCCACGGTTGCCAAGCAGATCGATGAAGTGACCGGTCTGTCGACCCTGGTCGTCATTGATGCCAAGCGCCGCAGTGCCAGCACCAAGGGCGTGCGCCCGCAGGTCAAGCTGATCAACGATTCTGGCGAAGAAGTGAAGATCGCCGGTACTGATCATGCGGTGACCATCACCTTCCAGGTCGGTTCGCTGATCACGGTGAAGGATGGTCAGCAGGTGTCGGTGGGTGACGTTCTGGCCAAGATCCCGCAAGAGTCTGCCAAGACCCGTGACATTACCGGTGGTCTGCCGCGCGTTGCTGAGCTGTTTGAAGCCCGTGCGCCGAAGGATGCTGGTGTGCTGGCCGAAGTGACGGGCACCCTGTCCTTCGGTAAGGACACCAAGGGCAAGCAGCGCCTGGTGATCACCGAGCCTGATGGCACGGTGCATGAGTCGCTGATTCCGAAGGACAAGCATGTGCTGGTGCACGATGGTCAGGTGGTGCAGCGCGGCGAGTTGATCGTCGATGGCCCGGCTGATCCGCACGACATCCTGCGTCTGCAGGGCGTGGAGGCGCTGGCCCGCTACATCATCGACGAAGTGCAGGATGTGTATCGACTGCAAGGTGTGAAGATCAACGACAAGCACATTGAGGTGATCGTCCGCCAGATGCTGCGCCGCGTGATCGTGAGCGAACCGGCAGAAAGCCGTTTCATTCGCGAAGAGCAAGTCGAGCGTTCCGAAGTGCTGGACGAAAACGACAAGCTCATTGCCGAAGGCAAGCTGCCTGCCAGCTACGAATATATGCTGCTGGGTATCACCAAGGCTTCGCTTTCCACCGATTCGTTCATCTCGGCGGCTTCCTTCCAGGAAACCACCCGTGTGCTGACCGAAGCGGCGATCATGGGCAAGAAGGATGATCTGCGCGGCCTGAAGGAAAACGTCATTGTCGGTCGTTTGATCCCGGCTGGTACCGGTCTGGCTTACCACCGCAACCGCCGCAATCAGACCCCGGGTCTGGATGCTGCGAATGCCTTGTTTGCTTCGCCGGAGGAAATTGCCGCAGTGGCTGAAGGCGAATCGCCCGACGTTGCTTGACGGAGTTTGCGGGAGTCGTATAGACTCCCGCGTCTTGGGATGGGCCGGCCAATCGCAGCCGGCCCTGTATTGTTTGATCGCGGCCCGTGTCGGAATTTTCCGGCTGGTGGTGAGATCCGAGGAAAAGTAATGCCAACTATCAATCAACTCGTTCGCAAGGGCCGCGAGGCTCAAGTGACGAAAAGCAAGGTGCCTGCTCTGGAAGCTTGTCCCCAGAAGCGTGGCGTATGTACCCGTGTTTACACCACGACCCCGAAGAAGCCGAACTCGGCTCTGCGTAAGGTTGCCAAGGTGCGTCTGACCAACGGTTTTGAGGTTATTTCCTACATCGGCGGTGAAGGCCACAACCTGCAGGAACACTCGGTTGTGCTGATTCGCGGTGGTCGTGTGAAGGATTTGCCGGGTGTGCGTTATCACATCGTGCGCGGCTCTCTTGACCTGCAAGGCGTCAAGGATCGCAAGCAATCCCGCTCCAAGTACGGCGCTAAGCGCCCGAAAAAATCCTGATCATTGACGAAAGGAGATAGACATGCCCCGTCGTCGCGAAGTACCGAAGCGTGAAATTCTGCCGGATCCGAAGTTTGGCTCCCAGGATGTTTCCAAGTTCATCAACGTCATCATGGATAGCGGCAAGAAGTCGGTTGCCGAAGGTATCGTGTATGGCGCCTTTGCTGTGATCTCCAGCAAGTCCAGCAAGGACCCTCTGGAGATCTTTTCCACTGCAATCGCCAACGTCAAGCCGGTGGTTGAGGTGAAGAGCCGTCGCGTGGGTGGTGCAAACTACCAGGTGCCGGTTGAAGTTCGTCCGAGCCGTCGTATGGCTCTGTCGATGCGCTGGCTGCGTGAAGCTGCCCGCAAGCGCTCCGAGAAGACCATGGCTCAGCGCCTGGCCGGCGAGCTGCTTGAGGCTTCTGAAGGCCGTGGCGCCGCCATGAAGAAGCGTGACGAAGTGCACCGTATGGCTGATGCCAACAAGGCGTTCTCGCACTTCCGCTTCTGATGACCGCGTGACAGGCAAGAGTCGGGCCCTGCAAAGGGCTCGATTTCTTTTAACGAAAGCCTGTTTGCATCTGCAAGATTTTGTTATTCAACCTGCTTCATTTGACTAGAGGCTGAAACCGTGGCACGCACTACCCCCATCGAGAGATATCGCAATATCGGTATCTCGGCACACATCGACGCCGGCAAGACCACCACCACCGAGCGTATCCTTTTCTACACCGGTGTTAATCACAAGATCGGCGAAGTGCATGATGGCGCTGCCACCATGGACTGGATGGAGCAGGAGCAGGAGCGTGGTATCACCATCACCTCTGCTGCCACCACCTGTTTCTGGAAGGGTATGGCCGGCAATTTCGCCGATCACCGCATCAACATTATCGACACCCCGGGGCACGTTGACTTCACGATTGAAGTCGAGCGCTCCATGCGTGTGCTGGATGGTGCTTGCATGGTTTATTGTGCTGTGGGTGGTGTTCAGCCCCAGTCTGAAACCGTGTGGCGCCAGGCCAATAAGTACAAGGTTCCGCGTCTGTCGTTCGTTAACAAGATGGACCGCACCGGCGCCAATTTTTTCAAAGTGTACGACCAGCTGCGTACCCGCCTGAGTGCCAATCCGGTTCCGGTTGTGTTGCCGATCGGTGCTGAGGAGAACTTCACCGGCGTTATCGACCTGATCAAGATGAAAGCGATCATCTGGGATGAGGCCAGCCAGGGCACCAAGTTCAGCTACGAAGAGATTCCGGCTGATATGGCTGATACGGCTGCCGAGTGGCGCGAGAAGATGGTTGAGGCTGCTGCCGAATCGTCTGAATCCATGATGGATAAGTATCTTGAGGCGGGCGATCTGTCTGAGGAAGAAATCATCAAGGGCTTGCGTGATCGCACCATCGCCTGTGAGATCCAGCCGATGCTGTGTGGTACTGCGTTCAAGAACAAGGGCGTGCAGCGTATGCTGGATGCTGTCATTGAATTTATGCCTTCGCCGGTGGATATCCCTCCGGTCAAGGGTTTGGATGAAGATGACAAGGAAACCGAGCGTCGGGCCGCTGATGACGAAAAGTTCTCGGCCTTGGCATTCAAGCTGATGACCGATAAGTATGTGGGTCAGCTGACCTTCATTCGTGTGTACTCCGGCGTGCTGAAGTCGGGCGACTCCGTGTATAACCCGATCAAGGGCAAGAAGGAACGTATTGGCCGTCTGGTGCAGATGCACGCCAATGACCGAAAGGAAATTGACGAAGTGCGCGCGGGCGACATTGCTGCCGCCATCGGCCTGTCTTCCGTGACCACGGGTGAAACCCTGTGTCCGCCCGATAGCATCGTGACCCTCGAGCGCATGGTGTTCCCGGATCCGGTGATTCACGTTGCTGTTGAGCCGAAGACCAAGGGCGACCAGGAAAAGATGGGTATCGCTCTGGGGCGTCTGGCTCAGGAAGATCCGTCCTTCCGCGTGCGTACTGATGAGGAGTCTGGTCAGACCATCATCTCCGGTATGGGCGAGTTGCACCTGGAAATTCTGGTGGACCGTATGAAGCGCGAGTTCGGTGTTGAAGCCAATGTGGGCGCACCGCAGGTGGCTTATCGCGAAACCATCCGCAAGGTTGTCGAAGATGCTGAAGGCAAGTTCGTCAAGCAGTCTGGTGGCCGTGGTCAGTATGGTCACGTCGTGATCAAGATCGAGCCGAACGAGCCGGGCAAGGGCTTTACTTTCGTGGATGCCATCAAGGGTGGTGTTGTGCCGCGCGAGTTCATTCCTGCTGTTGAAAAGGGCTTGATCGACAGCATTCCGAATGGTGTGCTGGCCGGTTTTCCGGTGGTGGATGTGAAGTGCACGCTGCACTTTGGTTCCTACCATGATGTGGACTCGAACGAAAACGCCTTCAAGATGGCCGCCTCGATGGCCTTCAAGGAGGGTTGTCGTCGCGCCAGTCCGGTGATTCTCGAGCCGATGATGGCTGTTGAGGTGGAAACGCCGGAAGACTTCATGGGCAACATCATGGGCGATCTTTCGGGTCGTCGCGGCATCGTGCTGGGCATGGAAGACCTGCCTGGCCAGATCAAGGCGATCAAGGCTGAAGTGCCGCTCGCTGAAATGTTTGGCTACTCGACCACGATGCGTTCGCTGTCGCAGGGTCGTGCTACGTACTCCATGGAGTTCAAGCACTACACCGAAGCGCCGAAGAACGTCGCTGACGCCATCATCAACAAGAAGTAATCCCATCCAATTCAAGATCGAAGGAGCTAGAAATGGCAAAGGAAAAGTTTGAACGTACGAAGCCGCACGTGAACGTCGGCACGATTGGTCACGTTGACCACGGCAAGACCACGCTGACTGCAGCCATCACTACCGTGCTGGCCTCGAAGTTCGGTGGTTCGGCCAAGGCCTACGACCAGATCGACGCAGCGCCGGAAGAAAAGGCGCGTGGTATTACGATTAATACCGCTCACGTCGAGTACGAAACCGCGAACCGTCACTACGCCCACGTGGATTGCCCGGGTCACGCTGACTACGTGAAGAACATGATTACCGGTGCTGCCCAAATGGACGGCGCCATCCTGGTGTGTTCCGCCGCTGACGGCCCCATGCCCCAGACCCGCGAGCACATCCTGCTGGCTCGTCAAGTGGGCGTGCCTTACATCATCGTGTTCCTGAACAAGTGCGACATGGTGGATGACGCCGAGCTGCTGGAACTGGTCGAAATGGAAGTGCGCGAGCTGCTCTCCAAGTACGACTTCCCGGGCGACGACGTGCCTATCGTCAAGGGCTCTGCCCTGAAGGCGCTGGAAGGCGACAAGGGTGAGCTGGGTGAAGGCGCCATCATGGCCCTGGCTGATGCGCTGGACAGCTACATCCCGACGCCTGAGCGCGCCATCGACAAGCCCTTTCTGATGCCGATCGAAGACGTGTTCTCGATCTCGGGTCGCGGCACCGTGGTGACCGGTCGCGTTGAGCGCGGCATTGTCAAGGTCGGCGAAGAAATCGAAATCGTCGGCATTAAGGACACCGTCAAGACCACCTGTACCGGCGTGGAAATGTTCCGCAAGCTGCTGGATCAGGGTCAGGCTGGCGACAACGTGGGCGTGCTGCTGCGTGGCACCAAGCGTGAAGACGTCGAGCGCGGCCAAGTGCTGTGCAAGCCGGGTTCGATCAAGCCACACACCCACTTCACGGGCGAAGTGTACGTGCTGTCGAAGGACGAAGGTGGTCGTCACACCCCGTTCTTCAACAACTACCGTCCGCAGTTCTACTTCCGTACCACCGATGTGACGGGCGCAATCTCGCTGCCGGAAGGTGTGGAAATGGTGATGCCGGGTGACAACATCCAGATGACCGTGAAGCTGATTGCTCCGATCGCCATGGAAGAAGGTCTGCGCTTCGCAATCCGCGAAGGTGGCCGTACCGTTGGCGCCGGCGTCGTCGCCAAGATCATCGAGTAATTCATGTTTGAGCGGCGCGCCTGAGTGGCGCGCCGTTTGTTCTTTGTGCTCTTTATCGCTCTTTTGGAAACATCATGGCAAATCAAAAAATCCGCATCCGTCTGAAGGCATTTGACTATCGCCTGATTGATCAGTCCGCCCAGGAAATCGTTGAAACCGCTAAGCGCACTGGCGCTGTGGTTCGTGGCCCCGTTCCCATGCCGACCAAGATTGAGCGCTTTGACATCCTGCGCTCGCCGCACGTGAACAAGTCTTCGCGTGACCAGTTCGAAATCCGTACCCATCTGCGCTTGATGGATATCATCGACCCGACCGACAAGACGGTTGACGCGCTGATGAAGCTGGATCTGCCGGCTGGCGTGGATGTTGAAATCAAGCTGCAATAACACTGCTGCTTGCGTAGTCGATCTGTTCTGAGTTAAACTCCCGCGCTTCGCGTTCAAATGGGCGCGTGAGTTTTCATTGCAGCACCAATTGCGATCCAGTCAATCGAAACTGGATCATAGGAGAAAAAACATGAGTCTAGGCCTTGTCGGTCGCAAGGTCGGCATGACTCGCATTTTTGCTGAGGACGGTGCTTCCGTTCCGGTGACAGTGCTTGACGTGTCGAACAATCGCGTGACCCAGATCAAGACCCCTGAGGTGGATGGTTATTCCGCTATTCAGGTTGCCTTTGGTGAGCGCCGCGCAAGCCGCGTAACCAAGGCGCTCGCCGGTCATATGGCTAAGGCGGGTGTTGAGGCGGGTAGCGTTATGCGCGAATTCCGTCTTTCCGCCGAGCAGATTGCCAGCTACAAGGCGGGTGATGTGATCAGCGTTGAAATCTTTGCTGTGGGTCAAAAGGTCGATGTTGTCGGCACTTCCATTGGTAAGGGTTTTGCTGGCGCCATCAAGCGTCACAACTTCAGCTCCCAGCGTGCGTCGCACGGCAACTCAGTCAGCCACAACGCTCCGGGTTCGATCGGTATGGCGCAAGATCCGGGTCGTGTTTTCCCGGGTAAGCGCATGGCTGGTCATCTGGGTGCGGCTAAGTCGACCGTCCAGAATCTGGAAGTGGTGCGTGTGGATGTCGAGCGTGGTCTGCTGCTCATCAAGGGCGCAGTTCCGGGGCATGATGGCGGAGACGTGATTGTGCGTCCGGCTGTCAAGGCTAACTGATCGGGGGCGTCATGGAACTCAAGCTGGTTAATGATCAGGGCCAGGCTTCCGCTACGGTGCAGGCTTCGGACGCGGTGTTTGCCCGCGAATACAACGAAGCGCTAGTGCATCAGCTGGTTGTGGCCTATCAAGCGAATGCCCGTTCTGGCAATCGCGCTCAAAAGGATCGTGGTGAAGTCAAGCACACTACGCACAAGCCTTTCAAGCAAAAGGGTACGGGTAATGCTCGTGCCGGTATGTCGTCTTCGCCGTTGTGGCGTGGTGGTGGTCGGATTTTCCCGAATCGCCCGGATGAAAACTTTACTCAGAAGGTGAACCGCAAGCAGTTCCGCGCAGGTATCGCATCGATCCTGTCGCAACTGGTTCGCGAGGATCGTTTGGTGGTGGTTGAGAGCTTCTCTGTTGATGCTCCCAAGACGCGTCTGCTGGCCCAGAAGCTCAAGGGCTTTGGTGCTGAGTCTGCGCTGGTCATTACTGACGAAATCGATGAAAACCTGTGGCTGTCTTCGCGCAACCTGCATAACGTGCTGGTGCTCGAAGCTCACGAAGCTGACCCGGTGTCGCTGGTGCGCTATCCGCGCGTTATCGTGACGCGCGCTGCGGTCGCCAAGATCGAGGAGATGTGGCAATGAGCTATAGCCAGGAACGACTCCTGCAGGTGCTGCTCGCCCCGCAGATTTCCGAGAAGGCGACCTCGGTTGCTGAAAAGCACGAGCAAGTGGTTTTCCGTGTGGCATCGGATGCCACCAAGCCGGAAATCAAGGCCGCTGTTGAGCTGCTCTTTAAGGTTCAGGTGGATTCCGTACAGGTTCTGAACGTTAAGGGTAAGGTAAAGCGCTTTGGCCGTTCGATCGGTCAGCGCAAGGGCTGGAAGAAGGCGTTTGTCTGCCTGAAGCCAGGCCAGGAGATCAATTTCGTTGAGGGAGGGGCCGCATAATGTTGGTCAAGGTCAAACCCACCTCTGCGGGTCGCCGCGGTCTGGTCAAGGTGGTGAATCCTGGTCTTCACAAGGGCAAGCCGTTGGCTAGCCTGGTGGAAAGCCAGTCGAAGAACGCCGGTCGCAATAACAATGGTCGCGTTACTGTTCGCCATCAGGGCGGCGGTCACAAGCAACACTACCGTTTGGTTGACTTCAAGCGCAACAAGGACGGCATTCCGGCCAAGGTTGAGCGTATTGAATACGATCCGAACCGTACTGCCAATATTGCTTTGCTGTGTTATGCAGATGGCGAGCGTCGTTACATCATCGCCCCGAAGGGCTTGGTGGTTGGTCAGGAAATCCTGAGCGGCTCCGAGGCTCCGATCAAGGCGGGTAACACTCTGCCGATTCGCAATATCCCGGTTGGTAGCACGATCCACTGCGTTGAAATGCTGCCTGGCAAGGGGGCTCAACTGGCTCGCGCTGCTGGTACTTCGGTTCAGCTGTTGGCTCGCGAAGGTATCTATGCTCAGCTGCGCCTGCGTTCCGGTGAAATCCGCCGCGTGCACATCGAGTGTCGCGCGACCATCGGCGAAGTGGGTAACGAAGAGAACAACCTGCGCAAGATCGGTAAGGCTGGTGCTCAGCGTTGGCGTGGTATTCGCCCGACCGTTCGCGGTACGGCGATGAACCCGGTGGATCACCCGCACGGTGGTGGTGAAGGCAAGACCGGCGAAGGCCGCGTGCCTGTCAGCCCGTGGGGTACTCCTGCCAAGGGCTATCGTACGCGTAACAACAAGCGTACTGACAGCATGATCGTTCAGCGTCGTCACAAGCGATAAGAGGTAGTCATGGCACGTTCCATTAAAAAAGGGCCGTTTGTAGACGACCATCTGATCAAGAAGGTTGAAGCTGCAGCGAATTCCACCGACAAGCGTCCGATCAAGACCTGGTCGCGTCGCTCGACGATTCTGCCCGAGTTCATCGGTCTGACCATCGCGGTGCATAACGGCAAGCAACATATTCCGGTGTTTGTGACTGAAAACATGGTCGGTCACAAACTTGGCGAGTTCGCGCTGACGCGTACCTTCAAGGGTCACGCCGCCAGCAAGAAGGCTAAGAGGTAAGGGGGGATCATGGAAACCAATGCAAGTTTGCGCGGTGTCCGCCTCTCCGCCCAGAAGGGTCGCCTTGTGGCTGACCTGGTTCGCGGCAAGCCGGTGGATCAAGCGCTGAACATTCTGACTTTCTGCCCGAAGAAGGGTGCTGGCATCATCAAAAAGGTGCTCGAGTCCGCTATTGCGAACGCCGAACACAATGATGGTGCTGACATTGATTCGCTGAAGGTCACGACGATTCACGTGGAAAAAGGTATGTCCCTCAAGCGTTTCACTGCCCGTGCTAAGGGCCGTGGTAACCGCATTGAGAAGCAGACCTGCCACATCTACCTGTCTGTTGGGGAATAAGGGGAGCACATGGGACAGAAAATCCACCCGACCGGTTTCCGCCTTGCGGTAACCCGGAACTGGAGCTCTCGCTGGTTCGCCAACAGCAAGAGTTTCGCGACGATGCTTCACGAAGACATCAAGGTTCGTGAGCATCTGAAGAAGAAGCTGGCGCACGCCTCTGTTGGCCGTGTGTTGATCGAGCGTCCGGCAAAGAATGCCCGCATCACCGTTTACAGCGCCCGTCCGGGTGTTGTGATTGGTAAGAAGGGTGAGGACATTGAGCAGCTGAAGGCTGATCTGCAGAAGATCATGGGCGTGCCTGTGCATGTCAATATCGAAGAGATTCGCAAGCCCGAGACGGATGCTCAGCTGATTGCTGATTCGATTGCGCAACAGCTCGAAAAGCGCATCATGTTCCGCCGCGCCATGAAGCGTGCGATGCAAAACGCCATGCGTCTGGGTGCTCAAGGCATCAAGATCATGAGCTCGGGTCGTCTGAACGGCGCCGAAATTGCCCGTACCGAGTGGTATCGCGAAGGCCGCGTGCCGCTGCATACCCTGCGTGCCGATATCGATTATGGCTTCTCTGAAGCCAGCACGACCTACGGCATTATCGGTATCAAGGTCTGGGTTTATAAGGGTGAAATGGTTGGCAAGGGCGAACAGCCGGCCGTCGTTGAAGCCAATGAAAATGAAGGTCGCAAGGCCCGTCGTCCCGCACGTAACGAAGGTGATGCCAAGCCGGCAGCCCGTCGTCCCGCTGCGCGCAAGACAGGCGCTGTGAAGAACGCAGGAGCTAGCGATGCTGCAGCCGAATAGAAGGAAGTACCGTAAGGAGCAGAAGGGTCGCAACACGGGTGTTGCTACCCGTGGCGCCAAAGTAAGCTTCGGCGAGTACGGCCTGAAGGCCATCGGCCGTGGTCGACTGACGGCTCGTCAAATCGAGTCTGCTCGTCGTGCCATGACCCGTCACATCAAGCGTGGCGGCCGTATCTGGATCCGTATTTTCCCGGACAAACCCATCTCCAAGAAGCCTGCCGAAGTTCGTATGGGTAACGGCAAGGGTAATCCGGAGTATTGGGTTGCCGAGATTCAACCGGGTAAGGTGCTGTACGAGATGGATGGTGTGGACGAGACTCTGGCTCGTGAAGCTTTCCGCCTGGCAGCTGCCAAGCTTCCGATTGAGACCGCGTTTGTGACGCGGCTTGTGGGGTAAGAAGAATGAAAGCCAATGAGTTGCGCTCCAAGGGTGCTACCGAGCTTCAGGATGAGCTGATCGCGCTGCTCAAGGAGCAGTTCTCCCTGCGCATGCAGATCGCTACGCAGCAGCTGAACAACACGTCCCAGTTGGGGCGTGTGCGTCGCGATATCGCTCGCGTTCGTACAATCCTGCGTGAAAAGGCGGTGGCGTAATGAGTGAGCAGAAACAAGTAGTGCGCCGTACGCTGAGCGGCCGTGTCGTGAGCGATAAGATGGACAAGACCGTTACCGTCTTGGTCGAGCGTCGCGTCAAGCATCCGCTGTACGGCAAGGTGATGGTGCAATCCAAGAAGTATCATGCTGACGTTGCTAACGACGTTGCCGCCGAAGGCGACCTGGTTGAGATTGAGGAGTGCGCTCCGATTTCCAAAACTAAAGCATGGCGTGTGACGCGAGTGCTTGAAAAAGCCCAAGGCTAATTCAAGTTTTTTCGCAAAACACTTGCATCCAGATCTCGAGCTAAGCTAGAATGCTTGGCTCGACTTCCTGCTAACCGCAGGGCCTTTTTCCCGGACGGGATCCAAGACTGAATGCCTTTGGTGTTCAAGTTGGATGGAGTAAAAAAATGATCCAAATGCAGACGATTCTTGACGTCGCCGACAACACGGGTGCGCGCGCAGTTATGTGCATCAAGGTGTTGGGTGGTTCCAAGCGCCGCTATGCCGGCGTTGGCGACATCATCAAGGTGAGTATCAAGGACGCAGCCCCGCGTGGCCGCGTGAAGAAGGGCGATGTCTATAACGCCGTGGTGGTTCGTACTGCCAAGGGTGTTCGTCGCAACGATGGTTCGTTGATTAAGTTTGACAAGAATGCAGCTGTGCTGCTGAACGCCAAGCTCGAGCCGATCGGTACGCGTATTTTCGGGCCGGTGACGCGTGAGTTGCGTACCGAGCGTTTTATGAAGATTGTTTCGCTGGCCCCTGAGGTCCTCTAAGGAGCGAAGATGAACAAGATTCGCAAAGGGGACGAAGTTATCGTCCTGGCGGGCAAAGACAAAGGCAAGCGCGGCACTGTGGTTCGTTGCGTAGATGCTGAGCGGGTGTTGGTTGAGGGTGTGAATCGCGTCAAGAAGCACACTAAGCCGAATCCGGTGAAGGGTCAGGTTGGCGGTATCGTCGAAAAAGAGATGCCGATCCAAATTTCCAATGTGGCGCTGTTTAATCCGGCGACGCAAAAGGCTGACCGTGTTGGCTTTAGGATCGAAGATGGTAAGAAGCTTCGTATCTTCAAGTCCAGCGGTGCTGTGGTCGGAGCGTAAGGAACTGTCATGGCTCGTCTTCAAGAATTCTATAAGTCTGAAGTGGTGGCTCAGTTGGGTCAGCGCTTTGGCTACAAGTCCATCATGGAAGTGCCGCGCATCACTAAAATCACTCTGAATATGGGGGTGGGTGAGGCTGTGGGCGACAAGAAGGTTTTGGATCATGCTGTGGGTGATATGACCAAAATTGCTGGTCAGCGTCCGGTGGTGACCAAGGCCAAAAAGTCGATCGCGGGTTTCAAAATTCGTGATGGTTATCCGATTGGCTGCATGGTTACCCTGCGTGGTCCGCGCATGTTCGAATTCCTGGATCGTCTGATTACTGTGGCTATGCCGCGTATTCGTGACTTCCGTGGCATCGTTGGCAAGGGTTTCGATGGTCGTGGCAACTACAATCTTGGTGTGAAAGAGCAGATTATTTTCCCAGAGATTGAGTACGACAAGATCGACGCACTTCGCGGTATGAACATCAGCATTACCACGACCGCCAAGACGGACGAAGAGGCGCGTGCGCTTCTCGTGGCGTTCAAATTCCCGTTCAAGAACTGAGGCTGACATGGCTAAACTGGCTCTTATCAACCGCGAAGACAAGCGTCGCAAGACGGTAGAGAAGTTCGCTGCCAAGCGCGCTGCTCTGCAAGCGGTGATTGAAGATGCGTCGCGTTCCGACGAGGAGCGCATGGAAGCGCGTCTGAAACTGCAGAAGCTGCCGCGTAATGCCAGCCCGAGCCGTCTTCGCAATCGTTGCGAACTGACTGGGCGTCCCCGTGGTGTGTTCCGTAAATTTGGTCTGTGCCGTAATAAGCTGCGTGAAGTGGCTTTCAAGGGCGAAGTGCCCGGCATGACCAAGGCTAGCTGGTAAGGAGATCGAGATGAGTATGTCTGATCCGGTCGCCGATATGCTGACGCGCATTCGTAATGCTCAGCAAGCTCAGAAGGGTGCTGTTTCCATGCCCTCCTCGAAGCTGAAAGTTGCGATCGCCCAAGTGTTGAAGGACGAAGGTTATATCGAGGATTTCGTGGTTCGCGGCGAAGCTGCTTCGCGTGAGCTTACCATTGGACTCAAGTATTACGCTGGTCGCCCTGTTATCGAGCGCATCGAGCGTGTGAGCAAGCCTGGTTTGCGCGTGTACCGCGGTTGCGATGAGCTGCCGAAGGTCATGAACGGTCTGGGTGTGGCTATCGTTTCCACCCCTGCTGGCGTGATGACTGATCGTCGTGCGCGTGCCGGCAAGGTTGGCGGCGAAGTTCTGTGCCTCGTGGCTTAAGGAGGAACGGAAATGTCGCGCGTAGCCAAGAATCCGATCGCATTGCCTGCTGGCGTTGAACTGACGCTGGCCTCCGGCGAAGTTACTGTCAAGGGCCCTCTGGGGTCGCTCAAGCAGCGTCTGCATCCGTCTGTCAGCCTTGTGCGTGATGGTGGTGTGGTCACGGTTGCTGCTGTTGAAGGTGCCGTGAATGCTGGCGCCATGTCGGGTACTACCCGCGCTCTGCTCAACAACATGGTTGTGGGTGTGAGCAAGGGTTTCGAGCGTAAGCTCACTTTGGTTGGCGTGGGCTATCGTGCCCAGGCTCAAGGTGACAAGCTGAACCTGACGCTGGGTTTCTCCCATCCGGTGGTGCATCAGATGCCTGCTGGAGTGAAGGTTGAGACCCCGACCCAGACGGAAATCGTCATTAAGGGTGTCGATAAGCAACAGGTTGGTCAGGTGGCCGCTGAAGTTCGCGCTTACCGCGCTCCTGAGCCCTACAAGGGCAAGGGTGTGCGCTACGCCGACGAGGTGGTAAGCCTGAAGGAAACCAAGAAGAAGTAAAGGCGGACGAATATGAACAAGAAAGAAGCGCGTTTGCGCAGGGCTCGCAAAACTCGGGCCCGCATCGCGGAGCAAAAAGTCGCTCGACTGACTGTGTTCCGTTCGAACTGCCACATTTATGCGCAAATCATCTCCGGTTGCGGTTCGCGCGTGCTGGCTGCTGCTTCCACTGTCGAAGCTTCCGTGAAGGGCGATCAGCCCAACGGTGGCAACGTGAGTGCAGCCGTGGTCGTCGGCAAGTTGATTGCCGAGCGCGCAGTTGCAGCAGGTATCCAGTCGGTAGCGTTCGATCGCGCCGGCTACCAGTATCACGGTCGCGTCAAGGCTCTTGCCGAGGCTGCCCGTGAAAATGGTCTCCAGTTCTGAGCGAGAGAGTCATGGCTAAGCAACAGACGAAAAAGGTTCAGGCTCAGGAAGAGCGTGACGATGGCCTGCGCGAGAAGATGGTGTCGGTCAATCGCGTGACCAAGGTTGTGAAGGGCGGTCGTATTCTTGGCTTCGCCGCTCTGACCGTGGTTGGCGACGGCGACGGTGGTATCGGCATGGGCAAGGGCAAGTCCCGCGAAGTGCCGGTGGCCGTGCAGAAGGCCATGAACGAAGCCCGCGCCAAGATGGCCAAGGTTTCGCTCCGCAACGGCACTCTACAGCACTCGGTGGTTGGCAAGCACGGCGCAGCTGTTGTGCTGATGCAACCGGCCCCGAGCGGTACGGGCATCATTGCTGGTGGCGCAATGCGCGCTGTCTTCGAGGTGATGGGCGTTACCGACGTGATCTGCAAGTGCCTGGGCTCCACCAATCCGTACAACGTTGTGCGCGCTACGCTGAATGGCCTCTTTGCCACCAGCACTGCCGCTGAAATTGCCGCCAAGCGTGGCAAGCGCGTTGAAGAAATTCTGGGGTAATCATGGCTGACAAGAAAATTCGCGTCACGCTCATCAAGAGCTTGATCGGCACGAAGCAGCCGCACCGCGCCACTGTACGTGGCCTCGGTCTGCGTCGTATCAATCACACCGTGGAACTTGAAGATACGCCCGCTGTACGCGGCATGATCAACAAGGTTTCCTACCTGGTTAAGAGCGAGGGGTAATCATGGAACTCAATAAGCTGCAACCCGCTGAGGGTTCCAAGAAGGCTCGTCGTCGCGTTGGTCGTGGTATCGGTAGCGGCTTGGGCAAAACTTGTGGCCGTGGTCACAAAGGCCAGAAATCTCGTGCGGGCGGTTTTCACAAAGTCGGTTTCGAAGGCGGCCAGATGCCTATGCAGCGTCGTCTGCCGAAGCGCGGCTTCGTGTCGCTGACGGCTTCGCGTAACGTCGAAGTGCGTCTGAGTGAGCTCGCTGCGCTGCCGATTGATGATATCGATCTGCTGTCGCTGAAGCAGGCTGGCATTGTGGCAATCGAAGCCTTGTCTGCAAAGGTGATCCTTTCAGGTTCCATCGAGCGCAAGGTTACTCTGCGTGGCGTTGGTGCCACCAAGGGTGCGCGCGCTGCGATTGAAGCTGCTGGCGGTTCGGTCGCTGAGTAATCACGGGACGGGATAGCTACGTGGCCACTCAATCGCCAGTGCTGGGCAAGTCGGGAAAGTTCGCCGATCTGAAGCGTCGTCTGTGGTTCCTTCTGGGGGCCCTGGTGGTGTATCGCGTCGGTGCGCATATTCCTGTCCCCGGAATTGATCCGGTCGAACTCGCCAAGTTGTTTGAAACCCAGAAAAACGGGATTCTTGGTGTCTTCAACCTGTTTTCCGGCGGTGCGTTATCTCGTTTTACGATCTTTGCGCTGGGCATAATGCCTTACATTTCCGCGTCCATCATCATGCAGTTGATGGCGATTGCGTCGCCTCAGCTCGAGGCGCTGAAAAAGGAAGGTGAGGCAGGGCGTCGTAAGATTACGCAGTACACCCGCTACGGAACCGTCGCATTGGCGATTTTCCAGTCCGTCGGTATTTCGATGATGCTGGAGCAGCAGCCGAATCTGGTTATTGATCCAGGTTTGTTGTTCCGTCTCACCGCGGTTTCGACCCTGGTGACTGGCACGATGTTCATGATGTGGCTGGGTGAGCAGATTACTGAGCGTGGTATCGGCAATGGCATCTCGATTCTGATTTTTGCTGGTATAGCGTCGGGCTTGCCTACTTCAATTGGCGGCTTGCTGGAATTGGTTCGCACAGGGGCACTGCATTCGGTCTGGGCGCTGTTCATCTGTGTGCTGGTTGTGCTGGTTACAGCTTTCGTTGTGTATGTCGAACGCGGTCAGCGCAAGATTTTGGTGAATTACGCCAAACGCCAGGTTGGTAACAAGATTTATGGTGGTCAGAGTTCGCATCTCCCGTTGAAGCTGAACATGTCGGGTGTGATACCGCCGATCTTCGCGTCGTCGATCATTCTGTTCCCGGCTACTGCAGCCCAGTGGTTTGGATCTTCTGACAGCATGCGCTGGCTCAAGGATATTGCAGCGACCCTTTCACCGGGGCAGCCTATTTACATCCTGTTGTACTGCGCAGCAATTGTGTTCTTCTGCTTCTTCTATACTGCGCTGGTCTTTAATTCGAAAGAGACTGCCGACAATCTGAAGAAGAGTGGTGCTTTCGTTCCAGGGATTCGTCCTGGTGAGCAGACTGCTCGTTACATTGACAAGATCCTGATGCGTCTGACGCTGATTGGTGCTGCTTATGTGACGCTTGTTTGCTTGCTGCCTGAATTCTTGATTTTGAAGTGGCAGGTGCCGTTCTACTTCGGTGGAACGTCGCTGCTGATCATTGTGGTGGTGACGATGGATTTTATGGCTCAAGTTCAGGCCTACGTCATGTCCCACCAGTACGAAAGCCTCCTTAAAAAGGCGAATTTCAAGGGTAGTCCAGGATTGCCCCGGTAAATAGCGTCATGTCGAAGGAAGATGCCATCGAGTTCCAGGGCGAAGTCATCGAAACTTTGCCCAACGCAACTTTCAGGGTGAAACTGGAAAATGGTCATATCGTCCTGGGCCATATTTCAGGAAAGATGCGGATGCACTATATCCGTATCCTCCCTGGCGACAAGGTCACCGTACAGCTGACGCCGTACGACCTGAGCAAGGGACGTATCACATTCCGCTCGAAGTAAGACGGAACGGTTATTAGGAGTAAGAAATGAGAGTACAAGCTTCTGTTAAGCGGATCTGCCGCAAGTGCAAGATCATCCGTCGCAAGGGCGTGGTTCGCGTTATCTGTGAAGATCCGCGTCACAAACAGCGTCAGGGTTGATTTTGAGCCCCGTTTTCTTTAAACTTATGCGTTTCGCTTTTCCGCGATAAAAGGGTAAGTTCATGGCCCGTATTGCTGGTGTCAATATTCCGAATCACAAGCACGCCGAGATCGCGCTGACTGCCATTTATGGCATCGGCCGTAACCGTGCCCAGAAGATCTGTGATGCTGCAGGTGTTACCCGCAGCGCCAAGATGAAAGACCTTACCGAAGAGCAGATGGATCGTCTGCGCGAAGAGGTAGGCAAGTTCACCGTAGAAGGTGATCTTCGCCGCGAGGTCACCATGAATATCAAGCGTCTTATGGACCTTGGTTGCTATCGTGGTGTTCGTCATCGTCGTGGTTTGCCGGTTCGCGGTCAGCGTACCCGCACCAATGCTCGTACCCGCAAGGGCCCGCGCAAGACGATGGCTGGCAAGAAGTAATCTGGGGTAGATCATGGCAAAGACCGTTGCGAAGATTCGCAAAAAAGTAAAAAAGAACGTTGCTGAAGGGATTGCGCATATCCATGCATCCTTCAACAACACCATCGTGACGATCACTGATCGTCAAGGCAACGCACTGTCGTGGGCGACCTCTGGCGGTGCTGGCTTCAAGGGCTCCCGCAAGAGCACGCCTTTTGCTGCCCAGGTGGCTGCTGAGGCTGCTGGCAAGGCAGCTCAAGAGTGCGGTGTGAAGAATCTGGAAGTGCGCATCAAGGGGCCGGGTCCGGGTCGTGAGTCTGCAGTGCGGGCATTGAACGCGCTGGGCCTCAAGATCACGTCGATTACCGACATTACCCCTGTGCCGCATAACGGTTGCCGTCCGCCGAAGCGTCGCCGCATCTAATTAGGAGCAAAAGAACGTGGCTCGCAATCTCGATCCGAAGTGCCGTCAGTGCCGCCGTGAAGGTGAAAAGCTGTTCCTGAAGGCCGAAAAATGTTTTACCGACAAGTGTGCAATCGAACGTCGTTCGTATGCGCCGGGTCAGCATGGTCAGAAGTCTGGCCAGCGTTTGTCTGGTTATGGCCAGCAACTGCGTGAAAAGCAGAAGATCCGTCGCATCTACGGTGTGCTTGAGCGCCAGTTCCGCAAGGTTTATGCCGAAGCTGATCGCCGCAAGGGACAGACCGGTGAAAACATGCTGCAGTTGCTCGAAGGCCGTCTGGATGCTGTTGCCTACCGCATGGGTTTTGGCGGTTCGCGCGCTGAAGCTCGTCAGGTTGTGCGTCACAACGGTGTGCTGGTTAACGGTAAGCGTGTGAATATCCCGTCCTACACCATGCGTCCCGGTGACGTGGTTCAGCTGACCGATGCCGCCCGTGCCCATCTGCGCACCAAGGCTGCACTCGAGGCTGCTGAAGGCCGTGGCTTCCCGGAGTGGCTCGAAGTGGATGCTAAGGCTGCCAAGGGCACCTTTAAGGCTTTCCCGCAGCGCGCCGAACTGCCTTCGACCATCAATGAAAGCCTGGTTGTCGAACTCTACTCGCGTTAATGCGGGCTCAAGCAGTTCATAACTGACAAGGATAGGACATGCAGAGTAATAGCCTCCTGAAACCCCGCATCATCGATGTGCAGAGCATCTCCCCGGTTCATGCCGTTGTGGTGATGGAGCCCTTCGAGCGTGGTTACGGGCATACCCTTGGTAACGCGCTGCGCCGCATCCTGCTCTCTTCGTTGCCGGGTTACGCCCCGACAGAAGTCTCCATCGATGGCGTGCTCCATGAGTACTCCACGCTGGATGGCGTGCGCGAAGACGTGGTCGACATCCTGCTTAATTTGAAGGGTGTCGTGCTGAAGCTGCATAACCGTGCTGAAGTGACGCTGCGTCTTTCCAAGTCCGGCGAAGGCGTGGTGAAGGCCAGCGATATCGAAGTCAGCCATGACGTCGAAATCATCAACCCGGATCATGTGATTGCTCACTTGGCTCCGGGCGGCAAGCTGGATATGCAGATCAAGGTCGAGCAAGGCCGCGGCTACGTGCCGGGTAATGTGCGTCCGCTCAATGGCGACAACAAGGTGATCGGCCGCATCGTTCTGGACGCATCGTTCAGTCCGGTTCGCCGTGTCAGCTATCAGGTCGAAAGCGCTCGCGTCGAGCAGCGCACCGATCTGGACCGTCTGGTGATCGATATCGAGACCAACGGCGCTGTGGATCCGGAAGAGTCGATCCGGTTTGCTGCTCGCGTGCTGATGGATCAGCTGTCCGTGTTTGCTGATCTGGAAGGTACTCCGGTTGCCAAGGAAGAAGCCAAGGCTCCTCAGATCGATCCGATCCTGATGCGCCCGGTTGATGACCTTGAACTGACGGTTCGTTCCGCCAATTGCCTCAAGGCTGAAAACATTTACTACATCGGCGATCTCATTCAGCGTACTGAAACTGAGCTGCTCAAGACCCCGAATCTGGGTCGCAAGTCGCTCAACGAGATCAAGGATGTGCTCGCTTCGCGTGGTCTCACGCTGGGCATGAAACTGGAAAACTGGCCGCCGGCCGGTCTTGAAAAGACCGCCTGAGCTGCAAGCAATAGGGAATAACGAAAATGCGTCACGGTAACGGCCTCCGCAAGCTCAACCGCACCAGCGCCCACCGCAAGGCTCTGCTGCAAAACCTTTCGAACGCGCTGCTGCGTCACGAAGTGATCAAGACCACTTTGCCCAAAGCAAAGGAACTTCGTCGTGTGGTGGAGCCGCTGATCACCCTCGGCAAGACTCCGTCTCTCGCCAATCACCGCTTGGCGTTTGCCCGCCTGCGTGATCGCGAAATGGTGCTGAAGGTGTTCAACGAACTGGGCCCGCGTTTTGCCAGCCGTAACGGTGGCTATCTGCGCATCCTGAAGTGCGGCTTCCGCGTCGGTGACAATGCACCGATGGCTTACGTCGAACTGCTGGATCGTCCGGAAGGTACCGAGGCTGTTGCCGCTGAGTAATCAGCTTCGCCAGTTTCATCGAAAAGCCCGCTCTTGAGCGGGCTTTTTGTTTGTGGTGCACTGAATATTCTTTGCGATAGAGCTTGTGCTTGTCTTGGGGGCTATTGCGTGAGGCGGCTAATTTGCCTGTCTGGCGCTGGCTAGGGAGCAATGCTGGAGCCGCACTTTCGGCAGAAAGCGCGGCTCCCCGTCTCAGCGCAATAATGGGGCCAGGTAGTGGCCGGTATGGCTATCTGGGTGAGCGGCGACGATTTCTGGCGTGCCGGAGACCAGGATCCGGCCGCCGCCCGCACCACCTTCCGGGCCCAGGTCGACCAGCCAGTCAGCCGTCTTGATCACATCCAGGTTGTGTTCGATCACGACGATGGTATTGCCTTGCTCGCGCAGGCGGGTAAGTACCTTCAGCAGCAGTTCGATGTCGTGAAAGTGCAGGCCGGTGGTGGGTTCGTCTAGGATATAGAGCGTGCGCCCGGTGTCGCGCTTGGAGAGCTCGAGTGCGAGTTTTACCCGCTGAGCCTCACCCCCGGAGAGCGTGGTCGCACTCTGACCAAGGCGGATGTAGCCGAGGCCAACTTCCGTCAAGGTGTCGAGCTTGCGAGCCACGGTTGGGACGGCATCAAAGAAGCGCTGGGCTTCTTCTACTGTCATTCCGAGGACTTCGGCAATATTGCGCCCCTTGTAGCGGACTTCGAGGGTTTCGCGGTTGTAGCGCTTGCCGTGGCACACGTCGCAGGGCACGAATACGTCTGGCAGGAAGTGCATTTCGACGCGCAACATGCCGTCGCCCTGACAGGCTTCGCAGCGCCCACCCTTGACGTTGAAAGAGAATCGGCCGGCGCCGTAACCGCGCGCGCGGGACTCCGGCACGCCTGCGAAGAGTTCGCGGATCGGGGTGAGCAGACCGGTGTAGGTGGCTGGGTTGGAGCGTGGAGTGCGCCCGATCGGAGCCTGATCCACGCTGATGATCTTGTCGAATTGCTCGAGGCCTTCAATCGATCGATAGGGCGCTGCTTCGATTGAACTGCCGTGAATTTCGCGCGCGACGATTGCGTAGAGGGTGTCGTTGATCAGGGTCGACTTGCCCGAGCCGGATACGCCCGTTACACAGGTCATCAGGCCGACCGGGATTTCCAGTGTGACGTCCTTGAGGTTGTTGCCTGTGGCGCCCTCCAGACGCACAAGGCGTGTGGGGTCTGGCTGGAACCGCTTCCTCGGAACCTCTATGCCGCGTCGTCCAGAAAGAAAGGCGCCGGTGATCGAGGCTTCAGCTGCGATGATATCGGCCGGGCTGCCGTGGGCGATGACTTCACCACCGTGCTCTCCGGCACCCAGACCCATGTCGACTACATGGTCGGCCATCCGGATGGCGTCTTCGTCGTGTTCGACAACGATGACGGTGTTGCCAATATCACGAAGGCGGCGCAGGGTGCCCAGGAGGCGATCGTTGTCGCGCTGGTGCAGGCCGATCGAGGGCTCATCCAACACATACATGACGCCGGTGAGCCCGGAGCCAATCTGCGAAGCGAGGCGGATACGCTGGGCTTCGCCGCCTGAAAGTGTGTCGGCCGAGCGGTTCAGGCTCAGGTAGTCCAGCCCGACGTCGATGAGGAACTGCAGGCGGGAGGCCACTTCACGCATGACCTTGTCGGCGACCTGGGCCTTGTTGCCTGCGAGTTTGGTTGTGGCGAAGTAGTGCTGACAGTCGCGGATCGAAAGGGCCCCTATTTCCGGCAGTGAACGGGTGCCAATGCGCACATAGCGTGCCTCTTTGCGCAGGCGGCTACCGGCGCAATCCGGGCAGGGGCGGGTCGAGCGGAATTTGCCGAGCTCTTCGCGCACGACGACCGAGTCTGTTTCTCGGAAGCGCCGCTCCAGATTTGGCAGGATGCCCTCGAAGCTGTGCTCCTTGCTGACCATGCGGCCCGATTCCGAGAGGTACTTGAACGGGATCTTGCGACTCCCTGAGCCGTGAAGCACCACTTCGCGGATCTCCGCGGGCAACTCATTGAAAGCGGTGTCCGTATCGAATTCGTAGAATGCCGCGAGGCTTTGCAGCATCTGAAAGTAAAACTGGTTGCGCCGATCCCAGCCGCGAATGGCCCCCGAAGCCAGCGAGAGCTCGGGATGAGCGACAACGCGGGCGGGGTCGAAGAAGTCGTGGTTGCCGAGGCCGTCGCAGCTCGGGCAAGCACCAACCGGATTGTTGAAGGAGAACAGTCGAGGTTCCAGTTCCTGCACCGCGAAGCCGCAGACGGGGCAGGCGTAGCGCGCCGAGAAGGGGTGCTCCCGGCCGCTCTCCATCTCGATGGCGATGGCACGTCCTTCGGCATGTGCCAGGGCGGTTTCGAAACTTTCGGCAAGGCGCTGACGCGAATCTGGGCGGATCTTGATGCGATCCACCACCAGATCGATGCTGTGCTTGCTCGTTTTGGAGAGTGGCGGCACCGAGTCGATCTCGCAGATCTGGCCGTTGACGCGCAGGCGTACAAAGCCCTGAGCACGCAGTTCGGCAACCAGCTCTTCGTGGCTGCCCTTGCGTTCGGTGATCAGCGGGGCGGCGATCATCAGCGGCGTGCCTTCAGGCAAGGCCAATACGTGATCAACCATCTGCGACACGGTCTGCGCTTCGAGCGGCAGTTCGTGATCAGGGCAGTGCGGCGTGCCGGCACGGGCGTAGAGCAGGCGCAGGTAGTCGTGGATCTCGGTGACGGTGCCGACTGTCGAGCGTGGGTTATGGCTGGTGGCCTTCTGTTCGATGGAGATGGCTGGCGAAAGGCCTTCGATGAGATCGACGTCCGGCTTTTCCATCAGCTGCAGGAACTGGCGTGCGTAGGCTGACAAGCTTTCCACGTAGCGCCGCTGGCCTTCCGCATAGAGCGTGTCGAAGGCCAGCGAGCTCTTGCCGGAGCCAGACAGGCCGGTAATCACGGTGAGTTTGTTACGCGGGATGTCGAGACTGATGTTCTTCAGGTTGTGGGTACGTGCCCCACGGATCTGGATCCATTCCATAGCCTGTGCCGCCAGCAAGAAAACCAACCAATATACGGGGCGGACCCTGCCCGGCCAAGTGTTTTCGCGCTGTGGCGGGTGAGGATGTGTGGCGGGAGCCTTACGTAAAGTTCTCGCTCAGGGTAGGATCGCGGGCTGTCACGCGCTCAGTGCCGCGCGGCAGAACAGACCCGAATCGGCGCCGAATGAATCGTGAATGCGGCGCCGCAACTTTATCGAAGGAGTAATCGCATGGCCTCAGTCAACAAAGTCATCATCGTCGGCAATCTGGGCAAGGACCCGGAAACGCGTTATGCCCCGAGCGGTGATGCTTTCTGCACCATTACCGTTGCCACGACGGATACCTGGAAGGACAAGCAGACCGGCGAGAAGAAGGAAGCCACCGAGTGGCACCGCGTGGTGTTCAACGGCCGCCTCGCCGAGATCGCCGGCCAGTATCTGAAGAAGGGCCGCCCGGTGTATATCGAAGGTAGCCTGCGCACCCGTAAGTGGACCAACAAGGAAGGTGTGGAGCAATACACCACCGAGATCCGCGCCGACCAGATGCAGATGCTCGGTTCGCGTGAAGATGGCGGTGCTTCCCGTGGCGGAAACGATTATGACCAGCGCGGTGGTGACGACTTCCAGCAGGCGCCACGCGCTCGTCCGGCGGCTGCGCCGGCGGCCCGTCCGGCGCCGGCAGCAGCGCCTGCGGCGGGTGGCTTTGGCGATTTCGACGACGATATCCCGTTCTGAGAACGCCTTTAAGTGAGCCCGAAGCCCCGCCTAAACAATTGTTTAGGCGGGGCTTTTGATTTTCTATGGACATGTTCATGGAACTCTCTTGCGCATTTAGCACTCAATGAGGCAGAGTGCTAACATTGAGTTGGGCGAAATGCCCGCTGAAGATTTGTGGAGGTGACAGGTATGACGCAAGCGCTGGCTTTTCCGGTTCCGAACGCTCTGGGCAACATCGACCAGTACGTGCAGGCCGTCAATCGCTACCCGCTGCTGACCGAGGAGCAGGAACACGCCTTGGCTCTGCGCCTGAAGGAAGAGAACGATCTGGACGCCGCGCGCCAACTGGTGCTGTCGCATCTGCGTTTGGTGGTGTCCATTGCCCGCAATTACCTCGGTTACGGTCTGCCGCATGCGGATCTGATCCAGGAAGGCAACATTGGCCTGATGAAGGCGGTGAAGCGTTTCGATCCGGAGCGTGGGGTGCGGCTGGTGTCTTTTGCCATGCACTGGATCAAGGCCGAGATCCACGAATACATCGTCAAGAACTGGCGTCTGGTGAAGATTGCGACCACCAAGGCCCAGCGCAAGCTGTTCTTCAACCTGCGCAGCATGCGCGGTGACAGTGCTTCACTGAGTCCTGAGGATGTACGCGGTATTGCGAGCAAGCTGGGCGTGAAGCCGGAAGAAGTGATCGAGATGGAAACGCGCTTTGCCGGTGGCGAAGTAGCGATTGATCGCGGTTCGGATGACGACGACGAGCGCATGGCGCCGATCGACTGGCTGGCAGACGAATCGGCCGAGCCGGTGGAAGTGCTGGCTACTGCGCAGAGCGAGCGCCTGGCAGACGAAGGCCTGAAGGGCGCACTGGCAAGCCTGGACGAGCGCAGCCGCGCCATCGTGCAGCGCCGCTGGCTGGTGGAGGATGATCCGGCCACCCTGCATGAGCTGGCCGCTGAGTACGGCGTGTCAGCCGAGCGGATCCGCCAGATCGAGGCCAAAGCCATGCAGAAGATGCGACTGGCCTTGTCGGCATGAAAAACTGACGTCCAGCACAGCGCCCGGCTCTTGCGAGACCGGGCGTTTTGTTTTGGGGCTGCGGGTTCAGAGTGGCAGGGTGTCGAAGATCGCGTAGTGGTTACGCAGCCAGGTCTTGACGCGCTGGCGCTCCATCATGCCCAGCACGGCATCGCCCTCACGGTTGTTGATGGCAGCCCAGAAGCTCGCATTCTGCCGATCGATTTTGTTCATGCTGGCTTCGTGCAATTCGCTCAGCGTGATCAGCTTCCCGCCCAGCTCCAGTGCCCGGCTGAGGGCTGCGGACTTTTCCAACAGTGAAAAGTCTGTGCCGCGACCTTCGTTCTTCACCACGAAGTAGTTGGGGCCCTGGCCATAGGTGTCGAGCAGGCGATTGAGCAAGTCCGTGGAGTCCTTGCCCGAATCGGCGAGGTGCCAGAAATTGACCGTCACACCCATCTCGGCCAGCAAGGACAGCAGATCAGAATCCTTGATCCAGCGCGCCAGCGGGGCCGCGGTTTGGGCGGCCAGATCGACGATGACACTGTTTTGTTGTCCGTCGGCCGTTTGTGCTTCCAGGCTGTTGGCGATCAGGTCCAGGCCTGCATAGCTGTCGACGATCACCGGCGCAGCATAGTCCGCATAGAAGCGGGTGAAGGAGGTGTGCGAGCGATCGGTATCGAAGCCAGTAAAGGCTTGGCCGCGATCTATGAAGTATTGGGCCAGCAGGCGGGCGGTGACAGACTTGCCGACGCCGCCTTTTTCGCCGCCGATGAAATTGAGAGAGCTCATGGAGTGATTCCGGGTCGTGTTGAGGTAATCAGAGGCTTGCCCGAATGATTAGCAATAAATACGCCCGGGCTCTACTCACGACATGCTCACTGGGCCACATTGCGTGGCCGTGACTCGCCGGAAGTTTCTTGCAGGCTCAGGAGGAGACTAGTCCCAGCGCGTCTTCCAGGGCGCCGAGAAAGGCCCGGGTGCGTGCCGGCAGCAGGCGGCGCCCGGGCATGACCGCCCAGACTGTCATGCTCGGCAGTTTCCAGTCGGGCAGTACACGCAGCAGCAGGCCATTCGCTACCGCGTCGGCGACGAAGCGTTCGGAGAGTGCAGCGACGCCCAGACCGTGCGAGGCCAGCAAGCGCATCAGGCTCACCGAGTTGGCGGCCAGTGGCCCGCTGGGCAAGTCCTCCCACACCTCCTGGTCGCGTGTGAGTCGCCAGCGCTGGGCTTCACCGTTGCTGCCGACCAGTTGCAGAGCGGTGTGGCGCATCAGCTCGTCTGGCCGGGTGGGGGTGCCGAAGCGCTTCAGATAAGCCGGGCTGGCGTAGAGGCCGCTTTCCAGGGTGCACAGCCGGCGCGCCACCAGGGTGGCGTCATCCGGCAGGCGGGCGGCCACGCGCAGCGCGAGATCGAACTGCTCGCCGATCAGATCGACCCGGCGCGGCGAAAGATCCAGCTCCAGCTTGACCTCGGGATAACTCGCAGCGAACTGCAGGAACAGCGGGCCGAGAATCCATTCGCCGAAGTCGGCTGGCATCGACACGCGCAGGCGCCCGCGAACGGCCGTCTGGCGGTGCAGGGCGTAGGCGCTGACTGCGTCAGCCTCTTCCTGCAGGCGGCGAGCGTGTTCAAGGATGCCCAGGCCGAACTCGGTAATCAGCAGGCGGCGTGTGCTGCGGGTGAGCAGGCGTTCGCCCAGGCGCGTTTCCAGCGCCGCAATCCGGCGCGAGACGGTGGACTTGGGCAGGCCGCTGCGCTCGGCAGCAGCGGAGAAGCTGCCGGCTTCCATGACGCGGGCGAAGAGCAGCAAGTCGTTGGCGTCCAGGTCCATGCAGCCTCCTATTGTTCCAATGGTGGAACAATGCTATCCGTTTTGAAGGCTTCCGGTGCTTGAGCTGCAGGAATAAAGTGGCGTCACTCCCTCCCCCTAACCCCAAGGAGAAACACCATGAACATCCTGCAAATCAACTCCAGCGTCCGCGGCGACGCTTCGGCTTCCACCCGTCTGGCCAACAGCATCGTGAGCCGCCTGCGTGCGCTCGATCCCTCGGCCAGCCTTACCGTGCGCGAAGCCGGCTCCCAGCCGATTCTGGATGAGGCTGCACTGGGCGCCATCTTCACCCCGGCTGAAGCACGTACGCCTGAGCAGGCTGCGCGTGCGGCGATTGATTTTGCGGCGATTGCGGAAGTGCAGGCTGCTGATGTGATCGTGATTGGCGTTCCGATGTACAACTTCGGCGTGCCGGTTCAACTGAAGGCCTGGATCGATGCGATCGCCAAAGCTGGTGTGACCTTCCAGTACACCGCCAACGGCCCGGAAGGCCTGCTCAAGGGCAAGAAGGTGTATCTGGCGCTGGCACGTGGTGGCCTCTACCGCGACACCCCGGCTGATTCGCAGACCCCGTATCTGAAGAGCGTGCTGGGCTTCCTCGGTTTGAACGACGTGAGCCTCATTCACGCCGAAGGCCTGTCGATGGGCGAAGAGGCGGCCGCCAAGGCTTTTGCCGAGGCCGAAGCGGAAATCGCAGCACTGACGGTGTAAGCATGGCGGCCGGTGGCCGCCTGCTCGATTTGCGCAGACCCGCGAGGCTGTGCGGCCAGGCGCCGCATGGCCTCGATTCATCAAGGAGTGCCTCATGAGCCAAGTCCCGCAAGTTTCTGCCCTCACTCCCGCCGCTTCGCGAGGCGTGGAGCGCCTGGTGGCCGGGCGTGCCACCTCGGATGGGGCAGGGGTTAAGCTGACCCGCGTCCTGACCCAGGATCTGCAGCGGCGTCTCGACCCCTTCCTGATGCTCGACGCTTTCCGCAACGAGAATCCGGATGACTACATCGGTGGTTTTCCCGATCATCCGCACCGCGGCTTCGAAACCGTCACCTACATGCTTGCCGGTCGCATGCGTCATCACGACAGTGCCGGCAATGCCGGCCTGCTGGGCCCTGGTGGTGCGCAGTGGATGACGGCGGGTTCCGGCCTGATCCACTCCGAACTTCCCGAGCAGGAAGAGGGCCTCATGGAAGGCTTTCAGCTGTGGGTGAATCTGCCGGCGAAGAACAAGATGATTGCGCCTTATTACCGTGACATCCCGAGCGAAGCCATCCCCGAATTCACCACGCCAGAGGGCGTGACGGTGCGCGTGATTGCTGGCGAGAGCCAGAACACGGCCGGGGCGGTACAGCGTCCGGACACCGCGCCGCTGTACCTGGATGTGCATCTGCCTGCCGGCACGCGCTTTGCGCAGGCCATTCCGGCCGGACACAACGCCTTTCTGTACACCTATCGTGGCGAAGTGACGGTAGCCGGGCGTGCGGTCGCCGATCGGTTCATGGCTATTCTGGCTAATGACGGCGCAGCCGGGGTCGTCATCGAGGCGGCTCAGGATGCGCGTGTGATCCTGGTGGCCGGGGCTCCGCTGAATGAGCCGATCGCGCAGTACGGCCCCTTCGTGATGAACACAGGCGAAGAAATCCAGCAGACCCTGAGGGATTATCGCGACGGCTTTTTCGAGGCGGCGCACGTCAAGTCCATCTGAAACAGGGGCTTGCACGGAGCTTCAAGTTCAGCCGGGGCCACGCCGTTAATTAACGGAGTGGCCTTGGGGTTTCAGGCCGACATGATTTTGATCATGAGTGGATTCTGAACGAGGAGCGCAGCATGAATTTGACGATTTCAAAGCGCCTGTGGGCAATGATCATTGCCTCCGCGCTGGCCTTGCTGGTGGTGGGGGGCGCGGGACTGGTCACGATCTCCCGATTGGTAGCAGCGGTTGACGAGGTCAACAACAATTCGATTCCCAGCTTAGGTGTCATTGATGATGCCGAGCTTTCCTTGCTGCGGGTGCGGCTGGGCATCACTCAGCACGTGATGGCGCTGGACGAGACGCGCCGGGCCGCGATCGAGAAGTCGATTGCCGCAGCGCGCGCCGATTGGAATGCGCATCTGAAAATGTATGCGAATGAGCTTGTCAGCAACGATGAAGATCGCAGGCTGCTGGATGCCGTACAAAACGCTCTGAAGCTCTACGAGACCGAGCTGGACAAAGTCCTCGATTTCTCACGTCAGAACCGGACCGACGAAGCTTTTGCGGCTTTGGGGGGCGTATTGGCTCCCGCAGGCGAAACGGCGATCAAGGCTTTGGAGGATATGGCCAGCTTCAACGAACAGAATGCCAAGGCAGCAGGAGAGGCGGCAGGGCGCTTGGGCCATACGGGCCTGGCGGTGTCAGCGGGGGTGGCCGTGCTGGCGATCATCGTGATCGGAGGCATGGGTTTCATGCTGGTAAAAAGCATCGGCGGTGCTCTGCAGGCTGTACAGGGCACGGTTTCGCGGATCCAGCGCGATCTGGATTTCACCCTGCGGATTCCGGTTCGCAGTCGTGATGAACTGGGCTTGACCTCTGAAGCGCTCAACCAGTTGCTGGTCACCATGCAGACCAATCTCAAGAGCATTGCTCAGGGGGTTCGTTCGGTGGCTGCGGCTTCCAATCGCATGGCCTCAACTTCCGATCAGGTTGCACATGCCTCGCAGGAGCAGAGTTCGGCGGCTTCAGCGATGGCGGCGGCGATGGAGGAAATGACGGTCAGCATCACCCATGTGAGCGATAGGGCCGGCGAAGCGAATGAGCTCTCGAAAGAGTCGGGTCGGCTGGCCTCATCAGGCGAAACAGTGATCACCCAGACCGTGGCGGACATCAACGAGATTGCCGGCAGCGTGGATCAGGCTTCGGGGAGTATTCGCGAACTGGGCGAGCAGACCGACCGGATTTCCTCGGTGGTTGGCGTGATTCGCGAAGTGGCGGACCAGACCAATCTGCTGGCATTGAATGCAGCGATCGAGGCCGCACGTGCCGGTGAGCAGGGGCGTGGCTTTGCGGTGGTGGCTGACGAGGTGCGCAAGCTGGCCGAGCGTACGGCGCAATCAACTCAGGAGATCTCGGCCATGGTCGAATCCGTGCGTCATGGCGCGCGCGCTGCGGTTGAGCGCATGGAGCAGGCCGTGGAGAAGGTCAGCAGTGGCGTAGGCCGGGCTCAGGGCGCCAGCGAATCGATTCGCCATATCGGCGAAGCCAACCGCAATGCGGTACAGATGGTGACGGAGATCAGTGACGCCATCCGTGAGCAGGGTACGACCAGTACCAGCATCGCGCAGCAGGTCGAGCGGATTGCCCAGATGGCAGAGGAGTCCAGCTCTGCGGCCATTGAAGGCGCGGGTTCCGCACGCGAACTGGATCGGCTGGCCGAGTCCATGCAGAGCGTGGTGGCGACTTACCGTTTGTAAGTGGCAGGCGTCGCCCGCATTGTCGGGCGCCAGATGACAAGGGCTGGGTGAGGCGGGATGGCTTGTGCAGCTCGTCATCCCCGCGAAGGCGGGAGGTCAGTGACTTTCCGCCTGTGTCTTGCTATGTCTCTGGATTCCCGCCTTCGCGGGGATGACGAATTTCCTTCTCGTTACTGCGTGATGCGGCCCTTGGCCCGTGCGCTGCAAGTGTTGTGGGCGCGGTGCTACGCGGCCTTTGCGATGTGCGATGCTTGCCTCGCTTCCATGCAAGGCCGCTTGCAGCGGATGCGGCGCCTAGGTTTCGTCGTCTTCGGCGCCGGAGCCGACCACGGCACGCCCGAGCCGATCGTGCACCGCATCCCAGGCGCTGTCATCCGGCAGGTTTTCGACGAGAATCTCGCGCGCGCCAGCGGCATCCAGCGCACGAAGGTTGGCGTAGAGATCATGGGCGTAGCCCTCTGCGTCAAAGGGCGCGTCGATGCTCATGGCGTAACGGCCGGGGTCGCTCTCACCGGCGTGGCTGAGTATTGCGCAGTCGGCCGATGCTGCGGCGATTTCTTCGCGCGAGGCCAGGCGCATCGGTGTGCGTGGCGCGTAGTGGGCGGCGAGCGCACCGGATACGCGGGGTGCCGTTTCCGTTTCCGACTTCAGCCGCACCGGGCGGCCGATGACCGCAGCCATGGCCGCGCGGCTGATCATGCCGGGTCGCAATATCACCGGCTCGCCGCGTGAGAGATCGAGAATGGTCGATTCGATTCCTACATCACAGGCGCCGCCTTCTAGGATCATCGCCACGGATTCGCCCAGTTCTTCCTGCACGTGTTGCGCGGTGGTCGGGCTGATGCGGCCGAAACGGTTGGCTGAGGGCGCCGCCACGCCGCCGCCGAAGGCGCGCAAAAGCGCCAGTGCCACCGGATGATCCGGCACGCGCAGGCCGACCGTGTCCTGCCCGCCAGTGACCACTTCGGAGACGTCTGCCTCCTTCTTCAGGATCAGGGTCAGCGGGCCCGGCCAGAAGGCGCGCGCCAGCGCGATGGCTTCCCTGGGGATCTCGCGGGCCCAGTCGGTGAGTTGCTCGCGGTCGGCCAGATGCACGATCAGCGGGTGATCGGCCGGGCGGCCCTTGGCAGCGAAGATCTGGCGCACCGCGTCGGGGTTGGCGGCATCGGCCCCAAGGCCGTAGACCGTTTCGGTGGGCAGGGCCACGAGCTTGCCGGCACGCAGCAGTTCGGTGGCGCGGGCGATGTTGTCCGGCGTGTCAGCGCAGATCATTTCAACTCTTGTGCAAAAAAAGCGAGTACGCGCTGCTGGGCGTCTTCGCGGGCTTCGGGGTTCGGCGCGGTGGTGGTGCCTTGGCCGGGATTCACGCCATTCGGCACATCCTTGCGGACGCGTTTCTGCGTCAGTGCCGGGTTGTCGAAGTCGTGATAAGTGTCGGGGTAAGTCACGATCTGCATGGCCTCCCCGCGTGCCGTCACGGCCGCCGCCAATACCTTGCAGGGTGCCGCAGGCGTCCAGTCGTCGGCCTCACCGATGAGCAGCAGCAGTGGAGCATAGGGCTTGAAGGCTTCGGCTTTTTTCGCTTTGCTGCTGCAGCCAGGATAGAAGGACACGGCCGCTGCAAAGCCGCTGCCGGCTCGGGGCGCGTGCGTGATGGTGTCGAGCGTCACGCCCCCGCCGTGAGACCAGCCCAGCAGGCCGATGCGCTGGCCATCCACATCGCTGCGGCCGCGCAGATACGCGAGGGCGGCATAGGCGTCGCCGCGTCGGTCGGCTTCCTTGAGGCTGCGCTCGGAGAATTTCTGCGTGCACAACTCCTTGATGCCGCGCGCGCCCAGGCTGTCCAGCATCAGGGCGAGATAGCCGTGGGCGGCAAGAAACTCGCCCCACATCCGGTGCCGCGCGTTGAGCGTGCCATCCTTGGCGTAGGCGCCACCGCAACCGTGCAGCATGACCACCGCCGGGTGCGGGCCGGGGCTTGCCGGCTGGAACACAAAGCCGGCAAGCGGCGCAGGGGCAGACGATAAGCCAGCCGTGGGCAGGGTGACCGGTACTGGCGCGGTGGCCTGTGCCGGGCTGCTCAGGAGCTCCAGCGTCAGCCACAGGCCTGCCAGCGCCGCGCGCACCTCACTCGTCCTTGATGCCGACGGCGGCGCGGGCGGCCAGCGCGACGGCCAGCGCCTTGGCCGGATCGGCGTCGAGTACCGTGAAGTGGCCCATCTTGCGGCCTGGGCGGGCGTGGTGCTTGCCGTAGAGGTGCAGCTTCAGGTTGGGCACGGCGTAGAGCTTCGACCAGTCCGGCTCGCGATAGGCGCCGTGCGCATCGGGGCCCGGCTGGCTGGCGTCATACCAGATGTCGCCCAAGAGGTTCACCATCACCGCAGCCGAGTGTGCGCGTGCATCGCCCAACGGCAGGCCGCACAGGGCACGTACCTGTTGCTCGTACTGGCTGGTGACGCAGGCGTCCACCGTGTAGTGGCCGCTGTTGTGCGGGCGTGGCGCCATCTCGTTTACATACAGCTCGCCGTGGGAAACGAAGAACTCCACGCCGAGGGTGCCGATGTAACCGAGCTTGGCGGCGATGTGTTCGGCGATTTCTTGCGCGCTGTCGCGTTGGCAGGCCGAGCTGCGCGCCGGCGCGATGGAAACATCAAGAATGCCGCCGGAATGCTGGTTCTCGGCGACCGGAAAACATTTCGTGTGGCCCTGCTCATCGCGCGCCAGCACGACGGAAACCTCGTAGTCCAGCTTGAGCATCTGTTCCAGCACGCAGGGCTCGTTCTTGAAGGCCTGGAAGGCGGCGATGGCTTCTTCGCGGCTGCTGACACGGGCCTGACCCTTGCCGTCGTAACCAAAGCGGGCGACCTTCAGGATGCCGGGGAAGAGCTCGGCGCCGGCCACTTCCAGATCGGCCACGCTGTTGATCGCGGCGAAGGCTGCGTGCGGAATGCCGTTGGCGCGCAGAAAGCTCTTCTCGGCAACGCGGTTCTGGCAGATGCCGACGGCATCGGCATTGGGGCGCACCGGGATGAACTTGGCAAGGTATTCGAGGGTGCCGGCTGGCACGTTCTCGAACTCGGTGGTCACCGCAGCGCAGCCGGCGGCGAACTGGTCAAGCGCCGCGAAATCGTCGTACTCCGCGCACAGATGGCGGTCGGCGGCCTTGCCGGCCGGGCTGTTGGGGTCCGGATCGAGTACCCAGACCTTGTAGCCCAGCTCATGGGCGGCGAGCACGAAGAAGCGGCCGAGCTGGCCGCCGCCGAGCATGCCCAGCGTGGCGGGCGGGAGAATCATGGTGCTCACGCGATGTCGTCCAGTTTCATGTCCAGCACGCTCTGGGTCTGGCGTGCGCGGAAGGCATCGAGCTGCGCGGCGATTTGCGGATTCTCGTTGGCCAGCATGGCCACTGCGAAGAGGCCGGCATTGGCCGCGCCGGCTTCACCGATGGCGAAGGTGGCCACCGGGATGCCCTTGGGCATCTGCACGATGGAGTGCAGCGAATCGACGCCCGAAAGCGCTTTGCTTTGCACCGGTACGCCCAGCACCGGCACGCTGGTCTTCGCGGCCAGCATGCCGGGCAGGTGGGCGGCGCCGCCGGCACCGGCGATGATGGCCTTGAGACCGCGGCCACGCGCGGCTTCGGCGTATTCGAACATCAGGTCCGGGGTGCGGTGGGCAGACACCACGCGGGCTTCATAGGGGATGCCGAATTCCTTGAGGACTTTGGCGGCAGCCTGCATGGTGGGCCAATCGGAGTTGGAGCCCATGACGATGCCGATAACAGGGGTCTGTTCGCTCATTGTGCGTTCTTTGCTTCAAGGGCGCGCTGGGCCGACTCCACGGTGTTGGCCAGCAGCATGGTGATGGTCATCGGGCCGACGCCGCCGGGCACCGGGGTGATCAGTGAGGCCACTTCACGAGCTGTGTCGAACTCCACATCGCCGCACAGCTTGCCGGCGTTGGGGCCTTCGGTGAGGCGGTTGATGCCCACGTCGATCACCACCGCGCCGGGCTTGATCATGTCGCCCTTGAGGAAGTTCGGGCGGCCCACGGCGGCGACAACGATGTCGGCACGTTTGGTGTGGAAAGCCAGATCCTTGGTCTGCGAGTGGCACACGGTGACGGTGGCGCCGCGTGAGAGCAGCATCACCGCCATCGGCTTGCCGACGATGTTGGAGCGGCCGATGACGACGGCTTCCGCGCCCTTGATCTGGACGTTTTCGGAGTCCAGCATCTTCATCACGCCCCAGGGCGTGCACGGGTAGAAACTCTTGCGGCCTTGCAGCAGCAGGCCGAAGTTCTCGGCATGGAAACCATCCACGTCTTTTTCCGGCGAGATGGCTTCGAGCACCTTGTCTTCGTCAAACTGCTTGGGCAGCGGCAGTTGCACCAGGATGCCGTGCACCGAGGCGTCGGCATTGAGTTCGGCAATCTTGGCGAAGACTTCTTCCGGAGCCACGTCGGCCGGGTATTCGAACTTGAGCGAACGGATGCCAGCCTTTTCGCAGCCGGCCACCTTGTTGCGCACATACACGGCCGAGGCCGGGTCGCCGCCGACGAGGATCACGGCGAGGCTGGGCTGCACGCCCTGGGCAGTGAGTTCAGCGGCGCGCTGGGCGATTTCACCGCGCACTTGCGCCGAGAGAGCGACGCCATCGATGTTGCGAGCAGTCATGGTGGGCCTAAGCTTTTGAAAAACCGGCAATTATAGCGCCGAGGTGGAGTTCGCGGAATGTGCCGGGGCGGATCCGGGGCGTGATTTTCTGCAACAAGGCCTTGGCAGGATTCATGCGCTGCTTTGGTGCCATGCAGCATGCCGGGTTGGATGTGTGCCCGTGCTTGGTGCCGGCACTGTGTGCAAAGGCCTGCAATTCCCATGAATAGGGCATTGCACGCTAATTGCTAAGATCTCTCAGCCCCGATCCCAACAGAAAGAAACCGATGTCGATCCATGTTGCGCTGAATCACGTCACGCATTACCGCTACGACAAGCCGATCAGCCTTGGCCCGCAGATCGTGCGTTTGCGCCCGGCGCCGCATTCGCGCACGCGGGTGTTGTCGTATTCGCTGCGGGTGACCCCCGAGGGCCACTTCATCAACTGGCAGCAGGATCCGCAATCGAACTATCTGGCGCGCCTGGTGTTCCCGGAGAAAACCCGTGAGTTCCGCGTCGAGGTGGATCTGGTCGTCGAGATGGCGGTGCTGAACCCCTTCGATTTCTTCCTCGAGCCCGAGGCAATGGCCTATCCCTTTGCCTACAACCCAGGCCTCGAGACCGAGCTGGCGCCCTATCTACTCAAACTGCCACTCGAAAAACGCTTCAAGACGCTGCTGGACTCGGTGCCGCGCGAGAAGACGCCAACCATCGATTTTCTCGTTGCGCTGAACCAGCGTCTGCAGAGTGACATCAAGTATCTGGTGCGCATGGAGCCCGGCGTGCAGACACCGGAAGAGACGCTGGCGAAGGCTTCTGGCTCCTGCCGTGACTCGGCCTGGCTGCTGGTGCAGCTCTTGCGCCACCTGGGCCTTGCCGCGCGTTTTGTGTCCGGCTACCTGATCCAGCTGAAGCCGGATGTGAAGTCGCTCGATGGGCCTTCCGGCACGGAAGTGGACTTCACCGACCTGCATGCCTGGTGCGAGGTTTATCTGCCCGGTGCGGGCTGGATCGGTTTTGACCCGACCTCGGGCCTGCTTGCCGGAGAGGGCCACATCCCGCTGGCCTGCTCGCCGGAGCCTTCGTCCGCCGCGCCGATCGAGGGCGGACTGGAAAAGTGCAAGGTCGAGTTCGAGCACCACATGCGCGTTGATCGCATCTGGGAAGCGCCGCGGGTCACCAAGCCTTATACCGAGGACGAGTGGGCGGCCATCGTCGCGCTGGGCGAGCGCATCGACGACGATCTGCTGGCCCATGACGTGCGCCTCACCCAGGGCGGCGAGCCGACCTTCGTGTCGGTGGATGACCGCGATGGCGCCGAGTGGAATACCGATGCGATGGGCCCGACCAAGCGTGGCCTGTCTGCCGAGCTGCTGGCCAAGCTGAAGGCGAAGTACGCGCCGCATGGGTTGCAGCACTTTGGCCAGGGCAAGTGGTATCCGGGTGAGCAGCTCCCGCGCTGGTCGCTGAACCTTTACTGGCGCAAGGATGGTGAGCCGCTGTGGACCAATCCGGCACTGTTTGCCGATGAGCAGCAAGACCACGCCGTCACTGACGCTCAGGCGGGCGACTTCCTGCGCGGTGTGGCCGAGCGGCTCGGGCTGGCGCCGAAGTTCGCTTTCCCGGCCTTCGAAGATGTCTGGTACTACCTGTGGCGTGAGCGCAAGCTGCCAGCCAACGTCGATCCCTTCGATGCGCGTCTGGAGGATCCGCTCGAGCGTGAGCGCCTGCGCAAGGTATTCAGCCAGGGCCTGGACAAGACGGTGGGCTGGGTGCTGCCGATCGCGCGCAACTCGGCCGGTACACACTGGCAGAGCGGGCCGTGGTTCCTGCGCGATGAGCGCTGCTACCTGATCCCCGGCGATTCACCGCTGGGTTATCGCCTGCCGCTGGATGGCCAGCCGTGGACCCGTGCGGCGGATTATCCCTGGCTGCACCAGTCTGACCCCTTGCAACGCCAGCCTCCCTTGCCCTCGTATGCTGCCCTGCGCCATCAGGAACTGGTGCGGCGCGAGATTGCTCCGGTCGGTCTGGCCGGTGCCGGCGGGCGTGGCAATGGTGACGCGGCCTGCGAGCGCCACCCGGAGGCCTTCGAGTCTGCCGGCTGGGTCACCCGCACCGCCATGTGCGCCCAGCCACGCGAGGGCAAGCTCTATCTCTTCATGCCGCCCACCGCCTTGCTGGAGGATTATCTGGAAGTGGTGGCCGCCATCGAAGCCACTGCCGAGGCGATGCAGTTGCCGGTGGTGCTGGAGGGGTACGAGCCGCCCAGGGATGCCCGTCTGCAGGTGCTGCGGGTGACGCCGGATCCGGGCGTGATCGAGGTCAATGTGCATCCGGTGGCCTCCTGGGGCGAGCTGGTCGAGCAGACCACCCATCTCTATGACGCGGCCCACCACACCCGCTTGTCTACCGAAAAGTTCATGCTCGATGGGCGCCACACCGGCACCGGCGGCGGCAACCACTTTGTGCTGGGCGGTGCCACGCCGGCCGATTCGCCCTTCCTGCGGCGGCCGGATCTGCTCGCCAGCATGGTGAGCTACTGGCACAACCATCCCTCTCTGTCCTACCTGTTCTCGGGCTTGTTCATCGGCCCGACCAGCCAGGCCCCGCGTGTCGATGAGGCACGTAACGATTCGGTCTATGAGATCGAGGTGGCGCTGCAGGAGATGCGTCGCCAGAGTGCGCAATTCGGGAACTGCCCGCCGTGGCTGATCGACCGCCTGATGCGCAATCTGCTCATTGACGTGACGGGCAATACCCACCGGGCCGAGTTCTGCATCGACAAGCTGTACTCGCCGGACGGCTCTGCCGGCCGCCTCGGCCTGCTCGAAATGCGTGGTTTCGAGATGCCGCCGCATGCCGAGATGAGTCTCGCCCAGCAACTGCTGATGCGCGCGCTGCTGTCGCGTTTCTGGCAGCAGCCCTATGAGCCGTCGCGCCTGAAGCGCTGGGGGACCGAGCTGCATGATCGATTCATGCTGCCGCACTTTGTGGAAGACGATTTCCGGGATGTGATCGAAGAGCTGCAGGATTTCGGCTACCCGCTGGAGGCGCATTGGTTTGCGCCCCATCTGGAGTTCCGCTTTCCGAAAATCGGCGATTTCGTCGCCAAGAACGTAGAGGTCGAGCTGCGCCTCGCACTGGAGCCCTGGCATGTGATGGGCGAGGAGGGGGGGGGCGGCGGCACGGTTCGCTTTGTTGATTCCTCGGTCGAGCGTCTGCAGGTGAAGGTGCGCGGCTGGGGGGATGAGCGTCATGTGCTGACTTGTAATGGCCGCGCGGTGCCCTTGCAGCCCACCGGTACGGTTGGCGAGTTCGTGGGCGGGGTGCGCTATCGTGCCTGGCAGCCACCCTCCTGCCTGCACCCGACGATTGCGCCGCATGTGCCGCTCAGCTTCGATCTGGTGGATGGCTGGATGCAGCGCTCGCTGGGAGGCTGTCAGTACCACGTGGCCCATCCGGGCGGACGCAATTACGCCACCTTCCCGGTCAATGCCTACGAGGCCGAGGCGCGGCGCTTGGCACGCTTCTTCCGCTTTGGCCATACTCCGGGGCGGATCGCGCCTGCGCTGGAAGAGCGCAACCCGGACTTCCCCTTCACGCTCGATTTACGCAAATGAGGCATCACTGAGCAGCCCGCCACGGGCATCCGTCAGCGCAGCCGGCACGCGCGCCAGTCGTGTCCGGCCGCCCCTGCTGGTGGCCGTGGCACTCTACAATGCCGGGACGCCCTCAATAACAAGAAATCCTCATGCCCCGACAATTCCTCGCCGAGTATCCGGACGATAGCGCCCGTTTCGACGAAATGTTCTCCACGCCCGGCGTGCCGCGCGCGCATTACGCTGCGCTCTATCAGCGCCTGCTGGGGCAAACCGCGCCGCAGTTGCGCGAGCTGTTCAACGATACCGATCGCCAGATTCGCGACAACGGGGTGACCTACAACGTCTATGACGACGAGGAAGGTAGCGGTCGCCCTTGGGCTATGGACCCCTTGCCGCTGATCATCCCGGCGGACGAGTGGGCCGGGATCGAGCGTGGCGTACAGCAGCGCGCACGCCTCTTCAACAGCATCCTGGCCGACCTGTATGGCCCGCAGCAGCTTTTCCACGAAGGGCGCCTGCCGCCTGCGCTGGTGCTGGGCCACCCCGGCTTCCAGCGCCCTGCGCATGGCATCCAGCCGCCGGGCGGGGTTTTCCTTCACATTCTGGCGGTGGATCTGGCGCGCTCGCCGGACGGGCAGTGGTGGGTCGTCAATGACCGTAGCCAGTCACCCTCGGGCATGGGCTACGCACTGGAAAACCGCATCATCACCGCGCGCCTGCTCCCCGAATTGTTCCGCGAGCTGCGCGTGACGCGCCTGGCCAGTTTCTTCGCTGCCCTGCGCGACTCCATCGCCAGCTATGCGCCGCATGACAATGGCCTGGTCAATACGGTGGTGCTGACGCCCGGGCCTTACAACGAAACCTATTTTGAACACGCTTACCTTGCGCGCTATCTCGGCTTTCCGCTTGTCGAGGGGCAGGATCTCACCGTGCGCGATGGCTGTGTGTGGCTCAAGACCCTGTCCGGCTTGCGCCGCGTCCACGCCATCATCCGCCGCATGGATGACGATTTCTGTGACCCACTTGAGCTGCGCGCCGATTCAGCCTTGGGTGTGCCGGGGCTGATGGATGTGGTGCGCAGAGGCAATGTGCTGTTGGCCAATGGCATCGGCGCCAGCGTGATCGAAACCGGGGCGCTGGCGGGTTTTCTGCCGGGTCTTAGCCAGCACCTGCTGGGCGAGGAGCTGGCCATGCCTGGGGTGGCCACCTGGTGGTGCGGCGAAACCTCGGCGATGGAAGATGCGCTGGAGAAAGTCGATCACCTTGTCTTCAAGAGCGCCGTGCCGCATCCGCAGGGGCGGCGCATCGAACCGGTGTTCGGCGAGGATCTGGATGAGGACGGGCGCGCCCGCCTGGCTGCTCGCGTGCGTGCCAATCCGCGCGATTATTACGCCCAGGAACTGGTCTCGATCTCGCGTGCACCGCTGCTCGATCGCAGCCACGGCCGCAAACTGTTGGCTCGCCCGGTGGGTCTGCGCGTGTTTGCAGTGGCCACGCCAGAGGGCTATATGGTGATGCCGGGTGGCCTGGCCCGTAGCGCCAGTGATCATGACACGCGAATCCTTTCGAACCAGCGTGGCGGCGGCAGCAAGGACGTATGGGTGTGCGGCGAGACGGCCGGTGCGCCCATCTCGCTGCTGCGCCGGCCGGTCGAAGCGGCCGACCTGGTGCGCAGCGGCGCCGGCCTTTCCAGCCGGGTGGTGGAAAATCTATTCTGGTTCGGCCGCTACTCCGAGCGCTGCGACAATCTCGCGCGCTATCTGCGCGTGGCACTTACCCGCGTGACCGACAACGTCGACAATCCCGGTGAGTGGAAGGCGCTCGCCGCGCTGGGCAAATCCATCGGTGTGCTGCCGGCAGACTGCAAGGAGAGCGAAGCCGTGCGCCCCTTGCTGCGCGCCACCTTTGATTCCCAGCACCACGGCGGGCTGGCCTCGCATATCCTGCATCTGTCGCGCACCGGCTTCCAGCTGCGTGAGCGCCTGTCTTCCGACAACTGGCGCACCCTCAATGCGCTGGCCCAGAAGATCGGCACGAAGCCGCATGAGCGGGTTGGAATCTTCGAGGCACTGGCGCAGATCGATGAATACATCACCAGCTTCATGACCCTGGCTGGCTTTGCGCTTGATGGCATGACGCGCGACCATGGCTGGCGATTTCTGTCGCTGGGACGGCGTATCGAGCGTTTGCAGTTCCAGACCGAAGCCATCGAGGCGGCGATGAAGATGGGCGTCAAGGGCAACCCGGAATGGCTGCTCGACGTGTCGGATTCCATCGTGACCTATCGCTCGCGCTACATGGCGCGCCCCGAGTGGATTGCGGTGTTGGATCTCCTGATCGCGGACGACACCAACCCGCGCGGCATCGTATTCCAGACCGCCGGCCTGTGCGATTACGTGGAGCGCCTCAACGCCTCGCTTGGCGACATGCCGGATAGCGGCCTGGATGCTCTGCACCGGCGCCTGCTGGCACTGGATCCGGGGTTGGACTTCCATCCCGGCTCACGCGCCCTGGGCGAGGCCATGGTCACCCTGCGCGCGGCCTCGGCCAGCCTCTCCGACCAGATCAGCCAGCACTATTTCAGTCATGCCGAAGAGCAGGCGAGGGTGATCGCATGAGCGAACATGAAGCCGAAGCGCCGATCCGCTACCACGTCATCCACGAAACGCTGTATCGCTATGCCGCGCCGGTGAGCCTGTCGCAGCATTTGCTGCACATGGTGCCGCGCGAATGTGCGTTCCAGCATGTCGAACAGAATCTGCTTGAGGTGACGCCCAGCGCCAATCGCTGTGAGCCGCTGATTGACTGGTTCGGCAATCCCGGCAGCTGGCTGGCGCTGCGCCAGCCGCATAGCATGCTGCGCCTGATTGCGGCCAGCACGGTGGAGGTTTCCCCACGCCCGCAGTGCTGGCGCGAAGTCCCGGGCCGGCCCTGGGACGAAGTAGCGGCGATGCTCTCGGCCTTCCCATCCATTGCGCCGCTGGATGCGCAGGAATGCGCGTTGGCCTCGGTGCAGGTGCCGCTGCTGGAAGAAGTGCGCGAATGGGCGCTGGCCAGTTTTACGCCGGGGCGCCCCTTGCTGGAGGCCTGCCGCCACCTGATGGGGCGTATTCACAAGGAATTCGAGTTCGACGCCAAGGCCAGCACGGTCGCTACGCCGGTGGCCGAAACCTTCCACAAGCGCCGTGGCGTGTGCCAGGACTTCGCCCAGCTGATGCTCTGTGCATTGCGCTCTCTGGGCCTGTCAGCACGCTACATGAGCGGTTACATCCTGACTCACCCAGCGCCGGGCAAGCCGCGCCTGATCGGAGCCGACGCTTCGCATGCCTGGATTGCGGTGTGGTGCCCCGACAATGACTGGGTGGGCTTTGACCCGACCAACAACCTGCAGCCGCATCTGGAGCATGTGATCCTCGGCTGGGGGCGCGACTTCAACGATGTGAGCCCGATGCGCGGGGTCATTCTCGGTGGCGCCTCCCATGAGGTGGAAGTGCAGGTCACCATGATGCCGGCCGAGACGCGCGATTTCGATGCCTTGCTGGGCGAGGTGCGCGGGCGCTCGCTGAAGAAGAAGGCGGCGGAGTAGGTCAGAAAAGCCGCAGGCGCCTTCCGACTGGGCGGCGTGGTGAGCCGTTATATTGTTGGCGTGCGTTGCGCTTTTCCGACCTACGCAGACCTACGCCGGCTTGCGCAGGCGCGGGTCGAGGTCGAAGCTGGCTGGGTTGCGGTAGTCATTGAGCATTACGCGCACGCCGCCTTGCAATGCCGGCCCTGACCCGGGCCCGGGCGGCGGGGTGGCGGCGAGTTCAGCGGCGAAGCGCGCCGAACTGTCGCGTGGCTGGTAGCCGATGCGTTCGGCATCGTCGCCGCGCCACCAGCACCCTGGGTTGTCGGACACGCCATATACCACGGCGCAGCCTGGTGCATCGGCCAGCAGCGCACAGCGCACCAGTTCGACAAAATCTCCCGGGCTCAGCCAAACCGCCATGCCGCGCATATCGGATGGGCGCTCCCGACAGGCTCCGATCCGCAGGCACACTGATTCGAGCCCATGACGATCGTGGTAGTAGGAGGCCAGCAGCTCGCCGTAGCCCTTGCTCACGGCATACAGGCTATCCGGGCGCATCGGCATGGAGGGGCTCACTGTTTCGCCGCAGGGATAGAAGCCGGTGACGTGATTGGAGCTGGCGAGTATGACTCGACTCAGACCCACTGCCAGCGCTGCATCGTAGATGTTGTACTGGCCCACGATGTTGGCGGGCAACAAGGTGTCGAAATCGCGTTCGAGCGGAATACCGCCCATATGCACCACCATCTGGGCGCCGTGCAGCAAGCGACCTAGTGCAGCGCGATCAGCGAGATCGCATGGTTGGAGGGTTTCATTGCCCGTGGGGGCCTCAGTCAGGGGAACGATGTCGCTGAGAACCAGCTCGTCGCACAGCGCACGTAGTGGTGCTCGCAGCAGGCGACCTAGGCGCCCGGCAGCGCCGGTGAGCACGATGCGCCGGAAGGGGTGCGGGTTTGCAGCAAGAGTGGCTGTCTTCAGCATGATGGCAGGGGGGCGGGACTGGGGCCGCCGCAGGAGGTTGTGTGGAGTTTGTGCTGCAGGGCACGACAATCCGTCCCCGGGCGGGGCAGCACCGTGCTGGATGCGCAGTGGCGATAGCCCGGGCACGGCAGGCGTGTTGGCAGACTCTGCAAATGGATGTGGCAGGGCGGGCGAATGTCGGCAGGGTGGACCGCTTGATGCTTGAGATTCATGTGGCCACTCCGGCCCTGCAAGGAGAACATCATGCTGATCGAACGTGACATGAGCGAATTTTCCTGGTCGCACGAAGAGCCGCAGGAAGACGCCAGCCCGGCTGCGCTGGCTGCTGTACCGGAGCCGCTTGCAGCCCTGCTGGCGCTGCAGTTGCTGACGGTGACGCCACTGGCCTGAGTGCTTCGGCCCTATTGCATGTAGCGGGCTTCGAACTCCGCCAGCAGCTTGCCCTCCGCGTCCAGCAGACTCAGCTTCTGGCCGCTCACGCGCCAGCTGCTGACCTTGCCGAGGGCGGCAAGGAAGGCCTGTTCGGGGTCGCCGTCGGCTACGCAGGCCATCATGGTGGCAGCCACCTTGCTGAATTTCAGCTGCCTGTCTTCAAGGCTGTAGGCACCCATGAAGCGATTGCAACCGGCAAAGCCACTGACGCCGGGCTCGGCCTTGTCGTTCAGCACGAAATAGGCTTCGCGGGTGCCTTCATGGCTCACGACGGCCTCGCCGTTGAGGCTGAGCAGTTTCCAGTAGGTATTGACCAGACTGGCGTCTGAGGACACGGCTGCAGGCTGGCTGCGGGCCACGCGCTTGAGCAGCAGCTCTACCGTGTCGGCATGGCCACGGGTGAGGACCGGCGCAATCGTGTCGGTGGTGAACAGCAGTTGGCCATCAAGCGTGATGCGCGCGCGCACCGTATAGCTGTGAGCGGGATTGAGGCGGCTCGGGTCGTAACGGATGGAAAAACGGAAAGGGGGCTGGCCAGCGGGGTCCAGCTTGCTGCTGCCCAGCAGTTCAGCGGGTGCGCCGACGCGGGAAATATCTTCCAGCGTGGCTTCAAAGATCGCATTGGGTGGCAGGGCGATGCGCTCGCGGTAGGTGGCGCTGCCGCTGAGGCTGGCTTCCGCCGCATGGGTGCTGACGGAAAAAAGGCTGCCAATGAGCAGCAGGGCGCCGGTCAATCGGCGCGAACATGAATTCAGCATGCGAGGACTCCTGTGCGAGGGAATGCAGATTGTATGACTCCCTCTGCCGCAGAAGTTCCATCGCGCCCGTGAGCCTGTAGGGCCCAGCGCGTACGTGCGTTGGTTCAGGCAGCGTGCACCGAGACGCGTACTTCCTCATGGCCGCCGCCGTGGTGAGCCGCACGCATCGGGCAGGCGTCGAGGTAATCGCGGCCCACCGCCAGACGGATCTGGCGACCGCTGGCGAGCTGGGCGCGGCGTGCATCGAAACTGACCCAGCCGCCCTCCTGCTCCAGCCATACATCGGCCCAGGCGTACTCGCCAACGCGCTCGCCGAGCTGGTAACCGCTCACGAAGCGAGCCGGCAGGCCGATCGAGCGGCAGGCGGCAAGGAGGATATGTACCTGGTCCGGCAGGGTGGCGGCGCCGCGCGTGAAACTGCTCTCGGCACCCCGCACCGCTTCGCCGCCGGAGGGGGCCGGCAGGAGTTGCTCGCGCAGGGCCTGCAGCAGGGTCAGCACGTCGTCGATATCCTGCGGTGGCTGGCTGAGGTGTTTGTGAGCCAGTGCGGCCAGGGCCGCTCCGGGAGTCGTGAGCTGGGTGCTGGCAAGATAGATCTGCGGAGCCAGCGGGCTTTGCTCGAGGCCGATCAGGGCCGGACTGCTGTCCGGCACGTCGACCACGCCGGTGACGACGATGCGCACGTTTTCATGCGGTTCGGTCAGGGTCAGCAGATGGGTAGTGTTGCCCCAGGCATCGACGCTGCGGCTGCTGCGCACCGGGGTGTTGACCTGCCATTGCGCGACGCGCACACCGGCTTCCTCTCGTGGGGTGATGCGCAACTGGCGGATGCTGTAACTGGCAGGGCTGTCAAAGTGGCAGCGGGTTTCGTGGCGGATGGTGTACTGCATCGTCAAAACCTCCTGTTTTTTGCAGGAGCGGTCTCCGGCCGCTCCTGGTGCGTCACGCTGTCACGGGCATCAGGAAATCGGTCGCGATGCGGTTGCCGACGTCATTGATGCGGGTAATGAATTTCGTCAGGTACTGATGCAGGCCACCTTCGAGTACGTCTTCGATGCGCCCGTAGCGCAGGCTGGCAGCGAGCTCGCCGGCACGGCGCTGCGTTTCCTGCGAGCGGGTATTGGCCACCTGCTCGAGGAAAACCAGCATTTCGTCAGTGCAATAGGCCAGCGAGCGCGGCATGTCGTTTCTCAAGACGAGCAACTCGGCCACACGCGAGGGCGTGATCTGGTCGCGATAGACCTTGCGGTAGATCTCGAAGGCCGACACCGAGTGCAGCAGCGCACTCCATTGGTAGTACTCGCCGGCATCATCGCGGCGCGGGGCTTCTGCAATGAAGTTGTACTTCACGTCGAGGATGCGGGCGGTGTTGTCGGCGCGTTCGATGAAGGTGCCCAGACGCAGGAAGCAGTTGGCTTCGTCGCGCATCATGGTGGCGAAACTCACGCCGCGGAACTGGTGCGAGCGCAGCTTCACCCACTCGAAGAAGGCGTCCAGCTCGTCGGCGCCCATCTGGCCGATGTCATAGCTCTGCAGGCTGAGCCAGGTGGCGTTGATGGTTTCCCATAGCTCGGAAGTCAGGGTGCCGCGTACGGCATGGGCATTCTCGCGGGCGCTGCGCAGGCAGGAGTAGATGCTGCCGGGATTGTTGCGGTCGAGGGCCATGAAGTGCACGACTTCGGCCGGCACTAGCTTCTCGCCATGGGTGTTGAAGTAGCTCTCCAGCACACCCACGGAATCAAGGGTTTCGCGCCACAGGCGCTCGACTTCGCGTTCGCTCTGCGGCAGCAGTTGCATGCGGTTGTTCACGTCCAGCATGCGGGCGAGATTTTCGGCGCGCTCGATGTAGCGGGCCATCCAGTACAGGTGATCGGCGGTGCGGCTGAGCATGCTCATTGTTCTCCCTCAGTTTTCCATCACCCAGGTGTCTTTCGTGCCCCCGCCTTGCGAGGAGTTCACGACCAGCGAGCCTTCCTTCAATGCCACGCGGGTGAGGCCGCCGGGCACGAAACGCACTTCGTTGCCAGAGAGCACGAAGGGGCGCAGATCGATGTGGCGCGGCGCAATGCCAGCATCCACGAAGGTTGGGCAGGTGGACAGCGACAGGGTGGGTTGGGCGATGTATTTCTCGGGTGAGGCGAGGATGCGCAGGCGGAAGTCCTCGATCTCGGCCTTGGTGGAGGCCGGGCCGACCAGCATGCCGTAGCCGCCAGCGCCATGGACTTCCTTCACCACCAGTTCGGGCAGGTGTTCGAGGGTGTAGGCGAGATCCTCGGGCTTCCTGAGCATGTAGGTGGGCACATTGTTGAGAATGGGCTCTTCACCGAGGTAGAAGCGCACCATCTCGCCAACATACGGGTAGATCGATTTGTCATCGGCCACGCCGGTGCCGACGGCATTTGAGATCGTTACGTTGCCGGCGCGGTAGGCGGAGAGGATGCCGGGGACGCCAAGCATCGAATCCGGCCGGAAGGCGAGCGGATCGAGGAAGTCGTCATCGATGCGGCGGTAGATCACGTCAACGCGTTGCGGCCCCTGCGTGGTGCGCATGAAAACCTGCTCGTCGCGCACGAAGAGATCCTGCCCTTCGACCAGCTCGACGCCCATCTGCTGGGCGAGGAAGGCGTGCTCGAAGTAGGCGCTGTTGAAGCTGCCTGGGGTGAGTACCACCACCACCGGGTCGAGCACGCCCTTGGGCGCCACGGCACGCAGGGTGTCGAGCAAGAGATCCGGGTAGTGTTCGACCGGGGCGACGCGATTCCTGGCGAAGAGTTCGGGGAAGAGCCGCATCATCATCTTGCGGTTCTCGACCATGTAGGAGACGCCGGAGGGCACGCGCAGATTGTCTTCCAGCACGTAGAACTCACCGGCGCCGGCACGCACGATATCCACCCCGGCAATCGCCGCGTAGATGTTGTTGGGCACGTCCACGCCCTGCATCTCGGGGCGGTACTGGGCATTGGAGATGACCTGCTCGGCCGGGATGCGTCCGGCCTTGAGGATTTCCTGGCCGTGGTAGATGTCGTGAATGAAGGCGTTGAGTGCTTTGACGCGCTGGCGCAGGCCGTCGGCGAGGGCCAGCCATTCGTGCGAAGGGATGATGCGCGGGATCACGTCGAAGGGGATCAGGCGCTCGGCGCCCGCCTCATCGCCATACACTGCAAAGGTGATGCCGGAGCGGCGGAACAGTGCATCGGCTTCCTGGCGCTTGCGCGTCATGCGTTCCGCACTCATCCCGTCGAACCAGTCCACATAGCCCTGGTAGTGCGTGCGCAGCTCTCCACTGGCGCTGTTCATTTCATCGTAAAACCGGGCTTGCGCCGGGCTTGCTTGGGTTTGAGCCTGAATCGGGGCCACGCGTGTCTCCTGCTGGAGCTGTTATGTCGGCACCATTGCCATTGCGAGAAGCGTGCCATGCGTGCAAAGCGCCTGTTTGCGTAAGCAGACATATAGCCATGAGCCAGATTGGTGCATGCAATCCGGGCCGTGTTCAGGCTGGTGCGTTGCAGCATGCCGGAGTGTGCCCAGAGGGTGTTGCGGCGTTGTGAAGCCTGGCCGGTGCTACTGAGCGGGAGCGTGGCGGGTTGATGGCCGCGTCCGCCTGCGGTGTCGCTGCTGCGGTGAGAAAACCGCGCTGCCGGCGAGGCTGTTGTACCCCGTAGGGAGGAGCTTGCCGTCTGGCGCGCGGGGCGGTTCATGCAGGTAAGTCCTGCTTGAAGAGATCTATCACTTTGGATTAGGGTGGCCAGTCGAATTGGCGGGATCCTGCAGCACCCGCATCAACCCTCACGCGAGTCTGAAATGATGCTCAATGCTGCCAGCGACACCGATCTGCGCAAACGCCTGCTCGACGAAGCACCACGCGCTTTCGCACCCAACCCCGCCGGGGTGCCCAGCTTGCCGGATCGCGAGGCCTTCCTGCGGCGTCTCGACATGTCGATCCGGATGGCCGAGCGCCAGCGCTCCAGTTTCGCCGTCATGCTGCTGGACCTCGGCCCCACCGAAGATCCGCTCTCCGGCCTGGCTGCCGCGGCCGCCGCACTGCGCATCACGGTACGCCTGACAGACACCGTGGCTTGGCTGGAAGGGCGCCAGTTCGCTGTGCTGCTGAATGTGGCCAATGAAGAAGGCGCGACGCGTGTCGGCGGCAAGATTTTCGAGGCGCTGAGCGAGGCGCTGGGCGAGGCCGCCGGGCGCGAGGTGCGCGCCGGCATGGCGCTCTACCCTGGCCATGGCAAGAGCGGCGATCAACTGCTGCGGGTGGTAAATAGCGCTTTGTATCAGGCCAGCCGTGGCCGCAAAGGCATCGTCATGGCGGTGCTGGCCGAGGGGGTGTTACCCGAGGTGCGCGAAACGCTGGGGCAGCGCTTTGGCATGGCCATCGAGCAGAACGAGTTCGTACTGTGCTTCCTGCCGGTGGTGAACCTCGTGAGTGGTTTGCCGGTGGGGGTCGAGGCGCTGGCGCGTTGGCGCCATCCTGATCTGGGTCTGTTGCCGCCGGCAGAATTCATGCATCTGGCCACCAATGAGTCGGCCCTTGAAGGCCTCAGCCTGCGCCTGCTCGATCAGGCCTTGCTGCAGATCCGCAACTGGCGTGAGCGGGGCGTGGCACTCAGTCTGTCCTTGAACTTTGCGCCGGTTCTGCTGGCGCGCGAGGGCCTCGATCAGCTGATTCTGGCCCGCCTGCAGGCGCAGGGCCTGTCGCCGGAATGCCTGACGTTGGAGCTGCGGGACGAAGGCTTGGCGGTGCTACCGGCCAGTGCGCTGCGCGTGCTCTTCAGCCTGGCCTCGGCTGGCGTGTGTCTGACGATCGATGATTTTGGGCGCGGTAACGGCTCCCTGCTGGCGCTGCGGGATCTGCCGGTGCAGGAATTCAAGATCGATGCAGCGTTCGTGAGCAAGGTCTGCCACAGCGAAGCGGATGCCGCCATTGTCGCGACCCTGGTCAGCCTTGGGCGGCGCCTGGGCAAAACGGTGATCGCCAAGGGAATCGAAACCGAAGAGGTACGCCAGAAACTGCGCAGCCTAGGCTGCGAATATGGCCAGGGCTTCTGTTTCGCCCAGGCCTTGCCGGCTCAGGAGCTGGAGGACTGGCGCGATCAGCGCATGGCCGCGGACGGTGCGCGCCAGACAGTGATCTGAGCGGGACGAGCCAGGCTCGACCGCGCTATGCTGCAGGAAATACTTGCGAGGATTGCATGAAATTTCCAGCCCATGGTTCGGCGCATATTCACAGGGAAGGGCAGTTCTTGATCGCCGAAATCGGTGGTCCCTGGAATGCCGAGCTGATTCATTACTACCGCGAGCTGATGGCCGAACAGGTGCCGGCCGTGGCCGCGCAAGGCCCGTGGGGGCTGATCCTCGAAATCCGCGGTGCAGCGCTGTGTCCGCCCGAGGCAGTGGAGGGCATCCGGCGCGGAGTGGTGGAGCATGCCAGCAATTGGCGGCGGATCTGCACGGCCTATGTAATTGCCCCGGATGTTGAAGGCTATGGCGTGACCGATCGCGTCTGGCGTGGCATTTACGCCGGCATCATGCCTTTCGATATTTTTGAACACATGGCGGACGCCCGCGAGTGGACCCAGCGTCATCTGGATGCACCGCCGCCCGCATGAAAAAGTCTGCTTGCCTCTGGTGCAAGGGCACGCGCCTGAGGGCCGCCAGGCGACGCTCAGCGCATACCGCCCGACTAGTGCTTGCGTCAGATTGGCGAGATGACCGGGCCGGATCTCGAGAAGACTGACGACCGTTTCCTGCGCTACGTGGCCTTGCGGCTGGAGTAGTCCGCAAGCGCTAGTCCGCGGAGGCCTGCGTGGTTTGCTTGGTTTGCTTGGTTTGGCGGGCACTGAGGATTTCGCCCAGGTTCAGTTCGATCCAGTCGGCCAGCGCCTCGACCCGCTGGCCGACCTCCAGCCCCAGCGGGGTGAGGCGGTATTCCACATGTGGTGGCACCACCGGGTAGGCGATCCGGTCGACGAAACCATCTCCTTCGAGCGATTGCAGGGTCTGCGCCAGCATCTTTTCGCTGATGCCGCGTACTTTGCGGCGCAGCTCGCTGAAGCGGTGGGTGCCGCCCAGCAGGGCGACCAGCAACAGCACGCCCCAGCGGCTGGTCACATGATTGAGCACTTCGCGCGAAGGACACAGATCGGCGAACACGTCGCCGCGCTGCATGGCTTCGGCGAGCCGGCCGCCCGCGCTGGCTGGCAATGGATCCTGTTGGTGCATCTTGCACTTACCTTTCTGTGCGTACTTACAAATAGTTAGTGTGTTGGCTATTCTGCCGCTTCCCCTCAACAAAAGGAAGTAAAGATCATGATTGCCATTACCGGAGCCTCCGGCCAGCTTGGCCGCCTCGTCATCGAATCCCTGCTGGGCAAGCTGCCGGCCGGCCAGATCGTCGCGCTTGTGCGTGATCCGGCCAAGGTGGCGGATTTCGCTGCGCGCGGCGTGGTGGTACGCCAGGCTGATTACACCCGCCCGGAAAGCTTGCTGCCGGCGCTGAGCGGCGTGGAGCGACTGCTGCTGATTTCCGGCAATGAGATCGGTCAGCGTGTGCCGCAGCACCGCGCCGTGATCGAAGCCGCCAAACAGGCCGGCATCCAGTTGCTGGCCTATACCAGCATCCTGCACGCGGATGTGTCGCCGCTGCCATTGGCCTCCGAGCACAAGGAAACCGAAGCCCTGATCCGCCATTCCGGCCTGCCTTATGCGTTCCTGCGCAATGGTTGGTACACCGAGAACTATCTCGCCAGCGCGCCGGCGGCGATCGAGCATGGGGTGCTGCTGGGCTGCGCCGGTGAGGGCCGCATTGCTTCCGCCGCGCGTGTCGACTATGCAGAGGCGGCAGCGGAAGTGCTGACGCGTGAGCATCAGGCCGGCCGTATCTATGAACTGGCGGGGGATGAGGCTTATACCCTGGGCCAGCTGGCGGCCGAGCTGGCGCGGCAGTCGGACAAGCCGGTGGTGTATCTGAATCAGTCCGAGGCGGATTTCAAGGCTGCACTGACCGGCTTTGGTTTGCCCGAGGGGCTGGCCCAATTGCTTGCCGAATCGGATACCGGCGCCTCGCGCAATGGCCTGTTCGATGCGGGCAAGCAGCTGAGCCGGCTGATCGGCCGGCCGACCACGGCCTGGACCGAGCAGGTCAAGGCGCTCGTGCGCTGAAGACCGGACCTCCCCAGCCCTGGCCTCCAGGACGGGGGCGGAGAAATGGAGAAGGCCGGCCTCAGCCGGCCATGTGACCAGATCCTTTCTTCAGCCATGCCTCGCATGGCCTCCGCCGGGGTTCAGGTGCTGAAGCGCGCTGCCGCCGTGTTCAGCTCGGTGGCGAGCGCGGCTAGCTGGCGGGCTGTATCGCTGGCGCTGCGGACGGCGGAGTCCGAGTCCTCCACCATGCGGGCGATGCGCTCCACATTGGTGGCAATGCTGTTGCTGGCTGCGGTTTGCTCCGAAGTCGCGTGCGCCACATCGTGGATCTTGGCCAAGGTCTCGCCGGTTTCGCGGTTGATGCCGTCGAGTGCCTCGGCTGCTTCAGTTGCAAGCGTCACGCCCTTCTCGACCAGAGGGCGCACGGTGTTCATGCTGTGCACCACAGAGTCAGTGTCAGCCTGCACCGCCGCGATAGTCTGGGTGATTTCGGCTGTGGCCTTGGTGGTGCGCTCGGCCAGTTTGCGCACCTCATCGGCCACTACGGCAAAGCCGCGCCCCTGCTCACCGGCGCGGGCGGCTTCGATGGCGGCATTGAGGGCCAGCAGATTGGTCTGCTCGGCGATTTCCTTGATAGTGTTGGCGATGCCGTCGATCTGCCGCGTGCGATCCGCCAGACCAACGATCTTGTCCGAGGCGTCGGCCACGGTCCCTGACACTGCATGGATCGCTTCGGCGGCGGCCGCTACACGCTGGCTACCGCTCGCCGCCAGCTCGGCCGAGCGGCCGGAGCTGCGTTCGGTTTCGTGAGCGCTGTCTGCTATCTGCCCCACGCTGACGGTCATTTCCTCGATGGCGGCGGCGGTGGCGGAGGTCGCTTCAGAAGAGTGACCGGAGGACTCACGGATCACATCCATGCGTGAAGCGATGTCATTGGCCGCCGAGTTCAGCGACTGGGCGCTGTGCTTGATGCTGGCGATCATGCTTTGCAGATTGGTCTGCATGCTTTTGAGCGCATTGAGCAGGCTGCCCTCATGGCTGTCTGGCAGATGTTGCCCAAGGTGGCCGGTCGCGATCTGGTTGGCCGCGGCGGTAGCCATGTCCGGTTCGCCACCAAGTTGGCGGTAAATGTTGCGCGCCATCACGACGGCCAGGCTGGCACTGACCGCAATGATGACCAGGCCCGCCACCAGCAGCAGCAGGGCGTAGCGCCGGAAGGCCGCATCAATATCGTCCATGAAGAAGCCGGTGCCCACTGTCCAGCTCCACGGTGCGAAGCGTGTGACGCCATTCAGCTTGGGTAGCTGTGCAGCCTTGCTGTCGCTGCCCGGGCGGGTGGTGTAGATAGTGACGAAAGCGGGGTCTGCCTTGGTGAGCGCATCACGGTAGACCTCTACCGTGGTGCGGCCATCAGGAACCTTGGAGCCGAGATCCACCTTGCCGATCCGGTCTGTTTTGACGTGTGCCACGAGCACATTCTCGTCTGTACGCGCGAACACATAGTCATTTTCGTGCTTGAGACCCTGCAGGGCCTGGCTGGCGCGGGCCTGTGCTTCCTCGCGCGAAAGCTTGCCGCTGGTTTCCATCTCATGAAAGTGCTTGAGGATCCCAACCGACAGGTTGAGCAGGGTGCGTGTCTGGTTCTCGCGCTCTGTAGCCATGGTGCTGCGGATGATCTGCAAGGCGATGCCTGCGATCAGGAGCAACCCGATGAGGGCACTGCCGATGATCAGTACCAGTCTGCTGGAGAGTTTCATGATGTATTCCTGGGCGACGGTTCGGGGGCGTGGGCCAAAAGTAGACCTCTCTGCCTGTTAGCGTCGCAAACAGCGTGAAACTTAAGCGCTATAAGCCTTTTTAGGGTTCTCCCCTTGGAGGCTGTTCACTTTTTTTTGAAACTCGTAGACCGGATGGTTGAGGAAAAGATACCTGATCGACATCAGCAAAGAGGCGTTTAAGCAGATAAAGCCGATTCTGGAGGGGGCGCAAACGGACGAAGCCGCGAGAGGTCGATCTGTACGAGGTGTTCTGTGGCGGATGCTCCCGAGCGAATCCCCAAAGTGGCGTATCGTGCATTCGTACTTTTCCAAGTGGGGTGAGCCCGGTCCTGATGGGGTGAGCGCTTTGGAGCGCGCTTTAAAAAATCAGGTTGGCGCGGCCCCTACCAGACGGGGTCGCAACGCAAAGACGAGCTTCTTGATTATTGATGCGCAAAGCTTCAAGAAACGGCGGAGCTCACGGATCGGGCAGGAGCGCTGCGCTCCCTGGTTGGATAAGGTTCGCAGCGTGCTGGTCGAGGGTAGTTACAGTGGGGCTCCGTTTGCCAGCGCCGTATAGGAGAAATTGGGGGTGGCCGTCGAGGTGGTGAAGCGCAATCAATTGCACACCTTTGCGGTTATGCCTCAGCACTGGATCGTGGAGCGCTCGTGTGCGTGGCTTGAGCAGTTTCGCCGACTCTGGAGAAACGCGGCGCGTCAGCTCAATACCAGTCTCCCGTTAGTGCTTATGGCATTCTTTCCTTGCTGCTGAAAAGACCGTGAACAGCTTCTGAGGCGGCCGGCCTCATGAAGAAACACATGAAGCACCTGCTCGAACACATTTCTTTCGAGCGTGAGCCGGTGCCGAGTCCGTCATCATCGGTGGCGCCGCGCTGGCCGGCATGGGGGAGGCGCTGGCCCGGCGCCTGCCTTTCGCGGTGATCGACAATGTGTCGGCCGCGGCCCGCGCCATCCGTACTGCGGCCTCGCGTCCGGCCGCTGCCGGCCCGGACGGGGCCGGTTATCACGGCCTCAGCCCCGAACTGCTAGCCCGCCTGCAAGCCTGATCCTTCCTCTTCGGCCTCACCCGGCACGCCTTCGGGTTGCCTTGACAGGCCTTCCCCGGGGCGACTAGATTCCGCCTTTGTTACCGATTCGTAGCAAATTTGCCTACGACGATAGTCATAGCCCTGCAGCCCCGGCGGCAGACATAAAAAAGACGAGGAGACAGAATGTTCGGCAAATTTCTGATCGGCGCAGCCGCCCTGATGCTGGGGGCCAATGCACACGCTGCGGCGGACTATCCCAGCGGCTACACGAAGTGTGCCCAGGTTGGCAGCAGTTGCAGCATGAGCGGCAGCCACACAGTGGCACTGGGCAAGTCCGGCAGCTTTGTGTACGCCACGCTGACGGGCAATTTCACCTGTGCCCAGTCGCTGTTTACCGGCGGCAGCGCCTACACCGCCTCGGCCTGGTGCTCGGTGGGGCCGGTGGTGACGGCTGCTTCGTCCTCCTCCGCTTCATCATCTTCTGCGGCAGCGTCATCGGTCGCCGCCTCCAGTGCGGCCCGTTCCAGCGTGGCAGCCAGTGTGGCCTCGAGCGCGGCTTCGAGCGCTGCGCTGTCCAGCAGTGCCGCAGTCTCCAGCAGCGCCAGCAGCAATCCCTATGTGACTGGCTGTGGCACCGAGACCAGCAATCTGGTGGCCTCCAAGGTCTATTACGTCACGCCGACGGCCGCCAGCACCGGCGCCGGCACCAGCTTCTCGGCGCCGATGAGCTTCACGGCCGCACTGTCGGCGGTCAGTGCCGGGCAGATGATCCTGCTGCAACCCGGCACCTACAGCGTGCCCTATACCGCAGGGGCTAAAAATACCCTCACCCTGGCGAAGTCTGGCAGCGCCAGCGCTCGCATCTACATGGTGGCGGCCAACTGCGGCAAGGCCGTGATCGACTTTTCCTTCCCGGAAAACACCTATGTCCAGGACTCCTACGGTTTCTACCTGACCGGCAGCTACTGGTACTTCAAGGGCATCGAGATCACCCGGGCCGGCTACCAGGGCGTCTATGTGACCGGTGGCTACAACACCTTCGAGAACGTCGCCTTCCACAACAACCGGAACAGTGGTCTCGAAATCAACAAGGGCGGCCATCACACCACCGTGATCAACTCGGATGCCTACCGTAACTACGACCCGAAGAAGAACGGCAGCATGGCCGATGGCTTTGCCTCCAAGCAGACCCAGGGGGCGGGCAATTTCTTCTACGGCTGCCGTGCCTGGGAGAACTCGGATGATGGCTGGGACACCTTTGACAGTGCCGAAACGGTGACCATCGAGAATAGCTGGACCTTCCGCAATGGCGTGGATGTGTGGGGCTATGGCAACTTTGCGGGGAACGGCAACGGCTTCAAGCTGGGTGGCAACTACAAGCTGCAGCGCAACCGGATCATCAACTCGGTTTCCTTTGGCCATCCCAACAAGGGTTTCGACCAGAACAACAATGTTGGCGGCGTCACGGTCATCAACAACACCTCCTTCCAGAACGGCATCAACTACGGCTTTGGCGGTGCGCTGACGGCGGGTGAGCAGAATGTCTTCACCAACAACGTGTCGCTCTCCGGCAAGGCTGCTGACAGCATCGCCAACGCGACTTCAAAGACCAATACCTGGAACGGTATTGCAGTGAGCAGTGCGGACTTCCTGAGCGTGGACACCAACCTCGCCAGCCGCAGCCGCAACCCGGATGGTTCGCTGGTCTACACCACCCTGTTCCGCCTGGTTGCCGGCAGCAAGCTGATCAATGCCGGCAGCAACGCAGGCCTGCCTTATCTGGGCAGCGCCCCGGATCTGGGGGCTTTCGAGCGCGAGTGATCTGCCGGCTCCGGGCGGTGCTCCGCCCGGTAACCGAGAAAAACCCACGGTCCGCGACCGTGGGTTTTTGTTCTGGCGCCCTCGGGCGTGCCCTGCAGCGCGCTGAAGGCGCGGCGTAGAATCCCTCCGCCTGCTTTCGTGTCGCCCATTCATGCCTTTCAGCATTGCCGCCCCGGTTCATAGCGAACTCCTGATCAAGAAGAGCCGTTTCATCGGCTGCGTGCAGCCGGTGGCTGATCGTGCGGCGGCGCAGAAGATCGTGGCGGCCTTGTGGGCCGAGCATCCGGGCGCTTCGCATGTCTGCTGGGCGTTGATGGCAGGCGGGCAGTCCGCTGCGGTGGATGATGGTGAGCCCAGCGGCACGGCCGGGCGGCCGATGCTCGATGTGCTGCGGCATCAGGATCTGGAAGGCGTGCTGGCGACCACCGTGCGCTATTACGGCGGCATCATGCTGGGCGCGGGTGGCCTAGTGCGGGCCTATACCGATAGCGTGGCGCAGGCTCTGCGCGGCGCGCAGAAGACGCCCATCATCCGCTTGCGCACCCTGCGCTGTGTGGCGCCCTATGCGCTGGAAGGCCTGGTGCGGCGCGCGATCGAAGCGGGTGGCGCGCAGCTGGGCGAGGTGCGCCATGGCGCGCTGGTGGAGTTCCTGATCCGCTTGCCCGAAGCGCAGGCCGAGGGCTTTGTTGCCGCGCTCGGCGAATCCGGCCAGGGGAAGATCAGCTGGTTCAAGGACGCTGCTTCAGCGCTGTGAATCTTTCAGCAGGCGCACGCACTCATCCATGATGGAGGCGCCGAGTTCGGAGACGTGGCGCGGATCGAGCGATTCCATCAGCTCATGGGCGGTGTATAGCCCGGCCTCGCGCGACAGGCTGTCCCGGATCTGGCTGGCGATCTGATCGCTCAGATCTGCCAGCAGCTTGCGCTCGGACAGCGGCAGACTCTGCTGTGCACGCGCGAGCCAGTCGCTGCACAGCGCAGCGGCCTGAGCCTGGGTGATCCAGTACTGGTGATCGTAGAAAGCGGCGAGGCGATGGGCGACCAGCGCGTAAATGGCGGCGGCGCGGGTGCCGGTGTCCGGTTCGCGGCGCGAGTCTGTTGCGGTCATGGTGGTTCCTGAAATGCCGGGCGCTGCTTCCGCCCGGCCGCCAGCATACCGAATCAGGCCGCGCGCCGGGGCAGGCGGATGCAGGCCGTGACGCCCTCGCCGGGCTTTGACTCGAGGCTCAGGCTGCCGCCGTGGGCCTCGGCAATGGCCTTGGCGATCGGCAGGCCCAGGCCGGTGCCGCCGGTATGCCGGGCACGCGAGGACTCGAGACGGAAGTAGGGCTCGAAGACTTTCTCCAGCTCGCTCTCGGGAATCCCTGGGCCCTGATCGGTGATGCGGATGCGCACCTCCGTGCCGGTGTCCTCCACGCTGACCCGGATGCCGTCACCGCCGTAGAAGCGTGCGTTGTCGAGCAGGTTGGCGATGCAGCGGCGCAGGTCGTGTGGGCGGGCCTTGAGCGGCTGGCTGCAGCGGCCCTCGCGCGTGATGCGGGCCCCCAGCTCTTCCATGTCCTCGATCACGCTGTCGAGCAGGGCATCGAGATTCACTGCTACCAGAGCTTCGGTGTCGGAGCCGGCGCGCAGGAAGTCCAGAGTGTGGCCGATCATGGCGTCCATTTCACCCAGATCGCGCTGCATCTTCTCGCGCAGCTCGGGCGCGACCTCGCCTTCCAGGCGCAGGCGCATCCGCGTGATCGGCAGGCGCAGGTCGTGCGACACGGCGGACAGGGCTTGGGCGCGCGTATCGACGAGTCGCCGGACGTCGCGCTGCATGGTGTTGAAGGCCTGCACGGCCTGGCGCACATCCTGCGGGCCGACTTCCGGCATGGGCGCCTGGTTGAGGTTCTTGGCCAGGCCCGAGGCGGCTTGTGTGAAGCGGGCCAACGGGCGGGTGAGGCGGCGCACGGCCCAGATCGAAAGGCCGGTGGTGGCGCCCCCGAGCAGCACCAGAAGCGCGATCAGGCGATAAGGTAGATCGCCGGAGGGCATTGGCAGCAGGTGATGGAATGTGACTACGACGCCGTCATGCAGCCGGATCTGCGCGACGTAGGTGCGTGCAAAGAATTTGCCGCGGGCGGACTTGCTCTCATCCTTGTCATCGTCATCATGGTCCCGCTTGTCGCGGTGGGCGAGCGGCGGCGGATGCAGGCTTAGCAGCAGCGGGTCGACGCGCTCCAGCGCCAGCATCTGCACCTGCAGGCCTGCCGCCAGCTGGCGCCGGGCCTCGCTGGCAAAGTTCTGCGCATCGATCGAGCCATCGATATTTTCGGTGGCCCATGGCAGGCTCAGCGTGAGCATGGTGGGCTGCACGCTGAGCGCCTTCACCAGCAGGGGGCGTTCGGCCGGCTCGGCCAGATCCAGCACGGTGGCGATGCCGGCCATGCGCTGGGCGGAATACTCGGCGAGCAGCTTGTAGTTGAGGCGGCCGCGGTCATCCAGCAGCAGCCACAGCCCGAGCAGCTGCACCACGACCAGCACCACGAAGAGCGCCAGCGCGATCTGGCCGAAGAGGGTGCGCGGCAGCCACTTCATGCGCGCGCCTCCACCTTTGTGGCGAGCATGTAGCCTTCGCTGCGTACCGTTTTGATCAGCTGTGGATCGCGCGCATCGTCGTTCAGGCGGCGGCGCAGGCGCGAGATCATCACGTCGATAGTGCGATCAAAGGGGCCGGCATCGCGTCCGGCGATGGCATCGGTGAGCTGATCGCGCGAGAACACGCAGTTGGGCGTTTCGGCCAGCATGTGCAGGAGGCGGAATTCGCCGGTCGACAGGGCAATGACAATGCCATCCTTGTCGAGCAGATTGTGGGCCGAGAGATCCAGCGTCCAGCCAGCAAAATGCAGGGTGCGGGCCGGGCGTTCCGCCGGGCCGTGCTCCTCGGCGCGGCGCATGATGCTGCGGATGCGGGCGAGCAGCTCACGCGGATTGAAGGGCTTGGGCAGGTAGTCGTCCGCGCCCATTTCGAGGCCGATGATGCGATCCATGTCGTCGCCGCGCGCGGTGAGCATCAGGATCGGCAGGCGCGAGCCGGCGCGCAGGTTGCGGCACAGGCTCAGGCCATCTTCGCCGGGCAGCATCAGATCGAGGATCAGCAGGTCGGGCGAGAATGCCGGAAGCATGGCGTGCATGGCTTTGCCATCATGGGCCGTCTCGACCTGGAAGCCGTTGTTGCCCAGATAGCTGCGTAGAAGTTCGGTGAGTTCCGGGTCGTCGTCGACCACCAGGATTTTCTTGCTCATGTCGGTCTGGATGAAATTCGTGTTTTTCAGCATAGCCCGGAAGCGTGTTTGGGCGTGCGGCTTTTTTGCATACGGAACATGCAGTTACAGGCATTTACACGCCATTTACAAAACCCCGCGAAAAGCCCATATCCGGTTCACACGCCGGTCGTTCAATGCAGGCATTCCCAAACCCCGGATGCTTCGACATGCGCTCCCTGATTCCCTTTCTCACCCAAGCTCACCGCTGGCTGGCCCTGCTGACCGCACCCGTGCTGCTGCTGATCATCCTCTCCGGCCTGGTGCTGGCTTTCAAGCCGGTGGTGGAGTCCGGGGCGCGGCCGCCGGTGGATGTGGCCAGCCTGAGCCGCGCACTCGAGCAGGCCGATCCGGGCCACAAGGCCGGCGTGATGAGTCTCTCCAGCGATGGCACGCGCTTCGTGCTGAGCGCGCGCGGCACCGGCGCCATGGGTGAGTTCGATGCGCAAAGCGGCGCACGGGTGGGCGCGGCTGGTTTCGATCTCTTCGGCCTGGCGCGCAATCTGCACACCAATCTGCTGGTGGGCGCAGGCTGGCTGGTGACGCTGACCACCAGCGTCACGGTGATTCTCTTCCTCTCGGGCTTCCTGCTCGGCTGGCGTCGCCTGCGCAACACCCTCAGTGGCTGGCATGCAGGGCTGGGCTGGCTAGCCTGGCCGTTGGCCGCGCTCACGCCGGTGACCGGCCTGATGATGGCTTTCCATCTGGGTACCGCCTCCCTGCCGTATTACGAAGCGGGCCGCCCCTTGCCGCTGGTGAAGGTGATCGAGATCGCGAGTCAGCAGGTGGATCTCTCCAAGCTCGCGCAAGTGCGCACCTTCCGCGGCGGAGCCGTGATGCTGACCGTGCAGGATGAGCCGCGCGCCGCCCTCTATCTCGTGACCAGTGCTGGCGAGCTGCTGCGTAGCGGCGGGCCGGGCTGGGTGCGCATGCTCCACGAAGGCACCTGGGCCGGCGCTTTCTCCGGGCTGTTCACCTTCATGTCGACGCTGCCGCTGCTGGGCTTGCTGCTCACCGGCCTGCTGACCTGGTGGCGACGCCATCGCCTGCTCAACGCCGCACTGTGAGCCTTTCCAAAGCATGACAGGAGCCTGAGCATGAACGCACGCAGCGAATTTCTGGATCAGCAAGCGCTGACCGCGAGCAGCGAAATCAAGGCCGCAAGCCGCCGTGCGGCATGGCTGAAAGTGTTGATGCAATGGCACTGGATCAGCTCGGCGGTGAGCCTGATCGGCATGCTGTTCTTTGCCGCCAGTGGCATCACGCTCAACAACGCCGATGTGTTCGAAAGCGCCAGCGCCAAAGTCACCCGGCATGCTGCCGTGCTGCCGCCTGCGCTACTCGCGGAGCTCAACGCGCAACCGGGCGCCGCCGGAGACCCAACGCCCGCCGCACTCAAGCGCTGGCTGAGTGAAAACTGGCAACTGGCGATCTATCCGAAGGCCAGCGAATGGTCAGCGGATGAAGTCTTCATCGACCTGAAGAGCCCCGGTGTGGAGGCCTGGCTGAGCGTGGATCGCCACAGCGGCGCCATCCAGTACGAAGCCAGCGATCGCGGTTGGGTGGCCTACTTCAACGATCTGCACAAGGGCAAGAACGCCGGCCGCGTGTGGGGCCGCTTCATCACCGTGTTCGGCGTGGCCTGCGTGATCTTCAGCATCACCGGCCTGCTGATCCTGCAGGTACATGCCCGCTCGCGCTGGAAGGTGTGGCCGCTGACCGGCCTGGGGCTGGTGATTCCCCTGTTGTTGATGCTGCTCTTCGTGCACTAGAAGCCCTGACCCATTTTGAAAGGAAGCAACATGAAAACTCGTCTCCTCACTTCCGCACTCTCCCTCCTCGGCCTGGGCCTGAGCTTACCGGCCCAGGCCGTGGAGGCCCAGCTCGATATCACCCTGCCGGTTATCCAGGGCGCAAAGGTGCGCCGTCCGTATGTTGCGGTGTGGCTTGAGAAGGCCGCCAGTCATGACTTCGCCGGCAATATCGCGGTCTGGTATGACATGAAGAAACCCAACAACGTGGGCGCCACCAAATGGCTGCCGGATCTGCGCAGCTGGTGGAAGGCCAGCGGCAGCCAGGCGAGCTTCCCGATTGATGGTGTATCGGGGGCAACGCGCCCGGCCGGTGAGCATGTAATCAACCTCGGTGCGAGCGAGGCGGTGAAGAAACTCGCTGCCGGCGAGTATGAGGTGGTGGTGGAAGTGGCGCGCGAGCACGGCAGCCGCGAGCTGTTGCGCCTGCCGCTGCAATGGCCGCCGCGCAGCGCCGCCAAGGCCGAGGCTACAGGGACGAGCGAGCTCGGGCTGGTGCGCCTGACGAGCAAACCCTGAGCGTGCGGCCATGAATGCACCTGCCTTCCGTGCCCTGATTCCGGCCCGCATCGATCAGCCCGCAGGCCTGCCTGAGGGGGACGTTTATAAACTTGCCGGCAACTGCATGGGCACCACCTGGAGCGTGCGCGTGGTGGTGCGCGATTGCCTCTCGCCCCGCCAGCTGCAGGCCGATATCGCGGCCCTGCTGGAAGGGCTCGAAGCGCAGATGAGTCACTTTCGCGCCAGCTCGCCGCTGCGCCGCTTTGCCACGCTGCCACCGGGTTGCTGGATGGATCTGCCGGCGGCGTTTGCGCAGGTCATGCGTACCGCATTGAAAGTGGCGCATCTCAGCGAAGGCGCTTTCGACCCCGCGCTGGGCTCGGTCATCGATGCCTGGGGCTTTGGCGCTGCGCAGCGCTTCAGCGAGGCCGGCTTCGCGCCGCCCGCTGCGCCGCTGCTGCCGGGCAGGCGCTGGCAGGCCCTGGAGCTGGACGACGCCGGTCGCCTGCGCCAGCCGGGCGGTATTGCGCTGAACCTGGCAGCCATCGCCAAGGGCTTTGCGGTGGACGCGGTGGCGGCCTTCCTGACAGGTCGGGGGCTCGACCATCATCTGGTCGAAGTCGGAGGCGAGCTGCGCGGCAGTGGCATCAAGCCCGATGGCCAGCCCTGGTGGGTGGCGCTGGAGTCCCCGGCGCAGGATTGCCCCTTGCCCGCTACGCGGGTGGCCTTGCATGGGCTGGCGGTGGCGACCTCCGGTAACTACCGGCGCTGCTATCTGCTGGATGAACGCCTGATCCAGCACACCCTCGATCCGCGCAGCGGTGAGCCGGTGACGCATGGTCTCGCCTCGGTGACGGTGATCCATGAGGAATGCATGCAGGCGGACGCCTGGGCTACCGCGCTGATGGTACTGGGCCCGCAGGCCGGCTTGCAGCGGGCCGCAGCTCAGGGCCTGCGGGCCTTGCTGCAGTGGCGGGATGAGCGTGGCGAGTGGCATGAGGCAGCGAGCCCGGCATTCGAGGCTTTGCTTGTCTGAAAATGATCTGATCCGGAAATGACAAAATGATGGACAACCTTTCCCCGGAAATCTGGCGTCTGCAGGCCGCTGTGGGCTTGATCCTGGCCTATGCGCTGATGTGCTGGCGCATGTATCGCAAGGCCGCACTGGCCGGCTTGCCGGCACCTGGGCCACAGCCCGCTGCAGCGCCGGCGGCGGCGCGGGGAAAGCCGGTGTGGATCATTCATGCCAGCCAGACCGGGCAGGCCGAAGCGCTCGCCCGCCAGGCGGCGCGGGCGCTTGAAAAGGAGGGCGTGGCGGTGATCCAGCGGCGTATCGATCAGCCCTGGCTGGAAGAGGTAAGCGCCGCCCGGCATGTGCTGTTCGTGGTCAGTACCTATGGCGAGGGCAATCCGCCCGACCATGCCATCAGCTTTGCGCGGACCCGGCTGGCGGCGGGCCCCTGCGCGGCCTTGCGCGGCCTGAGCTATGGCGTGCTGGCGCTGGGTGATCGCAGCTATCCGCAGTTCTGCGCCTTTGGCCGCCAGCTCGATCAGTGGCTGCAGCAATCCGGCGCCAGCGCCTACTTTCCGCGCATTGATGCGGATCGCCTCGATGCGCTCAGCCTCAAGCACTGGCAACAGGCCTTGCAGGGGCTCGGCGTGCACACCCCGCTGCTCACGCCGCCGCTGGATGCCGGCTATACCGAATGGCGCTTCATCCGCCGTCGTTGCCTCAACAGCGGCAGCCCCGGTGCGCCCTTGTTCAAGCTTGAATTGCAACCGCAGGCGGGCCTGCCGCCGCACTGGCAGGCGGGTGACCTGATTGATCTGATTCCCCCCGGGGGCGATGGCCGGCCGCGCAGCTATTCGATTGCCAACCTGCCGGAGGACGGTCATCTGGAGCTCATCGTGCGCAGCGTGAGTCGCGCCGATGGGCTGCCCGGCTTAGCCTCCGGCTGGCTCAACGAAACGGCCTGGGCCAATGATCGGGTGTCGCTGCGGATCCGCCGCAACCCCGGCTTCAATCTGGAGTGTGGCGCGGATACGCCGCTGATCCTGATCGGCGCCGGCAGCGGCCTCGCCGGTTTGCGCAGTCACCTGCAGGCGCGCGCCCGGGCCATTGCCGATTCGGGGCAGCCGGCGCCCGAGCGTAGTGCCTGGCTGATCTTTGGTGAGCGCTCGGAGCGCCATGACCGGCCCTGCCACAGCGAGCTCGAGGCCTGGCGCCGCAGCCGCGTGCTGAGTCGTCTCGATCTGACTTTTTCGCACGATGATCCGATCCGCGCCTATGTTCAGCACGCCCTGCTGGAAGAAGCCCAGGCTTTCCGGCAGTGGATCACCGCCGGCGCCCAGATCCTCATCTGCGGCAGTGCGCAAGGCATGGCGCAGGGCGTGGAGCAGGCTATGCGCGAGATCCTGGGAGACGAAGGCCTGGAGCAGCTGAGGGCCGCTGGGCGCATCCGGCGCGATGTGTATTGAGCCATGAGGCCATCACGGCTGGCGTCATGGCTCTGCGGCCGGCGTTTCAATTCACCGCCCGGATCGAAAGCACCTTGATCTTGGAGTAGCCGAGGATCTCGCGGTCGTATTTGCCAGCGATCTCGACGCGGGTCTTGTCGTCGATCTTCAGACCGAGCGGCCAGCGCTTGTGATCGATCTTCACCAGTACCGTGGCGCTGCCATCGGTGAATTGATAAAGATCGTCATAGGCGATACGGCCGGTGATATGCCCCTGCAGAACGACGTGGTCATGGTCGTAAGCCTGATCAAGCAGTTGTTTGACTGTCGCAGGGGCACCATTCGGGCCGAGGTACTGAGCCGAGGCGGCCGTGCAGGCAAGGGCAAGGGCGGTGGCGAGAAAGAGGGATTTCATTTTCATTCCTTTGTGATTAAAACGATGAAGGTGTCGCTCGTTTGATGTAGCGAGGAGGAGCGATGGAATGCAGTCTGAACAGGCTTGGGTGAACGGCGGCTGAACGCCCGTGGGCCGGTGCTTCGAAGTGCGCGGCCTTGTTCATCTGGCGTTCAGAAAGGGCTTGCCACACTGCGCAGCGCATTCTCCGCAGCGCCGCTGCAATTGATGTCAGGAAGTGGTTCCGCATGAAAACCAGGTGTGTCCGGCCCATTCTTCTCGCTGCTGCACTGGCCCTTGGCTGGCCGGCCGGGGCCCGTGCGGGCGACAAGTTCGAGCAGGATCGCGCGCGCGCGGCTCTGCAGTCTGGTCAGGCGATATCTTTTGCCGCCGTGCAGGAGCGTTTGCACAAGGCCTGCGACTGCCAGGTGCTGGAGGCCAAGTTGCATCCGGAGAAGGACAGTAGCGGGCTGATCTACGAGATCAAGGCGCTGCGGCCGGACGGCCAGATCCTCAAGCTCGAGATGAATGCGGCTTCCGGCGAAATCCTGCGCATGAAGAACAAGGGCTGGAAAGACTGAGCGGAGAGCGCAATGCGGATCCTGATTGCGGAAGATGAACCCCGGCTGCAACAGCAGCTCGTGAGCCTCGTCGAGGAGGCGGGCTATGTGGCCGAGGCCAGCAGCGACGGGCAGGACGCCCACTATCGCGGCAGCACCGAGGCCTTTGATGCGGTGGTGCTGGATCTGGGCCTGCCCTTGCTGGACGGGCTCAGCGTGCTCAAGCGCTGGCGCGAGGCCGGTCTGAGCCTGCCGGTGCTCGTGCTCACTGCGCGTGGCAACTGGCACGAAAAGGTCATCGGCATTGATGCCGGCGCCGATGATTACCTCGCCAAGCCCTTTCACGGGCCGGAGCTCGTGGCACGCCTGCGCGCCCTGATCCGGCGCAGCGCCGGCCTGGCCTCGGCAATCCTGCGCAGCGGCGCGTTGAGCCTGGATACCCGCAATGCCACAGTCAGTTTCGGGGGCGCGCCGGTCGCGCTGACCAGCCATGAGTACAAGCTGCTCGAATACCTGATGCATCGACAGGGCGTGATCGTTTCGCGGGCCGAACTCACCGAGCATATCTACGCGCAGGACTTCGATCGCGATTCAAACACCATCGAAGTCTTTGTCGGCCGCCTGCGCAAGAAACTTGAACCCGGCGTGATCCAGACCGTGCGTGGCCTCGGCTACCGCATCGCGAGCCATGAGCAAGTCAGCTGAGCACGCCCAACCGCCCACCCGGGCGCCGCGCTCCTTGCGGGTGCGCCTGCTGTGGGGCACCCTGGGCGGACTCACCCTGGCCCTGTTGCTCACCGGGGTTGCGCTGACGACCCTGTTCAAGGATCACGTGGTCAACCAGTTCCAGGCCGCACTGGAGCGCCAGCTCGATCAGTTGATCGTCGAGCTCGAGTTCGGGCCGGATGGCCAGCTCACGGTGGATGACGCAGCCATGCTCGATCCGCGTCTGCAGAAGCCTTACTCCGGTCTCTACTGGCAGATCGACGAACTCGCGGCCGGCAAACCAATCACCCTCGGGCTGCTGCGCTCGCGCTCCCTGTGGGATCAGAACCTGGCGCTGAGCGGCGCCGGGGCGACGAATCCCGGCGCCTTGCAGGTCAGCGAGCTGCGCGGGCCAGCTCAGGAGTCTTTGCTGGTGCTGCAAAGAGTCGTGAGCTCGGCGGATGCGCCCGGGCGCAGCTTCCGCCTCACGGTGGCGGGCGATCTGCGTTTCAATCTCGAAGCCACGCATCGTTTCGGCCGCGCTCTGGCGCTGGCCTTGCTGCTCCTGCTGGGGCTGCTGGCGCTGGCTGCCTGGGCCCAGGTCAGTGTCGGCCTGCGTCCGCTGCGTGATCTGCAGCAGGCGCTCAAGGCCGTGCGCGACGGGCGCAGCGCGCAGCTTGCCGGTGCCTTTCCGCAGGAAGTGCAGCCGCTGGTGGATGACTTCAATCAGGTATTGCTGGCCAATGCCAGCGTCGTGGAGCGGGCACGCACCCAGGCCGGCAACCTGGCCCATGCCCTCAAGACTCCGCTGGCCGTGCTGGAGAACGAGGCCGAGCAGGCGCGTGCGCACGATGCCGCCCTTCCGGTGGCGCTGGTGAAAGAGCAGCTGGCCCAGGTGCGTCGCCATGTGGATTGGCATCTGCTGCGTGCACGCGCCGCAGCCGCACACCGCCTGCCCGGTCGGCATACTGAGGTGAATGCCGCGGTGGCCGGCCTGCTGCGGGTGATGGCGCGGGTGTTTGCCGATAAGCCGCTGACGACGCACATCAAAGCGCCGGGACAAGCGCTGCTGTTTGCCGGTGAAGAACAGGATCTGCAGGAGATCCTCGGAAATTTGCTGGAAAACGCCTTCAAGTGGGCCACTTCCAGTGTGCAGGTGTGGCTGGAGGCGCAGCCGGGCGGCTTGTGCGTGCACATCGAAGATGACGGGCCGGGCATTGCCGCCTCACAGCTCCAGCTGGTTCGCCAGCGCGGTGTGCGCCTCGACGAGAACACGCCGGGTTCCGGCCTTGGGCTCGCCATCGTGCAGGATCTGGTGCAGCTCTATGGTGGCCACCTGGAGCTGGAAAACCTGCCGCAAGGGCAAGGCCTGCGGGCCAGCGTATCCCTGCCGGGAGGCTATGCCGCATGAGCCCATGCGCGGGCGGGTGCCTTTACCTGCGCAGATATTCCTGTACGAGAACTTACCTTGTAGCCACTTGATGCCGCTGCGCGCGCAGCCAGAATCAGGTCTGTGCAATCAAAAAGGAAATCCTATGTTCAAACGAGATGCCCTGAGAGTCCTGCTGGCATTGACGGCCAGTCTTCTGTTGTGTCCCGGTGTGCAGGCCGCTACGCCGGAGGTGGTGAAACCTGTCCAGTCCTGCTCCGGGTTATTGGCAACCGCGCTGAGCGATATCGGTGGCGAGGGCAGTCAGGTGCTCAGCGCCCGTGAAAGCGTGAAGGAGGGTGTGGCGATGTGCGTGCTGGAAGGCCGCCTCGCACCCGCCATCGGGTTCCGGGTCAGCCTGCCCGTTGAGGGCTGGACTCAGCGCTACCTGCAGATCGGTTGTGGCGGCCTGTGTGGCCGCATCCCCGAAGAGGTCGGAGCCGCCGAGGGCTGTGTGCCGCTCAAGGCGGGGGGCTTCGTCATCGCCTCCACCGACATGGGGCATCAGGGCATGGGCGGCGAGTTCGGCCGCGACGAAGCCTTGCGCATCGATTTTGCCCATCGCGCCGTGCATCTGACTGCCGTGGCCGCAAAGAAACTCATCCGCGCCTATTACGGCCGTGCCGAGGCCTATGCCTATTTCACCGGCTGCTCGGATGGCGGGCGCGAAGCCTTGATGGAAGCCCAGCGCTACCCGGAGGATTTCGACGGCATCATTGCGGGCGCGGCGGCCATGAATTTCCAGGTCCAGAACGGCCTCTACCATGCCTGGCAAGCCCGTGCGAACACCGGAGCGGATGGCCAGGCCATCTTGCAGGCGGCGCGCCTGCCCTTGTTGCATCAGGCCGTGCTCGCGCAGTGCGATGTACTCGACGGGCTGCAGGACGGCCTGCTCAGCGATCCGCGCCTGTGCCATTTTGATCCGGCCAGCCTGCAGTGCCCTGTCGGAGCCACATCGCCCCGCAACGATTGCCTGAGCGCTGCCGAAGTTGATGCGGTGCGCAAGCTCTACGCCGGCCCGCGCGATCCGCGCAGCGGCGAGCGGCTGATCATCGGTGGCCCGCAATATGGTTCTGAACTCGCCTGGGCCGGCGTATTCGTGCCGCGTGCAGCGGGGCAGCCGATCTTCAGCGGGCAGATCGCGCTGGATGCGCTGCGCAACCTGAGCTTCGAGCGCAATCCGCCGGAAAGCTTTTCCCTGGCCGACGTCCATTTCGATCAGGCCATGCTGGAGCAGCTCATGCTCCTGCATCCGCTTTACGACGCGACCAACCCCGATCTGCGCGCCTTCGCCGCTGCGGGCGGCAAACTGATCCTGTGGCATGGCTGGGCCGATCCGCATATCTCGCCCCTCAATACCCTCGCCTATCACGAGGCCCTCGAGCAGTTCATGGGCAAACAGGAGGTCGCAGCGTTCGAGCGCCTCTATCTGTTGCCCGGTGTCTATCACTGTGCTGACGGAGAAGGCCCGAGTCTGGTTGATTTCCTCACCCCGATGCTGGCCTGGGTAGAGCAGGGGCAGGTGCCGCAGGCCGTCCTGGCCAAGCAGGCCGCCAGTCGCCCGCGCAGTAGCTTCGGCCAGCCCGGCGCACTGTCGCCGGCGGTGGAGGTATCACCGGCGCCGGCCAAAACCAGGGCCCGCCCGCTCTATCCCTACCCGGCGCTGGCTGCACTCAAGCCCGGCGCCGATCCGGATCAGGCTGCCAGTTACACGGCTGCGCCGGCCCGTTTCACGGCACCGACGCCGGTTTGGAGCGGCAGCAGTTTATTCACGCCTTATCGCGCCAGATAAATCCGCAGGAAGTTTTGTTCCAAAAAAAGCCCACGGAAATCGTGGGCTTTTTGCTGTCTCGCAGCAATTTTGATAAATCCTTGTTTTTATTATTGATGTTTATAAAAACAAAAAATTCTGTCTTCTGCGCGCCCTTCGATTCCGTCTTGTGCATGCGGATGATTGCTCCGACGCGCAAAAACGAAGGTCTGGATGGCTACTACTTTGGTGGTGTGTGACAAATTTCTCGGATATCACTAAGTATTTGTCAAAACAAATAAATTGTACGTTTTCGAACTAATTTAGCTTTTTGATTTTAAAGGAATTGTTTGCTCTCCTATGGAAGTGTGTTGGGGTTTACCTAAGTGTCGCCGTTCCGGCTTTTATAGTTTTATTGCCTCGCCGGCTGTGGTTGAGCGTAAAGCTTGTGTCCGACACGATCAGTGGCATTCGTCGTGGTGTGAGTGGAGTGATTTGTCATCTCCGGATAGGACACAATTTTTTACAGACAACGATCCTCGAGCGAGGTCGCTGGCTGGTTGTATATAGGATGTATTTCGGAGACGTAGCCATATTTTTTTATTGTTAAATCAATAAAAAACAAAAAAGGAGTTGTTTATGAACAAGTTCAGCCGGTTGTTTTTGGTTCTTTCCGCAGCAATGGCATTTAGTGCAGGCGCTCAGGCAGCAGGCAGCTGCACCGCAGGCAGCACCATCAGCGACGCAACGGTTGATTGCGGCGGCGCGGAAATCGGCCTTTCGTGCGATGGTGATAGCGACAAGCAGTCGCCGGTGTTGATCCTCAAGAACGCCACCGTCAAGAACGTGACGATCTCCGCAAAGGGCGGCTCTGATGGCATCCATTGCGCGGGCGGCACCTGCAACCTGATCAATGTGACCTGGAAAGAAGTCTGCGAAGACGCCGCTTCGGTCATCGCTGACAACGCCAAGCTGGTGGTTTCCGGCGGCTCGGCCACCAACACCAACTCCAGCACGGCCAGCCTCGGTGGCAAGCCGGACAAGTTCTTCCAGGTGAACAACAAGAACACCTCGCTGACCGTGAAGGACAACTTCACCGCCATCATCGCCAAGGGCAACCTGAGCGCTTCTGCTGGCAAGCTGGCCCGTACCTGCGGCAACTGCACCACCAACATCGGCCCGCGTACCATCGTGGTGAATAACGTCACCACCAAGGGCGCGCTGCTGACCGTTGTCGGCGTGAACTCCAGCTATCTGGATGCCAACAGCAAGACGGTTTCTGGCGTGTATGACACGGCCACCATCACTAACCTGACGGTTGAGGGCTACAAGCTCAGCGGCACCAAGAGCACTCCGGTGATCTGTGAAGAATTCACCGGCCTGCCCAAGAGCCTCGGCAAGGAGAGCCCGAGCCAGGGCCAGAAGTGGGGCACCAAGTCCTGCGTGGTCAGCACGAGCAACGTGAAGGCGCTGTAATTCCTTCCTGTTGCATGCAGTTCAAGACCCCGGGCATGGCCCGGGGTTTTTCATTGTCCTTCCCGATCCGCCGTGTAACTGGAGTCTGAGCATGCGACTGACGCTTTGTCGTGCTGCCGAAAAATGTGTTGGCTTTATTGTCCTGTGTCTTGTCTGTGTGCCGGCGCTGGCTGGCCAGGTTTCCAATCCGGACTGGATTTTCGGTGCGCAATCCTCTGGCCTTGAAATCCTGACGGGGGGCGATGGTCTGCTGCGCTGGCGCAGCAGCGCCGATTCAGGCTGGCACGAGGAGAAGCTGGGCGACGCGACGGTGGACATGGCTGTCGCCGACCCTTCCGGCCAGCGATTTCTGGCACTGAGCAATGGCCGCGCCTGGCACGGCGAACGCAGCGCTGCGGACATGCGCTGGACGCCCGCGCTGGAGGGCTGGAAGCTCAGCAAGATCGGCTTTGATAGCGAGCGCTCGGCCTGGCTCGCCTGGGCCTGCCGCAGCGAACGGAGCAGCGAATGCGCCGTGCTGACGGCAGCGATTTCCGAGCCAGCTGGCCAGGGCTGGCAGGTGGTCGGCCAAGGCGCCACGCCTGAGCTGCGGCTCGTGGGCGTGGATAGTGATAATCGGGCGATTGCGTCGGCCATGAATGGCCGTCTGTGGATCAGTGAAACCCGGCTTGGCGAGTGGCAATCCGTGCCCGTGCCGAAAAAATTCATGCTCAGCGAAGTCGTCTACTGGAAGCGCGCCGGGCCCTGGTGGGCCGGCATGACGCGTGACCAGCGTGTTCTGCTGGTTGACGCTGCCCGCGCCAAGGCTTTTGCGGTGGCGATGCCTACCGGGAAACCGGGCGGCCAGGGCAGTGGCTGGACCGCTGCTGCCTACGACGCGCAGAGCGCGACACTGATGCTGGGCGGGGCGGACGGGCGCATCGCCTTGCTGGCCGCTGCCGGGCGCAGCAGCCAACCCGCGTTCAGCCTGCGCGCAGCAAGGCTGCCCTATGTCGAGCAACTGGCTTTCGACGCGGTGCGCCGGCAATGGCTCGCGCTCAGCAATGACGGGCAGCTGTTTGCCTCCATCAATGCCGGCCTTGAATGGACGCTCGAAAAGCGCTTTGGCCAGGTGCGCCCGAATGGCCTCGCACAGGCCGCAGACGGGCGCCTGCTGATGTGGGGCGATGGCGGCTTCATCGCACACCGCAGCCCTGCCGAGGGCTGGGTGCTCGAGCAGCCGGACCTGAGCCGCTACATCAACCATATTCTCGTGAGCCCGGCCGGCAGCCTGTTGGCGGTGGGGGTTCAGGGCCTGATCGCGCGCGCGGCCGCTCCCTCCGGCAGGCCTGCGGACTGGCGTGTGATTGACGCCGGCCTTGGCTACGGCCAATACCTGAGCCATGCGCTCGCCTATCCCGGCAGCCAGACCCTGCTGGCGGCGGGCTCCAGCGCCACCATCGTCCGCTCCACGGATGACGGCGCCAGCTGGCAAACCGTGTTCAAACATGCGGACGGCGCCCTTGGCAACTTCCAGCGCATCGCCATTCACCCGCAAAGCCGGGTGGCCCTGGTGGTGGCCAATCCGGGCTGGGTGATGCGCTCTGCAGACGAGGGCGCGACCTGGCAAAACACCGCCGAGGGCGCCGTGCTGCAGCTCAAGGATGTGCTCGCCTTGCCCGGGGCCGGTTTTGTGGCGGTTGGCGAGGGGGGCTCTGTGCTTTTCTTTGATGCCCAGGGCCGGCTCCAGCGCCAGCTAGCGATTGCCGCCAGCCCTGTCTGGTATCAGATCCGCGAAGCGGCGGGCGCCCTGTGGGTCATGGGCGATGGTAACAAGCTGCTGCGGATCAGCCTGGATGGTCAGCAGGTGGAAGAGATCGGGCTCGGCCAGCACTTCCTGGCGCGGGACATCATCAGCCCCGCCCCGGATGTGTTGATCGTTGCGGGCGCCCGGGGCGCCCTGCTGCGCTCGGCCGATGGCGGCCAGCACTGGCAGGTGGTCAATGCCGGCGTGCAGGCCAATCTTCGCCGTCTTCTGCAGGATGAAAAGGGCCACCTGTGGGTGACCGGGCGAGAGGGCGTGCTGCTGCGCTCGCAGGATGCCGGCCTCAGCTGGCAGGCCCTACCTTCCGGCACGATTCGCCATTTCAAGGACGGGCTCCTGCTACCCGGCACACACACCCTGCTGCTCTACGGCGAGCGCCTGCTGGCGCTGCCTGCTGCGCACCGGTGAGGCATCAGAGAATCAGCCGGCGGTCGTTCTGGGCCTGGAAGTGATGCAGGGAAATTTCTGAAACCTGGTATTGGGAGGCCTCGTGCGCATCCAGAGCGAGGTCAAACTCGAGTGTTTCCGGCGGTTTTGCGGCCGTTTTTTTTCCTGCCGCGTCGCTGCTTGATCGGGTGCTGCTCTGCAACCCGATCCGGCGTTCGCAATAGCTGTTGTAGGCATCAAACAAGTAGCCGCTCGCAGCAATGATTACCAGCGCAAGGGCTACGGCGATGATGGGCATTTGGGCTCTCCTGGGGAATGGCTCGGAATCAAGCTATGTATGCATCCTGGCTATCTTGAGTTAATAAGTAAAACAACTAATATGTATTAAATTAATCAGTCTTACTGATATGAGAATCACCCTGCGTCAGCTGGATGTTTTCTGTGCGATTGCCCGCCATGGCCAGGTCACCAGGGCTGCGCAGGCCGTGGCGATGACGCAGGCCGCCGCCAGCATGGCGCTGGCGGATCTGGAGCGGCAGCTGGGATGCACCTTGTTTGACCGGGTCGGGCGCCAGCTCGTCCTGAACGCCTCCGGCCGCTTGCTGGCCGGCCGTGCGCGTGAAGTGCTCGATCGGGTTGCTGAAATTGAATACCTGGCGCAGGAGCGCGAGCCGGTATTTGATCTGCATGTCGGAGCCAGCGTCACGATTGGCAATCAGCTGTTGCCCGGGCTGGTCGCGCAGATGCGCAAGCGCTGGCCCAAGGCCCATGTGCAGATCTCGCGCCTCAGCAGCCGGGATCTGATCGCCCATCTCAAAGCCCACCAGATCGACCTGGGTTTCCTTGAAGGCTCATTCAGCGATGACGCGATCCAGCGCTATCCCTGGCGGCAAGGCCGGCTCTGCGTGTTTGCCGCACCCGATCACCCGCTGGCCGGCCGTGCACTCTGTGCCGAAGATTTTCACGGCGTTCCCTGGGTCGTCCGGGAGCAAGGCTCCGGCACCCGCGACGTGATGACCCAAGCCTGCGAAGAGGCGGGTTTTACGGCACTGATTGATCTCGAGCTGGAGCAGCCCGAAGCGATTCGCCAGTGCGTCAAAGCCGGGCTGGGCGTGGGCTGCCTCTCGGAGCTTGAATTGGCCGACGCCTTTCAGGCCGGTTCACTGAAGCGTCTCGACACCCCTTTTCTCGACATGCCCAGCCGGCTGGATATCGTTACCCTCAGGGATCGTTACCTCAGCGCCGGCCCGAGAGCCTTGCTCGAGCTGTGCGGCATCCATCCTGAAGCCTAGGGTCTGTAGCAGTGCGGCGATGGCCGCCGTTGCTTGGCTGAAACCCCCTGAGCGTTGGCCGCCCGACACGGTGTGATCAAGATCACGGCTAGGTCTGGCCTATCCGTAGGCTTGCGAGCGGGGCTGGGGTGTTGCTGTGAAGTGCTGGGGCGCTTGGAGGCCAGGAGCGGTCTGTCACTCTCGCCGTAATGCAGTCATCTGAATGGCCGCTGTGCTTTGAAACCGGTCAGGTGAGCAAGCGACGCTATTCGGCCATAGAGGACCGCCAGTGCGTCGCCCCTGTACGGCTGCTCCTGACCAAGAGCAGGCAATCAAAATACCCGTCAAGTGCAGTCTCCCAGAGCGAGAGATGTGGTCAGATGTTCATGAGTGCGGAATCTATAGTCAGTGACTTCCAAGCCTGCGTCTTTCTCCGGTAATTAAGACCAGCAGGACGTTCTCCACAAGATTCTCCAGTCGCGCCAGTTCGCCGGCTCGATCAGCACTGTTTGATACGTAAATCAACAATGCCGCTGTCGTATCTGTCAATGCCGTCAGCTCACATGCAGTAAGCGGGGCGTTCCCATCCTCAACAGCTCGCTGGGCGATCCCCTCAATCTCGTGCTGGAGGAACGCGACAAAGCGAGCACGCAGAACAGCTCCCAGCGCAGGAGAGGATCTTGCCGCTTCCGTCGCCACCCTCAACAAGTGAGGCCGATCTGCGCACGCACTGGCCTGCGTGACTAGGGCGAACAAATCATCTCGTAGTGACGTACCTGGGTAGCTTGGTGAGAGCCCAAACCCGATGGTCGAAACGGCATCCGCCACTAGTTCAGGCTTAGCGGCCCAGCGTCGATAGAGGGTTGCCTTCGAAACCCCGGCGCGAACGGCCACTTCTGACATCGTCAAAGCGTCGTACCCGAGCTCGCCCAGCAGCGCCAGGGTGGCCGCAACGATGAGCTCGTCCCGGCCAACATCCTGCTGCCGCCCACGCTCAGCCCCGGCCTTTCTGTAAAGAGGGGGCGTTTCCTGCCCATCTGATGCTCCTGCCCGTATCGCGGTTGCCATTCATTAGCTCCATGTTTATTACGAAACCATGTGGTTTCGGAACGTGCTAGTATCGTATCTTGTTTTGCTATTGGAGGCCTTATGACTAACACGATTTCAGGACCAATCCTCGTGACGGGAGCGACCGGTACGCAAGGTGGAGCGGTGGTCAGGGGGTTAGTAAGCGCGGGGTTTTCCGTGCGCGCATTCGTCCGCGACCCCAGCACTAAGGAGGCCCAGGCATTCGCTAGACTGGGGGTCGAGTTGATGAAAGGCGACTACGACAACATTCAAAGCCTCGAAGCCGCAATGGACGGGGTTCAGGGCGTTTTTTCCGTACAAATGCCTCCACACCCAGACGATCAGGAGCGCGAGGTTCGCACCGGTCTTCGACTTCTCGAAGCAGCGTACCGAGCCGATGTCAGGATGTATGTCCACAGCTCCGTTGCCAGGGCTGGCGACGAAAAGAACTTCATTGACTGGGATTCGGATCGTTGGTGGAAGCGCTACTGGGAGAGCAAGACAGAGGTCAATAACGGGATCGCTGAGCGGGGCCTGCAAAGCTGGGTGATTTTGAAACCCGCGATGATCATGGAGAACTTCCTGCCGCCCAAAGTGCGAGGGATGTACCCCACGCTCGCGCAAGGCAAGATCGCAACGGCTATCCTTCCTGAAACCCGGCTCGATATGATTGCCGCCGATGACATTGGCGCATTCGCCGTTGCGGCATTTCTCGATCCCGCTCGTTTCAATGGACACTCCATTGATCTAGCTGCCGAATCCTTAACGATGGAAGAGGTCGCTTCAGCACTTAGCGCCGGAACAGGACGTTTGGTGTTAGCGCAGTCACTGACCGAAGAAGAGGCTGTGGCGCAAGGGAACAGTCCAGGCTTGGTGTCGAGTCAAGTCTGGGACAATTTGGAAGGGTATAAAGTGGACATCCAAGCGGCCAAAAACTGGGGAATTCCATTGACGCCTTTTTATCAATGGGTTGTCACACATCGCGAAGCGCTCCAAGGAGCGATCGGGGAACCATCCAACTGAGTGTGAGCGTGAAACCGACATCCGCTTGCAGCCGACTAAAAACCGCTTCTGCGGCCTGCGTCGGCTGTAGGGGCGAGCGGCTTGATTGCACGGCATAGCATGCGGGGGCAATTGGGATGATCTCCAGAGCATCCAGGCCGCAGCAGGCATCAGCGAAGCTTGTCCTACGAGGGCTAGCCGCTCTTAATGGCTGTGTCCATCTCTCGCCCAAGTAGATTCCCGCATCCGCTTGATATCGCGATTCGGGGGATTTCCGAATAATCGACTGTACTCACGGCTGAACTGGGAGGCGCTCTCGTACCCGACACGCGTCGCTGCGCTGCCCGCATCCAGATTTTCATTGAGCATCAGTTGTCGGGCATCGAGGAGGCGCAGGTTCTTCAGGTACTGCAAGGGGCTCACGCCGACTACGGCACGAAAGTGCTGCCGAAAAGTTGAAGGGCTCATGTGAGCTTTGGCAGCGAGCTCATCTATCAGCACATTCTCTGTGTAGTGCTGTTTCAGCCATGTCACCACCTTGGCAATTTGCTGGCTCGGCGAGCCGATCGCAACGAGACGGCGCAGGTTGGGGCCATGCCCCCCGTGCAGCAGGCGAACGACGACCTCCTGCTGGATCAGGGGGGCGAGAAGAGGAATCAGCGACGGTTCGGCGAGCAGGCGGAGCAGCCGGGTCAGCGCATCCTGCAAGCCTGGATCCACTGCCACAAGAGAGATTCCTCGCGTCGTTGAAGTCTGGAGCGGGGTCGCAAACTCCATCTCCGCCGCCATCTGGGCGATAAGACGAGCATCGAGTTCCAGCCAAATCCCGAGAAAAGGCTCTGCGGCACTGGCACGCGTGACATACGCCACCACAGGCATATCCACGGTCGTTATAAGAGACTGTCCGGCCCCGTAGTCGAAGATCTCGTCGCCCAGTGTGATCCGCTTGCCTCCCTGCACGATCAGCGCAAGACCCAGGCCATAAATGCAGGGCATCGGATCGGTGGTGGAACTGCAGCGACGAAGTTTCAGCGCTGCAATCGGCGTGTCGTAGTCTCCATCGTTTTGTGCAATGCTGCCCACCAGACTGACAAGTTCTCCGGTGCCAGGTTTTGCTTCAATGGCCATTGGGCGACTCCGTTTGGTCAGGGTTTGCCTTCATGTTTAGTGCTTAAAGCTTAGCATTGCCAAATTCAAAGCAACCCGATCATTGATCGAATCTCATCATTTCAGGCAAGAAGCGCGACGGTTTTGGCAAACGTACCCCAGGTGCTCAGGGACACACTAGGTGCCATGGGAGCGCAACTCGCCGCAGAGCTCCTTTTTCAACAATGGAGATTCAATTCAATGACCTCAACCAAATCGAGGCTGTTTCAGCCCCTGGCATTCAAGAACGGCCTGACCCTGCGTAACCGCGCCGTGATGGCACCGATGACGACATGGTCGGCAAACCCTGACGGCAGCATCTCTGACCAAGAAGTGGCCTACTATCGCGCTCGTGTGCACGGTGTCGGCATGGTGGTGACAGGTTGCACGCACGTAACGCCGGACGGTATCGGCTTCACGGACGAGTTCGCCAGCGATGATGATCGCTATATTCCCAGCCTGCGTCGCCTCTCGGAAGCGGCCAAGAGCGGCGGAGCCCCGGCCATCTTGCAGATTTTCCACGCCGGCAATAAAGCCCTGCCACACCTCGTGCCGGAGGGGCGCGTTGTCAGTGCCAGTGCGCTCAAGGTGCCGCCCAGCCCGTTCAATAGCGCCGAAGTAACCAGTCACGCGCTGAGCGGGGAAGAAATCGAAGAGATCATCAAGGCGTTCGGCGAAACGACTCGTCGCGCCATTGAGGCGGGTTTCGATGGCGTTGAGCTACATGGCGCTCATGGCTTCCTCATCCAGAACTTCTTTTCGCCCATGTTCAATCAGCGCGACGATGAATGGGGAGGCTCGCTCGAAAACCGCATGCGCTTTCCCATGGCCGTGGTGCGCGAGGCGCAGCGAGTCATCGCCGAACACGCCAAGCGACCATTCCTGCTGGGCTACCGTATCTCCCCGGACGAGCCAGGGGAAGGAGCACTGCGCATCAGCGATAGCTACGTGCTGATTGACCGGCTGATCGAGGCGGGCATCGATTACCTTCATGCATCGCTCTTTAACATTCCGAATGCCAAGCCCACTGATTACACTGGCGAGCATACGACAGCCGAGTTGATCGTTGAGCACGTTGCCGACCGCATCCCCTTGATTGCCGCAGGCCTTATCCGGACGCCCGAGGACGCCGAAAAAGCACTAACGACAGGCCTGGAGTTGGTCGCAATCGGACAAGGTTTGGTGATGAATCCCAAATGGGTTGAACTCGCCACGGAAGGCCGGGAGTCTGAGATTGCCACCGCGCTCGACCCCAAGCACGTACCGCAACTGACGATCCCCGACAAGCTGTGGGGTGTCATTCAAGTGGCCAAGGGTTGGTTCCCACTCGTTGAGACAACACTACCTGCCGCTTGATGATTCCTTAATGCAACCAAGCGCTCAGCCAGCCTGGGGCCAACTGCCTTCGGTTTCCTGCGTCCGACCACCGTAGTTGGTCGGGCTGACTGAGTTCTTCAAGCGCCGTCATCAAATCGGTTCTGCACGCAGTGATGGCCGAACTGATCAATACACAACGGGAAGGCTCTGCCACAGAGACGCAAAATCGAAAGTCGGCAAGATTCAAGCACGCTTGATTCAGCAAACTTTTGGGGCAATTAATCGCGCCGCCTTTTTTTTGACTTTGACGCATCCGCACGAAGAGCCGCTTCAAATGAACGCCGCGCCCAGATGGCCGCTTCGTTCTGATCCTCGAGAACAATATCCGGGGCTTGGTAGTAGGAAAGAGCGATGAGCCTCCCTTGCCGGGCATACTCGAACTGCTTGAGATTCAAACGCTGAAAATAGATTGCGTTTTCAGCATCGGCTTTCAAATAGAGGGTTTCATCGTACACGAGACCAAACATAATTCCGTCCCGGAACAGTCCGCGCCCGGCAAACATTCGACGCAGGGTAATTCGACCAAATAGTCGAAATAAGTCCAGCATGTATTCCGAAAACTCATCCATGAAGAGCATCCTCTAACTGGGAAGTCGCTGAGTGATTTTTGATACATCCCCTCTGGCTGGGGTATCTAGCCAAGTCTAAGTGAATCGCCCTGGTTTCATGGAGCCCTGATGGTTCAAATCAGGCATGACGAGAGTCTGCCTAGCGACAGATAAGAGCTGGATGCGGTCACTGGGAAGTGTCCGCTGACCGACCGATTTGGCCGAGATAGAGACACTCAGACACAGCTATTGCGCAACAGTCTGCCGATAACGCAACAGACACGCCAATTTCATCCGAGCAACGTCTTTAAGGCCACAAGTGCCGAGTCTCGTATATCTGGTGAGGGTTTGGGCTACGCAATCGGGGCCGAGCCTGCCCGCTTTCGAATTTTCGGTGGCGCAAAATGTCCGCCCGGCCTCGATAGTGGGAGGTCCCACCCGACAAAAGCAAGCAACGGCCAGCAGCAGCGCGGCGGCGCTATTCCTGAGGATGGCCTTCGCTTTTCCCCACGCTGTACGCGTGGCTTCGTATATTGCTCGTTCGATTTCCAGGTCGGCGATTGCTTCTGCCCATGACAGCCCTGAGGCTTCCACCAGCATTCGTGCGTGGTTGTTGCTCGTTCAGCCTGCACGGCTATCGGCTACATGCAGGCGAGCAGCCGATTTGTGCAACAAAGCCCTTCTGACCAATGCCGCCTATGCCAACGCCGACGAACAAGCTCAGATAGTGAAGCCACCCACCGCAGACTTCAACTGTGCAGAAAGCGTACTGACCTGGACGGCCGTGCCCACCACACGTTTCATCGTTGTACCAGACTCCTCCGCGATGCGACTGATGTCTTCTATCTGCTGGGCAACTTCCGTACTAGCGGAGTTTTGCTCCTCGATTGAGCTGACAATTTCGCTCACCGCGCTGGACAACTCCCCGGAACTCTTCGCGATATCCTGAATGGCGCCTTCTGCCTGCCGAGCACAGTCGAGTACCTGCCGTACCAGATCGACACCGCCACGCATGCGCTCCACGCTGGCCAGCACTCCGTTCTGCACCACGCCGATGGTCTCGCCGATTTCCACGGTCGAACGGGTGGTTCGTTCCGCGAGCTTGCGAACCTCGTCCGCAACCACCGCGAAGCCACGCCCCTGATCACCCGCGCGGGCGGCTTCAATCGCGGCATTGAGCGCCAGCAGATTGGTCTGATCGGCGATTTCCTTGATGACACCGATCACCGCACCGATTTTCTCGGATTCCTCGCCAAGGGATTCAACCGTGCGCGACGCATTGACCACGGTGTCACTGACAACACCCATTCCCGCAATCAGCTCAACGATCACCTCACGACCACGCGACGACAACTGCTCGCTGCGTGACGACACCTCGCGCACATCACCCGAGAAACGGGCAATGTGATTGATGCTCACGGTCATTTCCTCGGTGGCGGCGGCAATCGCCGCGATCGCGTCATTCTCGCGAGCGGTGCGATGTGCCATGTCGTCCGATTCCTCGCTCATGCTGGAGGACGAGGTCTGAAGGTGATGTGCGCCGTCGACCACCTGCCGCACGATGCCTTGCAGGTTTTCGACGAAGCGGTTGAAGAGCATTGCGACCTCGCCGATTTCATCCTCGCGTGACACATGCAGGCGCCGGGTCAGGTCCGCGCGCCCGGTGGCGATTTCGTGCAACGCATCGCGAACCCGGCGTAAGGGCCGCAACACGACCGACCGCAGCATCGTGATCAGCACCAGGATGATTACAGCATTGAGTACCACGACTTCAACCAGCGCGGTGACGATCGCGTTGGCCTGCGCCTTTTCGGCGCGGGCACGCGAAATGTAGATGTCGACCGTTCCCGCCGGCTTGCCGGAGTAAGTCAGCTCCGCGCTGTATTTCTCTCCGGCAGGCGTGGCCGTTTCCTTCAGAGGAACGGCTTTGCCTCCGTCATTGCTGCGCGCAACAAGGACTTTGTCACTCTTGCGCACCACAATGGCCGACACGTCGGCAGCGATCACTTCCGAGTCGAGCAGGGCGCCAGCGATTTCGTAATCCATGTTCCACAGGAGTGTGGGCAGCCCTGCCTGCATCCGCACCTGCATGGCATTGGCCAGATCCGCCAGTTGAGCCTCTCCCTGTCTTTGCTCCTCGATCACCACATAGGTGCCGAAGGCGCCCAGCAATACTGTGACGATCAATGCGAAAAGCAGAATGAAACGCAACTCAATACTCTTGGTCAGCTTGCTCATGTGCCCTCCCAGGACAGGATCACGACGGTCGGCGGCCAGGGCCGATCACTTGTATTTCGCCAGGATCTTGCCCATCTCGCCGGAGTCCACCAGCTTCTTGACTGCGGCCTCGAGCTTGTCGAACACTGGTTTGCTCACCGCATTGGATACCGAGATGTACTGACCCGTGTCGTCACCTGCCACCGGTACGACCTTGACCTGCTTGGTCACACCGTCCTGCTTGGCTTCGTAGAGACCGGACAGTTCTGATGCGTAGAAGAAGCGGCCCTTGCCGTCGATCAGCTTCTTGAGGTTGTCGCTGTTGGTCTTGGCGCCATCATCGACCTTCAGACCGGAAACGGCCTTGGCGGTCGTCGCCTGGACATAGCCATTGTTGGCCAGCACCAGGTTGTCACCAGAGAGCTTGGCGATATCCTCCAGACTGGAGATCTTGACGTCGTCATTGGCTCGGACGAAGACCACGTTTTTCACCGAGTAGATCATCGTGCTGACATAGCGATACTTCTTTTCGCGCTCGGGCGTTTTCGCCATCCCCACGAACAGATCGAGATGCTCCGGTCCACTCGCGACCTCCGCGAGTAGGCCGTTCTCGATGCGCTTCATCGGCCAGAAGCCCTCTTCACCGCTGAACTTCAGATCAGGGTCGATCTTCTCGAGGGCGCGTAGCACGTCCACTGCGATGCCGCCCATCTTGCCGCCCTGGGTAACGAATTTCGGCGAGTTGTCCTGTGCCGCGGTGGTCAGCGACGTCGGCGCAGCCTGCACAGCAAAAGCACCGACACTCAGAACGACGGCGCAAAATCGGGTCGAAAAATTCATGCTTGCCTCCTTGGGTTTGGTTATCGACGGAATCCCTTCACGCAGTGCGTCGCTGGATCTACCTTGCGGTAGGTTCGTTAACCTTGCTTATCCACGCGAGGAAACCAAACTGGCTTTACGACGGGGCGGATAAGATCTTGATATGCCTTGTGCAAACAAATGAAACTCGCGGACTCATGGCAAAGATGCTCTCCCCGTCGATATCGGGCATCAGTGCGCATTCCGGGACATTGATGTCATCCTGTTGCACACAAGGGCAGGCTTGTCGGCGCCGAAATAAACAGACCCGTGCCCCGACCGAAATGTGAGCAGGGGATGGCAAACCAGCCGCCATGCACGGAGCCCATCGAGGTGTAATAGCGGGCCTGCGGGACACCCTGAAGCGCGGCCGGGCCGTCCTCCACTTCCTCATGTTCATGGTGCCGTCCATCAACACCAGAAACTCCGCAATGCTGGCTACCCAGAACACAGACCACGGCGCAGTGGCGCTGAAATCGGAGCCCGGTGAGGCCAGTCTCCGAGTGCGGGCGTGGACTGGGTGGTTGGGCTGCCCGGGGCCGTCATGAAGTACTTTCTTCAACACCGGATATGAAGCTCAGATTTCCGCCATCGGTAAGTTCGTGGATGCGCTTGTTTGGAGGTTGCCGACGGCGACCTGGTGCGGTAGCGGACGTAAGCACCTACGGCTGGGGTAGTCAGTTTTTGCGGCAATCCCACCTGAAGCCTTGGCTTTAAGCGAAACAATTAAGGCAACGCCAAACGAAAAGCCCTCGGCACAGATGCTGAGGGCTTTTTTGGGGGGTAAAGTCCAATGGACTTTATTCCGACCTAAGAAATTAAAATAAACAATTAATTCTGTCGGAGGCGTCGCCTGCAATTAATTGATTTGTCAGTGTTCATGGATTGGCGCTCTTTGCGCAACGTCTGCCGGGGGCGTCTTCTATTGGGGATTTGGCGCGGCAACTTACACAAAAGTCTGTCGGGCACATAATTAGCAAGCGTTTCGCGGAATTGGGTGTGTGAGCCGTGACGCCGTCAGGGGGCGCGAACGGAGCGAAAAGCCTTACTAACCGCGCCGTGGTCGCGTGCCTGCCGCCCATGCCCACTCTGTTGAGTGCTCAGAATGGCTTTGGCGCCAAAGGTTGTCTTCAAACGCCATCCAAGACATTGTAATCTGGGTAGGCGATTTTATTTATGGACGGGAAGTTTGTAAAGTTAGAAACGGCCTGTTTTTATCAATCATTAATCATCTGGCGGCAATGCTCTGACATGATAAAAATTACACTGAAAAATATTAGCACAACAAAAAGTATGTTCAAAGTTTGCGCGGTTTTGGTTGTTTCTTTATTTGCGATTTGTTTTGTTTTTCTAAGCCCTGGCGAAGACGTGGCTGATGAGTTTGCTGATGTAGCCACAGTCGCTGCAACCTCAATGGACTTGTATCCCGTTAATAGCAAAGGCTTGCCAAGTGACGAGCTGGCGGCGGAACAGTTGAAAATAAAAGCCGCTCATTTCGAAAATTTGCAGCCAGCCAAGAAGGCGCCATCTCATGAGCAAGCTCAGACGGCTTTGGTGCAATTTACTCAGGGGGAATTAATTGATGTGATTATTAATCAGAAATTGAATATAAAGGTCGGGAAGTGCTATACAAACCCAAACGCAGATGGCAACTACAGTTGCGTTAGCTGTATGGTTTTGCTGTACAACAGGGATAAAAAAGACTGGCAGGAGGCACCAGAGGGTGAAAATTTCATGAAGAATGCCTATGATTTTTATCAGGCCTCTGAAGGTGATTTTTGGCAGGCCAAAGACTTGTCGATGATGATTCCTTATGATTATGATCTTTTCGAAAAATACGAATTAAAATAAATTTTTGTTTTGTGGCGGATCGATGGCTGCGCATTTTCGGTTGCACACAATTCGCCCTCACATCGCTTCAGTTGAAGAGCGCAAAAATCCGAGGCTGAGTGGGCGCACCACCCATACCGACGGGCACCATCCAGCGCAAATGAAAACGGGGGGAGAAGACACTCGATTGCTTGAAAGTGGTCGGCGGCTTCAGGAAGGAGCGATTTGCCGAAAGACAAGGGTGTCGAGGGCTGCTTCGTTTCAGTGGTGGCCTAAATCTGTTTAGAGCCTCAAAAAATAGTCCAAGCGATGGTGAGCGGGTAAAAAATGGGGGGCGAGTGGTTTTCCCCGAATACACCCAGCAACGGGGGTATTTTGATCGATCTGATATTCCTGACTCGAAGTCGCCCGGCAAAAGTCGGACAAGTCTGAGCTCATAGTGCTGGATCAGGGAACGGAAGTTTGTCTTGTGAAGTACTTGGCTGCGAGACCCAGCCAGCGCCTTTGCGGTAGAAATCAGCTTGCGTCTCAGACGTGCTGGCCCCCAGCCTCACGGCAATTGTGCAAGCGACTTGCCCAGGATGATTCGCGTCTATCGCTGGTATGCAAGTACCAAGCTTGACGGAGGCAGATACTTGCATTTGTGCCAGCGTATCTGCCAAATCCATCATTTTTATAATTGAAGCTGTGGCTTCGTTTTCATTTGGTAGCGTCATCCCAGAAGCGGCAATGTCATTTTTTTGTATTTTCTCTGGCGGTTCTGCAGTACATGCCACGCCTGACGCTGCGAAAAGTAGAACTAGTATTAAGTTGAATGGCATCAATGTCTCCCAAGGTCTAACAGCAGCCGGAGCGAAGTATAGTGCGAATTCGGTACGGAACTTGCGCGGCACAGATGACATAGGCGTGGTTCTTAAATCCATCCTCAGGAAGTAGTCCGGTGTATCTTGTTGCTACAGAGCAAGCGTTCGTTGGAGCTGCTGAGATGTTGGGCGAACGAAATTTGGCTGTAGGGGAGGAGATGATCGCACCGCAGCCTAAGGTTGAGTAAGGCAGGAGTCGAGCGAAGAGTTGTCGCCGTACTTGGCGCTGAAATGCAAAAAAGGGGCTTTCGCCCCTTTTTCGTGTCTCTGTCCGACAGATTTAATTGTCGCCCGACAGACTTAATTGTTTGCTTTTGATAACGAAGAATAAAGTCTGTCGGACTATGTTTTTATAAGTGTCTGATTTTACATGATCTGAGGTTTTTGAAAACCGCTTGAAAAGTCTGTTGGGCCGGTCTTTTTATGTCTTTGGTATTTTCAGGGTGGCTATAAAGTCTGTCGAGGCCTTGCTGTAACAGACACAAGGGTCGAACCAAGAGCCTCGGGGGGCTCTGAAACAAAGCCGTTATTCAAGACATGGGGCGAGTGAGTGCTACTCGGCCAAAGCGGTCTTTGTTGTTGATAAACAGAATGACTGCCACGTGACGCGAAGCAGCCATTCCTACAGCGAAGCCCGGTGGTTCTAGCACGCCGACAATGGTTGCCGGCGCCTCAAAGTGTGTCGAGCGGGCTCTTCACAAAGCGCGTTTCCTGAAGTACATGGGTATAGATCATGGTGGTCTGCAGATTGTTGTGACCCAGCAACAGTTGAATGGTCCGGACGTCCGTACCACTAGCCAACAGATGGGTTGCAAACGAATGCCGCAGCGTATGCACGCTTGCATGCTTATGGATGCCGGCATCGTTCAAAGCGGTTTTGAAGCTGCGCTGAATGGTAGAGGGAGAAGCAAACCAGCGTACCTGCTGTCCGCTTTTGCCCCAAGGTCGCATCACCGCTGAAGGGAACACAAACTGCCACGCTAAGGAGCATGCCGCGTTCGGATATTTTTTCTCGAGTGCGTTCGGAAGGGGAGCAAGGCCGCCACCGCGCAGGCGATCGTCGGTGTGCAACTTCGTCACTCGCATCAACTGATCTGTCATGGGGTCTCGCAATCGTTCGGGCAGCATTGATGTCCGATCCTTACTCCCTTTCGCCGCGCGGACATGGATTGCACCCGCATCAAAATCCACATCCTTGACGCGTAAGGTACAGCACTCATTGACACGCCATCCCGTTCCATAGATTATGAATCGCCCCGGCCTTCCTAGACACTTCGTAGCCTTAAACTGGCGACCAAGTCGAGGTGTCTATGAGCAGCAAGCGGTACACGGAAGAGTTCAAGA